>CAVZXY010000010.1:0-147824 GCA_963779345.1 uncultured Alphaproteobacteria bacterium | reverse complement strand
GTCGGGCTTCTCGCGTTGCATCGGCCTGTCATCGGCGTGGCGCCACTGCCGACATTTTAGCATTACCCGCGTCATGACCACTTCCCACAAAAAGCTAGGATTATTACTCGGCTTCCTCGGCATGTGTCTGTTCGCCGGCACGCTACCGGCGACACGACTCGCCGTATCCGGGTTTGCCGCCCTGTTTTTGACAGTCGCACGCGCCACGCTTGCCGGATCGCAGAGACAAAAGGCACAAATGAGTGGACTGCGTGGTGGCGGACGCAGTCGAGGTTGAACCTGTCTCCACTGCCAAGTTCCCTGCTAACAGGGAAAAGAACAGGGAACTTTGCCGAATCTAGCTCCCGCGGCGATTTTCGGCGACCGCTCGACCAACAAATTCAACGGCTTGTAGTAAGATTCCCTAGAAAATAGAACAGGGAAGTATTTTAACTGAACAGGGAATTCTGGCCTTGGAACAGGGAATTTTACCGACCAAATCCGAAATTAGTATCGGATGACGATTTCGGTACACACAACATTAAAGCCGGCGACTCTGTGATCTACAGCACATTGTATTGGGGGCTTTAGACGTATGCATTCATCAAGGATCGTTTCTCAAGGGTCACGCCCGAGTAGTAAGCGCGCGTGTTGGAGATTGCGATGAATTGGTCGATGTACACCGCAGACCGCTCTACCCACCTCAAGATCGCGTGGGTGGGCTTTGCAGCCGCGCTGCTGATCACCGTATTGGGTATCGCGGTGCAAATGCTCAATCTCCGCATCGATATTATGACCGGGCAGGGCCCAAGCGTAGTCAAGGCTGGCGCACCCGTGGTCCTTACGGATCGCAGCGATCCGGTCATCCGATAATCTTTATGCAGCAAGCGCGCGAAATCGCGCACAAAAGTCAAACAAACTACAGGTGACAAGGGCGCCCCATCCCCAAATCAGCCCTTGTCTAACCCAAGGCCGCCAGATTCCCCCACTGGCGGCCTTTCATTTTGCGCTCAAAATCAACAAACAAGATTTGCCGACGGTCGCCTTGACGTCGATCCCATGCGCTTACTTTTGGTGACAACCAGACTGCACTCGACGCTCAACTACACACTGGCGCCTTACGTGCCCCTGGCTTGAGCGCTGGCGACTTGCGACGGCACCGGTTCATCGGCGCTGCGCAGGACGATGATCTGGTTGAACTTGCCGTCCTCGTAAGCCTTTAAGAATCTGTCGTATTCCCTCACCGATATACAGCCATTCGATGCGCCGCCATCGCCGAGCAAGTAGGAATGGGCCAGGATGCCGTCGCGCCCATACATGTTGCCGCTGCCGACCGGCTTCATGCGCAGCGCGCGAACGCCATGAAACGGCTTTTCGCGGAAGCTGACGGCATAGACGTTGGGCGGCGTCACACCGACATCCTTGCGACGGACCGACTCCGGATCGTCTATCCACTGACCGTAACCCGAATGTGCCTCCAGCTTGGCGCCATCCGGCAAATAAACAACACGCTTGGCGATGTCATACAGCGCCGTGTTTGGATTGGCGGCGAGCACAGCTTTGGCAGCGCGATCAGGATCCGCGAACAATTTATCGAAGATGCCGAATTCGCCTGACTTAGGCTGGGACTGTGGCTGCGGCGGCAGCGCTGCGACCTGCGGATCGATAACCACCGGCGGGGTACGGGCGACGCCTTGGCGCGCGATACCATGGGGCCGCGGCAACGGCAAAGGCATTGCGACCTCTATGCTGGGCAAGCGCACATTGGCGGCGGAAGGAAAGCGTGTCGCCAACAAAGTCGAAAGACCGCCAGTCGGACTCCAGGCATCGTTTTGCGATCCCCGCACTCCAAGGCCGATGCGGCCGACGAGTTGCGTCCACTCTTCGTGCCAAGTCTGGGCAACATCGAGCGCGCGCGCCGCCAGAGCCGGAGCCGTCGATGACCTTAGCTCAAGTGCGAAGACGGAACGACCATGGAGAGGCGGCAGACAAATCGCTGCCGCGATAACCGCACTTACTCCGGCGACGCCCAGACAAACCCACGAGATGGCAAATGACGTCCGCACAAAGGTGCGTGACCCCGCGGAGGTGACCGGACAATTCCCTCTTCCCGCCGTCCTCAGATCAGACTTCTGTCTGCCTACAAACACTGCTGCGGCCTCAACTCGTTCGTGATCATCTTAGCCCACCGGCGGCCGGTTGGAAATTAGGGACTACGGGAATATGCATCGCAAAACATTGCCGGAATTGTGTTCGTACCGGGGTAAGCACAACGAGCAGCAAAAGAGACCTGTGTGTACCGAAAACCTAAGCCCGCCCATAGCGGTGATAAAGGCCGCCGAGGATCGGACGTGAACTTATGATTCCAATCCGCTGAACGGAGCGAGAGACCGGCGCATCTTTATCCAATGACCGGTGCGTTCTGATGTAATTGTAATAGCTGGCATAGGCTCGAAGGATCCGGCGCAGATGCGCCTCACCCAAGACGACAAAATGGTCCAGGCACTCGCGCCGGATCGACCCAATCAGTCGTTCGGCAAAGCCATTCTGCCATGGCGAGGCCGGCGCGGTGGGCCTGTCCCGAATGCCCATGGCGCGCAATCGGCTTGTTACGACGGTACCATAAATGCGATCCCGATCGCGGATAAGGTAATGCGGAGCCTCATTCCAAGGGAAAGCTTCGGTTAACTGGTGTGCGATCCATTCAGCCGTTGGGTTTGTCGTGACATTGATCCATACCAAGTCTCTGCGGTCCAGACGGACGATGACGAAGGCATAGAGAAGATCAAAGCCAATGGTCGAAACGACGAACAGATCCATGGCAGCAATGTCCCGCGCATGGTTCCGCAGAAACGTGCGCCATCCCTGACTTGGCGGTCCATATCGCTTGGCCATGTACTTGGCGACGCTCGATTGCGCGACATCAAACCCGAGCTTGAGCAGTTCGCCGTGGATACGCGGCGCACCCCAAAGAGGATTCTCCATGCTCATCTGCCGGATCAGCGCGCGGAGGTCCGTTTCGATCTGCGGCCGCCCTCCGCCGGAGCGGGACTTCCAACGCCAATAGCGGCGAAAACCGGCACGATGCCACCGCACGAGCGTTTCGGGGCGAACAATCGTGAGAACGTTCAGGATTGACGGAAACCATCGATACAACTGGATAAAGAACCAGCGGTCGTTGTTCGTCAGCCGGGCCCTGCCCTGCACCTGACGCCGCAGTACGATCAACTGATGCCAGAGAACCGCATTTTCTGCCTCAAGTCGGGACTTCGACTTGAACGGCGAGACCAAAACGGCCATGACGAAGCAGAACGGTCCGAACATGATCCGCAGACGTTAGGTGATTCCTTAGGCTAATCAATGCGGATGAAGTTCTCGGTACACACAGGTGCTTTCTTCTTCCCGCGCCAACAGAGCAGACCTAACACGCCGAGGCCGCTCGCAAAGAGAGGAAACGCAGCCGGAAGCGGCGTCTCACTTGATATCTCGGGAGCGACAAGGTGGTCCTGCGCAAACTGGTCAGGTGTGTCTTCAAAGAAAGAACCATTCACCAAGCCGACAAGCGAACCGAGATCGGCAATCGTGATGACGCTGGTACCACCACTCAGTAGTATGTTCGTGTCTCCAAGAAGCTGGCGCACGGTTAAACCGTTAAGCGGAGCTTGGGCCCCGTTGAGGTTGGCCAGGATGAGATCACCAAACCGAAGACCCGAAGTTCCCGGAAGAAATCCCGCGTCCGAGAAGTCGACGTTGAATTCAAGTCCAAGCGTCTCTCCACCGAAACCTCCGGACACGGTTGAGATCGGATTTAATTCATTCCCATTGAGCGGCGCGAACGTACCTATCGAGGGTATATATGCGAGCACTGATGTCGCACTAGTGAAGGACATCGTAAAGCCGCTGAACGAGCCAACGGTTACTCCGAATGTCGCGCCGTAGACGGTGTCGAAGCTGTTGGTAAGAAGTATAGCGCCCGCATCCACGGTTGGATCGCCGCCCCATGCGGCCTGCGGGTAGGTCGTTAGGTCGCCAACGTTCCAGACAGTCGCTCTCGCGCTGCCCGCACACCCCAAAAGGATAGCAAGCACGAAGATTTTGAAGGTCTTCACTGTGTGTCGCTCCAAAGGCCGATCGTCTCGCTTTCAGCCTAAATCAGCCACAACTTATTATAGTAGGCTTATTTGGGGACTTGCATAGGGGAATGACTTGCCCAACATCGCATGTCCGCTTCTCTAATCGGCCGTTCTGGGTCAAGCGCTTTCAGGCTATCCGCCACTGCAGTGTCGATGTCGCTCACGGGCTCGTGCTTCTCTTCGGAATCGGCACCAAGGCCCTTCCATCATGGGAGTCGAGAACGAGGCGGAACAATCTTTTGGGCGGCCTTGCCGTTGGACGAACGGCGGGTCCAAGCGACCGAACGAACTCACCTCATCCATCGTCCCGCGAGGGACATCATTCCACCGCTCGGTGGAGCTCGAGTTTTCTCCTATCGTAATTGATCCTGCGCGGCTCTCATGCCGCTGCTGTTTCTTCCCGGGTCCAGCGGAACTCGGTGCCGTCAACCCAGATACGGTGCATGATTACGGCCAGCCGGCGTGCCAGCGCCACGATCGCCTTTTTCATCCCGCGGTGCCTGGCGATCTTCATCGCCCAGGCCTTGAGCCAGGACCACTTGTTGGTGCGGGTCAACATGACCTGGGCCGCTTCGTAGAGCATCATCCGTATCATCTCGTCCCCGCACTTTGATATTGCGCCAGTTCGGTTGACCTCGCCCGATTGATACTTGGGCGGGCGTCAATCCAAACACCACGCCGACCGCCTTGGAGTTTCGGAAGCGGGCGGGTACGTCGACGGTGGCGCAATAGGTCAGCGCCACCACCGGGCCGACCCCGGGGATCGTCATTAGGCGCCGACACACCTCATCGTCCCGCACGATGGCCAGCAAACGACGGTGCAGGATGCCAATCTGCTCGCGAAGCACCCGCCGGACAACGAGCATCGGTTCGACTAGAACGGCCAGGTCGGGCAAGTTCTCGACGAGCTCCTGGATGCGCGCCTCGAACTTCACCGTCCCGACCATCCCGACCTTGAGGCCGAAGTTACGCAAAGTGCCGCGCAGGTCGTTGTCTATAGCAATGGCCTTGGACAGCAGCAGTTTGCGATGGGTCAGCAGCATTCGCAGTTTCTGACTGCGTAACGTCTTCACATGCACCGGACGATAAAGCCCAGCCCGCATCATCTGCGCCATGCCACGCGCATCGTTGCGGTCGGTCTTGTTGATCTGTGCCTTCAACACCGCCCGCATGTGCCGCGTCTCGACACAGATCACCGGCAAGCCCGCTTCCGCGAGAGCACTGAAAAGCCATTGTGACAGCGGCCCGGCTTCCAATCCAATCCGCTTGAAATGGTAGGCGGGGTTCTCCAGAGCTTGCAGCAGAGCCTCAGGCTCGCTGGCTACCTTCACTTCCCGCACGATCCTGCCTGTGTCATCCACAATGCAGATGCTGGTCTCCTTGACCGATACGTCTAATCCCGCAAAATGGTCCATGCTGCGCTTCTCCTTCTGACGCTTGAGGCCGCTTCCACGGACCTCGTTTCACCATCAGCCTGAAGCGCAGCACCCAAAATCTTCAGCTATCCACAAGTTCGCCGGCCGATTACCCCATCTTTGGGTCATTCGCTGCGAACCAATTTGGGCCTCGCGCAGCCCGATGTCCGTTGTTAGTCCGATAGCGTCCTAGATTTTTGCGGCGCAGCGAACGCAGTTATGTGCCAGGAGCAGACACCATTCATTCGATGGGCAGACACGCCAAAGCACGATAGTTTGCCGATTGGGCCGCGCGCGATTGGAGGCGCAAAATGTTTGAGGTTATAGAATTTCCCTCCGAGGGCGCTCTATTGCGCGGCCGTTTTTATCGTCCGGAGCGAGCGGCACCGTTTCCCGTCGTCATCATGACCCATGGGACGACCGCCACCATTACTATGGCGCTCGACCATTATGCAGAAGTCTTCTGCCAAGCCGGTTTAGCCGTTTTGCTTTACGATCATCGCAATTCCGGCATGAGCGGCGGTGAGTTGCGACAACAGATCAAACCTTGGATCCAGGCCCGAGGTTATCGCGATGCCGTGAACTATCTGCTGACACGTCAGGATGTTCGAGCCGACCGGATAGCAGCATGGGGCGATAGCTATTCTGGAATGATCGCGTTTGTGGTCGGCGCGCTCGAGCCGCGCCTTGCCGCCGTGGCCGCACAATGCCCCTCATGCGGTGTAGAAAAGCCAAACGTTGAACCGTCTGATGAACATTTCCAGATGATGCAGGCGGTGTTTGCCGATGGGGATGTACGCGGAACAGCCGAAACGACAGTCGGTCCTATGCCTGTCGTTTCCTTCGATCAGGCGGGGTCGCCTTCTTTGCTCAAGCCGATCCAGGCGTTCCGGTGGGTTATTGACTACGGCGGCCGGCACGGATCACTTTGGGAAAACCGCGTCATCCGCGTCGCCCCGCCGACGCCAGTGCCGTTCAGCGCCTATCTGGCGGCACCGTATATCAAAGTCCCGACCTTCATGATGGTTGGCCGCAACGATGAGATGATACAATGCAATCCGGACGTGACGCGAGCAACTTACGAATTGATACGTTGCCAGAAACAATGGGTCGACATTGATGGCGGGCACTTTGGCTTGCTCTACTATCCGAGCGACATTTTCACGGAAGCCAGTTCGCGGCAATGCGAGTTCTTGGTTAGAACACTAAATGGCTAAGTCGCATATCGGCGGCTAAATGTCGCTGATGGGTCATTTCACGTCATAGCTGGCGCGGCCAAAATCGACCTTTGACCGTTGTTGTCAAATCGCGACTAAATTGGTGCGTCGCGGCGAAACGACGTTGAGTGCCATCAACGGAAGTAAAGTTCACACGCACGCTGCCGCAGTACGGCAATTGGTTTGAGTTTGGCTGCGGAGGCGGTCAGTGCTCGCAAGCGCGGCTTCGGTTTCGCTCACCAGGCGGCGCATGATCTCGGCGACGGGCAGAATCTCCTTGATGCCTCCCGCGGTCTGACCGGCCGTTAGCAAGCACTCGTGTTGGCGTCCAGCCTGAGTTGTCGAGACGATCTGAGACCGCAGCCGGGCGCGCTCGCGGCGCGCCTCCGCACGCTTGGTGCTCCATTCTGTGAGAAACGGCGTCGGCAGCGAACGCAACACCGTTTGGTAGCCGACCGTACCTGGCACCGGGCTGATGTCGTTGAGCACGTCGACCTTGATGACGTCTTCTGACCTGGCGTCGACAATCGCCTGTTTCCATTCTTGCGGCGCCGGTGCTTCCTTAGAGGCAATGAACCGAGTCCCGAGATTGACGCCGACGGCACCAAGCATCAGCGCAGCAGCAATGCCGCGGCCGTCGAAAATGCCTCCAGAGGCGACGACCGGAATAGGCGATACCGCGTCGACGACCTGCGGCACCAGCGTCATGGTGCTTACATTACCGCAATAGCCGCCGGACTCGCTGCCTTGCGCACTGATCACATCGGCGCCGCGCTGCGCGGCCTCAACCGCCTGCGCGACGTTTGTCACCTGGACCATCACCAACGCGCCGACATCATGGGCTTGCTGAACCAGATCACCTGGATCAGCCAGCGTGAACGACATGACCGTCGGGCGCGCCGCAAGCGCAAAGGCGAATACGTCGGCATCCATGGCTTGCGGAATGTGGTTGATGGCGAACGGTCGGCTCGTGAGCTTGCCCACCACCTCGATGTCGCGTTTGACGGCAGCGGACTCCGGAAGAGCGAACCGATGCCACCTAAACCACCGGCATTCGATACGGCAGCGGCAAGCTCCGCCGACGTGCAGGTCCCCATCGGCGCCAAGATGATCGGAATTTTGAGACCGAAGAGGTCACAAAGTGGGGTCTTGAGCATTGCGTTTCTCCAGCGGCTGCAGTGAGCGACACGGACAGCTTGTCCCGACGGTGGGCCGAAGTCCCGAAGGGGGACCGAAAAAACTCGGAAAAGACTGCGAATTGAGATTAAATGGCCGGAATGGCCATCCATACTTTCGGGCCGTTTCGCCTGGATTTCAGAGACAGAAATTCTGATTTCGCGGCAGCGATCCCTTGCCGCTGGGCCGACGGGCGGTCGCATTGCTCCGGGTGCTCGTCGAACGCTCCGGCACGCCGGTGTCAAAGGACGCTCTCATCGAGGCGGCATGGCCTGGCCTCGCGATCGAAGACAGTAACTTGACCGTCCAGATCGCCGCTCTGCGTCGCGTCCTTGCCGAAGAGCCCGGCGGCGATCGTTGGATCGAAACGCTGCCGCGCCGCGGTTATCGGTTCATCGGACCGCTCGGCGCGGCACAGGCCGTCGAGAAGCCCGCCGCGTTAAAGGTCGAACCCGCGGCCGGACCGCCCTTGGGCGACAGGCCGTCCATTGCGGTTCTGCCGTTCACCAACATGAGCAGCGACCCTGAGCAGGACTATTTCGCCGATGGGACGGTGGAGGAAATCATCACCGGCCTCTCGCGAATCAAATGGCTTTCGGTGATCTCGCGAAGTTCGAGCTTCATCTACAAGAACAAGCCGGTCGATGTGAAGGAGGTCGCGGATAAACTTGGCGTCCGCTACGTGCTCGAAGGCAGCGTACGCAAATCCGGACATCGGGTTCGAATTACCGCACAACTCGTCGACGCGAAGACCGGCGCTCATCTATGGGCCGACCAGTATGATCGAATCTTGGAGGATGTGTTCGCATTGCAGGACGAGATCACTATGTGCGTCGTCGGCGCGATCGAGCCGAGCCTTAGAAAGGCGGAACTTGAGCGTATAAGACGGCAACGACCCAGCAGCTTTACGGCCTACGACCTGTTGCTGCGCTCGCAGCAGTTTGTCTTTGCCGGAATGCCAAGCGAAGCCGCAAGGGCCATTCCGCTGCTGGAGGAAGCTATGAAACTTGACCCGAACTACAGCGCTGCACACGCCTATCTGAGTTGGTGCTTCCATTCGCGCTTCGGTCGCGGCGAATTGCGCGAAGAAGATCGCCTCGCGGCAATTCGTCATGCTCGCGCTGCGGTGCGGCTTGGCAATGATGATGCAACGGCGCTGGCGATTGCGGCGCTCGTTCTAGCTTACGACGGTCATGACAACACCACGGCGCTCAAGGTCTTCGATCACGCGCTGGAGCTGAGTAACTGCAACATCTTCGCGCTGTGCTGGAACGCCGCTATTCTCGCCTGGACCGGTAAGAGCGAGGCAGCTATTGAACGAGCGCAGCGGGCGCTCCGGCTAGGCCCATTCGACTCGTTGATTTGGCGGGCGCAACACGCGCTGTCGATTGCCTACTTTGATAGCCGCAAATATGCGGATGCCGCAGAAGCGGCCCAGAATGTGATCGACGCCAATCCGATCTATAGCCTTCCTCGCGCAATTTTGGCAGCCGCGCTCATCAAGCTCGGCCGGGTCGATGACGCCAAGGCTATGGCGCAAACAGTATTAGAGCGCGAACCCTCGTTCACTATCCGTGGCACAGCACGTTATGCCGAGCTCGATCCGACCGTATTCAAGCCGTTCGCCGATGCGTGGCGAGCCGTCGGACTTCCCGATTGAGCCGGCAGCCGCCCTAAGCAGATTGTCTGAGATGGGTCATAAGCTGACATTTGCGGTGCGCTAGCCCATGTCCGCTTTACCCCCGAAAGCAGACATTGCAGTCCCGGTTTGACAATTCGGCCAAATACGAATGCAAAATCAAAGAGGGTGCGGTGGGCCCGGGAGAAGTGCCACGACCTAGCGATTTCAATAACTTGCGGTGTCAAACTTTTCTAACCGCGCCCACGGGCGCTAAAGGCGTTTTTCTGCGCTGTCAAACTGGGAATGTCACAACGCCCAACCAGGAGCGCTCCGATAAAACCGGCATGTCCGCTATTACCGAAGCAGACAAAAATGGATTTTGGCGCAGGATTGTTTGTCTGCTTTTGACAACGCACATTCAGAGTGCGTCGCAGCAGACAATGCTGCCGGTAGAACCTAATGCAGCGCCGAATGCCTGCTATTGAGGGGCGACAGCGGACAAATCGATTTTAGCAGGGGGAACCAGCCAGTCAACGGTATCCGATTACATTGGTCGGGCGCGGTCATGGTAACGTTACGATGTCGCGCCAATGTGATAATATTGGAAACAGAGATGTTTAGACAATGTGCGTGTGAGTGATGTTTGGAAATGTGCGTATGACCGAAGGGCTGCTAGAACACCGCCAGCTCCAGCGACCTGCAGCTGATTTTGTATACCTGCCATTGGTGCCTAGCGTTGGGCTCGCCGCGTCGGTCTGCGTGGTCTATTTCCTAGCGGCACGGCTAAGCCTCGGGTTGGTTATCCAGCCGGGCGGCGTGGCCGTGTTCTGGCCCGCAGCGGGTATCTCCTCAGGTGCTTTGATCGCTCTGGGATCTCGTGCGCGATGGCCTGTAGCCGTCGGAACAATGGCTGCGACGATCGCTGCCAACCTCATGGGCGACCGCAACATCTCGGCATCTACTGTCTTTGCCTTATGCAACGCGGCAGAAGCTCTGATCACAGCTGGATTAATCCAGCGCTACTTCGGTACTAATTTCAGGCTCGACCAGCTGCGCCAGGTCCTCGGGCTGCTTGCGGCTGCGGTTGTCGGGACGCTCATCTCGGGCATCGGGGGAGCGGTTGCTTTCAAGCTGTTCCACAGCTCAACGGTACCGATGCTTACGACCTGGCGGCAATGGTTCGCTTCCGACGCCCTCGGCATCGTCGCTGTCGCGCCGCTTATAATTGGACTTGCCGCTGCCGTGCGGGAGCCGCCGCCGCGAAACGAGTGGATCAGAGGCGCCGTTGCACTGGTGATGCTTGCCGCGATGACGGGAATTATTATTTCGCTACCGGAGGAGCCTTGGAAGACGGTGGTGCCAAGTGCGCTGCTATTTCCTTTGTTGTTTTGGCTTGCGGCCCGTTGTCGACCGGTCTTCGCCGCGGCCGGAGCGTTTATTGTTTGCCTTACAATCGTTTGGGCGACAACCTTAGGCATCGGTCATTTTGGAGCCACCGGTTCTCCGATCTACGAGCTTATCCTGGAAGCCCAGGCGGTCATTCTGGTTGTGGCGCTCGTTGCATTCGTTCTCGCTGCGCTGATTGCCGAACGAAGGGAGAGCGAGGCTAGCCTCGCCCACGCAAACCTGCTGCTGCAGCATGAGCGCGATAACAAGCTAATGAATGTGGAGGCGGCTGCGGCTTCGATTGCTCATGAAATAAGACAGCCCTTGGCAGCAATCGAATTGAACAGCGATGCAGCACTGCAGCTACTTAAAAACGCTTCGCCCGATTACGATGAGGTCCGTGAAGTTCTGAGTGACATAATAAATGACAGTCAACGTACCAGCGAAGTGTTGGACGGCATCCGGGGTTTATTTCGGAAGGTCGATCAGAACCGGCAACCGATCGACATGAACGAGATTGTGCTCAGTGTATTGCATTCGTTGCGCGGTGAATTGAAAGATCATGGCGTTGCAACTCGCACCGAGCTGACATCGGAACTGCCACTTGTCGGCGGCAATAGAAATCAATTGCGACAGGTCATCTTTAATCTGGTCCACAATGCAATTGAAGCAATGAAATTCACGACGGAGCGAACACGGGTGTTGCGGGTAAGAACTGAGCCTCGTGGTAGCGATGCAATTGCCATAGCAGTCGAAGACTCGGGACCGGGGATCGATCCAAAATCCTTGAACGACATTTTTGATGCGTTCTTTACGACAAAGGCGCATGGAATGGGATTGGGACTAGCCATATGCCGCATGATCATTCAGCGTCATGGCGGTCAAATTACCGTATCGTCGGACGGCAAAGGCGGGGCGGTGTTTCAATTTGTTCTACCAGTTGAGATCGCGGAAATGCCCATTGCGTTCGCCAAGTAAGGCCATTGCATCATAAAAATAACAATATAACTTCAGCCTGCTGTATTGCACAAAGGCGGACACGCGATTTGCGCTGCCGCCGCGAGGCGGCCAGATATTTGCGAGCCTGGCCTATTGCCCTAAGGGGCAGCTATCCCTGTGCATTAGCCGGATGCTAGGAACTCTGTTCATCTGAAATGCCCTATGGATTGCGCAGGGGTACGGCCCCTCTTTGCGCCAGCATTGTGCCGTCACTCGATGGCTAAACAGTTAGTCGCAGTAATTGACGACGATCCGAGCATGCGGAAGTCACTGGTGCGCCTGTTGCGTGCCCTTGGCTATGCTTGTGAAACTTGGAACTCGGCGGAGGAATTTTTGGATGGGTTTACGACAAGTCAGGCAAGCTGTCTGCTGATAGATATTAACCTCGGCAGTGGTCTATCAGGCATCGAACTCTGCAAACGCCTAAAGGCGTCAGGCCGATCCCTCAATGTTATTGTAATGACCGGGGTTGATATTCAACAGAACAATAAAGAAGCGATTAAGGCGGGTTGTAACGCATACCTGCACAAACCGTTTTCGTCTAAAACATTGATTGATGCGGTCGAGATGCGGGCTGGTTAGGCAATAATCGTCGCTACCCGGACTCCTGATTGGATTTCGGAGAGACCGCCGCGCGGCGGTCTTTGTGTTTGCCGATCATGTTGCAGTGCATGAGTCCGGTTGTGGGCACTTAACGGACAAGTCGACCGCACCGGGTTTTGTCGCCTATTGGGACAACAACGGACAAATCCTGATTTTGGCGACCGATGGCTACGGCGCGAATGACCCGGAACGGACATTCAAAATCCTGCGACGAACCGAAGAACTGATGCCGTAGGTGACTTTTCGATCGAGCCTGACGCTACGCATCCATAAGTGCCCCTAGCTAGTAGTTCTCGTTTGAATAATCGATTGCAAACCGTCTATTCGTTCTTTGAAACTTTCATCACCTTACTTTTCCAGAGTTCCCACGGACGCTGAATTTGTTGCTGGAATGGTGTATCAAAAAGTTCGGCCTCCTCGGTGTCCGATCGAAGGCCGCGCGGCATGATTTGTTGAATCAAGACAAGGACAACGGTCATTATTGCTGTCATAATTGCATCAATCCAAACTGACTAAACTTAAGTCCCAGCATCTCTCTTCATTTGAACCGCCAGGTCGGCCATTTTTCACGGGACGCAAATGCGCGTTGGCACAAAAGTCTTTTTAGGTGTCGTTCTTGGCCAGCTGTTCACAATTGCGCTGATTTTCGGCTGGTATTTCTTCGCGCTCCAGTCCGAACTCAACTCGATAACCAGGCAGAGGGCGGAAGACGCCGTTTTGCAATCAATCTCAGCTACCGGAAACTATTTCATGCCGGCCGAGACCACTGCGGAGGCCGGTGAGTTACTGCTTTCGGACCACGTCCTCGGGTTGGATAAGCCAGACCAGCTCGAACGCTATTTTTTCGACCAGCTTCGACTGCGGCCGCATCTGGCGGGTCTTTATATTGGCAATCCTGCAGGCGAATTTTTCTACGTCATGCGCAGCGACGAGAAGATTGAGGGCGGTACGCGCACTAAGGTCGTACGGATTGGCCCCCAGGGTCGCGAGGCCGAACTGACGTGGCGAGGGCCCGACTACACCGTTGTCAAACGTGAGCGCGACCCCACCGACACCTATGATCCGCGAACACGCCCCTGGTATCGCTCCGCGGTTGAACGGCGCGGTCGCGCCTGGACCGAGCCCTATATCTTCTTCACCACTCATAAACCCGGGATCACGCTCGCCTCAGCCATTATTGGGAAAGATGGGGCGGTTGAATTTGTGCTTGGAATTGATGTCGAGATGAGTGAAATTTCGGGTTTCTTGGCACGAAGCGGGCTGCTGGGGGAGAAATCGGTCTACATCTGCACATCCGAGGGTAAGGTAATTGCCCACAGCAACGCCGGTGTCGTCTTGCGAGACAGCGCTGCGGGCAACAGCGCCAATCGGTTTCGAGACATTTCTGAGTTGCCCGGCATCGAAGGCAAGTTGGCCGAAAGGGTGCGCGAACAGCTCCGAGACTCTGCCGGCATGCGCTCAGCAAAGGTTTCGGAAGCGGAGGTAGACGGGCAGCATTACTTTGTTGCGGTCGGCGGCATGTCCAATGTCGACTGGCCGTGGCAGGTCGTTGTTACGGTACCGAGGAACCGACAGCTAGAGCCCGCATCCGAGACAAATATTATCTTGATCGGCTTCATTGGCTTGGCCACCTTGCTTGCGTTTGCGATCGGATATGCAATGAGCCGGGCTATCGGTGCGCCGATGGGGCAGTTGCTGACGAATGCGAAGCTGGCCCGCAATGGCAATATCGAGCTCATGGACGAGTTGAACACCGGCTCAATGGAGATCGACGAAACAGACAAAATCCTCAAAGAGTTTGCCACACAGAGACGCCACGGAGGGTCTTTGGAGTCGAAGTAATCAGTTTATCCGCCAAGTTGCGATTGGGTGCCCTGTATCAATTTCAATGTCGGCGTTTCCTCTCATTGTGCGGCAGTGTTCTGGAAGATATCAGCATGTAAACGAGAGCGTCGGCGTCTTGTCGCCATGTCGCCTTTGGCACTTAACGGACAAGTCGACCGCACCGGGTTTTGTCGCCTATTGGGACAACAACGGACAAATCCTGATTTTGGTGACCGATGGCTACGGCGCGAATGACCCATCAGCAACGCACTTTTGCACCACACGCATCCGAGCGTCACCAACACGCACTACAACCGAGCTACGAGTTTCAGCGCCGGAGATAATTTCCGGCAAATCGTTCGGCAGTACGAGAAAGCATGATTGGCATAAGATTGTGATGAAAAGATCAGCGGTTTTGCCTCCGGCGCGGGCCACCTGATCATGAGCTTTGACGAGAAACCGCTCGGATACTGGAGTATTACGCGGCGCTGAGAGGCCACAGAGAAAGTTGTCGCGGCGCCGTCAGCTATGATATAAATTAACGTGATTATTGCCGATTATGCGATCGGTATTTTCCAACTCAGATCAACCGAATAGCTCATGACCGATGAGTACACCGCCCTACAAAAGCTGCACGCGACGTCGGGCGGCCGCTTTCACGTCATGGCCAAGCCGAGCGGGTCAACGTGCGACGCTATAACTAGCTAGAGGATGTACTCAATGCAGAAGCCAATACGACTATCCGCAATAATCTGTGGGGCATTGGTCGGCATCATCGGCAACCTACTCATCACTGCCCCCGCTTTTGCGCAAACGACGCAGTGGTCTGGTCCACGTCCTGCTGAGAATTTGATTGGCGACCAGCCCGGCGTTGTACCAAACGCCGACGAGGAGACGTTGCCGGCTGAATACAGAAGGCAAATGGTATTTTTCCGTACAACGGAAGCGCCCGGGACGATCATTGTACATACGCAAGAGCGCTTTCTTTACCTGGTTTTCGGCAACAACCGTGCGCTTCGTTACGGAATCGGGGTTGGACGAGACGGATTTCAGTGGTCTGGCTTAAAACGGATTGTCCGCAAAGCGGAATGGCCCGACTGGGTACCGCCGCCGGAAATGATTCAACGCCAGCCGTATTTGCCACGCATCATGGCTGGCGGGCCTGGCAATCCACTGGGGGCTCGAGCGCTGTATATAGGGGGGACGGTGTATCGTGTTCACGGCACCAATCAACCCGAGACGATCGGATCCGCCGTGTCGTCCGGTTGCTTCCGCTTGGTAAATCCTGACGTCATTGATCTTTATGAACGAGTCCCAGTCGGAACAAAGATCATCGTAGTGCAGGGTGCCAGTCTATAATTATTGCACCGGAATAGTGCGCCCCTGGATATCGTGCCGACATTGGAGACGCTGATGACCTTCAGTATCAAGGAGCACGCGGGCAAGTCTGCGGTATCATTGCTTATATTTGCATTCCTTGCGACGCTTGGTCCGACGGCAAATGCGCAGACGCTGAAAACGATTAAGGATCGCGGGGTTCTTTTCTGCGGTGTCAGCCAAGGGATTGCAGGCTTCTCGGTCCGCTCCCCACAAGGGGAGTGGACGGGATTCGATGTCGATTATTGCCGCGCGCTTGCTGCTGCGATCTTTAGCGATGTGAGCAAAGTCAAATTCGTTCCGCTGTCTACGACTGATCGCTTCCGCGCACTTCAATCATCCGAAATAGACATTCTGTCGCGCAACTCCACCTGGACGATGTCGCGAGAGATCGATCTTGGTTTGGTGTTCGCCGCAACGACCTACTACGATGGCCAAGGCTTTATGGTGCGCACAGCGCGCAAAATTGATTCGGCGTTAGAGCTTAATGGTAGCCGGGTGTGCGTTCAGTCCGACACGACAACCGCACTCAATCTTTCCGACTACTTCAAAACCAATGGCATGACTTTTGTACCGGTGCTTTTCAATAACGCCGAAGATGCAACAAAGGCCTACGATGCAAATCAGTGCGACGTTCTCACAAGCGACACATCACAACTTTATGCCGACCGCATAGGGCTTACAAAGCCCGACGATCACGTAATCCTTTCAGATATTATTTCAAAGGAACCGCTTGGACCTGTCATACGAGAGGGTGACCCGCAGTGGCTCAATATTGTGAAATGGACGCATTTTGCGATGGTGAATGCCGAGGAGCTGGGCGTGTCATCACATTCGATGACCAAGGCACTATCGTCCAAAAAGCCCGACATTAGACGGCTGCTTGGCACTGACGCGGACTATGGTGAGAAGATGGGTCTGACCAAGGATTGGGCTGCCCGGATTATTCGGCTGGTCGGCAACTACGCAGAAGTTTTTGACCGAAATTTAGGTGTCAAGACACAATTGGGCATTCCTCGCGGCATCAATCAGCTTTGGTCCATGGGTGGCATTCTGTACGCGCCGCCAATTCGATAAGTGGCTAAGAGCTCCTCGCAGAGCCCTTCGAGCCTGTGGAGCCGGTACACCCGGGTTCGGCCTACAGACCAACCCTCGCGTTGCAGCAGGATATGGATCCGCCGATAGCCGTACCGAACCCGCGTCTCCGCAATCTCACGAATCCTATTGCGTAACACGGCCTGCTCAGGGCGCCTCGATCTGCTGGCATCACAAAGGAATCGCGAAGCAACATTTTGTCGAGCTCAACGGGCAGCCGGTAAAGTCGGTCAAGACCGCCTTCAAGCGAGCCGTCTCGTTATCCAAGCTGGAGGGCAAGGTCAGCCCACATACGCTGCGTCACACGGCAGCAACCTGGCTCATGCAGATCGGGGTTAGCACGTGGGACGCTGCGGGCTTTCTCGGTATGTCAGAGAAGACGCTGCGGGACGTGTACGGGCATCATCACCCCGACTATCTGCAGGGGGCAGCGAAAGCGATTGGGACAAAGAAACCCATATCGTTGGTCAATTCGTTGGTCAGACCACCCCGACGCCGACCAATATCACGGAACAGGGAAATATTTTAACTGAACAGGGAATTCTGGCCTTGGAACAGGGAATTTTACCGACCAAATCCGAAATTAGTATCGGATGACGATTTCGGTACACACAACATTAAAGCCGGCGACTCTGTGATCTACAGCACATTGTATTGGGGGCTTTAGACGTATGCATTGCGTGACGAAGGATCGTTTCTCAAGGGTCACGCCCGAGTAGTAGGCGCGCGTGTTGGAGATTGCGATGAATTGGTCGATGTACACCGCAGACCGATCTACCCACCTCAAGATCGCGTGGGTGGGCTTTGCAGCCGCGCTGCTGATCACCGTATTGGGTATCGCGGTGCAAATGCTCAATCTCCGCATCGATATTATGACCGAGCAGGGCCCAAGCGTAGTCAAGGCTGGCACACCCGTGGTCCTTACGGATCGCAGCGATCCGGTCATCCGATAATCTTTATGCAGCAAGCGCGCGAAATCGCGCACAAAAGTCAAACAAACTACAGGTGACAAGGGCGCCCCATCCCCAAATCAGCCCTTGTCCAACCCAAGGCCGCCAGTTTCCCCCACTGGCGGCCTTTCATTTTGCGCTCAAAATCAACAAACAAGATTTGCCGACGGTCGTCTTGACGTCGATCCCATGCGCTTACTTTTGGTGACGATCGCAAACATCGCTGTAAATGATGAGATGATTCCGCCTTACAATGCGAATCCAGGTCGGATAGATTTTTTTGGAAAGGACAAGCAATGATGGCGATCGAGCGCGCAATGCCGCGCGGACGATAGTCGGCATCAGACCACCACTTCCTTCTTTTTATTTTGCATTGTCGAAAAGCCGGCTGCTCCCTTACCTCGCCTCAGCGGCGAGCCAAGCGCGACCGAGAAAGATTGAAAGTACTAAGTGAAGTGCAACCGCCGGCCACAGCAAGACGCCAGCCAAACCACCGGCGAAACCGAGGTAAGCAAGATACAGCGTGACGACTGCGCTGTAAGTCAACATTCCGACCAGCGGGGGGCCCGGCCAGCAGGCGATCCCGAAGGCAATCAGGGCGATGCCGGCTACGCGAGCTACCGGTATGGCGATGCCGTTAAGTTCCTCGCCGAGCAACAACTGTCCGACGAGCGAGGGAACAATCAGCAGCGCCAATCCGGTAGCCGCTTCGGCGACGGCGGCGAACGGCAACGTCTTTTTCATCGATTTTTACACAGCCTTTCGCTCTTGTGTGCTCGTTGGCAACTAGACGCCGCTAAGGCTTCGGTGCCTCGATCGGATCGGGCTCCGGTGCCGGTATAGGCGCCAGTTCTGCCTTAGACGCCGGTGGCGGCGTCACCTCCGGTTCGAGCTTGAACGTCAGTTTGTTGATCTTGCCGGTGAACTTGAACGGAGGATCGTAGCGATACTCCAGCATCGCAACCCCAGTACGGGTGTCCTGACCGACGTCGAACGTTTCGTCCTCCGGGAATGTAATCGGGGTGCCGTGTTCCATGTGGTTGGTGTCCACTTCCTTGCCGTCCACGGAAAGCACACCCGTACCTCCCTTGCCCAAGCCCGGACCGTCGGACTTGAAGTCGAAGACGATGGTGTGCTTGCCCGTGCCCAACTTGGGCCCCGACCAAATCGTGCGCTTGAGGTTCAGCAGGTTGTAGATAAATACCGGCCTACCTCCACGAATGCCCGCCACACCCTTGCTCAGGAACAGACCATAGCCGCCGAACCGCCCGCCTTCGGTGACGATCATGCCTTCCGCACCGCCCCTGGGGATCTCGACCTCGGCAGTGATAGTGTAGGACTTATTCAAGATGCTTGGCGCAGCGCTGGGTGGAACACCGATCAGTTCGCCCGAATACGTGAAGACAGTTTGTCCCGCCGTCAGGCTCGGGCGCGGCGTATTCCAGCGCGGGAGCGTCGTGTTATCGAGCGGCAGCACGTTGTACTTCTTCGCCTCTGCATCGAAGATGGCCTGCATCTCCTTGAGCTTGTCCGGCATCTTGCCAGCAAGGTCGTTGTACTCGGTGGGGTCCTCCTTAACGTTATAGAGTTCCCAATTATACCCAGTGATGACATCCGGCGCTGGGGCAGAACTCAGTTCCCACGGGAGAGTGACCGGCGTCGTCGCCGCGATCCATCCTTCGTGATAGATGGCGCGATTGCCGAGCATCTCAAAGTATTGCGTCGTGTGTTTGGTCGGAGCGTCGGCGTTCGCCTTGTCCCATGTGTACACCATGCTCGTGCCTTCGATAGGCTTCTGCTTGATGCCGTTGATCTCATCAGGCGCTTGGATGCCGGCCGCTTCGAGAATGGTCGGGACAATGTCGATCACGTGGCTGAACTGGCGGCGGATGCCGCCCAAGTCCTTGATGTGACCGGGCCAGGAAACCACCATGCCCTGGGCCGTCCCACCGAAGTGCGACGGCACCTGCTTCACCCACTTGAACGGGGTGTCCATCGCCCACGCCCATTCTGCCGCATAGTGCGGGAACGTCTTGTCGGACCCCCAGAACGGATACCAGAGGTATTGGGCCTTCACCGGCACGGCAACGCCATTGAAGGTCGTGAACTCGTTCGGTGTGCCGTTGAGCATCCCTTCCGCGCTCGCGCCGTTGTCGCCACCGATATAGATGATCAAGGTGTTGTCGTACTCGCCCAGGTCTTTGACTTCCTGGATAACGCGGCCAATCTCATTGTCGGCATAGGCGAGGTAGGCCCCATAGATATCCGCTTGCTTGATGAAGAGCCTCTTCTCCAACCTGCCGAGGGAGTCCCATTCCGGCAATCCCTTCTTGCCCTCGGGCCACGGCGTTAACTTGGCGTTTTCGGGCATGATGCCCAGGCGCTTCTGGTTGGCGAAGATAGTCTCGCGCACCTTGTTCCAGCCCTCGTCGAAGAGGTGCATGGCGCTGATCTTCTTGATCCACTCGGGCGTCGGATGATGCGGCGCGTGTGTTGCTCCCGGCACGTAATAGACGAACCAGGGTTTTCCCGGTGCGATCTCCTTGAGCTGCTTAATGTAGTGGACGGCCTCGTCGGCCATTGCCGTCTCCAGGTTCCAACCGGGATTGCCTTGGAACGGATAGATGGCCGTCGTATTGCGGAACAGGTTCGGTTGCCACTGGCTGGCGTCACCGCCGACAAAGCCATAGAAATAATCGAAGCCCATACCGTTGGGCCATTGATTGAACGGTCCGGCCTGGCTCGACTGGAAAGAGGGTGTGTTGTGATCCTTGCCGAACCAAGCGGTTGCGTAGCCGTTCTCCTTCAGAATTGTACCGACGGTGCCCTTGTCAACCGGGATTATTGAATTGTAACCCGGGAATCCCGTCGATATTTCGCCGACCACCCCGAAGCCCACCGAGTGATGATTGCGGCCGGTAATCAGCGCAGCGCGCGTCGGTGAGCAGAGCGACGTGGAGTGGAAATTCGTGTAGCGCAGGCCCTCCTTCGCGATGCTATCCATGGTGGGCGTGGGTATGACGCCGCCGAATGTGCTCGGCGCACCGAAACCCTGATCGTCCGTCATAATGAGCAGCACGTTGGGTGCGCCCTTTGGCGGCACGACGCGCGGTGGCCACCAGGCCTTCGACTCCGATGCCTTCTCCTTGATCACCCCGCCGAATTCCGGAGGTGGCGGCGGAAGTTGTTTTCCGTCGATCGTGGTGGTAGCCCCGGCCGAGCCTGGCACGCCTGTGACCTGCTGAGCCAATGCCGAGGCGCAACTAAGGGCGAGAACACTGGCAACCGAAATCAGTAGGTGACTGGTTTTCATGACAATAGCTCCGATCCCATTGGTTGGGCAGTTCCCTCGCTGCGAGAATTCGTCGTTGACGCTGATCAATCGGATTTCGCCTTCTCCTGCATCGCCGCCTGCAGCTTCTTAATATCCTCAGGCGACAACTGCGGGCGATCGACCTTGATCGTCACCTTGTTGAGCTTTGCGGTGAGCGCGAACGGTGGCGTGTAGTCGGCATCGTTGACGCCGGTCAGGGTGTCGGAGCCGACGTCGAAGCTCTCGTCCCACTGCAGGATCATCGGCAGGGTTTTTTCCATCGTCTTGGTGTCGACAACCTTGCCGTCCACCTTCAGCGTGCCGGTTCCGCCCCGGCCGACGCCGCTGAAGTTGTTGAACGCCAGTGTACCCGCGCCCAGCCCGTCGTACTTGAAATCGAACTCGACGTTGTGCCTGCCAGGCGTAAGCGCGTCAGGGCCTTCCCACTTGTCGCGTTTGAGATCGACCAAGTTCCACAGGAACACTGGCTTACCCTTCAGTAGGTAGAAGCCATACCCGCCGAAGCGCCCACCCGACGTCAGGATCATACCCTCGGCGCCACCTTGCGGCACTTCGATGTCGGCAGTGATCGTATAGGAGGTGTTCAGCAGCAGTGGCGAGTCGCCCTGCGGAAGGCCAACCATCGGGCGCGTGTAAACGAATTCGCTGCGCCCGGCCGTGATGTTAGGGCGCGGAGCGACAATTCGGGCCGCCACCGAAGCGTCCATAGGGAAGACTTGGTACTTCTTTGCTTCCGCGACGAACATCTTGCGCATCTCCGCCACCTTCTTCGGATATTTGGCGGCGATGTCCTCGGTTTGGCTGAAGTCCTTGTGCAGGTCGTAGAGCTGGAACACCTGGTTGTTCAGCGGATCGGGGTTGGCCGGACCGAAGGCCTCCCAGGGTGCGCGGTTTACTTTGGTGCTTAAGAGCCAACCGTCGTCATAGAGCGCCCACTGGCCCATCATCTCGAAATACTGAAGCTTGTGGCGCGACGGCACCTTCCCGTTTTTCGCGTCGAAGGTATAAGCGAAGCTCGTGCCCTCGATTGGCGCCTGCTTGATGCCGTCGACCATCTCGGGCGCGCGAATACCAGCGGCCTCGAGGATGGTGGGCACGACATCGATGACGTGGACGAACTGCTCGCGCAGGCCTCCCTTGTCCTTAATGCGCGCCGGCCACGACACCACCATGTTCTGGTTGATGCCGCCGAGCCTGGACGCGTTCTGCTTAAACCAGTCGAACGGCGTGTCGAAGGCCCAAGACCACCCGGCCGACATGTGGTTATAGGTCTTCTCGGTACCCCAGTCGTCATAGAACTTCATCTGCACGTCGACGGGCAGCTTGTTAAGGCCGTTGAAGAACGCAACCTCGTTCGGCGTACCCATCGGTCCGCCCTCGGCACTCGTGCCGTTGTCGCCATTGATGTAGATGATCAGCGTGTTGTCGAGCTTGCCCAGGTCCTCGAAGGCCTGGACCACGCGGCCGATCTCGTAGTCGCTATATGCCGCATAGGCGGCGAAGACTTCTACCTGGCGGATGAAGAGTTTCTTCTCGTCCGCGCTGAGCTGATCCCACGGCTTCAGCATGTCATTCGGCCAGGGCGCCAACTTTGAGTCCTTGGAGATCACGCCGAGCCGTTTCTGATTTTCGAAGATGCGCTCGCGCAGTTTCTCGTAACCATCGTCGAACAGGTGCATGGCGTGGATCTTGTCCACCCATTCCTTGGTCGGGTGATGCGGCGCGTGCGTTGCGCCGGGTGCGTACTTGATGAAGATCGGCTTGTCCGGCTGGGTCTGATGGATGCGCGTCATGTAGTCGATGGCGTCGTCGGCCATCCCCGTGACGAGGTTCCAGCCTGGCTTGCCTTTGAATGGATAGATCTGCGTCGTGTTGCGGAACAGGTTCGGCTGCCACTGGTTGGCGTCGCCACCAACGAAGCCGTAGAAGTATTCGAAGCCCATGCCGGTTGGCCACTGGTCGAACGGTCCGACTTGGCTAGCCGCGAAGGCCGGCGTGTTATGGTCCTTACCGAACCACGCCGTGGAATAGCCGTTATCAAGCAGGATGCGCCCGATCGTTGCCTTGTCCTTGCCGATGATGCTGTTGTAGCCGGGAAAGCCTGTTGACTGCTCCGAGATCACGCCGAAGCCTGCCGAGTGGTGGTTCCGTCCGGTGATGAGTGCCGCCCTTGTCGGCGAGCATAGCGCGGTCGAGAACATTCTATTATAGCGCAGTCCCTCACTCGCGATGAGATCCATCGTCGGCGTTGGGATCACGCCACCAAAGGTGCTCGGCACTCCAAAGCCAGCGTCGTCGGTGATGATGAGCAGGACGTTAGGCGCACCCTTCGGCGGCACGACGCGCGGCGCCCACCAAGGCTTCGACTGCAAAGCATCATCCTTGATCACGCCGCCGAACTTCGGGTCGGGCGCCGGAAGTTGTTTTCCCGTGATCGTCGTCGTTGCCTCGGCCGAACCTGGGACGCCTGTGACCTCCTGTGTCAATGCCGAGACGCAACTGAGAGCGAGAACACCGGCAACCGAAATAAGGAGATGACTGGTTTTCATGACATAAACACCAATGAGCTGTTGTGCATGGCTTCAGTAGCAAGGCGGATACGGGTAGTAGCCGCAGGCTGGCCGGTAATAGGGGGCATAGGCATAGGGGTGATAGTAGGCGGTGCCCGCAGCAGCGGCGGCCCCGGCATAGTAAGCCCCACGATAAGCTGTGCGGCGCGCAACACCGGCGAATGACATCGGCGTGAACGGCCTGCCGATGATGTCGATGAACACAGCAGCCGACCCGTCGGCCCCGTTGAGATCGCCCTCAAGCACTTCGACATCGAAGGTCAAACGCTCTCCCTCAAGACTGGGCGACTTCAGCACGACGACGGCATCTTTCACACCTGACCCGTTCTTGGTGAAGACGGAAACTGTTGCATTCGGTGGATCTTTAGCAAAGCTGTCGCTGCCCTTCGCCCAGTCCTCTACGATGTGCTTCGTTAGATCGTGTCCGGCTGCGCGCACCGGTCGGTCAGCAAACACAATGGAATTCTGCGCGACTCCATTCAAAGCCAATTTGTTGCCCTGCAATGTGGCTTCCCGTGCGTTGAAAACGATGAGGGACGGCACGACGTCCGGTTTGGCCTGGCCAATCGTCTTCTGCAGAGGAACATGCGGCGGCATTTGGGTCGACGATTGCGCAAACCCAAATTGAGTAGCGCAGAACATACTGGCGATCGCGATCACCACCGATGCGGCGCGAAAGTTCAGCATTTGGTGCCTCGTGAGTTCGCTGTGCGAATGGATTTTCGCATTACGGGCGATTCCATGAGTTGAGCACCCTTACGGAAGAAGGCACGCTAGCATTCGCCCCGGAAAATCATTTCTCAAATGAAAACAGCTGACGATATTGTCCTGAGGTGCAAGCAGGACTTAAATACCTATGATGCGCTGTGCTTGGCCCAGCCATCACTGTGCGGATTGCAACAACCACGATACTCGGCACAGGCAAATAGTTGGCGGGGTCTTCGGCGGTGGCCGGGACATTGGGTTATCGGCGCACTCGTCAGCAATCATTGGTCATTTTCTGGCGACGAGAGCAGGCCATCGGTCAATACCCACCTGATCCGGCCATTGCTCAAGTACGACTTTCCGCGTGGCTGGCACGCGACAATGCCGCCAATCATCACCGTAAACTGGAATGCCGCAGTGTCCGGATCAAGAAGACCATAGTGCATATCAGCACGCCTATTACGCAGATCCACAGCTGCCAACTTTGATCATCCAAGCCGGCAGCATAACCCCGCAAATCACTGCACCAATGAAAAAGAGGCCGCCACGGGCGATGGCGGCCTCGAGGTTAGACAAGGGCTGGGGTCTGGGGGGACGGGTACAAGTACAAACGTTAGCTTAAATCGTGCTGGCGGCCAGACCTCGAACTCCACTACCGGCTGGACGATTGGTGGTGGCGTTGAATGGATGTTCGCGCCGCACTGGTCGACGTTCCTCGAAGGTAACTAAATGGACTTTGGCTCGGCCTCTGCGACTGTGGCCGGCGTCCCCGTCACCGCCAAAGCGACCGAGACGACGATCCTGGTTGGTGTGAACTACCATTTCTTCTAGAGGCGAAAACGCCACGCCGGATCGAATGCGCTCGCTAACAAATTCAAAGCCCCGGGGCTAAAGGCCCTGGGGCTTTTTCTTGCCTGAAACTCTCTGTGTGGGCGAGAGCGGTGGGCCACAGGGGGCGTTAGAACCGTGCGGTGATGCCGATGATTGGGCCATGCAAGGTCATGTTGAATTCGTACTGATTCAGCCCGCTGCCTTTCGAGTAATCGACATATAGGGCCCTGTAGCCCGCCATGCCGCTCCAGGTAATGCCGTTGTGGACGTAGAAATCGTAATTAAGGGCAGCGAGAGCCTGCCAGGAGAACTTGCTTCCGACGTTGAAGCCGCCGATATCACCACTTGCGATAAAATTCATGCCGGGCGCGAATTGGTGGCGCAACCGCAAGCCCACGAGCGGATCGACCCAGTTGGCGCTGCCGGATGCCGTGACTGTTCCATCCGCGTTGCGCGTGAGATCGCCAATATTGATCGTTCCTGACGCAGATAGGCTGGCATCAGCTGTCTGCCACCACCCACGCGCGCCGCCGAACACATCGATGGCGGTGCCAGAGCCAGCCGCACGGGTCGATCCCCACTGCACAACCTCATAGGCTGCGGCCATTTCGGCAATAACCATCTCATACTTTAAACCGGCAGATACTCCGACCGACGCGTTGAGCGCATCGACGCCGCGCGAGCGCACCGTGCTCGCGCCCAATCCGATCTTCTCGTAGACCACGTCGGTGAAAAGCGAGAGGCGGCCATTACGCGCCTCGAAATATCCCATGAATGCCATGAGATCTTTCGGGATCTCTGATTGTCTCACAATATCCATAAGATCATTAAAGCCGACATCGACATCGGCTGTACGGCCTTTGACCGTCGTCGAACCCTTCATCATCGTTACCCAGCCATAGGGCGTGAAGCTGAATGTCCACGGATTGAGAATTGGAGCTGGTGGAACAGCCGCCTTTTTTGGCATGGGCGTTAGGTCAGCGGCCATCGCCGCACCCGATAGACATACCCCCAAGGCCAATCCAGCGGTAACCCACAACCGCAATCCAAGGTGTTTAGATATGCCCATCGCCCCCTCCGTAACTCAACAATTGCGTAGTCCTGCAATCTATCGTTCGGATACATGATCATAGCCGACTGCTTTCACAGTTGCACTCTCCTGCAAGGCGCGCATACGACAATTTTCGCGGAGGCGACTTTGGCGTCACACCGCCGAGCACCCATGCCAATCTTGCCCCCCGATGGCTTATAGTGCGGACCCGGACTTGGTCTCGGGTCTGGCATTGAGACCTTCTCTCTTCATGTTTGGCTCAACACACATGCCCACCGAACAGACCAGTGAACTACTTCGCCACTTGCAGGAACGCCTGCGCGATCCGCTTTTGACTGCCCTTACGATCCTGCTCGCCATCCTCATGTTCGTGATCGCCCCGCTGCAGGCCACGGGTCTGGTTGCAGCGCACTACTTTGGCCTCGCATTTGCACCGGTACTGATCGCCACTATCTTCGTCGTGTCACGTAACCCGGCCGCTGTCGCGGCGATTTTCGTTGCAGCTGCGATGATCGTCGTTGCCACCCTGTTGCGCCTGCACCGGCCCTCCGTCCTCGACATCTATCTCGATGCCGGCGCGTGGATGATCACCGGCCTCACATTAAGCTTCGTGGTAACCCGCGCCGTGTTCGCACCCGGACCGGTAACGTTCCATCGCATCATCGGTGCAGTCTTGCTCTACTTGAACATCGGACTCACTTTCATGGCGTTGTTCTCTTTCGTCGCGCTCATGGCACCCAATGCATTCGCCGGCTTAGGCGCGCTGCAGGACAATCTCGCCGTCTTCAGTAATCTGATATATTTCAGCTTCGTGACCCTCACGTCGGTCGGCTACGGCGATATCGTGCCAGTGCATCCGATTGCACGCAGCCTTGCAAACATCGAGGCCATCATCGGCCAGCTCTATCCAGCGACGCTGCTGGCCCGGCTCGTCACGCTGGAACTCCAAGGGGACGGTGCGGCCAATAAATGACTCAGCTTCTGTATCGTTTGGCAATATCGGTAGCCCATCCTTATAACCCACAGGGGTTGCCGGGCACCTCTAGCATGCTCGGGCAACGAAAAGCTCACTGTGATCGTTGATGACTTCTAAGGAAATTCGGTAAGCAGGGTTACGCAATAGCGCCTCACCGGCGCCTGATATCAAATCATCGACCCGCTTGATTGCAAACATCAAAGTGGCTGCGGGAACCCACACGATAATTGGCTTTAGCGCCCGAGATGCCGTCGCAGGTCGTCGATCAGAATACGAATCTGCGCATTGCCAGGCTCAAGTGCGTCTAATTCCTGCGCATGCGCTAGAGCCGCTGCCAGATCGCCGCGGTCTCGTTCCAGTGTAATCAGTGTCACAAGAACATTCCGGTCGCTCGGGTGTCGCTGATGTGTGTGCTTAAGGAGTACCAACGCCTCGGCGTTCGAACCGGTCGAGTTAAGCGCAATGGCGTAAACGTACGCATAGCGCGAATTATCGGGGTCCAGTGTTGCAGCATCGCGCAACAGGGGAAGAGCTTCCGCGTAATTATGTTGCCGCGCCATCAAAAGCCCCAGCGAATGCTTGATGGCGGCGTTTTGCGGTTCGATTGCGGTTGCCGCGCGTAGCAGCCTTTCTCCTTCCTTGTCCTTGCCAGTGCCCCGATAGAGATCGGCAAGGTTTGCCATGGCCGGTACAAACTTGGGATCGAGGCGAAGCGCGGTGCGGTATTCGGCCTCCGCTTCATCGATTTGATGGTGTCGGGCCTTGATGAGACCCAAGTTCAGATGGGCCTCTGGTCGATCGGCGTCGACCAATTCGGCGGCGATCAATTCTTGATAGGCAAACGTAAATGCGCCCCGTTGCTCCGGCGTCATTGTCTGCGGATCGATTCCAGCAAGGGCTCGCGCCGTCTCGACACGAACGACACGCGTTGGGTCGTTGAGCAGAGGGAGAATCGCCTCAACGAGGGGCCGCGGTACGGACGGAGGTAATGCGCGCGGTACGGCCATGCGAACAAGCGGGTCTGGATCGGCAATTGCAGATTTGAGAGCTGGCTCAGAGGCTCTGGATGCATAAGGCGCCAGCAGCAGCAACCCGCTCGCCCGTGCGATCGCAGGCTGGCTGTTGTCCAGGATTAGTTGATCAAGCTGGCGTTCAGCATCGACCGCGCCGGTGCGACCTGCGCGAAGCGCGGTGCCATAGTGCGTCTTTGTCTGCCGGCCATTCGGATACCACGTTGCAACAGCCTTTGCCGCCCACTCGGCCGAGCGATCGGTATGACATTGGTTGCAGGCATTCGGGGTGCCGATCGAAACCGACAAGTCTGGACGCGGAACGCGGATGCTGTGATCGCGCCGGGCGTGCACCACCATATAGGTTTTGGTCGGCATATGGCAGTTGACGCATTGTGCGCCTGCGCTGCCAGGCTGGTGCTTGTGATGAGCGGTGACGTCAAACTTTGCCGGCAGGTGGCACTGCGCACAGAGCGCATTGCCTTCGGCGCGCAGCTTGGCGGCATGCGGTTCGTGGCAGTTGGAACAGATGACGCCCGCCTTGCGCATCGCGCTTTGCAAAAAGGAGCCGTACTCGAATACTTCGCCGTCGATCTGGCCGTCGGCGTGATAAAGCCCCGGCTCCAGGAGACTCGGCAGGGCCGCGTCGAGGAAAGGCGTGTCTGGCGCCAGGCCAGTAGCGAGAAGCTTCCGTCGTGAATGGCAAGGGGCGCAGGTATCGAGTTGTGCCGATGCGAGCGGCTCGGTGCGCCGAGCAGTTCCGGTCGCAGGATTCATAACCCAATGGCCTGAATCGGTTGCATTCAACCAGGTCCCCAAGCCCATCCGACTCTTATCTGACAGCCCCGACTTGTCGCTAGGCGCTGGGTTCGATCCCGTCTTCGCCCAAGCCACGTGGCGGGAGCCTGGGCCGTGACAAGCCTCGCAGGTTACGCCGAGACTGACCCACGTCGTCGCGTACGCATTTGCCGACAGATTGTAGTTCTTCTTCAGGTCGGTCGTGTGGCAATCAGCGCACTGATAATTCCAGGTCTGGTCACGGCCGGTCCAATGCAACAGCGATCCCGGTTCAAGCTTCTGGTCGGGATAAAGGTGGAACCAGCGTTGACCACCCTGGGCTTTCGGCCTCGTATCCCAGGCAAGGCCCAGCATCTGGTAACGGCCGCCGGGAAACGCAATTAGGTATTGCTGCAGCGGATCGGTGCCGAATGTATAGGCAATTTCGTAGTCATGCAGGCGTCCATCGGGTCCGTCGGTACGCACCATGAACTTGTCGCCGCTGCGCGAAAACGTGCTGATAACACCGAAATTCTCAACGGAGACGCCAGAGAAATCGCCGAGCACCGTCGCCGCCGTAGCTTTCTGCATCGCCGACGCATGGTGCGATGTTTTCCAGAGCTCCGTCTCCTTTTGATGGCAGCCAGCGCAGACATCGACACCAACATATTGCGCGGCGTCGTCAGCCTGCGCACGGGTCAATAAAGCGGTCGGGCAGACGGCAATGATTACCGCAACTAGAATTGCGATCCATCGTACATGGCTCGACCGGCGAGTGAACTTTCGATTGTACGGTAAGATAGGTTGGTTAAACACGGTGAATGTCCGAATTTGTCGTGTGGCGCCTTAGGGGCCGAGAGGCGCAAGGGCGCTGCGCATTGGCGCACTAGGAATTTGCATTATTCCCGAAAACGGCTGACCCAGCTCCAAGATTAGGAAAATTGCGCAAGCAGCCGACAGGGCAAAGATGAACAGAGAGCCGACCATAATCGGGTTTGGTGCAGCGAATAGGCTGAAGCTTGCAAAGATGATAGTGATCCAAAAAATAAGAACCATCAGAAACGGCATCGGAATTGAATTGTCTAATTGTGCGAACAAGAGCAAGCGCGCCTTACCTAAATCCGTAGCGACCTGAATGATCCGCACTTGGAGTGCACGTTGCGTGCCGCCCTGAGGTGAGAGTTCTTGGATTTTTGCATAGAATGTTTCGGCCGCGGCGCTTGCTTCGAAAGAGATAGGTTTTGAAGCGTCAGAACTATTTTCGCGCCAAATTCGATCGGCCATACCGTTGACGATACTTCGTAATTGACCACGAATTGCATTAGTTTCCGGCCCGTACTGCCGCAACAGCTGGTCGAGCAAGATGAACTCTGCAGTCACCTGTTCAACTTGAGTATTCTACGTGGCGAACGAAGGCTTTGCCGACGCGATCAAAAGACTAAGCACAAACGCCGCTATCGTTCCTATTAGACCGGCGCCCAGCCTCACCACATCTTTGGTATCCGGGCTGAGATGATGCCCGGGCAACAATTTGCGCAGCAATATCCCAAGCAGAATGCCGCCCAGAATGCAGGCAAACGCAAGACCGGATAGCGTTAAGGAACTCATGCTTCAGTGCGTCGATATTGTACGATAAGTATGTCTACAACAGCGTCGCATAGACCACCATATGCATCGTCGCTCCCCGGCACCTTCTGTGCGTGTGTGTGACAGGAATTTCCTATGGTATTCTGTTGGTCTGCTGCGGGTCTCGTTGGTGCGCGTTGGTCTTCATTGATCTTGTTGGTATTCGCTGAAAACGCTACGAAACGGTGCCCGGTCATTGGGAAGGCGATCTTTTGTCCAAATCGAAGAAAAGTTTCATCGCGACAGATTACCGCGCCGAAGGGCGTAACATTGGCCGAGGCTCTAACCGTCGCTGGATGAAAGTTCAGTGGCAGGTCATCACGACTACACGAGCATGACTCGGGGCCGGTGTGGCTCGCTACGTCTTCACCGTGTCGGACTTGCAACGTCTGCCTTCCGCCGGTCTCCCGAGGCACCCGTCCACAGCATCAAAACGGACCAACCAATAATACTCGATTTAACATTGACATAACGGTTCTAGCACAGCGATTAGGGTGTGCAGCGATAGTAGGGCGTTGATAACTCAGGAAGACCAGGAAAAATCCGCGTGATCCTATTGCTGTTGTCAATCTTCACACTGAACTGGACTGTCTGAAGCGCAATATCGGTGGAGCAGTTCAGAATCAAATGCGTTACGGCACCGTCGTCCTTGCGCGCCTTTATTGTACAGGTTGCCAATTTTCCAATAATTCTATTTTCTTCTACGATGAGCCCGCTGCCGTAAGCATCCGAATCATCCGCAAACGATACCTTACTGCCGTTTTTTACAAAGATATTCTTGCATGCGGAGGCATCAGTTGCCCAACCGCCGGTAAAGTCAGCCGCCTGTGCAGAAAGACCAAAATTGAACCACCCGACACATACAGCTAATATCGCAACAGAAAAGCGGAAGGCAGTCATTGGCGATCTTTTCCCTAGACCATTGTTGTCGTCAAAATGATGGAATAACAACCGTGAGCACATTGGCACGGCGGCTAAAGCCAAGATTGATCCAACTCAAAAAGCTCCGCTATTTTTTGAGGTTATAGAAATACGCCTGACGATACTCCTGAGAAGCCCTCGCCGTCGCGCAACGATATTCAGATCACTTTGTTCCCTTACGCGCGCCCTCGTTCATGTTGCCGCCATTCGCCACGCATTTTCTGTAATAGTCCCGTTCCGCTTTTCCCGTTCCCTTCGCGCTACCTGCCGCTGGGTTTCCGACCTCGCGGGGTGGAAACACTTTGGCGGTTAGTACTTCGCACTTCTTTGCGACTTTGACAGTTTCGGCTGACGATCTGTCCATCATCGGGCCAACAATGATGCAAACTGACGTAATAAATGTGGTCCAGAATTTCACATTAGCGAACATGGTGAAACGTCCCCTTAGTGATCAACAAGCAAGTGCGGCGAGACTTTCAAGCTTGTGTGTGTTTCGGGCCTCCGTGAGTTCTGCTGTCGGAGAATGTCATTTACGATTTTTTCAACTTCGGGCAGCGCGTGCTTGTAGAATTTTTTCAATCCGGCGCAGAGATAGTTGAGGCCCGCCTCGCCGTCCGGCGTGCGGATCAAGCGGTTCTTTGGGCACTCACCCCAGCAGTCCTTGAGATAGGAACACTCGCGGCAATAGCGCGGCAGCGATTCGGACTTGGCATAGCCGAACGTGACTTGCTCCGGAGCGAATACCATTTCCGCCAGCGGCTTTTCTTGCAGCGAACCCAACCGATACTCCGGGTAGACGTAATGGTCGCAAGAATAGACGCTGCCGTCGTGCTCCAAAGCAACTCCCTTGCCGCAGATTTCGCTATAGATGCAAAGCTGCGAGGGAAGGCCCATGTGTTGAGCAACAAGCGTCTCGAAATGGTTGACGAGAACTTTGCCTAGGTCCTTCCGGCGCCACTCGTCGAATATTCTGCTTAGAAAATATCCATATTCTTCTGGATCGACGGACCAGTCGGTGACAACGGAATTGGGATGACCGGGGCGCGCCTCGGGACTGCCAACGATAGGGAGCCGGGATTCATCCCATTTTTGCGGCGCCGTGGTTTCAAATTCCTTCAGTTGCACGATCGGGATGAACTGGATGTAGGTGGAGTCCAACTCGTTGCGCAGAAAGCGATACACATCGAGCGGCCGCGAGGCGTTGTGGCGGTGCACGCATGTCAGCGTATTGAAGCGGACGCCGAATTTGCGTAGCAGTTTCGCTGCGGCCATGACCTTGTCGAAGGTCGGCGCGCCACCTTTGTTGACACGAAAATGGTCGTGCATTTCGCGCGGACCGTCGATGCTCAGTCCGACAAGAAAGCGATGCTCCTGGAGAAACGCCGCCCACTCCTCGTTGAGGAGCACGCCGTTGGTCTGCAGATCGTTTTCGATGCGCTGATTGGGCTTGGCGTATTTCTTCTGCAGCGCGACCACGCGCCGGTAGAAACCGACCCCGCGCAGCGTCGGTTCGCCGCCCTGCCACGAAAAAACCACCTGGGGCCCAGTATTGCCCTCTATATATTGTCTGGTGAACAGTTCGAGAGTGTCATCACTCATCTCGCCCGTACCGGGCCCCTTGGGCAACGTCTCCTTGCTCAAATAGAAACAGTACTTGCAATCCAGGTTGCACGTTGACCCGCTCGGCTTGGCCATAACGTGGAACCGGCCGCCCGACGTCGCGTGCAGCTTTTGTGGGATGCTGTATCTGTCACTCATGAGTCTGAATCTATAAGCGCGGGAACCAGATTCTACTTGGCAAGCGCTGATTCAATTTGATGCAGATCAATGGGTTACTGCCTGAGAATTACGCGGTGATAAAACTAGTTCAAAGCTAACGCTTAGGCCGCGAGACAATCGCGTCAATCAGGGCATGACAAATTATGTTTGGCCGATACGGTTCAAAGATCCTCTATTTTTCCGGGTACAGGAGCGAGACCTGGATCCGCAATTGCCAGTCCGCCGTGCCGGTTGGACGTATCGCGTTGTAATAGCCAGATAACGATGCGTTCACCGGCTGATCACCCACTCTGAACACTCGACCGAAGCCGCCGCCGATCGGCACGGTCCATTGCTGACCGGACGCCGCAAGCCAATTCGACGTGATGACGGGTGCTGTGGTTAAGTACCAGCCGTGCGCCATGTTGTAGTTGACGAAGGGCTGGGCAAGGAAAGCGTTCACGGGCGGGCGCAGCGAATTGCCGCCGACCGACCACTGATTATTGAGCAACACACCGAGCACCCAATGTCCTGGCGTCGTTAGGAAGACGGCCGTGGGGCCGAATAGGAATTTTCCGGTTCCGAGAACAGGATCGTTCGCGGCCGGAACGGTGAAGACCGGGCCGATGCCCCAGATGAGCGCACCGGGATGCGAGGGTGACAGAAACAGCGATTGGGTAATGTCGCCGATGCCATTGGTGCTGCTGTCTTGCAGCGGATCGGGCTGGCTTATCAGCGGAATGATGGTGCGCGAGATAACGTTCCAGTCTTCGTTCAAGTGCAACGGCACAACGGGCTGAATGTTGAGTATTTCCTGCGTGCGATTGAACGGCCCAGAATTGAAATTGGTGTTGCTCTGGAACGGCACGCTGACCATATCCGCGATTGGGTTCTGTGATTTCTTCGCCAACGCTTCCGAAGGCTCAGCAGCAGCACCGGCGCCCGCCCGCTCGGCTGCGTCAGATACGCCGCTCTCAAACTTGTAATTGATGCCAGCTTTGACCATTTGCAGGTCGTGGTTCAACGTCACCGCGGGGACCGTGGCCGACGTCCAATTTGACAGTGCGAGATAATCGTATTCGAGTTTTACGGTCCAATGTGGCTTGAAGCCGTATTCAATGCCGCCGCCGACCAGCCACCCGCTGTTGGTGTTCGACCCGTTCCAACTCGAACCGGGAAGGTTCACCGTAGCGTCGCTTTGCACCCAACCGCCGCCCAGCTTGGCGAATACAAGCCATCGGTCATCCACGAAGCCAACACGGCCCGCCAATGTGCTCATCCAGCGCTGGTTCACAGAACCTAACGTGGGAACCGGAAGGGTCGGATGATTAAAGCTCGTCCAATCGATATCGCCTTCAATGCCAAATAGAAGGTGGCCGGCCTGGAAATTATAACCAGCCTGGATGCCGCCGATGAACTCGGTGAGGCCGCCATACGGACTGTTGCCGGGAATGTTCAGGCTGCCGCCGGTCCATGCCCCGCCGAAGTTTGCGCCAACATAAAGTCCCGACCAGTTGTACGCTGGTGCGGCGTTTGGAATTTTGTGGACCGGAGCCTTGGCGGGCAAGTCAGATGCAAGAGCAGACGCACCGAACAATCCAACAGCAGCGATGCTCGCAAGGAAAAGTTTTTGCACTGATGCCCCCTAAACCAAAAATTCAAGCCAACTCCTAAGTCGTATTGCAGTTGTCATTTCTGGCCAACCGACTTGATTGATCCGCCTCAATTCATGCGTGCTATATTCGAGGCCGTGGCAATTTAACAACAACCGACCGGCCCTCAGCGTCCAGTGAAGTTCGTGCGGAAGTGTATTGAACTGGTCAAGCGCGGTATCAGAGCACTGCTCCGCATTTTTGGCGAAAGCCATTAGTGTTCAAATCTAAACAGCCACTTTATTTATACAGACCGGCATGCATTGCCCTCATGGACAATGGTCCGCCTTGCGCCCAGCGTGCCAAAATTCATTTAGCAGTGACACTCGTCCATGATGAGTATTTCACGCCGCAGTCACACAGGAGATGAGCTTATGAGTTTGAGCCGCAAAATCAGGTTCAGTCTGCTCGCGTCGTGCGTTAGCGCCGCCATTGGCTTGGCAATCGCGCCGGCAATCGCACAGCAACCCAAACCGCCCAACATCCTTGTCATCATGGGCGATGACATCGGCATGTGGAATATCGGGGCCTATCACCGTGGCATGATGGCAGGCAAGACGCCGAACCTCGATCAGCTAGCGAAAGAGGGCATGCTATTCACGGACTACTATGCCGAGGCAAGTTGCACGGCGGGCCGCGCGAACTTCATCACCGGCGAACTGCCGATCCGCACCGGCATGACCACGGTTGGCCAGGCCGGCGCGTCGGTCGGCCTGCCCGCAGAGGCGGTGACAATTGCGACGGTGTTGAAGTCGATGGGTTACGCCACCGGCCAGTTCGGCAAGAATCACCTCGGCGACAAGAACGAGTTCTTGCCGACCGTCCACGGCTTCGATGAATTCTTCGGCTATTTATATCACCTCGATGCGATGGAAGACCCGGCGCACCCCAACTATCCGCAGAATCTGTTGAACGTCGTTGGCCCGCGCAACATGGTTCATAGCTGGGCCACCGAGAAAGATGATGCCACGGAAATGCCGCGCTGGGGCAAGATCGGCAAGCAGCGGATTGAGGACGCCGGCCCGCTCTATCCCAAGCGCATGGAAACGGTGGACGACGAAATCCGCGACCTCTCAATAAAATTCATGGACAAAGCCAAAAAGGACGGCAAGCCGTTTTTCGTCTGGCTCAACCCGACACGTATGCACATCGTAACGCATCTGTCGCCGAAGTATGAAGCATTGCGCAACGCGGAGAATGGCTGGTCGGAAGAGGAAGCCGGCATGGCCCAGCTCGATGACGATGTCGGTCTGGTGATGAAGAAGATCAAGGATATGGGCGAGGACAACAACACCATCGTCGTCTTCACCACCGACAATGGCACGGAAGTCTTCACCTGGCCTGATGGCGGCCAGACGCCGTTCGCACAGTCCAAGGGAACAGTCCTCGAAGGCGGCTTCCGCGTGCCCGCGATCCTTCGTTGGCCAGGCCATGCGCCGGCTGACACGGTACAGAACGGAATCTTCTCCGGCCTGGACTGGCTGCCGACCTTCGTCGCTGCGGCTGGCAACCCGAACATCGTCGATGAATTGCTGAAAGGCAAAACGATCGGCGACCGGACTTACAAGAACCATCTGGATGGCTACAACCAGATGGCCGCCATCACCGGCAAAGGGCCGTCCGCACGGCACGAGATTTTCTACCTTGGTGAAAGCTCGCTCGGTGCGGTGCGCATTGATGACTATAAGTTCCGCTTCATCGACCAGCCCGCTGGCTGGCTGGGCGAAAAGACCCACCCGGACGTGCCTTATATCACGAACCTGCGCTTGGATCCGTTCGAGCGTACGGGCTGGCCAAATGCTGGGACGAAAGAAGGCGGGCAGCAGTACTTCGATTGGTTCAAGTACCAATTCTGGCGCTTCGTGTTCGTCCAGCAAGTAATTGGCAAGGAAATCCAGACCTTCCTCGATTACCCGCCGATGCAGCGCGGCGCGAGCTTCAATCTTGACGCGCTCAAAGCGGAGATGGGTAAAAGGATGCAGGAGGCGGAAGCGGCGAGCAAAGGCCCGAGCCAGTAGTCGGCCTGAAATTAACGGCGGGCGGTTTGCGTAGAAGCCGTCCGCCGTCAAGCCCGCGGGTTCGCGAGACCCCGGCATCGTGGCGCGTCTTGCACCCCAGAACGAGCCATAGGGCGATGAAAGGTGACCACAATGGCGACCATCGTCTCATCCTCGAAGATCAACCGTCGCAGTCTCGTTTCAAGCCTGGCGACGCTTCCGGCTTTGGGCGGAACGCTCTTTTCCGTATTCGCACAAGCACAAACCGCCACGAGCGAGCCGCTGCCATCCTGGAACGACGGCGCCGGGAAGCAGTCGATCCTCAATTTCGTCGCCGCGGTAAAACGAGAAGGCTCCCAGGATTTCGTGCCATCTGCCGAGCGCATCGCCGTATTCGATAACGATGGCACCTTATGGACCGAACATCCGATGTATTTTCAGCTGGCCTTCGCAATCGATCGCGTGAAGGCCATGGCGCCTCTGCATCCGGAATGGAAAGACAAGCAGCCGTTCAAGGCGGCGCTTGAAGGGGACATGAAGACGCTAGCCGAATCCGGCGAGCGTGGTCTGGCGGAAATAATCATGGTGACGCATGCTGGCATGACCACCGGTGAATTCTCGAAGATCGTTTCCGATTGGCTCGCCACCGCGCGCCATCCGCGCTTCAAGCGCCCCTATACCGAGCTTGTCTATCAGCCGATGCTGGAGGTACTCGGGTTTCTGCGCGCCAATGGCTTCAAAACATTCATCGTTTCCGGCGGCGGCGTGGAATTCATGCGCCCATGGGTCGAGCGCGTTTACGGCGTACCGCCAGAACAGGTGGTGGGGTCGTCGATCAAGACCAAGTTCCAAATGCGCGACGGCAGGCCTGAGCTCTTCCGATTGCCAGAGGTGAATTTCATCGACGACGGGGCGGGCAAGCCAGCCGGCATCAATGAACACATTGGCCGCCGCCCAATCGCCGCGTTCGGCAACTCCAACGGCGACCTTGAAATGCTGCAATGGACGACGATGTCCAGCGGCGCCCGCCTGGGCCTGATCGTCCACCATACCGACGCAGAGCGCGAATACGCCTACGACCGGGACACGCCTTTCGGCCGCCTCGACAATGCTCTCGACGCTGCAGCGCTGAATGGATGGACCGTCGTCGACATGAAGAAAGATTGGAAGCGCGTCTTCTCGATCGAATAGGCCAGATAGTATTGGCTTACCATTCGGCCATCAGATTTTCGTCCGAGCGCTTGGCGGTTGACCTAACGCAATGACTGCTAGTGGCCTCGTGTTTGAGCTTATTCTACAGAGGGCATGTTGCATGAGTTATTTTAGCAAAAAGCAGAAGCTTTCCTTGGCGACGGCAATTGTTTTTTCGCAATTGGCGATGGGCTACGCAAACGCCGCCGACCTAAAATCTCGTCAGGAGACGGAATCACTGTTCGCCAAAGCCTTCAAATCACTTCTGCAACAAAATCTGCCATATGCGGCGAGCCGTGAGCAGGCGATGGCGGATTTAAGGTGCGGTGTCTGGCAAGCTGATCACAAGCTCGGCCGCGATTCATTAATGGCCGGTCGCATTGCCCCGTTGCCCTTCCAGCCTTCGCCCTTTTCCTCCTCCAAAGCGAAACAGCTTGGCTGATGCTCCTCGGTTGCCATTGACGGAATTTCTGGTTGCCGCGTTCGATATTGCATGATTTCGCCGAGCGAAACCTTTCCGACGCCGGGGATTATCGCGATCTCAGCGGACGTCATAGACAGCAGGCGCTTCGGCACGTCGATTCCACAGGCAAGCAGTGCTGTGACCGTACGACCACTTAGTCCTGTATCTCTGAACGAAGACCAATCTGGCCTAATGAAGATGCTGGAAGTCAGTTTGTTTGCGGCTTGCATAACAGTAACCGCCCTAATTAATCGCAAAACTCTAGACCATCGATCGTACACATTCGATTGTACTTAGGTGCAACGAACCAAACAGCGTTGCGGCCAAAACGCGAAAGACCTGGGCATGACGCCCGGCCCCTCGATCAATGAGCGTTTACAGAAAGATCGCCTCGCGGCGGTCTCTCCGAATCTGATCAGTGTTCTGATCAGATGTCTAAGCAGACTCAGCTTCCTACGCCAGCGGAACAGACCTAACGCGGGCTACCGGGGCGGCTGCTTAGTGGGCTTCCACTCGCGTGCGAGCTTATCCGCCTCTGCTATCTGCGCTCGGGTCATGACCCTTGCAATGCGGCCGGTCTCCCCCACTGCATCTTTATTGCCCTGTGCTGCAGATAGGTTGAGCCACATGCGTGCGCGGACATAATCCTGCGGCACGCCTTGGCCCTTGGCGTACATAAGCCCGAGATCGTACTGGGCATCGCTGAGGCCAAGGTCCGCAGCCCTCTGATACCACTTTGCCGCCTCCGCAAGATCGACCGGCAGGCCCCACCCGTTGGCGTACATGACCCCAAGATTGTGCTCGGCGAAAGCATCACCTTGGTCTGCAGCTTTTCGAAACCACTTCTCAGCCTCAATGTCGTTCTGCGGCACAGCCTGACCGTAAAAGTACATGAGCCCGAGATTGACCTGTGCCTTCGCGACACCTTGCTCGGCCAACGGGACTAGTAGTCGGTATGCGTTCTCGTAATCGCCTCTATCGTACTCAGCAACACTATCCTCGAATGGGCCTGCCGCCACTGGTGCAGCAGAACTCAGCATCAGAAAGATAACGGCAATGGCGTGCGTCAATGCGAGCTTCATGGTCCGCGACCTTGTGTACTCGTCGCAAGTGGGAGACTATCGTTTGACAACATACATTTTAAGCGACGCGTAATCGCCACAGCGACATTTGTTTTGACGGTGGATGTTGCCCTCAAGGACAATATGAGGATTAAAATTGACGCGCGAAATTAATTCAGAATAGGGCGATTGGATGTCTACCGCCCAGACTATATTGGAATAAAAAAATGCTCCACCCCCCTCATCTGCCAACACAATTTCCGGTGGGCGCAAAATATGTGCTTGAAGGACGCGGACAGGTCATCCGCCGCTACGTCGAATTTCCAAATGGTCGTAGAGTGCAACTCAAGATGCGGAAAGGGTTTGCTGCCCGCGCCCGGGGTAGCAATAAACAAGAATTGAACAGGTACGAAGCGCTACGTTAGTCGCAGGATTTGTCGTTTGGATCTATTCGCCAATGAAATTACTTGCGTTTTCGACCGCGACTTTCGTTTCTGTGTACCGACCTTGCGTACTCTCGGCCAGCCTTGGAAATACAACGTCCGGACTTTCGTCGAGTGCGAATTTTAGTCCTTCGGGCGTGTTATAGAAGCGCCCGTCCGAATAGGCAAAATAGTATTAAACAAACTACAGATGACAAGGGCGCCCCATCCCCAAATCAGCCCTTGTTCAACCCAAGGCCGCCAGTTTCCCACACTGGCGGCCTTTCATTTTGCGCGTGGGTTCGATTTGAGTATGGCTGGCGAGCAGATCCCATCATGTTCCGTAACCTTCCATTATGCGAATCCGCATTCATCAAACGCAATTCGATTTAAAATCTACCACTGTCACGCCATCAGCAACCGCCGTTCGCCACCCTCGATCATCAGCTCGGTCAATGCCCAGACCAGTGCATCCACCCGGTCGGGCGAGTAGCCCATTTCACTGCGATTGAAATCGACCGTGAAGGCGCACATCTGATCCTCCAGCCGTGGGAATGGACCAACATGGCGCACCCGGCCCTGCTCATAAAGGGCGCTGATCGGCTCCGCTCGCGTGATCTTGCCGCGCGAAGCCCACACCGCGTGATATGGCACGTTTGGGTCGATCATACGCAACGTGTTTTCGACCATGTTGCCGCCGTTGTTTGTTTCGGCAATGATGCGGTCTCCCCGTCGCATATTCAGGAGCGAGATAGCCTCTCGCGCCCACTCATGCGGCCCCATGACGCCGGAGATATCGTCAAGAACGTACGCGCAACCGTCGCTGCCGAGGCCAGCGCAAACGATCCCACATTCGTTGGCATCTTCCGAGCTAGAGGCGTTCGGATCGATGGCAACAACAATGCGCTCCAGCGGCGGCAACTGTAATTCCTGGATGCGATTCTCGTCGATGAGGCTACGCTTCCACAACGCGCCCTCGACATCCTCCAAGATCTCGGCGTTAAGCTCCTGCCGACCCAGCCGCGTCCCCTCGTATTTGCGTGTGACGACCGAAAGAAATTTTCGCGACAGGTGGGCGCGGTTGTCGAATGTCGAACCACGGCTGATGAACGTGCCCGGATCGCTGATGATCTGCTTGAGCAAGCCAATCGGGCGCGGCGTGGTGGTGATACAAACTTGAGGGTTGTTGCCGGTGCGCAGGCCGAACTGCAACTGGTCCCAGGCTTCCTGGGCATATCGCCACTTCGCCAGCTCGTCGCACCAAGCCGCATCATGCTGGGGCCCGCGCAGCTGATCTGGTTCGGTGCCGTTGTAAATCGAGGCCACCGCGCCGTTCGGCCAGGTCAGCCGCCGCTTCGAGGGCTCATAAGTTGGTCGATAATGCCGGGGATGGATTTGCAGCAGGCCAGAGCCCGCTTTCGGGTCCGAGGCCGCCTTGCCGTCACCGACCATGACGTCGCGCGCATCAGCTGCGGTCTCGGCAACCAGCGCGATGTGGCGCCAGCGTCCTGCTGCGAGCGGTGTGTCACCGCACATATTGGCGCGTACCCATTCGGCGCCGGTGCGCGTCTTGCCAAAGCCACGGCCTGCAAGAATGAGCCAGTTTGACCAGTCGCCGGATGGCGCTGTCTGGGTGGGGCGGGCCAAGAAAGGCCAATGGAATTTCAGGAACTCAAGCCTTTCCGCCGTGCCAAAGCGCGCCATTAAGCGCTTTTGCAGCTCAGGCGAAGATGCAATCCGTTCAGCGACGGACCGGCCTTCGATCATGTCCGGAGAGCCGCTTTGGTGCAGTGAGTTGTCATCCATGTTTGACTGCCGCTTCCCGCAATAGATTTGTTTTCACTCGGACGAAGGCCCGCCTTTTGCCTCCGGCGGGATCGGCTCTTCCTCCGACGAGTTTTTCGATTCCTCGTGTTGCGGCGATTTGCGCCCAGGGCTGTCGCCCAGGTTCTCAGCCATCTCCTTTAGGAACGATTCGAACTCCTTTCTGCTCTGCGCGTCCGATTGTGCCGCCGACTGGTCGTCGGTTTCGTGCCGGGCACTTTGTCTTGCCACCTGTCCGATGACTAAGCTGCTGGAGGGGTGATGGCCTTTGATGGCTCTATTAACGAGCTGCGTGTACAACAAACGCAGCTTGCTGATTTTTTGTGGTCGGCCGTTGTCGTTCACCGGAACAAGTGCGCTCAGCACGGCATCGAGCACCGCATCGGCATCAATCCTCGTGACCTTGCCCTTTGGCCGGCCATTGGGATTACCCGACTTGCCCTTCGGGTAGCGTGAGTGGATCGGCGGCTTCCCGCGGCCGACGTCATAATTTCTCTTGTTGTCACTCGACATTGCCCGCCTCCTGAGTGCAATCATCGAAGCTGCGTTCGTCGGAGGCCCTGACCGCGGTCGCGCCGGTGTATTTTTGCCAGCGGCGGATCGCGGTATCGACATAAAGCGGGTCGATTTCGATGCCGCGGCAGATACGGCCAGTGCGTTCGCTGGCAATCAGCGTCGAGCCGCTGCCGAGAAAGGCGTCAAGGACGACGTCTCCGCGGCGCGAACAGTCGAGGATGGCATCGGCAACCAAGGCGACCGGCTTGACCGTCGGATGCATGGCCAGCAGATTGCCTTCCTCCGTCGTCCTCCCGAAATCATTGACGCCGCGGTAGTTCCAAACGTTTGTGCGGTTGCGGCCGAACTTGCCGAGCTGCACATTGTTACAGTGCGGCGCGTCTCCACTCTTGAACACCAACATCAACTCGTGCTGGCTGCGATATAGCGAGCCCATGCCGCCGTTATGCTTCACCCAGACACAGAGGTTGATCAGTTCGGAATAGGCCACCTCGCCCGCCGCAAGCAACTCGCCGAGGTGTCTCCAGTCGATGCAGATGTAGTTGATTACCCCGGGCAGACTGTTCGCCGCCAATAGCGTGCAGGCTTGCCGCAGGAACTCGGTGAACTCACCCTTGGTCATTTCGCCGGACGCCATGGCGAACTCGCGATGCTGAACGGCGCCCTTGCCGGAGACATGGCCGTGCACCGGAACGTTGTACGGCGGATCGGTGAAGACAAGCGCCGCTTTGTCGCCCTCGAGCAAGGTGTTGTAGGTCGCCGGTTCGATGGCGCTGCCGCAGATGATGCGGTGCTTGCCGACCAACCACACATCTCCAAGCTTAGTCACTGCCGCCCCCGTCGCGGCGGAGATCTGATCAGCCGGGTCATCTTCCTTCGGATCGGCTTCGTTGAGCCCTTCGATCCGGAGGTCGAGCTCGGCCAGCTCGAACCCGGTGACGTCGAGCTCGAAATCGAGGTCGAGCAGGGAGAGCTCCTTAAACTGTTCAGCCAGCAATCGCTCGTTCCACTCGGAGTTTTCAGTCAGCCGGTTATCGGCGATCAAGTACGCCTTGGCCTGCACCGCGGTGAGATGCGCGAGCGAGATCGTCGGCACAGTCGTCCAACCGAGCTGCTGGCAGGCCAAAATGCGGCCATGGCCGGCAATTACCTTTAAGTCAGCATCGACCAACACCGGCACGTTGAAGCCGAACGTCTCAATGCTGTTTGCAATCTGCCGAACCTGCTGCCGGCTATGCGCCCGAGGATTCTTCGGGTCGGGCTTAAGCTCGTCTAGCAGGCGATAAACAATCGAAAGCCCGCCTTGGGGGCCATTCGCACTAGTGGCCTCCAACGAGGTGGTCTCGCTGGGTAATTTCTGCGAACTCAGTCATGAAGGCTCCTTGGGTTAGCGGAGCCTGCAGTCTGACCTTGTTCGATTCCAACTAAGCGTAGGGGTTTGTTGGAATCGTCGGAGGGATCATGTCCGGCAAGATGCCTAACAGAAATCGGGCGGCCGTTTTCGGCTCGTTGGGGTACATTATTTTTAATTCACTCAATATCGTTGCGTATCGAGCGGCCGCAATATCGCTTTCTCCCACCCGTACTTTCATATGATCGCGCCAGTTTTCCACTTCATTCGCGGCAATGCGCAGACCATTCTCACCCCTATATCCCAACTCATTCAGTTTGCGTGCCGCGTAGCTCGCCGCCTGCTCTCGTGGCATTTTGTCCAACGTATAGACTTCCATTAGAGCTGCAGCGCTCGCACGGAGCAGACCGTTGGAAAGCGGATTTGGAGGCCGGTGGTCTACCTTGGCGGGCTTGAGCAGCTCTACCACTTTGCCCCGATCGAGATCGTCGATGGCATAGAGTAGTTCATTGATTGGCAGCCGCAGGCACTGATCGAGAGCGTACACGTTCCCTAAGAAATCACTCAAGGCGTTTAGGACAATTCTGACGGCCGGACGGCGTTCGGCACCTGCTCCGACCCGATATTCTTTTGTCGCGAACTGAAGCTTATGGCCCAGCTTTACTAATTCTGCCGTCAAAGCAGGCAAAGAAATACTGCCCTCGTCCATGCGCGACCTCACTGTTGAACAATACTCGTGGCCGCACCCAGCTTCAGCAGTAGTCAGGAACAAACCACCACTTACTCAAGAATCGGTCGCCGCTTTATCTCGAAAATAATTTTTCGGATCAACCCCCCAGTCGATGAGCGCGTTTAAACGCGGTGCTTATCAAGCGCGGCCGAATAAATCGCATTTAAAACCACAGCGCGCGTTTAAACACTGATTGATCGTTTACGAATGAGCACACAAGAGCGCGTCATCTACGTCGCTTCGCCTGCGGTCAGAAGATGATCAGTCTTTGCAGGAATGAGCCATAAGATTGCTCCGAATTCAATCGACTTCATGCGAACTACGAGCATGTGTGTGACGCGAAAGTCAGGAAACACACATGACAGAATTTCAATCGTCTAGACTAATTCTCGCAAAACAACGTGGTCGAATGATCGGTGCTGCAATCGCTCTGACACTGGCGATTACTGGCGCTGGCAGCTCCCAGGCCGACGAGCAAAATAGGCTAGCCATAAATAAACTTGCCGAGATGACAGCACTCGTCCGACACAGCGAAGCGTGCCCAGAGGTGCCCCGGCAATGGGCAATCGCATATGTCATGCTCCTAATGATGGCGCCTCCGGCCGAAGAGCTGGTGGAAGTGCAGGAGCGAAAAATGTTAGCGCTTCGCGCCAGAATCGGACGAACGAAATGGTGCCAGCTTTATTCGCTCGAGATGGAAGAGGCCTATTTGGTCTACCAGCAGGCGACACGGCGCTGAGACGTGGGCGCGCGCCGAAATTTTCGTAGAACGTCCATTATGGAATATTTATCAAACTCCAAAATCAACTGACTTTTAATCAGGTGGTCATGGGTTCGAGTCCCATCGCGCTCACCAATAAGTACCTGAAAATAAAGACACTTGCGGCGTCCCTACGGTGGGGACGGATTGCCGGCCGCCTTCGTGTACCCACTGTGTACCCACTGGGGAAGCATCGGCCCTCCCCGCGCTCACCGCGACCGATCAAAATACCGGCGCGAGACGAAACGATTCCGTGCCGTGACGGCGGCGCGACGTTCACGCACAAGCGCGTCGGCGATCTGCCACATGCGCGGCGTTGACGCCGACCGCTATGGCCCCTTGCACCGCTCTCGCCTACGATCCGCGTCAAGGGATGGTTCAATGTGCGGACGTTTCACCAATCGCCTAACTTGGCGCGAAATCGTCGCGCTCTATCGTTTGACCGCGCCGGCAACGCCTGAGCGCAATCTGCCAGCGCGCTATAACATCTGCCCGACTACCACCATTGACGCTGTGATCGAGCGTGACGGCAAGCGCGAACTCGTGCCGATGCGCTGGGGCTTGATACCGTCCTGGTGGCAGAAAACCGCCAGGGAAACGCCGTCAACCTTCAACGCACGCGCCGAGACCGTCACCGAAAAGCCGATGTTCCGCGCTGCGTTCAAGCGAACGCGGTGCCTGATCCCGGCGAGCGGCTATTACGAGTGGAAGGGCACCCCGACCGGCAAGCAGCCGTACTACATCAGCGCGGCGGACGGCACGCCGCTATCGTTCGCCGGGCTTTGGGACGAGTGGCAGGATCGGGAAACCAGCAAGCCGGTGAAATCCTGCACGATCATCGTGACGGCCGCGAATGAGTTCGCGCGGCAGGTCCATGATCGGATGCCGGTGATCGTCGATCCCGCGCAATTTGAGCCGTGGCTTACGGGCACGGCCGGGCCGGAATTGCTCAAGCCTGTGCCCGAAAACATGCTGCAAATGTGGCCGGTGTCGCGGCGGGTGAACAGCTCGCGGGCACCGGGCGACGATCCGACGCTGATCGAGCCGGTTGCCGCGTGATCGACAATCGCAGAGCGGAATTGCCGCACTGCCGGTAGGCCCTATGCCGCGCCGGTGAATGCTGAGGGCTCCGCCGTTTGCTGTCGTCCAAGCCGTTGCAGCGTTCATCAGGGGAATGTTGGCTTTAACTAAGTCCGCGAAACGTAAAGTATACGGTATGTCCGGGATACGTTGGGTTGACATCAAGGGTGGCCTATCGGCAAGGTTGGCTGTGGCGTGGTTTGGGGGACATCAATGAGACTCTTATCCGCACTTATTCTACCGGTAGTTGTTTCAATCTTGGCCCTCATCGGACCAGCTTACGCCGGGACCATCACCGTAGAAATCACAGGAAATGGTACGGGAACTTTAAATGCAAACCCGTTCTCAGGCTCACCCTTTGATTTTCATCTGGTTGGCCCTGACGGCGGTGGCAACGTTGTCGATCTAACGACCGCAACGGTTTCCTTGAATGGTGGCCCGTCTAATACTTTTACCAACCCGATGCACATCGGCCTAAATTTTGGCCCTGACTATGCATTCTTTGGCTATCAGACGGGCGGAACGGATTTAATCCAACTCATCTTTTTGCCTGCTGATTTCACGGCTTTGTCGAGCACAAACTCGTTTTCTGGTGCGCCAACCAGTTTCAATCTTGCATTCACTGATGTTCCAACTTCGGGCGGTCTGCTCTCGTTCACTGACTTTTCCGATTTGAACTTGAGTGCCGTCTCGACCGATTCCCAAACTCCACTCCCTGCCGCCCTCCCACTCTTCGCCTCAGGCCTCAGCGCGTTAGGTCTGCTCGGCTGGCGCAGGAAGCGGAAGAAGGCTTCGCTCGCAGCCTAATCGGTAACTTTCTTGTGGCACTGAAGGGCCGCCGCGAGGCGGTCTTTCTTTTTGCGGCCAATTGGCAATAACGGACATCGCTAGCCTCCCGCCTAATGTCGCTTTCGAGGGCAAAGCGGACGGCGACCAGTTCCTCAAATCGACGGCCGCTGCGCCAGCGCGGCTACGCGGCAACGCGCGCGGATGCGATGGAGGATTTCAAGGCGACGCGGGAGCGCGGTAGCTAGGGCTGTGAGCTAGAATCATCGTTTCCCGAATGGGCGCGCTTTCCATCTATCGCAACAGCGTGTCGGTGCTGGCTGCGTTCTAGGTTTTCAATTTTCCCGCGAATTTCGTCCTTCAACTGGCTAATTCGCTCAGCGTCATTTTCATGCTCATCGAACCTCTGCCGAGCATAAGCCACAATGGCAGCGGCTTCGAGATTTCCGGCCTCCCTTAAGTCCTCCATCTCCCGTACGCGGAGCGCCGAAAGAACCTCGGTCGACACTGCCGTTAATGCACCGGCTACAACTAAAAGCCACCTGCCGACCCCAGAGAAATATTCAGGCGTGATAGCCGCCGCGACGATAATGGAAACGACAGAAGCTAATACTGTCAGCAGTCTGCAAGCCCAAAGCGCTATCCACCACCTGAGAGCCGACTTTTCGTACCAAGCTAGGTAGTCTTCCAGCCATTCAACAAAGGCCTTATCCTGCTCCCGCATCGCGCTGCACCCTTGATGAAGAATGGCGGACTATTGGTCCAATTTTATGCGCTCACTCGTAAGCTCCATTCATCTTATCAATCGTTTGTTGCTCGGTCATTGAAATTGAGTGTTTAGGTACCGGCGAACCAATCCCAAACAGAAAGACCGCCTCGCGGCGGTCTCTCCGAAATCCGATCAGGTGACGGCCCCTAACGCCGATGGCCTAGTCTTATCCCCACAATCCCAGCTTTCCGTCTTAACGCCCCAGGCGTTCTTTTCATCTCTTTGGAAATCTTCGCAACAGGCGTTCTGGATTTTGAATGAGCCCTTAGCTCGGCAATGTCTTTCTTCGTCCATGCGCGCACTTTACGTTTCGCCATATAAACCTCCGTGAAAAAGTAAGCACGTTCTAGCAGAATAGAGTTCAACTAGCCATTATGTTCCGTGTGTGCGCAGCACTTGGGAGCGCGAGCCGTGATCCTCAAGTCCAAGACTTACAATTTCAACCGCCTCGACCTCACCCGGCAGGCCGGCCGCCCGGGTTACTCGGGATGACGACAATGGGTGCTATCCTCACATTGCTGCGCCGGTCAGGTCCTATCGTCGTTATTGTGGGCGCATTTGCCGTTCTTCCTTTCCTCGTGCACAAATTTTTCCAGCCCAAATTGCTGGTTGCAATGTTCGATCTCGATGAAGTGCCGCGGCCGCTGGCCGAAATTGAATTTCAGGATGAGACAGGTACAAAATATACGCTCGGTCGGTTTCACGGCAATTTTGTTTTAGTCAACATTTGGGCGACGTGGTGTCCTCCATGCAAAGAAGAGATGCCATCCCTCAACTCTCTTTCATCCCACTTCTCTGCGAAAGACCTAAAGATCATACCAATCTCGGTCGACGTTTCGGGAGTCCCAACGGCTCGTCACTTCTATACAGAATTTGGATTGGACAAGTTGTCGATCTACGTCGATCCCTCATCGAACGTGATGCATGCGTTTTCCGTGGTCGGTATTCCTACTACGTTGTTGATAAACCGCGACGGGCTCGAAATTGGGCGGCGTGTCGGTCCGGCACAATGGGATTCGCCTGAGATCATCGAAGGGCTTGCCAGGATTATCGGATCAGATGTTAACGTGACGAAAAATCCGCGCTGATAATGCGTTGTGCTCGGTGCAAGTTACATGCGGATGTCCGCTCTTAGTCCGTTAGCGACCGGAAATGGTGCGGTGCCGCGAACGCAGCGATGTGCCAGCAGCAGACATTGGCGCGCCTCGGCAATCCTCGTCGGCGCGGCGGTTAGCTCCCGTTTGCTGGCGTTCGCCTCAGCCGGGATCGGAAGACCAGTCACCTCCTCAGGCGGCAATGCTCCACGATCACCTCGAAGGCGGACGCTTCACTGGCCGACGAGATGGTGCGGAAGCTGGCCGCACTGATGAAAGAGGAAGGCTTGGTGCGCGCGATGGGAGGTTGGCCAATTTCCGCCCAATAGCCCGCCGCCAGTTACAATCGCAGGGAATTAGTTGGCGATGGCGGATTTCAAGGCGCAGTGGAGGGGATAAAAGTTCCGCAGCGCGAGTAAGAAAAAGGTAAGAATTGCTGCTTCATTGTCGCGCTGAATTTTTCAAAAATCCACCAAACGCCGCGCATCCAATGTGCGAGCAACGCTGCTCGATCGAGGAACGCCCTATGTCCTATCGTCTCAACACCAGAAAAATCACACCCTCACGCCCGCACATTCCATGCGCGCAATGCCACGAAAGCCTGTTCCTGCCGGAATGGTCGGAATACGTTGATGAGCGCCGCGTCCGGCACCTTTGGCAATGCGAGGCATGCGGCTATGCCTTTGAGACTGTCGTTTCTTATGAAGCAGAAGTAGAAGCGGCATAGCGATTTCGGATTGCGCACGCAGAAAGACCGCCTCGCGGCGGTCTCTCCGAAATCCGAACAGGTGTTGTGATTAGGCGGCGACGAGTGCAGCAGCTTTCCGCTTCCTGCGCCAGCCGAGCAGACCCAATGCGCCGAGGCCTGAGGCGAAGAGCGGGAGGGCGGCGGGCAACGGTGTAGCGCCCGGTGCTGGTGCTGCGGCCGCAAACACGTCGCCGTTAACGGCGAAATTATTTACCAGCAGGTGCTGATCTACTCCGCTCCAACCACCGGCATCGAGGTCGACGGAGATATACCAAATCGCCGTAGACCCGACGTCAGCAATAAGCTGTGACCACGTCAGACCGGTATTCGGCGAATTCAGCCCGCCAAACCCATTACTATAAAACCGCAGATCGGATGAAGACACGTCCGCATAGTTTCCGGTGCTTCCCCATGTTCCGTTCGGGTTCGGGTTTGTGGAACTTCCCCCGCCCGTCAGAGTACCCCAGTATACGTAGACTTGATTATTGCTGGAATCAGCGATGCTAAAGCGTGGGGCGCCGCCATAAAATGCTCCCGTGAGCATGTTGTAATCAACCGACAACTGAGTGATGCCGCCGAGTGCCTCAACGCGTCATGGTTCTTGTCGATGGCCGATGCCCGCGACCGGATTGAAGAATGGAGGTGCCAGTACAACGAAGATCGACCTCACTCAGCGCTCGGCAACTTGACGCCGAATGCCTTTGCCGCCCAAGCTAGCAAAGCTCGAAAAGTTGCCTAGATCCCGGCCCACAAACGGGGGGCAGACCAGCCCAACTCTCAACTAACATTCCACCTAGACCACTCGATGGGGGCCGATCAGGGTTCAGAAGGGCCTGTCGGAAAGGTGGGCTTCGGTTTGCTCGGCGGGCAATGCTCGCATACGAACGAGCTCGGGGTGGCCTCCACGATTTCATCGAGACTGCGGCTCCGGCGCCTCAAAGACATCGGGCGTGAGCAGGTAGTGCACTTTGGCCATGCTTTATACATTGCGGCACCCTGCGCCTATCGCAGCCGAACGGAAAGGGCTGCTTTCAGTGAACCGTGACGCCCGCGCCTTTACGTAAGGCTTGCCGCTAGTACGCTTCTGCCACCAGCCGCCCTCCGATCGTTGGGCAGTCGAGGCAGACCCAACGTTTTTACAGATCCGATTTTTCCCACCCGATTTCCCACCGAACTCCTCACTACAGGGTGGGAAATGGCGCGATTGGATGGATGGTGATTAGTGAAAAACGCCTGATTTCCCGGATAAAACGAAACTGCAAGATACAGGGCAAGATGGGCTGCAACGGTTTAGGAAACCGATGGACTATCCAGAAGGATTATCATGGCCTCGGCCGAACGAGTTGATCTCAGACGTTTCCGGTCGGTCTGTGACCCCAGTGTGACCCGAACTCCGGCCATCAAAATGAGCTCGAGGCCGATCGTCGGAAGTGCCTGTGTTTTCGGTTGAAGTGGTGGGCGCACCAGGGCTCGAACCTGGGACCCGCTGATTAAGAGTTAGGTGGTCTGCATGCTCAGGATAACCCCAAATCAGCAATAACATTATCCAGAAAGGACTGGCATTCCCCGGCAAACAGAGCGGTACTGCGGTCAGTTCCGGGTTGTGAATGTGTTCCGGGATCCTGCCCCGCCGGCTTGTTTGCCGAGATGGGGCTTCGGTGGTGGCGGCGCTTTGCCGCTAGAACTCGAATGGAGGATTCCGATGTCAAAGCCTTCCAACAAGCGCACACCTAAAGACGTTGCGGCACGATCGATTGCTGCCCAGCCGTCACATCCAACAGAGACAACGTCGTCGAACGATCGAACGAAAAAGAGCGGACAGAACTCAAAACAGGCTCGCGTGGTCGAGATGCTGAATTCACCGACCGGCACGACGATAGCAGCCGTGATGAAGGCAACCGGCTGGCAGCAGCACTCGGTGCGCGGCTTCTTCGCCGGGGTGGTACAGAAAAAGCTTCGGCTCAAACTCAATTCAGAGAAGATCGACGGCAATCGGATCTACCGCATCGTCGGCGCTGGTGGTGCGCGCTCAAACTCTCGACGTCCGAGTCGCCAGACGGCCTAAACGCCATGCCGCGCGTAACTGCTCGTCCGGCATCGCTGGATCGGGAGAAGCTCGACATCGAGATTGCGCGACTGCGCGGTCTCGATGTCGGCGAACTTCGTGCTCGATGGCACACAGTCTTCCGACGGCGGGCACCCTCACACCTCCCACGGCATCTGTTGTTCAGGATTCTGGCATATGGGTTCCAGGCCGACCGGCTGGGAGATCTTGAGGGGGAGCACCTTCGTCTCCTCGATCGTTCCGGATCACCTGCGGACGTCGGAAAACTTGCCGCCCAGTTCAATCAACGAAAGGCCGACCTGAGGCCCGGGACCGTCCTGGTCCGCGAATGGAAGGGTCAGTTGCATCGAGTCATGGTTCTCGCTGATGGCTTTGCCTGGAAAGACAAGGTCTATCGCAGCCTCACCAAGGTGGCTTTTGCCATGACCGGGACACGCTGGAATGGCCCCCGGTTCTTCGGCCTGCGGGACAAACCCTCCTCTGGGGGACAACCATGAAGCCAAGTGTTGGCAAGCCGGTGCGCTGTGCAATCTATACTCGGGTCTCGACCGACCAAGGGCTCGAGCAGGACTTCAACTCTCTCGATGCCCAACGTGATGCATCCGAGTCCTATATCCGAAGCCAGGCCCATGCTTCGTGGACCTTGATCCGCAACCAGTACAATGACGGCGGCTACTCCGGCGGTTCGACTGATCGGCCGGCGCTGCAGCGGCTGCTCGCCGACATAAAGGCGAAAAAGGTCGATGTCATTGTCGTCTATAAAGTCGACCGTCTGACCCGCTCCCTCGCCGACTTTGCCAAGCTCGTAGAATTGTTCGACAGCCACGGCGTATCCTTCGTGTCGGTCACCCAGCAGTTCAACACGACCACATCGATGGGACGGCTGACGTTGAACGTTCTGCTGTCATTTGCGCAATTTGAGCGCGAGGTCACGTCCGAGCGTATCCGGGATAAGATCGCAGCCTCCAAGCGCAAGGGGCTCTGGGTCGGCGGCATGGTCCCACTTGGGTATGAGGTCAAAGCCCGGAAAGTGCTTGTGATCAAGGAGGAGGCGGAGCGGGTTCGGACCATCTTTCGTCGCTATCTGGAACTGGGCAGTCTCAATCTGCTGATGGCCGACCTCCGCCAGCGCAAAATCCACACGAAGGTGAGGCACTTATCGACTGGCCGGACCGTTGGCGGAAATCCGTTAACCCGTGGTCCGCTCGCCCATATGCTACGAAACCGCTTCTACATTGGTGAAGTCGCGTTTAAGGGTGAGATCCTTCCCGGCGAGCAGCCGGCCATCCTGGATCGCAAACTATTCGAGGCTGTCCAGCGCAAACTCGATGAGCAGCGGACCAACCATACGATCACACGTGCAAGTTCCGAGTCACTATTGATGGGCCGCATCTTCGATGATCGCGGCAATCGGATGACACCGAGCCACGCCCGAAAAAATGGCAAGAGATATCGCTACTATCTCTCCTCGGCACTGTCTCAAGGCCGGGCCGAACATGCCGGATCCGTTCGCCGGATCCCTGCCCCCGAGATCGAAACGCTTGTCATCGGCGCCGTCCGCAAGCGCCTCAAAGAATCAATCCCATCCACCGACCGCGATCTCATCAACACAAATGTCGGTCGGGTCGAAGTTCACGCGGCTCAGATCGTGATCAAGCTGGCAAGAAAGGGGGATCGAACGACCGATCGAAAATCAAACAATGCCATCCTTTATATTCCCTGGAAAAAGACCAACCTGAAACGGCGACGCGAGATCATTGCACCCGCAGCCTCTAGCCAGGATGTTCGCCCCATTCGTTCTGAGACACGCCTCGCGCTTGTGACGTCGATCGCCTGCGGCCGACGTTGGCTCGATGAGATTGTTACCGGCGTCGTTGCCGATGTCGAGCAGATTGCCGCCCGCGAAAAATGCAGCGTGCGGCAGGTCAACATGACGATCTCGCTGGCCTTCCTGTCACCCACACTTGTGAAGGCCGCCATCGACGGTCGGTTGCCTCGGGGCATCGGCATTGCCCGCCTCCGCGACGCACCCGCTGAATGGTCGAAACAGCACGCGATGCTCGGGCTGTCTTCCTAAGAACGAGCGAAGTCGCTCCAGAAACGAGCCGCGAATACCGCACCGAGCCAGGAACGGCTTCCGGGACCGCAGAGACAAAAGGCCCAAAACCGCCCTATGCGGCTTTGCCGATTGGCAGAGACCGCGCCTCGCCGCTCTCAACCCCGCAAAAGCCCGCAGGTTCGAGGCCTTTGCACCTGGGTCAGAGACTTTGGGGACTGAGAGTGGACTGCGTGGTGGGCCCGGGAGGACTCGAACCTCCAACCAGACCGTTATGAGCGGTCGGCTCTAACCAGTTGAGCTACGGGCCCTGAGCACGTTCTATCAATGCGCATGGGCGAAGCGCAATGTCGCCCTCTCCTACTCCGCACTTATTTGCGCTAGGCTTCGGCGTCTTCATTTCGCCGGAGATCAAGGCATGCATGTTTTCAGCCTCGAGCGCGAGCAGCAGTGGGATCCCAAGCACCACGTGGAAAAGATTCTAGGCAAGATTGCCGACGGCGACGTCACCGTCGCCTGCTGGGAGCCCGGCCAGATCAGCCCCTACCACTGCCACCCGGAGGCGACTGAAATCTATTTCTGCGTTTCCGGCGGCGGCATCATGCGCACGCCAATGGAAACGATCGACATCAAGCCCGGCGCTTTCGTGGTGCATCCGCCCGGCGAGGTGCATGAATACGAGAACGGCTCTGGCCGCACCATGCTGTTTCGCGTGCGCTATGGCGCCGACATGCAGTCGCGCCATTGGGCCTGGCGCGGCAACACGGAGTGGAAGCAGTCGGCGGAGGATGCGGAGTATTACAAGCGGCATCCGGTTCGCTGAAGCGTCTCCGTCGTCATGCCCGGCCTTGTGCCGGGCATCCACGACTTCTTTGCCGGAATGTTGAAGACGTAGATGGCCGGGGCAAGCCCGGCCATGACTGCTTCTCGCTTCACATCTTCAGGAGCCGCTTGGCATTGCCGCTCAATATCTTCGCTTTGTCCTCGTTGCAAAGCGGCACATCCTTCATCCATTCCGTGCCAGGCGGGTTCATCACGAACGGCCAGTCGACCGCGAACAGAATATGGTCGATGCCCATCTCCATCGCGCAGCACAGCAGCGCCGGATTGGAGAAGAAGCCGCTCGTCGTCACGTAGAAGTTCTTGCAGAAGATGTCGCGGAAGCTCATTGCCTTTTGCCCCGGCCGCTTGAGCGAGGCATCGATGCGCCAGACCAGGAACGGCAGCGTCTCGCCGAAATGGCCGAGAATGACCTTCAGGTTCGGATAGGCATCGAACGCGCCGGAGAGCACCAGCCGGATCGCCTGCGTCGCCGTCTCCACCGTGTAGCCCCAGCCAGGCCGCACCACCAGCGGGAAGTCCTTGGCGTAATCCTGCAGATAGATGTCCGTCACCGTCTGGTTCGGCAGCGCGGGATGGAAGTAGATCGGCACGTCGAGCTTCTCGGCGCGCTCGTAGATCGGCCAGTATTTTTTCAGGTCGAGAAATTCGCCGTTGCTCATGCCGTGGATCATGGCGCCCTTGAAGCCGAGCTTGGTCACTGTGCGCTCGAGCTCGTCGGCGGCGGCTTTCGGATCGGCGGTCGGCAGCGCCGCGAAGGCGGCGAAGCGTTTCGGGTTGGCGGCGCAGACCTTGGCCAGCCGGTCGTTGACGCCGCGCGTGAGGCCGGGAGCGATGTCCGCCGGCAGCTTCTGCGCCGACGGCGCGCCGTGCGACAGCACCTGGATGTCGATGCCGGCCTCGTCCATCTCCTTGATACGCAGACTGCCCAGGTCGTAGAGCCGCTCGTCGGTTTCACTGCCACGGCCCGCTTCCGGGCCGGTGAAATGCTTGGCCAGCTCCCGGTCCCAATAATGCTCTTCGATGGCAATGACCGGGCAATTAGGCTTTTTGAACATGACGCTTCCCCCGCGGCTGGAGACAAGTTCGTAGCAATCCAGGAATCCCCTGTCACGGCTTCTTCACAAACTGCGTTTCACAGAGTTGTCATGCGTATAGCGCGCCGACTCTGCTCATGGAACTTGCTTTGGCGATTTCTCCGACTCAGTTAAGCATCGGCCATGCTGCCGATTCTTCGAATCCTTCCTGTTGGCGGCGTATTCCTCGCCATTCTCCTTCTGGTCCTTGCGCTTGGCGCACCGGAACGGATGCACACGCCATTCACGGCGGACGTAGCTTCGGTACGCGGCGCGCTGATCGCACGCACCGAGCATCCGGAATGGCGGCAATTCCTCATGCAGGCCGCGATCCGGCGCGCCGATGAATTAAGCCGTTTGCGCGAACTGCCGGACACACCGGCGCACAGCGAGCCCGCGCCCCCCGCGCCCAAGTTCGCCAGCGTGCCGATCGGGCGCGGCGACACCGATCAGGATATCGATGACGAGACCGGGTCGATCGTGCAGCCACAGCCCGCGACTATTCCGATCGACATCGGCGAGCCCTCGGCGTTCGAATTGCCGGTGGCGGCGCCGGAGGAAAAGCCGCCAGTGATCAAAACGCCGCAGCGGGTGAGGTCGCACCACGAAAGCCGGGTCAAGGGCGCGTCGCACAAGCGTCACGCCAAGGCGCGCGTCAAACCGGATCCGTTCGCGCAGTTCGATCTTTTCAAGGCGATCTTCGGCGACCCGAAATTCGCGCCGCCGCCAACGGTCGGCGCCACTGCGGCGTCGCGCTAGCGCGGCCGCCCGCGGCGCCGGCGCGGCTCAATCATTGACCGTCAAGACGAGCGCCGAAACGATCCGAGGCGGGCGAAGCGGCCACTCCCTCGTTCCGGGCAAAAATCAGATGTTTGTTGTCGCTATCCTTAGCGGCCGCAAAGCCGGCTGATGCGGAGTCTTGGCTCCGTGCGGCGTAGCCTTTGCGCTTGGCGGCATAGTAATAGCCGGCGGCGTAATAATGCACCGCACGATTGGAATTGCCGCCGGCGACCTGATAGGCCCCGGCGAGATATTTTGCCGCATAGGTCATATTGGTATCGGCATCGAGCAGGCCGGCGGCGGTGCCGCGATAGCCCATGGCACGCGCTGTGGCGAGCTTGATCTGCATCAGGCCGTAATTGCCTTTGTAGATCACGCGCGGATTGCCGCCGCTCTCGCGCTTGATCACCCGGCGCAGCAAGTCCTCGGGAAGATTGTTGGCAGCGGCATGACGCGCTATCAGGCTGTCGAGATTGCCGTTGGCGTCGAGACGGGTCGCGCGCAGATTTTTGGCGGAGGCGGCGGACGCCGCGAGCGCGACAAAAATAGCTGCAAAGCAGATTTTGCGAATCATGTCGGCTCCATTTTTGGGGGGAATATGCTGTTTTTGATCGGGAACTCCGGCAAGTTTGTGACGCAACAGCGCCAAACTGAATTGGTTCCATCACATTTTGATTCACGCCTTTGCAAGTTCCCGAAAGAGCCATCATGGGCACCGACCGTTGATCCAGATCAAAACCACCCCCGGCGGCAGCCGTAGTTTTTCAAGGGAACAAATGGGGGACTGCCATGCCGACCGAAACCGCCATCGTCATTGCCGGAATTGTTTTCTTTTTCGCCGTGTTCGCGTTGTCGCTGGCCTGGGCCGACTTCCGTACGCGCGGTTATCGCGCACCGGAATCCAAACACTTCTAGATACCCGCCCCGCCCTGCCCTCGTGTAATGTCCGCGCCGCCATTAACGGCGGGAGGACACCATTTCATGAGTATGACGCTTGAGGATCGCCTGCGCGCGGTTGAGGACAAACTTGCGATTTTTCATCTGATCGCCAGCCATCCGCCGGCCGCCGATACCGGCAGCGACGGCTATTACCGCGACGCCTTCACGTCCGACGCCGTCATCGATCTCGGTGGCGGCAAGGCGGCCACCGGCAACGAGAACATCGCCGCGGTGGTCAGGACGCCCGAGCACCAGGGCGCGATCGCCGCCGGCCTATGCCACTTCGCCGGACTGCCGCGCGTCGAACTCAACGGCGACACCGCGGTGGCGATTTCCTATTTGCAGGTGCTGACGCCGAACCGCGAAGCCGAGCCCGTGGAACTGTCCGGCCACGGGCTGTCGAGCGGCTACCGCGTCCACCGGCTGGGTGCGAACCGCTGGGATCTCAAACGCACGGCGGACGGCTGGAAGGTGACACGGCGAGCCTATCGCATGCTGGACGGCAACGAAGAGGCGCGCGACATGCTGCGCAAGGCGGTCGGCGGAGCGGCGTGACGCCGCCCGCCGATCAACGGGGAGCCAGCCGCTTATGCGCGGCATTGGCCTGCAGCTCGGCCTCGGCGAACACGTCGACCACCGACGTCAAGGCGGCGGCGACGCGCGCAAGCGCCGGCCAAACATGCGCGTTCGGCAGATCCGAAGCGTGGAGCGGAAGCGTCGTCATTTCTCTTAATCTCCTGAATGCGTAGAATTGAAACCGTTCACCAGCTCGACTGCGACAGGAACCGGCGCTCGATCTCGCGCTCGGTCTCGTCGGTGAATTTGCCGCCGCTGCTGGCGATGTAGCGGGCGATCTCGCGTTCGGCGTCGCGCTGGCGCGATATCATCAACGCCACCGAAAAGCCGGGCGAAAAAGCCTTTGCCGCTGCGCGGCTCGGATCGCGGGAGGGCGAGGTCTTGCAGTGCAAGCGCGAGGGGTGCGTAAGCCATAGGGGTCATCTCCTTCAAAAAAGCCCGACGATCCCAGGCGTTCCCGCGTTTCTTCTTGTTGTTGCAGTGCAATATACTCTGACCGGCCGAATTCAGTAGTCCTGAGTGAGCATGCAATCCATGCGATAATAGCATGACCTCCATCGCATAATTGTCGCAAAGGAAGAGCACTGAATTAAAATTGTCACACGAATCGCGGTCGAATGACGCAATTGCCGCCTAATAGGGCCGAGACGGCCTCTTTTTTTCGCATAGGTCGTTAGGGGAACTTTAATCGGTGCCCGGCGGGGGCCGGCAGGGCGGCGCCGACGCCGCCGCGATTGCAATGCGGTCGGCAGCCTCCTATATAAATAGCGTTCCGATTTCGCCTGCCTTGCAGTTACGCCCGCTAGAGGGCCTTCCCCAAGAACAGCCCAAATCCGGATATGAGGCCCATGCGAATGGTTTGCATGGGGCATTGACGCCTTTGTGCGTTTCAAAAGGAGGCCACTATGGCCACAGGTACCGTTAAGTTTTTCAACGCCCAAAAGGGCTTCGGCTTCATCGTGCAGGACGGCGGCGGGCCGGATGTGTTCGTTCACATCTCGGCAGTCGAGCGCGCCGGCATGAGCAATCTCAACGAGGGCCAGAAGCTCTCGTTCGACATCGAAGCCGATCGCAAGAACGGCAAGTCGGCCGCTGCCAATCTGCAGGCGGTCTGACACTAGACGACTGGAAAAACCCCGCGCTTGCGCGGGGTTTTTTCTTTTTGTAGGTGAATGCCATTCATTCAGTTCGTCATCCCGGGGCGGCCCAAAAGGCCGGGCCCGGCATGGCGATAGACGAACAGGACAACGCCCATGGCCAAGAAACCGGGAACCAATCCGAAAGGCGAATTCGTGTTCTTCGACGTCGTCTATGAGGACGGCTCGCAGCGCTCCAACCGGCGCGTGCCGGCGGAGCTGCTCGGCGGCCTCGAGAAGGACGCGCCCGCGCTCGGCTTCCTGATCGAGCAGGACCGCGAGATCGCCGAGAAATCCGGCCGCGCGCCGCTCAAGATCGCGCGCGTCGGCCGCGTCGGGGCGAAGCCGGAAAAGATGATGAAGGCCAGCTAGCCGGCGCTTACCGCACCGGCCAAGCGCCACCCACGGCCTTTTAGGCCTTGTCCGCCGCCGCGCCGCCCCGCAAAATCCGCCTTCAACAATCAGAGGGGCGCGACCATGCGGCAATTCACTGTTCTCTCGTGTGCCTTCCTGTTCTTTTTGGCGCCGGCTTTGCTCGCGGCGCCCGCCGCCCAGGCGCAGACCCGCGACGTCGCCGGTTCGCACGATTACGCCGGCATCGGCCGCTTCGGCGGCAGCGTCATCACCGGCTACCAGGTCAAGGATTTCGACGCCACCAAGCTGCAGGCCGCGGCCTTCAAGGACGGCAAGCCCGTCGATGCGCGCCGGCTCGAAGGCAAAATCAGCCGCATCGCCTACCGCACCAAGGCCGGGCCCTCGATCCTGGAAGTGTCGCATAATTTCGAGGCGCAGCTCGAAAAGGCGGGCTTTGCGACTTTGCTTGCCTGCGACACCGACGCGTGCGGCGGCATTCCGTTCACGGAAAATCTCGACATTCTCCCCGTGCCGCAGATGTGGGTCGACGGCTTCAACTTCCGCTATTACGCCGGCCACAAAAGCGACAACGGCCGCGACATCTACGCCACCGTCATCACCAGCAAGAACAACGACGAGGTGACGACGCAGCTGATCGTCGCCGTCGTCGGCGAGATGAAGAACAAGATGGTCGACGCCGCCGCCATGTCGAAGGGTCTCGGCGAGAACGGCCATATCGCGCTCTACGGCATCTATTTCGACACCGACAAAGCGACGATCAAGCCGGAGAGCGCGCCGACGCTCGCCGAAATGGCGAAGCTCTTGAACGGCCAGCCGAAGCTTTCCGTGTTCATCGTCGGCCACACCGACAGCCAGGGCGCGTTCGAGCACAACATGACGCTGTCGCGCCAGCGCGCCGAGGCGGTGGCCGCGGCGCTTGCCGGCTCGTACCACATCGCGCGCACGCGCCTGCGCACCGCCGGTCTCGGCATGCTGGCGCCGGTCGCCAGCAACGCGACCGACGACGGCCGCGCGCTCAACCGGCGCGTCGAGCTGGTCGAGCCGTAAGCCGCTCATCGGCCCTCACCTCTTCTCCCCGTCAGATTCCGCCAGCCGCTCGCGCAGCGCGCGCTGCAACTGCGCCATGAAGCGCGCGAACTGCTCGGGCGTCGGCTCCGGCTCCGGCCCCGGCGGCCGATGCGTGCAATCGCCGGACAGCGCGATGCAATGGCGCGCGCGGCGGCAGCAGCCCTCCGGGCAATGACGCCAGGCGCGCTCGTGGTCGCCGATGAACTTGTGGATGCGCCGCGCCATGGCGTAGCGGAACGCGTCGATGTCCTTCGGGACAGGATCGTCGTCGTCCGGCTGCGGTGCGCTTTGCGCGGTTGTTGTGGGATTGCGCGGCTTGGTCTGTCGCATTGAATGATCTCCAGGCGTGCGTGATTGATCCCGCGCGCGAATGCGCCGGGTGTGCGGTCCGCCTTCGCCCGTTTCGGGCTTCGGCGGACAAAGCCCTCGCGAAAAGCGAGGGGGTGGAGCGCCAGAAGGCGCCACCAACCGATGTCCCGCCTCGGCCCGAAGGCCTCTAGCGGGCGCGCCCTATTAAGGCCGGGCGCGTCGCCTTCCGGCACTCCACCTGCGGCTTTTCTGTCCCCGGCGCCGTAGCTTCCGGGCGGGAACGAGGGCCTCTCGGACCCTCCATCCAGGCGGCTTCCGCCGCCCTTCGTTCCCGCCGCGTCCAGCCCTTTCGGGCAGCCCCTCCTAGTGGGAGCGGACGGCTGGCCGGGGCCTCCCGGCTCCGGGGTTACAAGCCCCGGCGGCGGGCGCCGCCGCCACCCCACGTCCGGCAGTGTCCTGCAGAACGCCCCAAGCGAGGGGTGGTTAGTAGGAATATAAGGATAGGATTGTTATCTTGTCAAGGACCAGATAATGGTCCAGCCAATCAAGGCAATATACATTCAGGGGCATGGCATACCGGCACGTAAAATGGGCCCGACAATGGGGCGAGGACGATAAGATCGTGTGGGTGAATGTCGCCAAACTCGATGTGTACTGGCGACGAGAAAGGTTCGACTATATTCGGAAGAGCGGAATTAACAGCAAATACAAGTATGGTCGCGTGGCTGAATCAATTGAGCGATACCGTAGGCTATGGATGCCTCACATCGGATTCTATTTTAACAACCCGAACAAAATTGGATTCACGGACGGAAGACACAGATTTGCGTGGATGCGCGATCACGGGGCAAAAGCGATCCCAGTTACTACAACAAAAGGCGACGCAAAGCGCATGGAGAAATTAATTGGCACCAAAAGAAGAACATGTCGGGTGCAATACTGACACTTATTAAGTAATTTCCATGCCTCAAGCGCATCAACCGCGCCTAAGTGACGTGACATCAAAGACGCTTCGCCAGTTCCTCATACGCCGTGATAATAAACGGCATTTGCGGAAGAATTGTTTTGGTGTCAACATTCGCGAGCGGATTATGTGACGCTGTTCGCCCCCCAATCGCGTAGACAGCGGGCCTTTGCTTGCCGTTTCGATTCCGGTGGATTGCCGGGTCAAGTCCGGCGATGGCGAGTAAAAGAACTGGATCCCCGCTTTCGCGGGGATCTGGGTGCGTTGCGCGCGGCGCCCACCCCTACTCCCCGATCTTCTCGCTCATCAGCACCAGCGCGCGGCGGTAGAGCCCGGCGCGGTTTCTCTCGCGCATCGCCCCCGCCCGGTGCCCCCCTAATGCGGCTCGTCGTGATGCGGCTCGCCGTGATGCGGCGCGGACTCGTGCGCTTTGGCGCTGATGAGCCAATAGAGCAGCCCGAACGCGAGCGCGATCCCGCCGATCCCGATCAGGTTTTGAAACGTCGCGGTGGCGAAGTCGAGCAGGATGACCTTGCGCGCGATGACGAGGATCGCGATCAGGACGATGACGCGCGCCTGCAGGATGCCGGACCTCTGCGTGATGGCGAAGGCGATCGAATGATTGAACTCGATCAGGATCAGGATGGTGAGGATGGAGCCGAACACGTCCTTCAGCACGTCGGCGTCCAGGAAGGCAATGCCGAGCCTGAAGTGATCGGCCAGCTGGATCGCCACCAGGACCAGCGAATAGACGATCACCACCGAGATGAACAGCATGACGACGCGCGAGACGATCTGCTCGAAGCGCTCGTAGGACGTGAGATCCTTCCACTGCCGCTTCAAGGTCGCGAAATTCAGCATCGCTCTTCCCCCCTGCGTGAGACACGCGAAAGCTTAGCACGGAACAGCCACCCCCATCCTCCCGCCCATCGGCACCAGCGCCTTGCGATCAATCCCGGCGCGATTCCCGCGCATGACGCCCGCGTTAAGGTTTATTCCTCACGGTTAATTTGAAACCCGGTTGAGCGAGCGGCGGCGGCGTCTACGGTGACGCCCGTGCATTGAGACCCCCTGGAATTCCGCGGACCAACGCACCCTCATCCGACAATTTGGATAGCGCGCTTGCCGGCGGTCTCGCTTGGAGGACAGCATGAAGGCAACCATACTCGCCGCGCTCGGCGGATTGATCATTATGTCCGCGGCGAACGCCGGCCAAAATCATCGCCACGGGCTCGCGACCGCATGCGACAACAATGGCCGCTGCACGACGCTGGACGCGGCCGCGCCGGCTGCCGCCGCGCACAAGATCCGGCACACGCAAGCGGCCGCGGCGCCGGCGCTCGATGCCAACGGCAACGAGGCCGGCATCGTCATGTCGCACAAGACGGGCGCGATGGCCCGCGTCGGCGCCGCCTATAGCGGGCGTTTCCAGGCCTATATCGACGATCTGGAAAACAACCACGGCGCCCGCGTGCTGTTCATGGGCGGCATCCGGCGCGGGCGCTGCTCGATCTACAGCGAGCATCCGTGCGGCAAAGCCCTGGATGTGTGCCAACTGCGGCGCGGCGTGGTCGACGCGCGGTGTCATCTGCCGGGCCGCGCGGCGCTGGGGCAGATCGCCGCGGCCCATGATCTGTTCGAAGGCGGCCGCTGGTGCGATTCGGATTATGGCCACGCCCAGGTCGGCGTGACCGCGCCGGATTGCGGCGAACGCCGCACCCGGATCGTGCGGCAATAGAACGGACCCCGTTCGCCCGCCCCGCAGCGAGCCGCCCTACTCGCCGATCTTCTCCGCCATCAGCACCAGCGCGCGGCGGTAGAGCTCGGCGCGGTTCCACTCGCGCATCACCTGGAAATTCTCGGTGCCCTGGGTAAACGGCTGGCCGGCCTTCCAGCCGTTGACCTTCAGCAGATTGGCGGTCGAGGCCAGCACGTCCGGCACCGAATGGCGCAGGTCGACGCGGCCGTCGCCGTCGAAGTCGACGCCGTATTTGATGTAAGAGCTCGGCAGGAACTGCGTCTGCCCGATCTCGCCGGCAAAGGCGCCCTTGAGGTCGGCGAGCGGCAGGTCGCCGCGCTGCACGATTTTGAGCGCCGCGATCAGCTCGCCCTGGAACAACTCGCTGCGGCGGCAGTCGTGCGCCAGCGTCGCCAGCGTGCGGATCACCGGCAGCTTGCCGATGTCGCCGGTGCCGTTGTCGCTCTCCATGGTCCAGATCGCCATGATGAGGTTTGCCGGCACGCCGAACTGCCGCTCGACGCGACCGAGCAGCGCGGCGTGCGCGCGCATCAGCCGCTTGGCGCGGTTGATGCGCGCCGGGATGACGCGGGTCGCGGTGTAGCGCTCGAAGCTCATGCGGAAGGTGCCGTGCTGGCGATGGTCGAAGGCGATGCACGGCGGCATCGGGCGTGACGCCGGCAAAGGCGCGCTCGATGGTGGCCTGCGTGATGCCGGCGGCGCGCGCGTCGGCCGCCATCTGGCCGAGGAAGGCGCGGAAATCGCCGCCGCATTGCGCGGCGTGCGCCGGGAGGGCGAGGAGCAAGTGAGGAGGAGGGCTGCGAGGGTACGTGTGGGCATGGCCGAGGTTTTAGCCTGTCCAGGACCGGGCATGACAGAGGGGCCCGCCTTGCGCTAACACTTGCGGCGGAAACGAACACCGCAAGGAGCGCGCAATGCCCAAGGCCTACTGGATCACCTGCTATCGCGAGATCAAGAACCCCGACAAGGTCGCCGCCTATGCCAAGCTCGCCGGACCCGCGCTCGCCAAATACGGCGTGAAATATCTCTGCCGCGGCAACCCGGGCGCGGTGTTCGAGGCGGGGCAGAAGGAGCGCACCGTGATGTCGGAATTCCCCTCGCTCGAAAAGGCCATCGCCGCGCATAACGGGCCGGAATACCAGGAGGCGCTCAAGGTGCTCGGCGACGGCGCGGTGCGCGACATCCGCATCGTCGAGGGGCTGGAGTGAGCTGACGCGGCTCACCGCCCTGTCACGCAGACGTGTGGCGAATGTGTAATGCCGGCGGGCCAATTCGTGGCTAGATAGGCGCCAACGTCCTTGCGGGAGAGCCCCATGATGCATCGCCTGTTCGCCGCCCTGATCGCCGGCGCCGCCTGCGCGCTGGCGCCCTTCGCCGCCACGGCCGAGCCCGCCGTCGTCATCCCCGCCCCCGCCGTGCAGGAGCAGCCGGCGCCGTCCGGCCTCGAGACCGTCGTGCTCGCCGGCGGCTGCTTTTGGGGCGTGCAGGCCGTGTTCCAGCACGTCAAGGGCGTCACCAACGCCGTCTCCGGTTATGCCGGCGGCACGCAGAAGGACGCCGACTACGAGCGCGTCAGCGCGCATCTGACCGAGCACGCCGAAAGCGTGCAGGTGACCTTCGACCCGCGCCAGATTTCCTACGGCAAGATCCTGCAGATCTATTTCTCGGTGGCGCACAACCCGACCGAGTTCAACTACCAGGGCCCCGACCACGGCACGCAGTACCGCTCGGAGATTTTCCCGCAAAGCGAAGAGCAGCAGAAGGTGGCGCGCGACTACATCGCCCAGCTCGACGCCGCGCACGTCTTCAAGAAGCCGATCGTCACCAAGACCGATACCATGAAGCAGGCGTTCTACCCGGCCGAGGCCTATCACCAGGATTACGCGACGCTGCACCCGAACCAGCCCTACATCGCCTACAACGACGCGCCGAAGGTGGAGAACCTGAAGAAGCTGTTCCCCGACCTCTGGCGGGAGAAGCCGGTGCTGGTGGCGGAGGCGGGCAAGACGAATTGAGCGCCCGGCCGCGCCGCGCGCGTTCGCCGTCCAGCCGGGCGTGAAAAATTTCGTAAGAATTCTTGCGTTGGTTCCCGTTCGGCCTGCGGGAACCCGACGGAACGCGCGCGCGATCCATGCGTTGGCCTGGTGCAGCACACACAACAAAAGGATTTCCCCATGAAGATATTTATCGCCGGCGCGATCGCCGCCGGGTTGCTCAGCGTCGCCGCCGTGTCCGCGCAGGCGCAAAGCCCCGGACTGCAGATGCAGGAGAAAGGTTCGGTGAAGGGTTCGCCCGGAGCCTCGGGCTATGCGCCGGGCCATCAGATGCAGGAGAACGGCTCGGTGAAAGGGACCACCGGCGCCTCCGGCTACGCGCCCGGCCACAGCACGACCGGCGCCGGTATCAACAGCGACACCGACATCAAGGCCGGTAAGTCCGGCGTGAGCGGCGGCGCGAGCGGAAACGTGCATGTGAAATAGCGCGCGATAGCGCAGCCGAAACGACAGAGGCCGCCCTCGGGCGGCCTCTTTGCTTTGATTGCGCATCACGTCTGCCCTTCTTTCTCGGACCGCACCGCCGCTGCGCGCTCGGCGAGCATGGATTGCCAGATGCGGTCGTACATCGCGCGATCCTCGTCCTTGAGCGGCGTCGGATCGGGCGCGGGATGGCGCGTGCATTTGGCGCGCGGCTGCACGCAATAACGATGCCGCTGGCACAGCCGCTCGGGGCAACCGCGCCAGCGATCCTCGTAGAGCGCATGGCGGCGGTGGAACATCTCGCGCAGGTCTTCGTGCGTCGTCGGGTCGGGTCTCACGCTCTCTTCCATCGCGACGATGGCGTCGAGCTTCAAGGCGCGGCGGAATTGCGCATGCATGCGCGGATGCGGCGCGGGGCGAAGGACGGATGCGTTGCGACGATACATTCGGCTTTCGGGCTCCGGGCATGGGTAATCTTTGCCGCGCGCCGAATGGCGCCGGGCTTTGGCAGTTCCCTCGCCCCACCCTCAAAGGGTGGCGAGGGGGTGGAGCGCCGGAAGGCGCCATCCACCTTGGCCTCCCGCCTACGCGCCTTAGCGCAGCGTAATCCGACGCTGCGATAACAATGGCGGGTTAAGCCTTCAGCCAACCTGCCGTACGATTTAACAATACAGCCTAAATGCAAAACGGCGGGCCAATGGCCCGCCGTTTCGATTCCGATGAATGAACTAAATTCCGGGTTTGTCTACCTTCGCCCTGCGGGCTTCGGCGGGACGCCCCAGATGACGGATTAATTGTCCAGGAACGACCTGAGCTTCCTGCTCCTACTCGGATGCTTCAACTTCCGCAGCGCCTTGGCCTCGATCTGGCGGATGCGCTCGCGGGTGACCGAGAACTGCTGGCCGACTTCTTCCAGCGTGTGGTCGGTGTTCATGCCGATGCCGAAGCGCATGCGCAGCACGCGTTCCTCGCGCGGCGTGAGCGAAGCGAGCACGCGCGTCGTCGTCTCGCGCAGGTTCGACTGGATCGCCGCGTCGATCGGCAGGATGGCGTTCTTGTCCTCGATGAAATCGCCGAGGTGCGAGTCTTCCTCGTCGCCGATGGGCGTCTCCAAGGACAAGGGCTCCTTGGCGATTTTCAGAACCTTGCGCACCTTCTCCAGCGGCATGCCCAGTTTTTCGGCGAGCTCCTCCGGCGTCGGCTCGCGGCCGATCTCGTTGAGCATCTGGCGGGACGTGCGCACGATCTTGTTGATCGTCTCGATCATATGCACCGGGATGCGGATGGTGCGCGCCTGGTCGGCGATCGAGCGCGTGATCGCCTGGCGGATCCACCAGGTCGCATAGGTCGAGAACTTGTAACCTCTACGGTATTCGAATTTGTCGACCGCCTTCATCAATCCAATATTGCCTTCCTGGATCAGGTCGAGGAACTGCAGGCCGCGGTTGGTGTATTTCTTGGCGATGGAGATGACCAGGCGCAGGTTCGCCTCGACCATTTCTTTCTTCGCCTGGCGCGCCTCGCGCTCGCCCTTCTGCACCATGTGCACGATCTTGCGGAACTCGGAAATTTCCACGCCGGTCTGGCCGGCGAGCTCGTGCACCAGCGAGCGGATCTCCTTGATGCGGTCCTTTTCCTTGGCGACCAGGTTCTTCCAGCCTTTGGCCGCCAATTTGGAGATGCGGTTGAGCCAGCGCGGGTCGAGTTCGTTGCCCATGTACTGCTTGAGGAACTCGTCGCGCGACACGCCGTAGCTTTCCGACAGCCGCATCAGGCGGCCCTCGTTCGACACGAGGCGCTTGTTGATGTCGTAGAGCTGCTCGACGAGTGAATCGATGCGCGCCTGGTTGAGGCGGAGCGACTTCACCTCGGAGATGATCTCTTCCTTGAGCTTCTTGTATTTGCGCTCCTGGGCCGGCGACAGCGAGGTGCTCTTGAGGCGGAACTCGATGTCCTGCTCCTGCAGGCGGCGCAGCTTCTTGAAGTCGTCGGCGATGTTGTCGAAGGTCTCGACCACCTTCGGCTTGAGCTCGGCCTCGATGGCCGCCAAGGAGAGCGAATTCTCCATGTCGTCTTCGTCGTAATCGCCCTCGGCGGCGGACTCGGCCGGATCCTTCTCCTCGCCGTCGGCGGCGGGTTCGCCCGGCGCCTTGAAGGGGGTCGCTGCGGGCGGCGCGGCCGGCGGCGCCGGCGTCTGCACGACTTGTAAATGCGGCGCGCCGGGAACCGGCGTCGCGCCGGGCACCACGGCCTGCGCGATCGGCTTGCCGTCGGGGCCGATGATCACCGGCACCTGCATCTGCTTGGCGTCGGGACCGGCGTAAGTCGCTTCGAGATCGATGATGTCGCGCAGAAACACCTTGCCGTCGTTCAATTCGTCGCGCCAGATGATGACGGCCTGGAAGGTGAGCGGGCTTTCGCACAGCCCGGCGATCATCGCCTCGCGGCCGGCTTCAATTCGTTTCGCAATCGCGATTTCGCCCTCGCGCGACAACAGCTCGACCGAGCCCATCTCGCGCAGATACATGCGCACCGGATCGTCGGTGCGCTCGGACGGCTCTTTCTTCTCGGTGGTGGCGAGCGCCTTGGACTTGGCCTCGACCACCTCGCGGCCGGACTCGTCATCATCGTCGTCGTCGGCCTCGTCGGTCGCCTTCTCCTCGCCCTCCTCGGCGTCTTCCGTCTCGACCACGTTGATGCCCATCTCCGAGAGCATCGCCATGATGTCCTCGATCTGCTCGGGCGAGGTGGAGTCGGACGGCAGCACGGCGTTGAGCGCGTCGAAGGTGACGAAGCCGCGCTTCTTGGCGGCCTTGATCATCTTCTTGACGCCGGCGTCGTTGAGATCGAGCAGCGGCAGCGGCGATTCGGGGGCGCCGTCGGCGTCCTTTTCCGGGGCCTCTTCCTTGACCTGCGCCTTTGCCTTAGTCGCCATAATTCATCGTCTCCTCGGACCGGCCCCGGGGGTTGAAAAACACCCCCCTATATATAGGCAATGGCCAAGGGGCCATGCGCCCGGCAGGCGCGGCCCCCGAATCAGGTCGTCAGTGTGGTCGGAACCCGCTTAAGCTCCGATTAACTACATAATCTACCGCGGGAATCGACCTCTTATTCCCTGCCGGTCCGGCACGTCCGGAACTTTGTACGTTTGCGCATGGCCTTATCCGAAAACCGGTACCCGCTTTCCGGGGTCGTGCGCGGTTGCTCATAAGCTACGAACGCCCCGACCGGAAGAGGCTCCGAACCCCTCGATCAGGGCCTCGGTGCCTTCCATCTGCGATAGGCGGGCTTTGACGTCGCGCAACCGCAGATAATTGGCTTCGCTTGTGTCCTGACCAAGCGCCTGTTCGGCGTCCTTGAGCTCCTTAGTTAGTGAATGCCACTGCCGATGCAAGGCGACAAGCTGTTGCCAGGTCACCAAAACATCGTCCGGCGCGGCATCCGGCCGGGCGCCCCATACCGACGCGGTGGTAATGGAGGCATCGATGCGCGCCATCGCCTCGGCGAGGCCGCGCCCCTCAAGCTCCGCACGCACCGCCCCGGCATCCGCGGCGGCGGCGTGCGCGGCGATATCGATCAGCGCGCTTTTCACCCGCTCGGCGTCGGCATGATGGAACTCAAGCGAGGCCAGTTCCTCGAGGTGATCGTGCAGCAGCCAAGGGTAGTTGAGTGCCGCCTGCAGGATCAGCGCCTCGCGCCGCGGCACCGCGGTGCGATGGCCGCGGTGCACCGGGCTGGAAGCGAGCTGCCGGCTGACCACCACGTAGGGCGTGTTCTTGCCGCCGGTGAGCGGGCGCTGCGGCGCGCCGTTGCGCGGCGGGAAGCTGCCGCGCTCGCGCGCGTTCTGCCGCCACGCCTCGCTCGGCGCGCGCTGGAAATTGCCACGCGGCGCAAAGCCCTGACCCTGTGCCGGCGCGAAAAACTGCGCGAGGCGCGCGCTGAAATCCTGCCGGTAATATTTGCGCACCGCGTCGTCGCCGATGCCCGCAGTGACCTCGTTGATGCGCGCCTCGAGCGCGGCGCGTCGCTCCGGCGTGTCGAAGGAGTGGCCTTCGGTCTCGCGCGCCCACAACATGTCGGCGAGCGGCCGCGCGCCATCGATGACATCTTTCACGGCGTCGCGGCCGGCCGAGCGCGCCAGATCGTCCGGGTCCTGGCCTTGCGGCAGCAGCGCGAACTTCAGACTCTTGCCCGGTTTCAACCGCGGCATGGCGAGCTCGACCGCGCGAAAGGCCGCGCGCAGGCCCGCGTTGTCGCCGTCGAAGCAGAGCACCGGCTCGTCCGCCATCTTCCACAGCAGCCCGAGCTGGTCCTCGGTCAACGCGGTGCCGAGCGGCGCGACGGTCGCCGGAAAGCCCGCCGTCACCATGGCGATGACGTCGACATAGCCCTCGACCGCGACGACCGTTGCGCCGTCATGCGCGGCCTGGCGCGCGCTCGAGAGATTGTAGAGCGTCGCGCCTTTGTGGAAGAGCGGCGTCTCCGGCGAATTGAGATATTTTGCCTGCGCGTCCTTCTCCAGCGCGCGGCCGCCAAAGGCGATGACGCGGCCGCGCAGGTCGCCGATCGGGAACATCACGCGGTCACGGAAGCGGTCGTAAGGCACCGGGATGTCGTCGCCGGCGATCAGCAATCCTGCCTCGACCATGTCCTCGACCGGGATGCCGTGACTGCCGAGATGTTCCTTCAGCGCGAAACGCTCGGGCGGCGCATAGCCGAGACGGAATTTCAGTTGCGTCGCCGGATCGAGGCCGCGGTCGGCGAGATAGCCGCGCGCCTTGGCGCCTGCTCTTGACGCCAGAGTGTCCTGAAAGAACTTCGCCGCCAGTTCCATGACGTCGTGCAGCGTCTTGCGCCGCGCGTCCCTAGCCTCGTCCTCGCGCGAGACGACCGGCAGCGGCACGCCGGCCATCTGCGCCAGGCGCTCGACCGCTTCCGGAAAGGTGACGCCTTCCGACTCCATGACGAAATCGAAGATCGAGCCGTTCTTGCCCGAGGAGAAATCGAACCAGGCCTGCTTCTGGTCGTTGACGAAGAAGGACGGCGTCTTCTCCTTGTTGAACGGCGACAGGCCCTTGAATTCGCGGCCCGAGCGCGTGAGCCGGACGCGTCTGCCCACGACTTCCGAGACCGGCAGCCGGGCTTTCAGCTCATCGAGGAACTGGGGCGTGAAGCGCATGGCGTTGCCGCCGCGCGTTCTGGCGCGTGGCGTCGAATCTTCCGGTTGGCCGAATCGGTTCGCTCTTATCATAAGCCCCCAAATCGAGACTTTTCGGGGCGACAGCGGGAACCGGTGCTAAGTACCGGGATTCCGACCGTTTTGCTCGTTATTCACAGGGGGTCGTAAAACAAGACCGGCGCGAAAACCGCGCTCGATGTCCGCTTTGGTCCAAAAGCGGTCGGCCGCATACCGCGACAAGGAATTTACGCCATTTCGAGGAATAATTGTTTTGAGGTCATTTGAACCGGCGGGTCCCGTCAAACCACAAATGGGTATTGAGGGCGGCAGCCACCCATCGGGATGGTCGGGCCCTCGCTGCATCAGGAGAGCTACCATGACGAAAGTTGCACTTTTGGCCGTTATCGCGACCTTGACGGTAAGCATGTCGGCTCAAGCGCAAGGCATTCACCTGAAACGGCACGTCGCGTCCAAAGAGTCCAACCAATGTTGGATTGCTACCGATATACGCGGCTTCGGCTATTCGGAATCCTGCGACGCGCGCACGCCGGCGGAGCGCGCTCACTTGAGTGAAGTCCTTTCGACCCTCAACACCAATGGCGGTGGTGGTGGTGGTGGCGGCGGTGGCGGTGGCCGCTAGTATCTGAAAGCGCGCTTTGTGGAGAACGACCCCGGCCGCTCAAGCGATCGGGGTAGTTCTTTAATCCGCAACTGTTTCAACGCCAGCGCTTCGATTTTGTCCGCTTCGGGTCATTGGCGACCGAGCCTTGCCGCGCCAGCGCTGACCCGCTGCGCCTCCAACAGCGGACATTCGCGGGGTGCCAGCCAAGTGGACCGCGCACGGTGCCTATTGCGGCGGCAGGCCCGACTCCTGCACGACTTCCTTGGCGGCGGCGCGGCCCTCGGTGACGGTCTTGGCGAATTCTGCAGGCGTGCCGGCCGCCGGCACCTGGCCGCGGCTGATCACGTATTTCTCGACGAAGTCCTTGTCCTGGAATACGCGCCAGACCTCGGCATTGAGCCTGTCGACGATCGCCTTCGGCGTTCCCGGCGGCGCGAACAGGCCGTACCAGGTCTCCGACGGCGCGCCTTTGTAGCCGAGGTCGGCGAGCGTCGGCACATCCGGCAGCAGCGGCGTGCGGATATTGTTGACGAGCGCCAGCGCCGTCATTTTGTTGGCCTTGATCTGCGAGATGATGTTGCCGAGGCCGAACAGGCCGATCGGCGTGGTGCCGGAGAGAATCGCGGTGACCGCCTCGCCGCCGCCGCGGAACGGCACGCGCACCCAATCCGCGCCGCGGTCGCGCTTGAGGCTGTCCATGTAGACCACGCAGGGGATCGAGGCGGTGAGATAATTCAGCGTGCCGGGCTTGGCCTTCGACACCGCGATCAATTGCTCGACCGTCTTGGCGCCGAGATTGGAATTCACCACCAGCACCTGGATGAGGTGGAACAGGTTGACGATGGGGACGAGCTTTTCCGGCTCGAACGGAATCTTTTTGAACAGGAACTCGTTATAGATCATCGTGTCGGCATTGATGATGCAGATGGTGTAGCCGTCTGGCTTGGCGTCCTGGCAGGCGCGCCCGGCGATATTGCCGGCGCCGCCGGGCTTGTTCTCGATGATCAACGGCTGGCCGAGGCTCTTCTGCATCGCGTCGTTCAACACGCGCATGAAGATGTCGCTGATGCCGCCGGCGCTCGAGGTGGTGAAGACGCGGATCGGCCGGTTCGGATAGTCGTCGGCCGAGGCTTGCGTCGTGAACAGCGCTGCCGCCATCGCGGCGGCCGCAAGAATGCGTTTCATGATGTCCTCCCCCTCAAGTCTTTTTTCTATCCGTCATCTTTCTATCCGTCATCCTGAGGTGCGAGCGCAGCGAGCCTCGAAGGATGACGGGCACGGAATCACGGGCCGTCGCCCTTCGAGCGCCGCCTTCAGCGGCCACCTCAGGGTGACGGAGATAGGTCAGCCTTGCAACTTCGCTTTCACCATGCCGCTCGCTTTGGCCATGTCCATCTGCCCGGCATATTTGCCGCGCAGGCTGCCTATCACCTTGCCCATGTCCTTCATGCCGGCGGCGCCCGTGTCCTTGATGGCGGCGTCGATCGCCGTCGTCATCTCGGCCTCCGACATCTGTTTGGGCAGATAGCCGGAGATGATGGCGATCTCCTCCTGTTCCTGCTTCACCAGGTCGGCGCGGCCGCCCTTCTGGTAAAGCTCGACCGATTCCTGGCGCTGCTTGATCATCTTCTGCAGCACGGGGAGCACCTCGGCGTCGCCGAGCGGCGGCTTGCCTGCCCCGCGCGCCTCGATGTCGGCGTTCTTGAGCGTGGAATTGACCATGCGCAGGGTGGAGACCGCCCGCTCGTTCTTGGCCTTCATCGCCTCGGTCAAAGCTTTATTGATGTCGTCGCGCAGCACGGGATGGTCCTTTCCAGTTGCCTTAATAGTGTCTGGGGGCGGCTGGAATCGGCCCCTTGCTTCGCCTCATATAATACGCAACTAAGAGGCCATGACCCAGACGAAAGCGACCCCCGGCGCCGGGACTTCCGGCGAGGCTTGGGCTGAGCCCAAGCCGACGGCGCTTTTGGTCCTGGCCGACGGAACCGTGCTCGAGGGTTTCGGCTTAGGGGCCACCGGCACCGCGGTCGGCGAGGTCTGCTTCAACACCGCCATGACCGGCTACGAGGAGATCCTCACCGACCCCTCTTATGCCGGCCAGATCATCACCTTCACCTTCCCGCACATCGGCAATGTCGGCACCAACGAGGACGACATCGAGACCGTCAACATGGCGGCGACGCCGGGCGCGCGCGGGGTCATCCTGCATTCGGCCATCACGCCGCAGTCGAACTACCGCGCCACGCGCAACTTGAACGACTGGCTCAAAAGCCGCGGCATCATCGGGCTTTGCGGCATCGACACCCGCGCGCTGACCGCGCTGATCCGCGTCAAGGGCATGCCCAATGCCGTGATCGCGCACGCGCCGGATGGCCAATTCGATCTTGCGGCGCTGAAGAAAGAGGCGCGCGAATGGCCGGGCCTGGTCGGCATGGACCTGGTGCCGATGGTGACGAGCGGCCAGCGCTTCACCTGGGACGAGACGCCCTGGGTGTGGGACCACGGCTTCGGCCGGCAGGACAAGCCGGAATTCCACGTCGTCGCCATCGACTACGGCATCAAGCGCAACATCCTGCGCCTGCTCGCCGGAACGGGGTGCAAGGTGACGGTGGTGCCGGCCAAAACCTCGGCCGACGACATCATGGCGCTGAAACCCGACGGCGTGTTCCTGTCGAACGGCCCGGGCGACCCGGCGGCGACCGGCGCATACGCGGTGCCGGTGATCCGGAAGTTGATCAACTCAGGAACGCCGACCTTCGGCATCTGCCTCGGCCACCAGATGCTCGGCATCGCAGTCGGCGGCCGCACACAAAAGATGCATCAGGGCCACCACGGCGCCAATCATCCGGTGAAGGATCTGACCACCGGCAAGGTCGAGATCACGTCGATGAACCACGGCTTCGCGGTCGACAAGGAGAGCCTGCCGAAGAACGTCGAGCAGACGCACATTTCTCTGTTTGACGGCTCCAACTGCGGCATCGCGCTCAAGGACAGACCGGTGTTCTCGGTGCAGTACCACCCCGAGGCCTCGCCCGGCCCGCGCGACTCCCATTACCTGTTCACGCGCTTTACCGACATGATGCGGCAGGCCAAGAGCGCGGCCAAGCGCAAGATCGCGTAAGCGATGTCCGACTGGATCAGCTTCTACGACTTCAAGCATTCGGTGATCTACGTGAATGCGCGTCACCGCGATGTGCATTACCGCACCATCGCGACCGACATCCGCGCCTACGTGCCGCCGCATTCGGCCAACGTGCTCGACTACGGCTGCGGCGAGGCGACCTCGGCCGATCTCGTCGCGGCGGCCGCCGCGCATCTGACGCTGGTCGAAGCCGCGCCCAACGTGCGCGCGTCGTTGAAGGGACGCTACGAAGGCAACCCGAAAATCTCGGTGCTCACGCCCGACGAAGCGGCGGCGCGGCCGGCCGGCAGTTTCGATCTCATCGTCATGCATTCGGTGGCGCAATATCTGAGCGAAGCCGAACTCGAGCGCCTGTTGAAAGTCTTTCACGCGCTGGTCAAGCCGGACGGGCTGGTCATCGTCGGCGACATCGTGCCGGCGCAGTTCGCAGCACCCTACGCGGCACTCGCGCTGCTGCGCTTCGCCCTCGCCAACGGCTTCTTCTGGGCGGCGGTCGGCGGCCTTATGCGGATTTTCGTGTCGGACTATCTGCGGCTGAAGAAGACGGTCGGCCTGTCACATTACGACGAGGCGGCGATGCTGGAAAAGCTCAGGGCCGCGGGCTTTGCGGCCAAACGCGCGCCGCGCAACATCGGCCACAACCGGCGGCGCATGACGTTTCTGGCGCGGCCGGCCTAGTCCCAGCCACCGGGCACGCGGCCGGCTGGATTGGCGACGCGGCCATCGTCGCGCTTGAGTGCGGCGATCCGCGCCATCTCGTCGTCATCGAGCGTGAAATCGAACACGTCGAAATTGTCGGCGATGCGCGCGGGCTTGGACGAGAATGGAATGGCGGCGACGTCCTGCTGGATGAGCCAGCGCAGCGCGATCTGCGCGACGCTGCGGCCGCGCTTCTCGGCGATGTCGTCAAGCACCGGATCGCCGAACAAGCGGCCGCGCGCCAGCGGACAATAGGCGACGAAGACAAGCTTGTGCCGGCGCACCGCGGCCATCAGCTTCGACTGATCGAGATAGGGATGATATTCGGCCTGCAAGGCGACCAGCGGCTCCGGACAGAGCGCGACCGCCTGGTCGAGCAGCCCGATATTGAAGTTGGCAACGCCGATATGCCGCGCCAGTCCCTGTTGCTTGGCCTTGGCCAGCGCCGGCATCGTTTCGGCAAGCGCGATGGTCCGATTGGGCCAGTGCACCATCAGCAGGTCGACGTAATCGACCTTGAGCGCGGCGAGGCTCTCGTCGACCGAGCGCGCGAAATCGTCGGCGCGCAGGTTCTCGTGGCTGACCTTGGTGGTGAGGAAGATGTCACTGCGCGGAATACCCGACGCGCGCATCGCCTCGCCGACGGCGGGCTCGGTGCCGTATTTGCGCGCGGTGTCGATATGCCGGTAACCGGCCCCGAGCGCCATGGCGACGGCTTCGGCGGACATGCCGCCGGTCATCGCCCCGGTGCCGAAGCCGAGGGCGGGGATGACTCCGGATTCTTTTTCAAACGCGAGGCTGGGCTGGGCGATCATGATTGGTCTGTCGCTACGGGCGGGAGAATTCGGCGGTCGGGGCGAGGACACTAGTACAGTTTCGCCGGCATTTGAGCCTCTTTTTCCGTCCACCGCTAATGCGCGTCGCACCCTTCCCTGCCCACCGATTCGGGTCTATATGAGCACGGCGCGCGAGGACCAATTCCTGGCGCATTCTGGGGGACGCGCGGCAGGCGCGCCCTTTTTTTGTGCCCATTTTATCCGCGAGCGAATGCCCAAAAGAACCGACATCAAATCGATCATGATCATCGGCGCCGGGCCGATCGTCATCGGCCAGGCCTGCGAGTTCGACTACTCCGGCACGCAAGCCTGCAAGGCGCTCAAGGACGAAGGCTACCGGGTCGTGCTGGTCAATTCCAATCCGGCCACCATCATGACCGATCCGAATCTCGCCGACGCCACCTATATCGAGCCGATCACGCCGGAGATCGTCGCCAAGATCATCGAGAAGGAACGCCCCGACGCGCTGTTGCCGACCATGGGCGGGCAGACCGCGCTCAACTGCGCACTCTCCTTGCGCAAGATGGGCGTGCTCGACAAGTTCAACGTCACCATGATCGGCGCCACCGCCGACGCCATCGACATGGCGGAGGACCGCGCGCTGTTCCGCGAGGCGATGACGCGCATCGGTCTCGAGACGCCGCGCTCGCGCCTCGCCAACGCCTCCGAGTTGAAGAAAGCCGACCGCGAAAAATACCGCGCCGAGACGCAACGCATTGCCGGCCTCAACGCGGACGATGCCGAGCGCGCGCAGATGTTGAAGGAGTTCGAATTGGAATGGGCGCGCGGCGAGCCGGCGCGGCGCGAGCGTTATCAGGACCAGGCGCTGATCGAGGCCTTGCAGGCGCTCGAATTCGTCGGACTGCCGGCGATCATCCGTCCGAGCTTCACGCTCGGCGGCACCGGCGGCGGCATCGCCTATACCAAGTCCGAGTTCCTCGAGATCGTCGAAGGCGGTCTCGACGCCTCGCCGACCAACGAAGTGCTGATCGAAGAATCGGTACTCGGCTGGAAGGAATTCGAGATGGAGGTGGTGCGCGACAAGAAGGACAATTGCATCATCATCTGCTCGATCGAGAACGTCGATCCGATGGGCGTGCACACCGGCGATTCGATCACCATCGCGCCGGCGCTCACCCTCACCGACAAGGAATACCAGATCATGCGCGACGCCTCGATCGCGGTGCTGCGCGAGATCGGCGTCGAGACCGGCGGCTCCAACGTGCAGTTCGCGGTCAATCCGGCCGACGGGCGACTGGTCATCATTGAAATGAATCCGCGCGTGTCGCGCTCCTCGGCGTTGGCTTCGAAAGCGACCGGCTTCCCCATCGCCAAGGTCGCCGCCAAGCTCGCGGTCGGCTACACGCTCGACGAAATCGCCAACGACATCACCGGCGGCGCGACGCCGGCCTCGTTCGAGCCGACCATCGATTACGTCGTCACCAAGATCCCGCGCTTCGCCTTCGAGAAATTTCCCGGCGCGTCGAACGTGCTGACCACCTCGATGAAGTCGGTCGGCGAAGCCATGGCGATCGGCCGTACCTTCCAGGAATCCTTGCAGAAGGCGCTGCGCTCGCTGGAGACCGGCATCAGCGGGCTCGACGAGATCGCCATCGAGGGGTTCGATCCGGCCAAGGGCATCGACGACGCCGACAACAAGGCCGCGATCCGCGCCGCGCTCGGCACGCCGACGCCCGACCGCCTGCTCAAGATCGCGCAGGCGATGCGGCTCGGCTCCAGCGACGACCTGATCCACAATGCCTGCCGGGTCGATCCGTGGTTCCTCAACGAAATTCGCGCCATCGTCGAGACCGAAGCCGAAATCAAGGCCAAGGGCCTGCCCGCCACGGCAGGCGCGTTCCGGCGGCTCAAGGCCAAGGGCTTTTCCGACAAGCGGCTCGGCAAGCTCACCGGCACCAGCGCCGACGAGGTAATGGACAAACGCCGTGCGCTCGGCGTGCGGCCAGTATTCAAGCGTATCGACACCTGCGCCGCCGAATTCGCCTCGCCCACGGCTTACATGTACTCGACCTACGAGACGCCATTCGCGGGCGCGGTCGCCGACGAGGCGCGGCCGTCGGACAAGAAGAAGGTGATCATCCTCGGCGGCGGCCCCAACCGCATCGGCCAGGGCATCGAGTTCGACTATTGCTGCTGCCATGCCGCCTTCGCGCTCAAGGAGGTCGGCTATGAAACCATCATGGTCAACTGCAATCCGGAAACGGTGTCGACCGACTACGACACCTCCGACCGGCTCTATTTCGAGCCGCTCACGCCGGAGGACGTGCTGGAGATCGTCGACACCGAGCGCGGCAACGGCACGCTGCACGGAGTGATCGTGCAGTTCGGCGGCCAGACGCCGCTCAAGCTCGCCGAGCCGCTGGAGAAGGCGAAAGTGCCGATCCTCGGCACCTCACCCGACATGATCGACCTCGCGGAAGATCGCGACCGCTTCAAGAAGCTGCTCGACAAATTGAAAGTGCGCCAGCCGCAAAACGGCATCGCGACATCGCTGGGGGCGGCGCGCGCCATCGCCGACGAGATCGGCTATCCGGTGGTGATCCGGCCGTCCAACGTCTTGGGCGGGCGCGCCATGGAGATCGTGCGCGATGCGGCCCAGTTCGACCGTTACGTCACGCGGCTTGCCAGCGATCTCGACCGGCCCGGCGAACTGGTGGTGTCCAAACGAAGCCCGCTGCTGATCGATCGCTATCTGTCGGATGCAACGGAGGTCGACGTCGATTGCCTGTGCGACGGCAAGGACACCTTCATCGCCGGCATCATGGAGCACATCGAGGAGGCCGGCATCCATTCCGGCGATTCGGCCTGCGCGCTGCCGCCGCACTCGTTGAGCGAGAAGACCATCGCCGAACTGGAGCGGCAAACGCGGGCTCTGGCGCTGGCGCTCAATGTCGGCGGGCTGATGAACGTGCAATACGCCATCAAGGACGGCGACATCTACGTGCTGGAGGTCAATCCACGCGCTTCGCGCACGGTGCCCTTCGTCGCCAAGGTGATCGGCCTGCCGGTCGCCAAGATCGCCGCGCGCATCATGGCGGGCGAGAGCCTGGCGAGCTTCAATCTGGCGCCGAGCCACTACAAGCACCGCGCCGTCAAGGAAGCGGTGTTTCCCTTCGCGCGCTTCCCCGGCGTCGACACCGTGCTGGGGCCGGAGATGAAATCGACCGGCGAGGTGATGGGGATCGACGCCTCCTTCGAGATCGCCTTCGCCAAAAGCCAGATCGGCGGCGGCGCCAACCTGCCGCGCTCGGGCACGGTGTTCGTTTCGGTCAAGGACGCCGACAAACCGCGCATCTTGGATGCCGTGAGGCTCCTGGCCTCGCTCGGCTTCAAGACTATCGCCACATCGGGAACCCAGCGCTACCTCGCCGAACACGGGGTGCAGGCAGCCAAGGTATTCAAGGTGCTGGAAGGCCGGCCCCATATCGTGGACGCCATCAAAAACGGCGGTGTTCAGCTGGTTTTCAATACCACCGAGGGGACGGCGGCGCTGTCCGACAGCCGGTCCATGCGCCACGCCGCCCTCTTGCATAAAGTGCCGTACTACACCACTCTTTCGGGTGCCGTCGCCGCGGCGCAAGGCATAAAAGCCTATCTTGGGGGCGACCTCGAGGTGCGCGCGCTGCAAAGTTACTTCAGCGACCGGGCTTAAGGACGGTTCCCTTAAGCCTCGCCAGCGAGAGCGGCGGTGCGAGAATGGCCGGGAAGTCCGCGATCGCGGCGCAGGTGAAACTGCCCGCGGTCAAGGTTTTTTTGACCGGCCCTCGGTACACATGACTCCGGTGCGCGGAAATCCGTGGCCGGAGTTGTATTGCGAGTGGATTGGACGGGTTTTTTGAGGGTGGAAGGGCTTGGCGGCGCTCCGGCGCATTCAAGACGTTTCGGGCGCCCGCCAAGAGGAGAAGAGACGATGGATAAGATTCCAATGACAGCGGCCGGTTACTCGACGCTCGAGGCCGAACTCAAGCATTGTCAGCAGGTCGAGCGGCCGCGCATCATCCAGCAGATCACCGAGGCGCGCACGCACGGCGACCTGTCGGAGAACGCCGAGTATCACGCCGCTAAGGAGCAGCAGTCGCTCAACGAGGGCCGCATCGCCGAGCTCGAGGACAAGCTCGCGCGCGCCGACGTGATCGACGTGTCGAAGCTGTCCGGCGACACCATCACCTTCGGCGCCACCGTGACGCTGGTCGACGAGGACACCGACGAGAAGAAGGTGTGGCAGATCGTCGGCGAGCCGGAGGCCAACGCCAAAGCGGGGCGGATTTCCATCACCTCGCCGCTGGCACGCGCGCTGATCGGCAAGACCAAGGGCGCCTCCGTCGAGGTCAACACGCCGGGCGGCGCCAAGGGCTACGAGGTGAAGAAGATCGAGTGGAAATAGGCCGCGCGCCGCGCGAGCTTGCATTCGTCATGGCCGGGCTCGTCGTCGCAAGTCGGGTTTACCCGACTTGCGACGCTCAAACAATGCGGAAGTCGGGCAAGCCCGACTTCCGATGCCATTATTTTTCCGGCGCCGGCCGCCGATCTTTACCGAAGATTTTCCTTAACGAATTCTTTCAAAAGCCCTGCAAATGCGGCGGACCGGCTTAAAGGACCGCCCACGGCTGTGGTGTAAAAGCGTTGCACCGACAAATTCCCTCGCAAGATTTCGTCAGGTTGCATGATAATCGCCGCGCTGATCGACGAGTTGAACGGCGCGGTCGCCCACGGCACCGTCGGCCAACGCGCCAAGATCGTCCACCGCATTACCGAGTTGTTCGCGGCCGGAGCGGCCGGCTATTCCGACGAACAAATCGGATTGTTCGACGACGTGCTGATGCGGGTCGTCGCCACCATCGAGATATCAGCGCGCGCCGCGCTGGCCAAGCGCCTGGCGAAAGAGCCGCGCGCGCCCATCAAGATCAGCCGCTTCCTGGCGTCCGACGACGAGATCGACGTGGCAAGACCCGTGCTCGAACATTCGCAGCGGCTGGACAGCGACACGCTCATGGCCACCGCGCGCACCAAAAGCCAGCAGCATTTGCTGGCCATCTCGCGGCGCAACTCGCTCGATGAAGCGCTGACCGACGTGCTGGTTGAACGCGGCGACAAGTCTGTGGTGCTGAGCACCGCCGGCAATCCGGGCGCGCGATTTTCCGACAACGGCTATGCGCGGCTGACGACGCGGTCGGAATATGATGATGAGCTTGCTGCCTGCGTCGGCCTGCGGCGCGATATTCCGCGCCACCACTTGATGCGGCTTCTGGTCAGGGCCTCGCACGCAGTGCGCCAGAAGCTCGAGGCGACAAATCCGTCAATGTCGGCGTTGATCGAGGACGCCGTTTCCGAGGCTGCGGCCACGGTCCTCGGCAAGACCAGCGCGGTCGTGCGGGACTATACCGCGGCGCGCAGCCAGGTCGCGTCGCTGCGGGCGGCCGGCCGGCTCAACGAAGATGAAATCGCCGGCTTCGCCAGAGCCAATCAATTCGAAGAAACGACGGCGGCGCTCGCGCTGCTTTGCGAGTTGCCGATCGAGACGGTCGAGCAGGCCATGACTCACGATATGCCGGATGCCGTCTTGATCATGGCCAAGGCGCTCGGCATGTCGCGCGACACCGTCAAGATCATCCTGCGGATGCGCGCGCGCGGACGCGGCATTTCGCCGGGCGAGCTTGACCAATGCCTTGAGACTTTCGGGCGGCTCTCGTCGTCGATCGCCCGGCAAATCATCAAATGCCGCGACAATCCCTCGCTCGCGCTCGGCGCGCGGTTCAGTCGCGCGGTGGCCGCCGTCGCGTAGTTCGGACCTAGCCGGCAGGTTTGTGCCGCGCGCCGTTCACCTGTCCTACTCCATCGGCACCATGGCTGCGTCCTTGGACTGACGCAGCGTCAGCGAGGTCTTGACGTTGCGCACATTGGGCGCGGCGGTGAGCTTCTCGACGAAGGCCTGAAAGGTTTTCAGATCGGGCGCCACGCACTTCAGGACGAAGTCGATTTCGCCGGAAAGCATCCAGCATTCGCGCACCAGCGGCTGCGCCTGCACGAACTCCTCGAAAGCCGTGAGGTCGGCTTCGGCCTGGCTCGCCAGATGCACCATGGCGAACACGGCCACCTCATAGCCGAGCTTCTTCTCGTCGAGCAGCGCGCGGTAGCCCTTGATGTAGCCCGCCTCCTCGAGCGCCCGGACGCGGCGCAGGCAAGGCGGCGCCGAAATGCCGACGCGACGCGACAGTTCCACGTTGGTCATGCGGCCGTCGGCCTGCAGCTCTTTCAGAATTTTGCGATCGATGGCGTCGAGACGGGCGGGCAATGGAGGCTCCAGGTCGGGACGGGGCGAACATCCATACCGCGAAATATTGTTTCGCGAAAGATTATTGCGCGGCTACGGTCCGCGCTGTCCCGGGCGGAATCTTAGGTTGTGAGTCCGGGGGTTGCGTATCTTGCATAGCTCCCCCGAAAGCCATACATCCTGCCATGCAAAACGAGCCGGCCATGAGCCGGCCAGCCCGGACGCCGTTGCGCCCGACGCCCGCCAGGGGGGCGCGCGAAATGCCAAAGACCACGCACGCCAAAGTCGTCATTATCGGCTCGGGTCCGGCCGGCTATACCGCCGCGATCTATGCCGCGCGCGCCATGCTGGAACCGATTCTGATCCAGGGCGTGCAGCCAGGCGGCCAACTGACCATCACCACCGACGTGGAAAACTATCCAGGCTTTGCCGACGTCATCCAGGGCCCATGGCTGATGGAGCAGATGCAGAAGCAGGCCGAGCACGTCGGCACCAAGATCGTCACCGACCATGTCTCGACGGTCGAATTGGCGCAGCGGCCGTTCCGCCTCACCTGCGATTCCGGCGACGTCTATCTCGCCGACGCGCTGATCGTTGCGACCGGCGCGCAGGCGCGCTGGCTCGATCTGCCGTCGGAGCAGAAGTTCAAAGGCTACGGTGTGTCGGCCTGCGCCACCTGCGACGGCTTCTTCTACCGCAACAAGGAAGTGGTGGTGATCGGCGGCGGCAATACCGCGGTCGAGGAGGCCCTTTTCCTCACCAACTTCGCCGCCAAGGTCACCGTGGTGCACCGGCGCGATGCGTTCCGTTCGGAGAAAATCCTACAGGACCGCCTGTTCAAGAACCCCAAGATCGATGTGATCTGGGACACCGTGCTCGACGACGTGATCGGCAGCGACAGCCCGCCCAAGGTCGAGCGCGTGCGGCTGAAGAATCTGAAGACCGGCGCAGTCAGCGAACGCAAGGTCGACGGCGTGTTCATCGCCATCGGCCATTCGCCAGCCTCGGAACTATTTACCGGCCAACTGAAAATGAAGCCGAATGGCTACATCGTCACCGAAGGCCATTCCACCGCGACTTCGGTGCCCGGCGTGTTCGCCGCCGGCGACGTCACCGACGACATCTACCGGCAGGCGGTCACCGCAGCCGGCCAAGGCTGCATGGCAGCCCTCGAAGCGGAGAAATTCCTTGCCGCGCACGAGCACCGGCGCGCGGCGGCGGAATAGACCATGGTCGCAACCAACAAGTCGATGGATTGGGACAAGCTGAAGGTGTTCCACGCCGCAGCGGAAGCCGGCTCCTTCACGCATGCCGGCGAGCGGCTCGGCCTGTCGCAGTCGGCGGTGTCGCGCCAGGTGTCGGCGCTGGAAGGCGAACTGTCGGTGTCGCTGTTCCACCGCCACGCGCGCGGGCTGATCCTCACCGAACAGGGCGAATTGCTCTACCGCACGGCGCACGAAGTCTTCATGAAGCTCGAGGCCGCGCGCACCAAGCTCACCGACAGCCGCGAACGGCCGAACGGCGAGTTAAAAGTGTCCACGACGCCGGGCATCGGCGTGCATTGGCTGACGCCGCGGCTCGGCGAATTCCTCGATCTTTATCCCGACATCCACATCACGCTGCTCACCACCGATGACGAGCTCGATCTCGCCATGCGCGAGGCCGACGTCGCCATCCGCCTGCGCCAGCCGACTCAGCCGGATCTCATTCAGCGCAAATTGTTCTCGGTGCATTTCCACACCTATGCGTCGCCGGACTATCTCAAGCGTTTCGGTACGCCACGCACGCATGAAGACCTCGACAAGCATCGGATAATTCTGCTGGGCGGCAACGTGCCGGCGCATTTTTCCAACCGGCGCTGGCTGGTCGAAGTCGGCCGCGACGGCAAGGGTCCGCGCCAACCCACTCTGAGCATCAACAACGTGCTCGGCGTGTTGCGCGCCTGCCAGCGCGGCCTCGGCATCGCCATGCTGCCCGACTATCTGGTCGAGGAGAACGGCGGGCTGGTGCAGTTGCTCGGCGAGGCCGAAACGCTCGCGCTCGATGCTTTTTTCGTCTACCCGGAAGAACTCAAGGCGGTGGCCCGCATCCAGGTATTCCGCGATTTCCTGGTGGCGAACGCCCAGCGCTGGAATTTCTGACCTTTTACGAAGACGAAATTCTGCGACTACGATTTTGCATGCCCGATATGCGAACAGTTCGTGCCTGGGTCGCTTAGCGATTTGCGATTTGGCATGGCTGACATGCGGTGCGTGGCGTTGTTTGCGCGGCGTGCGCGCCGCATACTGATTTTTCGCTGCAATGCCGGATGTTTCCTCCCAGAGTCACTGGCTTGCAGCATGTTCCCCTCTGGAATATTGCCGGTCCCCACACCGGCAACCTTCTAAGCCGGGCCCCTCACGGGGCCCGGTTTTTTATTTGGCGCCGCCAAATCGGCGGTTGCGCGATTGGATCGGACGCGCCGGTCAGCGAAAGCGCGCGATAGCGTAGGCGAGGTCGACGATCTGCGCGTCGGTCACCGGCGCCAGCACCTCGGCCATGGTGCCGTCGTAACCGTGCCGCGTGTTGTTCTTGTATTCGCGCAGCGTCTTGACGAGATAATCCTCCCGCTGGTCGGCGATGTGCGGAATGTTGTCGCGGCCGGACAAATCCAAATTGTGGCAGCTGTTGCAGCGATGTCTGCGTGATCAGCGCCGCGCCGCGCTGCATGCGCGCAGCCTCGCCGGCATCAGCCGGCGGCTTCGGCGGCGGCAGCTTGGAAATAAATCGGAGAAGGCGCGCAGGTCGTCGTCGGGAAATTCTTGGTCATGTCGTTCATGACCTCGACGTCGCGCTGCTTTTCGCGAAACGATAAGCTGGATCAGCACATAAGGCGCGGTCTGTCCGCCGAGCGAGGGGATTTCCGGATTTTCCGACTGGCCGTTGGCGCCGTGGCAGGCAAGGCACGGCGCCGCGCGCTCGGCGATCGTCTCGGCGGCGAGCGCGTGACCGGCCGCGAAAATGAGCGCGGCGGCGGCGAGCAGATGACGCGTGACGTCAATGTCTGCATGGGTTATCTCAATAAAAAGCCGGGGGCCGTTGCCCCCGGCCGTTCGCGTTCCCGTCAGCGGCTGGCGGTGTGCGCCTTGCCGTAGGTGATGCGATAGACCGCGCCGTTCCAGTCGTCGGAAACGAGCATCGATCCGTCCTTCATGATTTCGACGTCCACCGGACGCCCGACATATTTGTTGTCCTGCGAGAAAGCCGGTGAGGAACACTTCCGACGACTTCACCGTTCCGTTCTTGTTGAGATGATAGACGATGATGTCGCCGCCAAACTTCTTCGACCGGTTCCACGAGCCGTGGCGAGCGAGGAAGATCGCGTTCTTGTACTTCTTCGGGAACATGTCGCCCGTGTAGAAGCGCAAGCCGAGGCCGGCCGAGTGCGGGCCGGTCAGCGCGATCGGCGGCGTGAAGTCGCTGCAGGAGTGACCCCAGCCGAATTCGGGGTCCGGCAGATTGCCCTGGTAGCAATAGGGCGCGCCGAAATCCTCACCCACTTTGGTGACGCGGTTGAGTTCGTCCTGCGGCACGTCCTCCGACATCCAGTCGCGGCCGTTGTCGGAGAAATAGAGCTGGTGGTTGACCGGGTTCCAGTCGAAGCCGACCGAATTGCGCACGCCGAGCGCGACGTTTTCGCGGCCGGTGCCGTCGAGATTGATGCGGCGGATCTGGCCGTGATCCTCGTCATGCAGCACGTTGTTGCCCGGCTGGCCGACCGGAATATAGAGCTTGTTGTCGGGGCCGATGGCGATGAACTTCCAGCCATGCGCCTCGTCCTTCGGCAGATCCTTGTAGATCACCGTCGGCTTCGGCGGGTTGTCGAGCACGTTCTCGACATTGTCGATCTTGGAGATCTGCGACAGCTCGGCGATGTAGAGCGTGCCGTTGTGATAGGCGAGGCCGTTCGGGCGATAGAGGCCGGAGGCCACTGTCTTCAACTCGGTCTTGCCGTCTTTCTTGACGATGGCGGTGACCTTATTGCCGAAACGCGTGCCGACGAACACGGTGCCCTTGTCGCCCATGCGCAGCGAGCGCGCATTGCCGATGCCGCTGGCATAAACCTCGATGTGGAAGCCAGACGGCAGCTTGAGCATCGCCGTCGGCAGCTTGTCGGCCGCCGTCGGCAGCGGCGGGGCGGCGACCGGCGCGAGCTTGGCGGCGGCCTGCATTACCCTCGGGCCGGCCGATCAGCGGCGAGCCGGGCGGCAAGGCGGGCGCGGCGGGCGGCGGCCGGTGGCGATGCCGCGGCAGCGCGGTGCGGGTGGAGCGGCGGCCGGCGGTTGCTGGGCAAAGGCCGGGGCGGTCAACAGAAGACCGGCAATCGTGCCGGCGAGCAAGATGCTGCGCCGGGCGGTGACACGCGAAATCATCGAAGTCCTCCCTGATGCGGAGGCGCTTGACCCGCGAGGTCCGATCGAGAACGGCCCCGGAGCGCGCCCCCATCAGCAACAAGTGTCCACCATTTCGCCTAGCGGTGGCAATCGGGGTTCGCGCAAATTTCCGTGTGGGGAACGGTTCTCAGGAATGCCGGTAGCTGTAAGGTTTTTCCTCGCGGACCGCGGCCAATTGCTCGACCAGGCGCGTGCTGCGGCGAGAGGTGGCAGACCGGGTCGGCGGCGCGGGCGTCGCCGGCGATCAGAAAGGCCTGGCAGCGGCAGCCGCCGAAATCCTGCTCGCGCCGCTCGCAGCTTTTGCACGGCTCCTGCATCCAATCGGTGCCGCGGAAGGCGATGAAAGCGGGTGAGGCCCGCCAGATGTCGCCAAGCGAATGCTCGCGCACATTCCAGAACTCCAACTCGGGAATGACCTCAGCCGCGTGGCAAGGCAGCACGCGGCCAGCCGGCGTGACGTTGAGCGAGCGGCGACCCCAGCCGCCGACACAGGGTTTTGGAAAGCGCGCGTAATAGTCCGGCACTACCGCGTCGATGACGATGCGGCCGTGATGCTTTATCGCGCAGTTGCTCGACTTTACTCACCGCCTGTTCGACCTGCTCGCGCGACGGCATCAGCGCGGCGCGGTTCTTCAGCGCCCAGCCGTAATATTGCACATGCGCGATCTCGACCCGCGTCGCGCCGAGCGCTAGCGCCAGTTCCACCATCGGCTCGATGCGGCCGATATTGGCGCGATGCACGACCATATTCACGGTCAGCGGCAAACCGAGCTTGACGACTTCGGCGGCCAGCGCGCGCTTGCGCGCCGAAGCGCCGTCATAGCCGGCGATATGGTCGGCGGATTTTTCCTCGCTGTCCTGGATGGAAATCTGCACGTGGTCGAGGCCGGCCTCGGCGAGCGCGGCCAAGCGTCTGCGGCGTCAGCCCGACCGCCGAGGTGATGAGATTGCTGTAGAGGCCCGCCTCGCGCGCGGCCATTACGATGTCGGCGAGATCGCGCCGCGCCGCCGGTTCGCCGCCCGGACAGATGCACCTGCAGCACGCCGAGCCCGGCGCTTCGCGAAACACGCGCGCCCAGGTCGCGGTGTCGAGTTCGTCGGCGCGCGGGTCGAGCGCCAGCGGGTTGGAGCAATAGGGACAGCCGAGCGGACAACGATGCGTCAATTCGGCCAGCAGGCCGAGCGGGCGCGGACAATATGTTGTCGGGCGCCGACACGGCTAGAGCTCTAGCAGCTTCTTGTCGGCGAGTGACGCCGAGCAGCTTCACCACGTCGGCATGGATGCGCTCGCGCGGCGCATTGAAGGTCTTGGCGAGATCGTCGACGATAGCTGCAAGCGTCGCCTCGCCGGTGCAGCGCTTGAGGATTTCTGCCGAAATCGCGTCGGCCTTGAACACCCGCTCCGGCGCCAGCAGCAGCCAGCCGCCCTGCGCCTCGTTGTGCGTGAGACGAACGCCGCGCGGCAGGCGCGGACGCGCATCATCGGCGTAACATGGCGGCCTGCTCGTCCATCATGGTTGGTCCGGTATGAAGGCGCCCGGCGGGATATGGCTCGGGCGATACATAAGCGTAAGCGAGCGCGTCGAGCATCGACCACAGCACGCCGCATTTGAATTCGAGCGCGGCGAGCACCGCCTGCTGCTGCTCCGGCGTCTTGCGCGTTCCGCTTGACGTAATTGAGGGCGAAATCGGCGTCGCGCTGCGCCTGCGGCGGGCGCTTGTCGAAATAGGTCGAGCGTCTCGCGGGTGACGAAATCGATAATTCGCCAGCATCCCGGCCATGCGCTCGCCGATGATGACCGGCGAGAACATCTCGGTCAGCGACGAGGCGATGGCTTCCAGCAGCGTCTTCTCGCGCACGAAATGCACATAGGCTTCGACCGCGAAGCGCGTCCCCGGCAAGAGGCCGCGCAGCGAGGTGACGTAGTCGCGGTCGAGCCCGAGACCGTCGGTGAGCTTGAGCCAGCGCGCGATGCCGCCGTCGCCTTCGCGCTCGCCGTCGTGATCGACCAGCCGCGATCGCCATTCGCGGCGCACCGCGCTGTCCTCGCAGCGCGCGATCAGGCTCGCGTCCTTGATCGGGATCATCGCCTGATAATAGTAGCGGTTGAGCGCCCAGGCCTGCACCTGGCCCTTGCTGCATTTGCCGCCATGCAACAGGCCGTGGAACGGATGCAGGCGGTGATAACGCTTGCGCGCCGATCTCGCGCAGCGCGGCTTCCAGTTCCTCGGGCGAAAGCAATTTCACAACTACGATCTCCATGCCGTCCTCGGCCACCTGCCAGCCGGCGGCTTCGACTTTGGTGCGCTCGGGCGAGCCGTCGATCAGGATCGGATTGGTATTGTTGATATGCATGAAAATGCGCCGCGCGGTGAGCCCTGGCAAGCGCCTGCAAGGCTGCCGCCCTCGCCGTCGATCGGCATGTGGCCCATTCGGCGGCCTGTTTTCTGTACCGTGCCGGTGCGCAGCATCTCGTCGTCCGTGAACAATGTGCCGTCGAACAGCACGGCGTCGGCGCGCGCGAAACGCTCGCGCATGGCTTGCGTCACTGCCGCGCGCCCGGCACGAAAACGAGGCGCGCATCCTCATGCTGCAATTCGATGCCGACATTGGCGGCGCTCTCGACGTCGGTCGCGGGCTCCTCGCCTTCGAGATAGAGCGGCAGCTTGCCCGGCACCATGAACAGGCTGCGCCTCGATATTGCCGGCGAGCATGAAACGGCTCGCCCGGATTGACCGCCTTGCGCGCCATCGCGCCCATGCGCGCCGAACATGGCATTGGCGGCGACCGCGCGCGTGACTTGCCGGCGTCGCGTAGAGCGTGAACGGCGTGCTTTCTCTCAAGCGACAACAAGCCCGGCGATCTGATCGATCTCGGCGCCGGTCAGCACCACCGCGTCGATCGGGCTGCCGCGCAAATCTTGGCCGACTCGTCATGCGGATGCAGCGCCGGCATCGCTGCGTATTTGCGTGGCCGAGATCGGGCGAGGCGTTGATCAGCGTCCAGCGGCCGTCGCCGCTCGAAACCGCAAGTCCAGCCTGCGTGCGCGGCTTGCACTCGCTCGTCACCCGCCCACGCCAGCGCGCACACCGGACAGCGGCAATTCCATTGCGGAAATGCGCCTCCTGCCGCCGAACCAAGCACAATGGCGGTGAGCGCCCCATCAGCCCCTCAGGCGGGGCCCGGCCCAGTACCAGGATGTCTAACGTCAGAACTCGGCCGGCAGATAGCCGTTGATCTCGAGCCCGATGCAGATTTCGACAAGGATCGGAGTAGTCCAAGCCATGGCGTTCCCTTTCGTCCGCTCTTTCCGGCGGAAGTGTCAAAATACTAGCCCACCAACTCCGCGATGTCAGCAGGTGCACCCCACCCGCTTCACGAAGAAGTCATCGGGATAGGAAAGGGTAAATCCGCCGGAACCGACCGGACTGTGACCGTTGCAGTAGGCTAAAGTCCGCGGCAAGGTCGGAATTGCGCGCAAAATGCGCGGTTTTGGTCCCCTGTGCAAAATAGCCACAGTCGGTAGATGTTCGGCTTGCTTTGTTGGGAAATGCGTAACTACCCCAGGACTATGGGATAGAATGCCCGCGAAATTGGGGTCAGGGGCCCTCCGTTCAGCCACTAGGAGACGTTCTGGTGAAAAGTGCTCGATTTAACAGACTGCTGGCTACGACCGCGCTCGGCTTGGCGCTGGTTTTGGGAAGCCATGCCGGCATGGCGCAGCAATCCCAACAGCAAATCGATTCGGCTGTGCCGATGCCGGATACCAACCCGCTGCCGCCGCTGACCGCCCAGGACGTCACTGGCACGCCCGCCGCCGCCCCGAAGGCCGAGATCAAGCAAGACGCCGCCGAGCCGGCGAAGGCTGCAGCCGCGCCGGCCGCTACCCCGGTGTCCGCCACCGCGGACAGCGCCGTCGCCGACCAGTTGCGCGACATGATCTCCGGCAAGCTCGACCGTATCGTCAGCCGCAAGGCCGACCGCGAGGGCGTGGAGCAATTCTACAAGGCGCGCGACTACAAGCCGCTCTGGGTGAGCGACGGCGCTGCGGACGCGAGCGCCAAGGCCGCGATCGCCTATCTCGGTCAAGTCGACACCGATGGACTCAACCCGGCCGATTATCCGACGCCGGATTTCAAGGCGGCGACGACCGCCGGCGCGCTCGCCGAGGATGAGCTCAAGCTCACCGCTTCGGTGCTCACCTACGCGCGCCACGCCCAGATCGGGCAAATTCATTTCAGCCGCGTCGGCGCCGACATCGACTTCAAGCTGGTCGCTCCGGAGCCGGCCGAGGTGCTGGCCAAGCTCGCCGGCGCCGCCGACGTGGCCGCGGCCCTCGATGGCTACAACCCGCCGCAGGCCGAGTTCAAGGCGCTCAAGGCAAAGCTCGCCGAACTGCGCAAGGGCGCGCTCGCGCCCAAGGCCGAGGAAGAGAAGAAGCCGGACCTGGTGCGCATCGGCGAAGGCAAGACCTTGCACGTCGGCATGAAGGACCCGCGCGTCGTGCAATTGCGCAAGCGCCTCGACGTCGCCGGCGACAAGAACAGCCCGCTCTATGACGACGCGGTGCGCGACGCGGTCAAGACGTTCCAGACCCAGTCCGACATCGACGTCGACGGCAATCTTGGACCGAACACATTGCGCGCGCTCAACGGCGAGAAGAAGGTCGCGCGCGGCCCGGCCGCTGATCCGATCGACACCATCATCGTCAATATGGAGCGCTGGCGCTGGTATCCGCGCGATCTCGGCAATCCGCATGTCATCGTCAACATCCCGGATTACACGTTGACGCTCTACAACGACAACAAGGTTTACTGGCACACCAAGATCGTGGTCGGCAAACCGGGCAAGGCGACGCCGTTGATCAGCGCGGAGATGAAGTTCATCACGGTCAACCCGACCTGGAACGTGCCGCCCTCGATCATCGAGAAGGAATATCTGCCGGCGCTGCAGCAGGATCCCGACGCGCTCGATCGCATCGGGCTGAAGCTGACGCAGGATGCCGACGGCACCGTGCATATCTCGCAGCCGCCGGGAGCCGGCAATGCGCTCGGCCGCATCCGCTTCAACTTCCCCAACAAGTTCCTTGTGTACCAGCACGATACGCCGGACAAATATCTGTTCGCCAAGGACAAGCGCGCCTACAGCCATGGCTGCATGCGCGTGCTCAATCCATTCACGTACGGCGAGAAGCTGTTGTCGCTGGTGGATCCGCAAGGGCACTACACCGAGGCGAAGCTGCAAAGCATGCTCGGCAACAACGAAATCAACATCAACTTCCCGCATAACATCTGGGTGCATCTGACCTATCAGACCGCCTTCGTCGACCCGGACGGCAAGTTGCAGCTGCGTGAGGACATTTACGGCACCGACGCCAAAATGATCGCCATCCTCAAGAGCAACGCCGAGCGCAAGGTCGCCGACATCGCCATCGAGCGGCGGCCGGACACCTCCTCCAAGCCGGTGCGCATGCCGGTCGGCATGTATGGCGGCGGCAACAGCTACGGCAGCAGCGGCGGCTTTTTCGACTTCCTGTTCGGCGGCCCGCATTCGGCGCCGGTAGCCGACCTATCGCCAGCAGCCGACTGGCGCGCGCATGGGCAACAACGGGCGCTATTACTTCCGCTAAAGGTTCATCGTTTGCTCAACGAAAGCGCCGGCGAGACATCGCCGGCGTTTTTGTTTTAGGCCGCCAAATGGTCGACTATGGGGCCGTCGCGCCGGCAATTTCCCGATAAAGCTTGGCGTAGGCGTCGATGGCTCGCGCGCGCGCGAACAAGTCGACAATCCGCGCGCGCGCTTCTAGGCCGCGATTGCGGCGCTCATCGGCAGGGAGTATGGCTTCGGCTCTGATCGCCGCCGCAAGGGCCATTGGATCGCGAGGCGCAACGACGCGCCCAGTCGGACCGACGATGCGTCCGGCATCGCCCACATCGGTTGCGACCGGCACAAGACCCGCACTCATGCCTTCCGCCAGAACATTCGAAAAGCCCTCGCCATAGGCCGAGCTTGAGACCACCAGTCGGCGGCGGCATAGAAACGCTCGACATCGCGCCTGACGCCGAGAGCGCGCACGTTCGGCGGGCAAACGAGGTCTTCCGTTCCGGCGCCGACCATAAGGCCGAAAACGTCGGGCAGACTCGCCATGACTGCGAGAAACGTCGCGTGATCCTTCATTGGATCGACTCGCGCGACATGCACCGCGACGACTTTGTCTCCCAGTCCAAGTTCGGCGCGCAACGTGGAGCGGGCCGCGGGATCGGGACAGAATTTATCCGTATCGATCCCGTTTGAATCACGACAATGCGGCGCGCCCGGTAGCCATGCGCGGCGTGGAAACTCGCTCCGCCTCCGAATTGGCCACGACGACATCCGGCCATCGCGAGAACAATCCGCAGATGCGCAGGAGCCTGGCGTAACGAGTATCGTCCATATTGGAAGCGCGGATGTTCCAGCACAGGCGCCGGCGCGATCGGCGCCCGGCAACCAGATGGGCCGCCAACGCCGCCAAATCGCCGTGATACATCCAGCCCTGTATGATGTCGGGCTCAATGCGGCGCACGAGTTGCCGTAGCGACCAGAGCACAGCCAAGGCCCGCGGCGCCGATACGACATCAAAGGCGCTAACCGGAATTCCCGCCGCTTCAAGATCGTCGGCGTAGGGGCCGCGGCCGCGCAGGCTCACGACGTGTTGCGTCAGACCACGGCGATGCAGTCCCATCGCAGTTTCCGCGAAGTCCGTTCAGCCCCGCCAAGCCCGAGGCCACTGATTACATGCAGAACGGTCGTCATTGCTTCACTGGTTGCCGCACCGATCGCCGGCCAAATCCGACCATCGCCGCCAGCCGATAACAGACAAGGCGTAGCACCAACGCAGCTTGCCGCCGGAAGCCCAACGTACCCCCGAACTCGGCCCGCATGCGAGCAAAACCCCGCGCCATCAGATCGGCGCGTCGTAGCCGTCCCGCAAGTGTCGACAGCCTGTCCGCTCCCGTGGTTGCATAGCGCCGCACCGCCGTTTCCGCGAGCATCGCCGGGCCATGGGCCCGCACGATCCGGAGGTAGGCGAGGTATTCGAACCCACGCAGATCTTCGTCGTAAGGGTGAGCCATGAACGCGGTACGGGACACGACCGGAAGACATTCGCCCGGCGTCCCGCGCGTTAGCAACGCGTCGAGATCGAGCGGACCGCCTGCAGCGACGGGCCCGACCAAGCTTCCGGTCTCGTCTTCGCAACGGAAGAACAGTATCCGCGATGTATTGTATCGGGCGGCAAACGCCGGGATCGCCTGCGACGCAATCGGAAGCAGTTGATCGTCCGAGTCGAGGAAGATCAGCCAATCGCCGTGTGCAGCCCGCGCGCCATCATTGCGCGCGGCGGTTACGCCCCCGTTGATACGCCGCTCCACCAATTTAATCGAGCCACTGGCGAGTTGCGGCGTATAGCGCTCTCGGATCATCGCGGCCGTGCCGTCCTGCGACGCGTCATCCACCACCACTATTTCGGTCTCGCCCGCCGCGCGGGCGAACGCGATCGAACTGTCGATCGACCGCGGCAACACCTGTCGGCGCTCGAAGGTGGGAATGATGATCGAGAAAAGCATTATGCCAACTGCTCTCTTTCGTCCGCATTGCGTGCGGCAGCCGCTAGAATTCAATGTGTCGTCGAGTTCAATCTGACTGCCGCCGCGCAACAAATTCGTCGCAGTGGGAACCGAATATTCCCATCAAGGCGGCTGGACGTTCGAATTTGCGTTCAATCGAAAATCCAAGGTCCCGCAGAAACGCATATAACTGCGGCGGCCGGACCGATTCATAAGGATAGCCCCCGAGCCAATCATGCACGTCATGTGACCAATCCATTCCGCGCGCCGACACGTAATTGCGAATATATTCAGCGGGATTCCGGCCGGTCGCAACGAGGCCGATTCGATAAATGGCTTTATAGAGGGTCCGTGCATGGCCGTCTGGACGAACCGTGGAGAGGCTGCATAGATTTTCTTTTCTACTCGCCAAAATCCACACAATGGTGTGCGGCGATAAAGCGCGAGCGCAAGGTAGCCGCCGGGAGCAACCATTGCCGCCGCCTTGCGGATCGCATTCCACATGTCCCCGGTATGGTGCAGCACACCCCAACTATAGACGACGTCAAAGACGCCATCCTGATTTGGATCGAGATCGAAGACGCTCGCTGACTTTGACCGACCATGTCTGACCACTTGCGTGCGCGGACAAAAGAGCCTGAGCGGTCTGAACCGAGACGCCATCAAGATCAATTCCAACGATCTCCGCCGCGCCAAGATGTTGCGCCGCGAGCATATGCAGTCCTGACCCACAACCAATGTCGAGAAACCGACGCCCCTGCAACTCCCCGGGAAACAATCGGGCTAATCCGCGTCTCCGCCTCTTCAATACTGCGTTCCGATAACGTATCAACGAAAGACCGCCAATTCTCGCCGAACTTGAAGTGAGATTCGACCGACCTCAATTCGTCTTTGCCAGACATCGCATGACTATGCGCCCCGCAAGCAGTCGCCATCCCGTCCATTGGTAGGCGGCCGCGATACCGCACACGTGCACGACATTGAGGGCGACGAGCGGCGCCAGATAGCCGAAGCGAGGATAGAGCGCCACCGTCAATGCCACCCGCGACGCCATTTCGACGGAGGCTATGCCGGCCCACAGCCGAAACCGCGCCAGCGAATAGGCCATGATCGCCGGCAGCCGCGCCAGCCCCAGCCACACGATGCCCGCCCCCGCGAGCACAAAACCCAGTTGATCTTTCGGCGCATGCTCGGCGCCAAGCCACAGCATGGTCACCCAGGGACCCAGCACCGCGTAAGCAAGCCCGGCCGGAATCGCCGTCGCCAGCAACAGCATGACAATATGCCGGTATTGGCGCACCAGAATGGCGTGCTCGTCCGTGGCATCCATGCGTATCAGAATGGGGCTCCATGATTCCGAAATTCGCCAGAGCGCGTTGACGCCGACTTCGGCAATCTTCCAAATCAGGGCATAGCGGGCGGCCACCTCGGCGCCGCCGAGCCAGCCGATCACCAGAACGTCGGATTGCGACGTCAAGACCAGTGCCGAGGCAACGAAGTAGCCGCCGCCCATGCGGCCGGTCAGCCGCGCCAGCAACGGACGCAGAGTGCCGATCGAATGTTTTGCCGCCGGACGCGCGCCCTGCCAGCTCAAGGGCAGAAGAACCCGCGCGACCAGAACGGAGCCAAGCTGGCAGGCAAAGACGCCGAGCAATCCGCCGCCGGCGTGCAACACAAACACGACCGAGATCGCATAGACGACGACCTGGGCGAATTGCAGAAGATTGACGGCGGCCAGGCGCGCGGCCGCGATCAGCGCAAGCCGCTCGATTGACGCTTCATAACTCGCGAGGAGAAATATGCCGGCAACGATCGCCACCCCCAGCGGCACCCGCGTGTAACCGAGAAATGCGACAATGCCGACGCCAAGCATAGCCGCCACAGCGCCGTAAGCTAAAAGAATGATCTTTCCGACGTCGATCGCCTGGACAAAGCCGGCGTAATTCTTGGTGCTGAAGGTCTCGCCAAGAATGCGTTGCAAGCCTCCGCTGAGCCAGCCGATACCGGCATCCAGCGTAGTTGATCATCGCCAGTATCAACACCGAGGACGCCGAACCCCGCCGCTCCCAACGAGCGGAGATAGATCGGAACCAGAATAAGCTGCGCGACGATGTTTGCGGCCATCCATAGGTAGCCGCTGAGCAGGCTAAGCGGGTATTCGCTGAACAGCCGCCGTCGCAGTTGGTTGAAGGTGGGTATTTGAAATTGGGTCACTGACCAGCCCGAAAGAATGTAAGACCAATTGAGCGGTCACTTATAGTACCAGGTCCACACACATGAATAGCATTGGAGCCGGCGCGTTCCTGGATCAGCCAGGCAACCAGCGCTCGCGCCACGCCTCGAACATCAGCACGTCCCACAGCAGATATTGCCAATTGCGGTGCCCGCCGAGATGTTCGGCCCAATGCCGGCGCACGCAGGCGGCGTCGAAAAAGCCTCCTTCGCGCAAGCGCTTTTCCGCCAGCAGCGTTTCCGCCCAATCCCGCAGCGGTCCGCGCAGCCACTCGCCGAGCGGAATCCCGAAGCCCATCTTCGGACGCTCCACCAATTCCGGCGGGACATGGCGATAGAGCACCTGCCGCAGCAGCCACTTGCTCTTGCCGCCGCGTATTTTCACAGACTGGGGCAACGCCCAGGCAAATTCGACGACGCGGTGATCGAGCAGCGGCACGCGCGCCTCCAGCGCGACCGCCATGCTGGCGCGATCGACCTTGGTCAGAATATCGTCAGGCAGATAAGTGACGAGGTCGAGCAATTGCATGCGATCGAGCAGCGAGGGCATTTCCGCGGCGAGCGAAGGATCCCAGAGAATGCCTTTCGGTTCCGACGTTCCGGGCATCACTTCGTTGGGCTCCCAATGGGTGATCAGCCGCCGGTAGACGGCGTCGCCATCGGGTAGCGCGAGCACGGAAGCGGCCTTGTGCAGCTTGTCGCCGATCTGCGCCGGCAGGCGCGCGGGCAAGAACGCCAACAGACGCGACCAGCGATCGGGCGAGACGCTGGTCAGCGCGGCAGCCATCCCCTGGCGTATTCCGCGCGGCAGCAGCGACATGCCGCGCCAAAATCGCTGCGTCAACTGATAGCGGTTGTAGCCCGCGAACAGTTCGTCGCCGCCATCGCCGGAGAGCGCCACCGTGACATGCTTGCGCGTCATCGCGGAGACGAGATAGGTCGGAATTTGCGAGGAATCCGCAAACGGCTCGTCGTACCATTCCGGCAATCGCGGAATGACGTCGAGCGCCTGCTGCGACGTCACGGTGAGTTCGGTGTGATCGGTGCCGAGATGGCGCGCGACCGCGGCCGCATGCGGCGCCTCGTCGAAGCCCGCAATGTCGAAGCCGATCGTGAACGTCTTGACCGGCCCGGCATTGGCGGCCTTCATCAATGCAGCCACCGTCGATGAATCGATACCGCCCGATAGGAACGCGCCCAGCGGCACGTCGGCGATCATCCGCCGCCGCACCGCGTCCGTGAGCAGGGTCTCCAATTCGTCGGTCAGTTCGCGGTCGCTGCCGCGGTTCGGATTGGCGAGACCTGCCCGCGCAACTTGGCGCGCGTCCCAGAAGCGCTCGAGTTTCGGCTCGCCGCCCCAGGGAAGCGTGAGCACGGTACCCGGCTCGAGCTTGTGCACGCCTTCATAGATCGTGTGCGGCGCCATGATGTAATTGTGCCGCATGAAGCCCGCCACGGCGTTGCGATCGATGCGCGGCTTCCAGCCGGGATGCGCGCGCAACGCCTTGAGCTCGGAGCCAAACAGGAACAGCTCGCCGAACTTGGCCCAGTACAGCGGTTTGATGCCGAGCCGGTCGCGCATCAGCGTGAGCGTGCGCTCGCGGCGGTCCCACAGCGCTATGGTGAACATTCCGATCATCCAGCGCAGCGTCGCTTCGACGCCGAACGCGGCGAATGATTCCAGAATGACTTCGGTGTCCGAATGGCCGCGAAACGAAATGCCGCGCGCGGCCAGCGAAGGTCTTATTTCCTCGTGGCTGTAAACCTCGCCGTTGTAAATCATGACGTAGCGGCCATCTGCCGAGATCATCGGCTGATGGCCGGCTGGCGATAGATCAACGATGGACAGCCGGCGATGAACAAGGCTGACGCCTGCCTCCGGGTCGATCCACAGGCCGTCGTCGTCCGGCCCGCGATGCCGCAAGGTTTCGCTCATCGCAGCGGCTATATCGGCGGTCGGCCGCGCTGCGCCTTGCGAACGGCCTGCAATAAAGCCCGCGATACCGCACATCCGTTTGATCCGAAACTGTCGCTGATTTAGCTACGCTTAGCGTTGGACGAAAAATTCAGCAATGGCGGACGTCTCGACCGCGACGTTGACTTTGACGCGTGCGCACTGTCCTTTACTGGGAAAAGCATGCCCGGCGCAACCGCGCCACCCCATCGGTAAACCGCCATGAACGCGTCGGATTCTCTCCTCGTCGAACGCCCCTCGGACGCCATCGCCGTGTTGCGTCTCAATCGGCCGCAGGTGCGCAATGCGCTCAATCTGGAACTGCGCGCGCGGCTCGCCGACGAGGTGACGCGGCACGCCGCCGACCCGGCGGTTCGCTGTTTGATCATCACCGGTTCGGACACGGTGTTCGCCGCCGGTGCCGACATCAAGGTGATGGCGGAGGCCGATCCGATCGAGATCATGGCGCGTAACCAGCAGAAATACTGGCGCACCATCATGGACTGCCCGAAGCCGGTGATCGCCGCCATCGAAGGTTACGCGCTCGGCGGCGGACTGGAACTGGCATTGTGTGCCGACATCATCGTCGCGGGCGAAAGCGCCAAGCTCGGCTTGCCCGAAGTGAAACTCGGCATCCTCGCCGGCGGCGGCGGCACGCAGAAGCTCACAAGGCTCGTCGGCAGCAAGCGCGCCATGCTGTTGCTGTTGACCGGCCGCATGTTCGGCGCCGCCGAAGCGCTCGCCATGGGCGTGGTCAGCGAGGTGGCACCAGCCGGTCAGGCGCTGGCGCGCGCCATCGAGACCGCAACCGAGATCGCGGCGCAGCCGCCGATCGCGGTGATGCAGATCAAGGAAATCGTCAATGCCGGATTGAACGCGCCGCTCGACACCGCCCTGATGCTGGAGCGCAAGGCGCTCTTGCTCCAATTTGCCACCCAGGACCAGAAGGAAGGCATGCGCGCGTTCCTGGAGAAGCGTAAACCTAATTTCGAAGGAAAGTAGGCGTGATCGGGGACCTCGACCGCGGCGATGTGACGGTCGCCATCATCGGCAGCGGCACCATGGGACGCGGCATCGCACAGGTGTGCGCGCAGGCCGGCATGACGGCGCTGCTGTTCGATTCGCGCGACGGCGCGGCCCGCGAGGCGGTGGCGGCGATCGACAAGGCGCTCGATGGCGTGGTGGCAAAGGGCCGTATGGCCGCGGACGTTAAGGTTGGCGTAATGGGCCGCTTGCGCGCGATCGGCACGCTCGATGAGGTAGCGCCGGCCGGCCTTGTCATCGAGGCGATCGTCGAGGACCTCGTAGCCAAGCGCGAGCTGTTTCGCGCATTGGAGAGCCGCATCGCCGCCGACGCGGTGCTCGCGACCAATACCTCGTCAATTTCGGTTACAGCAATCGCCGCCGGCTGCGCTCATCCGGGCCGCGTCGGCGGTCTGCATTTCTTCAACCCGCCGCCGCTGATGCGCCTAGTCGAGGTGATCGGCGGCTTGCGCAGCGACCCCGCCTTGGTGCCGGCGCTGACCGGCTTTGTCCGCCGCATCGGCAAGCATCCGGTGGTGGCGACCGACACACCCGGCTTTATCGTCAATCACGCCGGCCGCGCCTATGGGCCGGAGGCGCTGCGCATCGTCGCGCAAGGCATCGCCACGCCGCGCGAGGTAGACCTCTTGATGAAGGAGGCCGCCGGCTTTCGCATGGGGCCGTTCGAGTTGCTCGATCTGATCGGCGCCGATGTCACGCATGCAGTGATGGTGAGCATCTACGAGCAATATTTCGGCGAGCCGATGTATCAGCCCTCGGCGCAACTGGCGGTGCGGGTGGCGGGCGGCCTGCTCGGCCGCAAGACCCAGCTGGGCTTCTACCATTACGACGGCCCGCCACAGCCAAGCGCGCCGACGATCGAGGTCGCCGCGCAGCCCAAGCCGGCCGCGGCCTGGATCGCCGACGAAGACGGCGGGCGCGAACTGGCCGAATGGCTGACCGATGCCGGCGTCAAATGCCAAATCGGCGGCAAGCCGGAAGCCGGCGCTTTGTGTTTTGTGACGCCGTTCGGCGAAGACGCGACCGGCGCCATCGTCCGGCTCAAGCTCGATCCGGCGCGCACCGTCGCGGTCGATATGCTGGGCAACTTCACGGGCCGCCGCACGGCGATGAAGACGCCGCTGACGGCGCCGGAAACCTTGGGCGCGGCGGTCGCGGCGCTCTCGGCCGGCGCGGCGGTGACAACGATCAATGACAGCCCGGGTTTCGTGGTGCAGCGGCTCATCGCCATGATCGTCAATGTCGGCACGCGCATCGCCGAACTGCGCATCGCCGCGCCTTCAGACATCGACACCGCGGTCGAACTCGGGCTCAATTATCCGAAAGGTCCGCTGGCGCTCGGCGACATGCTTGGGCCACGCCGCGTGCTCGCCGTGCTCGACGGCATGCACGCGGTCACGCGCGATCCGAAATACCGGGCGACCGCATGGTTGCGCCGGCGCGCGTTACTCGGCATTTCGCTCGCGACGCCTGATTGATTGCGGAATTGAGATGGTACAGGCGGGTGGACTTGAACCACCGACCTCTGGTTCCACAGACCAGCGCTCTAACCAACTGAGCTACGCCTGCACACGCTCGCCAATATGGATGCGAGCGGCCGGAACCTAGGTTCAGGGCGCCATTTTGGCAAGCGGCATCGGCCGGGTATCTCGAAAAGCAAAAGCCCAGGCGTTTGCACGCCCGGGCTTTCAATCCGGTCATTTACGCAGCGGATATGGACCGTTACGCTGCCTTGCTGACGGCGCTCGTGAAGCTTTCCTTGATCGGCTCGATCGTCTCGGTCGCGACCTTCTGGGCGTGATCGGCAAGCTCCTTGGCCTGCGCGCTCACGGTGTCGAACTGCGCGCGCACATAGGTCGAGTAGAGCTCGACGACTTCGGCCGCCGACTTGGCCGACAGCACTTCGCCGAGCAGGTCGAAAGCGGAGTTGCTGTTGGCGCGGGCGGTTTCGATCAGCTTGAGGCCGTAGTCCGAGCAGCCCTTGGAGGCTGTGGCATAGGTATCTTCCAGCAATTCCGTCGCGTTCTCGGCGGCGGTCTTCATCTTCTCGTAGCCCTCTTTCGCCTGCGCGACGCCCTTCTCGGCCATCTCGCGGAAGGCGGCAGGCATTTCCATGTTCGGCATGTCGAATTTCGGCATTTCGAACTTGGGCATTTCGAACTTCGGCATCTCGAATTTCGGCATCTCGAAGACGGACGCGGTGGTGGCAACCGGCTTCGGCTTGGCTTTCGGCGTGACAGCCGCGGTCTGGGGTTCGGCCATGATAATTATCCTTAGCTCGGAGGGCTGCTTCCGGCTTAAAAGCGAGCCGTCGCCCTCGGTAAATCGGCTCGCGCTTGTTTCAGGACCCGCCGCCACAAGGGGACGCCCACCGGGGCGTCTAGGCGAGTGCTATAAAAACTATATAGCACGTTTTTTGGTGCATTGCAATAAAAATATTGCACTGCACAAAACTGTCATAAATTCGATTGCGCTGGCCACTGCCGGCGCCAAATTGCATCCAACCCCGGGCCCCTGCAGGTGATTTCAGTGCTGGCCGGCCAGTTTGGTCACCTGCTTGCTCAATTCCTTCGCCTGGTCGGTGAGTGCCGCGATCTGGCTCTTCACATAATCGGAATGCAGTGCGGTCAGTTCCTGGGCATCTTTGGCGCGTACCAGTTTCTCGGCGAATTCAAACGACGAGGTGACGTTACGCTGGGTGAAGCCGATGGCCATTTCGCCGATTTCCTTGGCACCGGTACGCGCGGTCGTCGCTTGAGTCTCGGCGGTATTGACCGCGTGCTGCGCCGCGGAGATGAAGCTGTCGAAGGCCTGCTTGGCCTGTTCCACGCTTTTCTCGGCGAATGCTCGCATTTCAGCCGGAATTTGGAAATTCCCATTGCCATTGTTCGCCATGACATCCTCCTAGCTGGGGTCCCGGCAGCCTGCTGCCAGCCTTAACCTTTTATCTAGGGCGGCGACCGGCCCGCGCCAGTGCCGCGACCGCGCCATTAAGGTTATATCTGCGTGACGGAGGGGAACAGGTACCGCGTCGTGGACGCCCCCCTAAACCAGCCGTATTAAGGGTTCATTAGCCGTAACTTATGTGACCGCGCGATGAATGGGCCTGAGTTCCAGTTCGCCTACCTGAGCGATCAGCGGCTTGCGGCCCACGCCTTGAGCCCGACACCGGTATGGCTCTGGAGCATCGACGCAACGCGGGTGTTATGGGCCAACCCGGTGGCGGCCGCGATCTTCGATGCCGCTTCGCCGGCCGCGCTTGCCGCTATTCGCTTCGAGCCCGAGCACGCCGCGGCCGCCCAGATCGCGCGCCTTGCCGGCACCTTGCCGCCGGGTGGCGCGCCGCGGCTCGAACGTTTACGCGGATTCGGCGCCGGCCACGGCGCCAGGCTCATTTGCCTTTGCTCGCGCATCGCGCTTTCCGATAACAAATCCGGCGTCTTGGTGGTTGCGACCGAGCGCGCCAGCCAAGACCTCGCATTGCCCGACCGCGCGAAGCGGCTGCTCGCGGATTTCGACCGCCCGGCGGCGGTATTCACCGCCGACGGCGAACTGATCGAGGCCATTCCGGCGGCGCGCGAGCGCTTTGGCGACAAGCGCGATCTGGTCGAACTCGGCGCCGAGCAGCTCGCCCGCGAGGCGTCGCTCAACGGCCGCGCCGACGGCGACATCGCGGCCTGGCCGGCCAGCATCCTGCGCCTCGGCGCGGGTGCGACGATGACACTGCTGGTCGCATTTACGGCATCCGAGCCTGCCGCCCGCGCGGCGGCGCAGGCGGTGCCCACCGTTCCCAATCCGGCTGCGGCGGAAGCGCAACCGCGGCGTTTTCCGTTTCGCTTCGTCTGGCAGACCGACGTCGACAACCGCTTCACCATTGGCACCGAAGAATTCACCAAGGTTCTTGGACAGAAGACCGCCGCCATGCTCGACCGCCCTTGGGCGGAAATAGCCGCCGCGCTCAAGCTCGACACGCAAGGCGGCGCCGTGGCGAATGCGCTTGCCACGCGTAGCACCTGGAGCGACATTGTCGTGCGCTGGCCGGTCGACGATGCGGAGCAGCCTTTGACGATCGAGATGTCGGGCCTGCCGATATTCGACCGCGACCGGCAGTTTTCCGGCTATCGCGGCTTCGGCATATGCCGCGACGTCGAGCGCCTCGCCGCGTTGGAGCAGCGCCGGGCGCAGGCCGAAGCCGCGGCAGCCGCGGCCAAAGAGAAAACGTCAGCGAACAATGTGCTCGCATTTCCGGCGCCGGCCGAAGAGCCGCCGGCGCTCAGCTCCGGCGAGCGCAGCGCCTTCGAGGAACTCGCGCGCGAGCTTAGCGCTCGGCTCAAGGGCACCGCGGGCAAGAACGCGGCCGCGCCGGCCGATCTGCCGCGCGAGCCTGCCGCGGCGCTGCCGCCGGTCGGCGCGCCGCCTCGTGCGCGGAACGGCGACGCCGCCCGCGATCTCCACGAAGGGCGGCCGATTTTCGACCGGCTGCCGGTCGGCATCCTAGTCTATCGGCTCAATACGCTGATCTACGCCAACCGCGCCTTCCTCGACTGGACCGGCTATCCCGCGCTGGAGGCGCTGACCGAGGCCGGCGGCCTCGATAGCCTGTTCATCGACACCAAGGCAGAGCCACCCGGCGGCGACGCCAAGAGCGGCGGCAAGACGCTGACCATCGCCACCGTCAATGGCCATCAGAAACCGGTGGAAGGCCGTCTGTTCAGCGCGCCCTGGAACAACGAGAACGCGATGGTGCTGATGATCAGCACGCATGGCGTCGCCGACAGCCCCAGCAACGCGATGTCGCTGCGCCGATTGGAAAACGAAAACAACGAGCTCAAGTCGATCCTCGACACCGCCACCGACGGCGTGCTCGTGCTCGACCGCGCCGGCCGTATCCTCTCGGCCAGCCGCAGCGCCGAAGCGCTGTTCGGCTACGAGGCGTCCGACTTTGCCGCGCTCAGCTTCGGCGATCTGTTCGCACCGGAAAGCCGTCGTTCCGTGCTCGACTATCTCGACCGGCTGGCGAAGGGCTCGGGTCTACTCGACACCGGCCGCGAGGCAATCGGACTGGTGCGCCAAGGCGGCCTGGTGCCGCTCTACTTCACCATGGGGCGGATCGCCGGCGGCGAGAAGCTCTGCGCGGTGATGCGCGACGTCACCGCCTGGAAGCGTAGTGAAGAGGAGTTGATCAACGCCAAGCAGCAGGCCGAGAAGGCTTCCACCGCCAAGTCCGAATTCCTCGCCAAGATCAGCCACGAGATCCGCACGCCGCTCAATGCCATCATCGGTTTCTCCGAGGTGATGATGGACGAGCGCTTCGGACCGGTCGGCAACGAGCGTTACCGGCAATACCTCAGGGACATCCATAGCTCCGGCGGCCACCTGATTTCGCTGCTCAACGACCTGCTCGACTTGTCCAAGATCGAAGCCGGCAAGCTCGAACTCAGTTTCGTGAGCGTCAATCTGAACGACGTGGTACAGCAATGCGTCGCTATCATGCAGCAGCAGGCCAATCGCGAGCGCGTCATTGTCCGCACCTCACTGCCGGCGAGCCTGCCGCAAATCGTTGCCGACCCACGTTCGGTGCGGCAGATCGCGCTCAACCTGTTATCGAACTCGATCAAGTTCACCGGCGCCGGCGGACAGGTGATCGTCGCCACCGCCTTGAACGACGACCACGATATCGTGCTGCGGGTGCGCGATACCGGGCCCGGCATGAACGAGAAGGAATTGCAGACCGCGCTCGAGCCGTTCCGTCAGTTGGCGACCGCGGGCCGCGCCGGTGGCAGCGGGCTCGGCCTGCCGATCAGCAAGGCGCTCGCCGAAGCCAACCATGCGCGGTTCCACATCACCAGCCAAGTCGACAGCGGCACCCTGGTGGAGGTGATCTTCCCGGCCACGCGGGTGCTGGCAAAATAGCCGCAAGGCTTTCCAACGCGATACGCAAAGCCGGCAAATCGGCTAGCATCCTCCGCCTTCAAGGATGAGGCGTGTCATGTCGCGTCGGCGGCTGTCTGCGTTAGCGCTATCTTGGCTGCTAATCTACGGACAACTCCCAGCCGCGCGCGCCGCCGAGCCGGTCGATCTGCTGCTGGTGCTGGCAGCCGATGTCTCGCGCAGCGTCGATGCGCAGAAATTCCAGTTGCAGCGCGAGGGCTATGCCGCGGCGGTTGCCAATCCCCGCGTGCTCGACGCTATCGCCGCCGGCCGCAATGGCCGCATCGCGGTCCTGTTCGCCGAATGGTCGGGCCTCGGCAACCAGAAAATCGTGATCGACTGGATGCTGATCGACGGGCCGAAAGCCGCGCAGACCTTCGGCGACCGGCTGCTGGAATCGCCGCGCTCATTTGCCGACCGCACCTCGATCAGCGGCGGCATCGACTTCGCGGTCGCGCAATTGGCGCTCGCGCCATTTTCCTCCGCGCGCCGCACCGTCGATGTCTCCGGCGACGGCACCAACAATGCCGGCCGCGACGTCGGCGTCGCGCGCGACGAGGCCTTGGCGCGCGGCATCACCATCAACGGCCTAGTGATCCTGAGCGCCACGCCGTTGCCGTGGAACCCCGAGCACACCAATCCGCCCGGCGGTCTCGCGCATTACTATCGCGAGAACGTCGTCGGCGGGCCCGGCGCTTTTGTGCTGGAGGCGAAGGACTTCAATTCGTTCGGCCAGGCGATCATCAAGAAGCTGATCGCCGAGATCGCCGACGCAACGCCGGTACGCTAGGCCGCATGGGCGTTATGGGGTCACCTCCGGCCATGAAAGCGTCACAGAGGCCGAGCACGGTTGGTGACGGCGCGACCGGTGCTATAGTCCGCCGGGAAACGACGCCCAAACAGCCGGAAATTTTCACTTTGACCGCCGCGATCGGCCTAAAACGCGTGGGATATGCCTTGCTGGCCGTGCTCGCGGTCGGCGTCGGGATATATGTCGCGGCAGGCTATCTGGTCTCGGCCGACGCCGTGCGCCGCCAGGTCTTAAGCGAAATCCGCGCCGTCACCGGTTTGAACCCGATCCTGGGTGGCGCCGCCACCGTCTCGCTGTTTCCCACCGGCAGCGTGAGCTTCGCCGACGTGGTGCTTGGCGATGCCAAACGGCCGGCGCTCACCGCCGAGCGGTTGACTGCCCGCCTGCGCTTCTTCCCGTTGCTCAGCGGCCGGGTCGAAATCTCAGATATAGCCCTCGAGCGGCCGATCATCGCAATCGACACCGAACCTAATGGGAAGACCAACTGGTCCGGCCTGATCGAGGCGCTGACCCGCAGCCAGACCAAAAACGGGCCCCGCATTGCGGCATTCTCCGAGATGCGCATCAATGACGGCACGGTCGTGGTTCACGACCCGGCGCATAAAGTTGACGAGATGCTGCGCGGCGTGGAATTTTCGTTGGCCTGGCCAGCAATCTCCAAGAGTTTCGGCGCCACCGGCCGCTTCGTTTGGCATGACGAGCCGCTCGACGTGACCATGACGCTGGCCGATTTTCCAGCCGCCCTCGCCGGTAACCGCAGCGGCCTGAAGCTGCGGATCGCGGGCCATCCGATCAAGGCGGCCTTCGAAGGCGGCATCAGCGTCCTGCCTACTCTCAAGATCGACGGCACGCTCGCCGCCGACACCACGTCGATGCGCAACGCCTTGGTCTGGGCCGGCCAGAAGCCGCTGCCGGGTGGCGGGTTCGGTCATTTCGCGATCAAGGCGCAAGCCAACGTGATGGGCGGCACGATCGGGCTCAACAACGTCAATGTCGAACTCGACGGCAACACCGCCGAAGGCGTGCTCACCTTCGCCACCGACGGACGCAAGACGCTGCAGGGCACGCTCGCCGCCGGTACCCTCGATCTGACCCCCTATGTCTCCGCCGTCCGCCTGCTCACCGCCAATCAGCACGACTGGAGTGACGGACATATCACTCTCGACGGCCTTTCCGGCATGGACCTCGACCTGCGCCTGTCCGCGGCGAATGTCACGATGTCCAACGCCAAGCTCGGGCGCACCGCGATCGGCGCCAACCTGCGCGGCGGACACCTGGTGGTGACCGTCGGCGAGGCCCAGGCTTACGGCGGCGTGATAAGGGGCTCGCTGACGCTCGCCAATGTCGTCGCCGGCGTCGACGTGAAATCGCAGTTGCAATTCAGCGATGTCGATCTGGAAAGCTGCCTCGGCCAGTTATTCGGGCTGCATCGGCTCGAGGGCAAGGGTAACATCTCCTTCGCGGTCGAAGGCAGCGGCGACAGCGTGCTCGCCGTGACCCGCACCCTGAACGGCACCGCCAGTCTGACCGGCGAAAAGGGTGCCCTCGCCGGCCTCAATGTTGAGCAGTTGCTGCGCCGGTTGGAGCGGCGGCCGCTCTCCGGCGGCGGCGAGTTCCGCAGCGGGCGGACCCCGTTCGACAAGATCGCGGTGGCGTTGAAAATCACTCAAGGCATGGTCACGGTCCAGGACGTGAAAATCGATGGCTCGGCGGTGCGCTTGGCGCTCGCCGGTTCGGCTTCGATTCCCGAGCGCGAGCTCGATCTCAAAGGAACCGCGAGCCTGATGGCGGCCGGCAAGCCCGAAACGGCCGCATTCGAATTGCCCTTCATCGTGCAGGGTTCGTGGGACGATCCGATCATGCTGCCCGACCCCGAAGCCCTGATTCGCCGCTCGGGCGCCGCCGCCCCGCTGCTCAACGCGGTCCGCGATCAGCGCGCGCGTGACTCGGCCCGTTCGGTCATCGAGCGGTTCATCGGCGGCCCTGCCCCCGCCATTCCGGCCGCCGAATAGTCCGCCGCGCCGGCGGCCGCGCCAAAGCCCTGATAAAGGCTGTTGCGAGGCGTGCCGCCGCGCTGCCATTTGACTATCATTGCGGTTGAAGCGAATCACCCGCCGGTCAGGGCCGGCGCGACGGGGCGTGGATGCTGCACCCCTTTCTGCGGACTTTGGTCAAGATCGCCGTCGCCTCGCTGGTGGTGGGGACGATTCTCGCCCATTTCGGCATTACCGCCGAGCAACTGATGCAGCAATTCGGCCTTTCGGCCGACCGCATCGAGGATTATGCCCAAAAAGGCTTCGCCTGGGCTTGGCCGAACGTGCTGCTTGGCTCGCTGGTTATCGTGCCGATCTGGTTCCTGGTCTACCTGTTCCGCCCACCGGGCCGCAGCAGTAGCGACTAGCCTTGCGCGGTCTCGCAATGGATCGGAAACTATCGGCCGATTCCGACGGGTGTTGGCAACGGCTTGTTGCTGTATAAATATGCCTTCGCGAAAGGTCCGGCTGACGGTAACACTCCGGTAAAATCCGGTGCTATAATGGCAATTCAGGAGCCGAATCGATGCTAGAACGCTTTGCAAGCGCGTTTACAGATGAAGACGTATTTCTCAGTCTGCAAACCGCATTGCGTTATACGGCCAATAAGCACCGCGATCTCGAAAAGCAGGCCAAGCAAGCGGCGGCTTCGGGAAACCCGCAGAAAATCGAACGCGTCTTTGAAACCGCCATTGGCCTCATCATTGCCGAAGCCCAGTCAGGCCAGATCAAGCTGGACAAATCGGTGCTGGTCGTCCTCCGAGGCATCAAATTCGACCATCAGCACGGCACCGTGACTATCGGCGGCAAGACGATTTCGGCCGAACTGCTCATCGTAATTCCCGACTCGGCGGGAGCAACTGGCTAGACCGCGATTGGCCGCTTCTTCTCCAAGCGCGCGCGAGGGAGAGAACGTGTGCTTGCGTCGTAGTACCGCGCCAACCCGCGCGAGCGTCGGGCTTCCGGCGACACCGAAGCGGGCCGGTCGGCCGCCAGGATTCGCGGCACCGGGCCGTAATATCTGCCGAGATGCACGCTGGCGCGCGGTTTGAGCACAATCGAGACCAGTCGGTCGAACAGCGCCTGGGCCGAAACCGGCTTGCAGAGAAACTCGTTCACGCCGATCTTGACCGATTCGAGAATACGCCAGCGCTCGCCGTGGCCGGTGAGCATGATGATGGGAATGTCCGGCGTCGGAAAAACGCCGGGCGAGCGCACGATCCGCACTAATTCAGCCCCGTTGAGCAGCGGCATTTCCCAGTCGAGGAGAATGACGTCGGGCGCTTTTTTGCGAATTTCTTCCAGCGCGGCGATTCCGTCGACGGCCTCGGTCACATGCCTGACGCCGATCTGAACGAGCAGCCCATGCACGATGGTGCGTATGTACGGATTATCGTCGACCAGCAGGACGTGCAACTGCCGGATGAGACCCTCGGCGTACTTGGTATTGGGCGGCATGAACTCAGTCCCCTCGACTGGCCATACTCGTCGCGAAGTCTCACCGGGGCGTTAACGTGCGCCGCACCGCGTCCTGCCAGCCGGCATATTTTCGCTCACGCCGCAGTGCATCCAGGCGCGGCTCAAATCTGCGGTCGAGCCGCCATTGCGCGGCAAAACCGTCGAGATCAGGACAGAGGCTGGCCGCCCGCCCGGCGAGATAAGCGGCACCCAAGGCGGTGGTCTCCATCACCGCCGGGCGGTCGACGGGACTCGCCAGGATATCGGCGAGGAATTGCATGGTGACGGCGCTTGCGGCCATGCCGCCATCGACACGTAGCACCGTCGCAGCGCCGTCCGCCAGCGGCCAGTCCGCCATCATGGCCGCGAGCAGGTCGCGGGTCTGGTAGCCGACCGCTTCGAGCGCGGCGCGCGCCAGATCGGCGGCCCCGCAATTGCGGGTGAGCCCGAAAATCGCCGCTCGCGCCTGCGCATCCCAATAGGGCGCGCCCAAACCGACGAAGGCCGGCACCAGGTAGACCTGCTCGGCCGGATCGGCCCGCTCGGCCAGGCCGTCGGCCTCGGACACCTGGGCGATGATCTTCAATCCGTCGCGCAGCCACTGCACGGCGGCGCCGGCAATGAAGATCGCGCCTTCCAGCGCGTAGGTGCGTTTGCCGTCGAGCTGATAGGCGATGGTGGTGAGCAGCCGGTTGCGCGAGATGACGCGTTGCGCGCCGGTGTTCAGCAGGGCAAAGCAGCCGGTACCGTAAGTCGATTTCATCATGCCGGGCTTGAAGCAGCCTTGCCCGACCGTCGCCGCCTGCTGGTCGCCGGCGACGCCGAGCACGCGGATCGGTGCGCCGAACAACTCAGGCAGGGTGATGCCGAACTCGCCGGCGCTATCGCGAACCTGCGGCAAAAGCGACCGCGGTACGCCGAACATCCGGCACAGCCCATCATCCCATTGTCCGAGGCCGATATCAAACAACGACGTGCGCGCGGCATTGGTGGCGTCGGTCGCGTGGACCTTGCCGCCTGTCAAACGCCACAACAAAAAACAATCGATGGTACCGAAAGCGAGCCGGCCGGCCTCGGCCAGGCCGCGCGCGCCCGCGACGTTGTCGAGCAGCCAGGCGATCTTGCTGGCGGAAAAATATGGGTCGAGCAGCAGCCCGGTCTTGCCGGAAATCTCCGGCTCATGTCCGCTGACGCGCAGCGTCTCGCAAAATCCGGCGGTGCGCCGGTCCTGCCAGACGACCGCGTTGTGGATCGGCTTGCCAGTGGCGCGGTCCCAGATGACGGTGGTTTCGCGTTGATTGGTGATGCCGACGCCGGCGATGTCCTTGGCCGCCAGCCCGGCTTTCGCGATGGCCTCGCGCACCGTCGCGACCGTCGCCGTCCAGATTTCCTCCGGGTCGTGCTCGACCTCGCCCGGCGCGGGGTAGATTTGACGCAGTTCCTGCTGCGCTCTGGCCAGGGGCCGCAGCGCGGTATCGAACGCGATGGCGCGCGTCGAGGTCGTACCCTGGTCGATGGCGATGAGAGCGGCCGGCAACGAGCGTCTCCGCAGAGCGGTACCGGCGCACGATCCGGTCCTGCGGGAACCGGTTAGATCATGCGCCGGCTGAAAAGTCTGCGGAGATTAGTCGAGAAGGACAAGGCTGACGATTGCGTCATCGTCGTCGGCGTGAAGGCCGGTGGCCAGTCGGCGCGGCAGCGGACCGTAATAGCTGCCGCTTTTTACGAGCTCACGCGGCTTGGTCAGCACGGCCAACAGGCGGTCCTGCAGCGCCTTCGCCGATACCGGCTTGCGCAGGAACTCGTCGACGCCGATCTTCACCGCTTCAACGACATGCGAACGGTCGCCATGGCCGGTAAGCATGATGATCGGCACATCCGGGTAGGGGAACTCACCTGGCGTGCGCACCAGGCGCACGAAGGTCGGACCGTCGATCCCGGGCATTTTCCAATCGAGGATGACGGCATCGGGCGACATGCGGCGGATCAGATCGAGGCCGATCTGGCCGTTCCGCGCCTCAAGCACATCCTGCACGCCCATGCTCGCGAGCATCGTGCGCACGACCTTGCGCATGTTATGCTCGTCGTCCACCACCAGAATTTTGGCGGCGGCCAGACGCTCGGCGTTTTGCTTGGTCTCTGTCGACATTAGCGGTCCGCTAGCCCCCAAACGAACATGTCGACTAAAACATAAAGACGTAGCGGCACACTAAAGTGAGCCGGTGCAATTGCACCTGGCGCGGCAAGGTTTCGTAAACCATGTGCGTCCTCAAGACGCCGCCTGCGGCGATGCGATGAACCGGTCGAGCGCGGCGCGCTGCTCCGGCGTCGCTATGAGGCCGAGCTTGCTGCGCCGCCACAGCACGTCGTCGGCGCTCTGCGCCCATTCGTTCTCGACCAGATAGCGCACCTCGGCGCCCGTAAGATCGCCGGCAAAACGCGGTCCGAGATCGTCCATGCTTTTAGCATCCTTAAGAATACGCTCGACGCGCCGGCCATAGGCACGCAACAGACGGCGCGCGTGCGGCCTTGCGAGGAATGGCCAACGGCCGGCGGTCTCCGCCAACAGATCGTCGAGGCCATCGGCCGGAAAATCGCCGCCCGGCAGCGTCGAGCCGGCGGTCCACGGTGGCGGCGCGTTGAAAACCGTTGAAAGCCGCGCCAGCGCCGCCTCCGCCAAGCGGCGGTAGGTGGTGATCTTGCCGCCATAGATGGTGAGCAACGGCGCCTCGCCATCACTGGCGTCGAGGGTGAGCACGTAATCGCGGGTGACGTCTTCCGGCTTGTCGGCGCCATCGTCATAGAGCGACCGCACACCGGCGAACGACCACACCAACTCGTCGGGCGTGACCTTGGCGCGGAAATAGTCATTGACGGTCTGACACAGATAAAGAATCTCGGCGGCGTCGGGGGCCGGCGAATTGACATCCCCGACGAAATTCTCATCGGTCGTGCCGATCAAGGTGAAGTCCTGGGCGAAGGGCAGCGCGAACACCACGCGCCCGTCGGCGGCTTGCAGCAGATAGCCACGATCATGCTCGAAGCGCCGCCGCACCACGATGTGGCTGCCTTTCACCAAGCGCACCGGCGCCGGCAATGGGCGGCGGATCACCGTATCGGCCACCTCGCCGATCCAGGGACCGGCGGCATTGACCAGCACGCGTGCGCTCGTCACTTCGCGGCGGCCGCGCGCGTTGAGCACCAGTTCCCACTCGCCGCGCCGCTCGGCGCGCACGCAGCGGGTGCGGGTGCGGATGACGGCGCCCCGTTCGGCGGCGTCGACCGCATTGAGCACAACCAGTCGCGAATTGTCGGCCTGGCAGTCGGAAAATTCAAAGCCATAGCGAAACGACCGCTTGAGCGGCTGCCCGACCGGGTGGTGGGTGAGGTCGACATTGCGTGTCGCCGGCAGCAGTTTGCGGCCGCCGAGCATGTCGTAGATGAAAAGCCCGAACCGTAGCCGCAGCGCCGAGCGCAGGCCCGGCGCTGGCGGCAGCATGATGCGCAGCGGCCGGATGACGTGCGGCGCCATGCGCAACAAGACCTCGCGCTCGGTGAGCGCCTCGTGCACCAGACGGATGGCGCCGTGTTCGAGGTAGCGCAAGCCGCCATGGATCAGCTTGGTGGAGGCCGAGGAGGTGCCGGAGGCAAGGTCGTTCTGCTCAACCAGCAGCACGCGCAGGCCGCGGCCGGCGGCATCGCGCGCCAATCCGATTCCGTTGATGCCGCCGCCGATGATCGCGAGGTCGTAGTCGGCCATAGCCTTCTGATTCGCTTGGGTCGGGGCAGGATGGGCGGCTTAAGCGGCGGCCTCAAGAACCGCCTACGTCGAAAGGCGCGTCCAGGCCACAAAATTCGCCGGCAATTGCAGAATCGCCGCGCTTTGACCATATCAAGCCTGTCAGATACGCGCCGCTCCACGCGTCCAACCCGGGCCTTGGCCCGTCTCATAGCGCCCCATGCCGTCCGCCCGCCTGCTCGTCATCGAAGGCAACTCGCCACAGACCCTGTCAGAACACCTCTCGGTGGGCGGAACCCCGGCGCATCAGAGCTACTCCAACCTGTTGCGCGAATTGCTGCCGGGCGCGGTCGTTGACGCCTGCCATCCCGGCGATCCGGCCGCGACGCTGCCGGACGGCGAAGCGCTCGAGGGCTATGACGGCATCGCCATCACCGGCTCCTCTTTGCACATCTACAACGGCGGCCCCGAAGTGACGCGGCAGATCGACCTGGTACGCGCCGCGCTTGGGACAGGAACGCCGATCTTCGGCTCGTGCTGGGGACTGCAAGTGATCACCGCGGCAGCGGGCGGCAGCGTGCGCAAGAATCCCAAAGGCCGTGAGATCGGTTTCGGCCGCGGCATCCGCCTCACCGAAGCCGGCCGCAAGCATCCGATGTATGTCGGCAAGCTCGACGTGTTCAACGCGCCGACCGTGCATCTCGACGAGGTCGAGGCGCTGCCGGCGGGGTCGACCGTGCTCGCGACCAACGCGGTGTCGGACGTCCAAAGCGTGGAAATTCGCACCAACGGCTCGGTGGCATGGGGCGTGCAATATCATCCGGAATATCCGCTGCGCGAGCTCGCCGCCATCGTGCGCCGCATCGGCACGCGGCTGATCGGCGAAGGCTTCTTCGCCAACGAAGACGACATGCAGACTTTCGCGCAAGATCTCGATACGCTCGACAAGGACCCGCAGTGCAAGCGTCTGGCCTGGCGGCACGGCATCAGCAGGAACGTGCTCGAGAAGGCGCTGCGCGTCAGCGAGGTGGCGAACTGGATCGAGTTCCAGGTGCTGCCGACGCGGGTGAAGCGGGGACGCGGGTGATGGATTTTTCCGGCAAGCAGATCGTCGTCACCGGCGGCACCGGCGCGCTCGGCACCGCGGTGGTCGCCGGCCTCCTGGCCGCGGGCGCACGCTGCACAGTGCCCTACGTGCACGAAGCCGAAGCGCAGCGCTTTCCCCACAGCGGCGATCCGAACGTAACGTTGGTCCCAGTCGCCGATCTCGCCGACGAGGCCATGGTGGCGAAAGTCTATGGCGGGCTCGCGCTGTGGGCCTCGATCCACATCGCCGGCGGCTTTGCGCCCGGCAAGGTGGCGGAAACCGGGCAGGCCGCGCTGATGGCGCAGCTCGATAGCAATCTCGTCTCGTGCTTCCTGTGCTGCCGCGCGGCGGTCAACGCCATGCAAGGCGGCGGGCGCATCGTCAACGTCGCGGCGCGGCCGGCGCTGGAATGGCGATCGGGCGCCGGCATGACGGCCTATACGGTGGCGAAGACCGGCGTCGCCGCGCTCACGGTGGCGCTGGCGGAGGAAGTCGCCAAAGACGGCATCCTGGTCAACGCGGTCGCGCCCTCGATCATGGACACGGCGGCCAACCGCAAGGCGATGCCGAAAGCCGATTTCGACAAATGGCCGAAAGTCGAGGAGGTTGCGGCGACGATTTTGTTTCTCGCCTCGCCCGACAACACAGTCACCCGCGGCGCCATCGTGCCGGTGTATGGGAAGTCCTGACCACTTTCTTCCCTCTCCCCGCTTTAGCGGGGAGAGGGTGGCCCGCGCCTAACGCGGGCCGGGTGAGGGGCCGCTGACATGCCGTTACGCGGCGTCGGTCAATGCAGCCACAATGACTTCCAACACCCCGTTTTTATTCTGCAGAACATCCGAATTCCAAAATCGCAAAACGCGATATCCCGCCAAACGTAATGCTGCATCGCGCGTGCGGTCTTTCGCACTTTCGGAATGCTGCCCGCCGTCGACTTCAACAACTAATTTTGCTTCGCGGCAGATGAAGTCAACAAAGAACGATTCGATTGCTTCCTGCCGGACGAATTTAAATCCGCAAAGATGACGGTCGCGCAGCGACAACCAGAGCTTCATCTCCGCGTCGGTCGACTGACGGCGCAACCGACGTTCGAATTTGACTTTATGGCGATCCGGCCCACGCCGGGAACATGCCCCTCACCCGCCTCGCAGCCTCCGGCTGCGAGGCACCCTCTTCCCGTTTCACGGGGAGAGGGAAAGAAACTCAACCTGCCACGGGCACCAGTTCGAGCGGCGGGCGCAGCAGGCGTTGCACGGTGCCGGAGGCGACGACGGTGCGGCTTTCCGCATAGGCCTCGTGGTTGGTCTCGATATCGTCGAGGTCGTAGAGGTAATTCACCATCAGCCCCTCTGCCTGCGCGATCGCCTTGTCCGAGGTATCGGCCAGCCAATTGATGCGCTCGAGCCGCGCGCCGTTGCCGAGATGGAAACGCGCCACCGCGTCGACCGGCAGCCCGCGTCCGTTGCGCGCGCGCAGGAAATACCAGGCCGCCGCACGCATCAGCGGCCCCTGCAGCCGCTCCGCCGTCTCCGGATTGTCGGCTCCAGTTGGGATCGTCGAGTTCGACGAACAGCGCCTTGTCGGCTTCGTTCAGCGCCGCCGAGTTTTCCTGCGCGCGTTCGCGCTTGAGCCAATCCGCGAAACTCGTCACCGGCGACAGCGTCACGAAATTCGAAAGTTTAGGCAATTCGCGGCTGATCTCCTCGACCACCTGCTTGATCAGGAAACTGCCGAACGACACGCCGGCAAGCCCGCGTTGGCAGTTGGAGATCGAATAGAACACGGCGGTGCGCGCTTTGTCGGTATCGGTCACCTCGCGCTCGGGGCTCAGGATCGGCATGATCGCGCCGGGAATCTCGCGGGTGAGCGCGACCTCGACGAAAATCAAAGGCTCATCGACCAGCGCCGGGTGGAAAAACGCATAGCAGCGCCGGTCGGCGGGATCGATGCGGCGGCGCAAATCGTCCCAGTCGCTGATCTCGTGCACGGCTTCGTAGCGGATGATCTTGTCCAGCACGATCGCCGGCGTCGACCAGTCGATGCGGCGCAGCACCAGGAAGCCGCGGTTAAACCAGGACGAGAACAGGTGGACGAAATCGTCGTCGACCGCGCTGAGATCATCGCGATGGCCCAGCACATCGATCAATTGCTCGCGCATGCGCACCAGCGCGGCCGTACCCCCCGGTGCCAGATTGAGCCGGCGGAACAGCTCCTGCCGGCGCGGCTCGGAGGCGGCGTGCAGCTCCGCCGCGGTCTCGTCATCGGGCTTAGCGCGCCAGGCGGCAATTGCCGTCTCCATGCGCGCTGGATCGGGCCCGAAGCGCTGGGCCAGCGCCTCGAAAAAGGCGATGCGCGGTCCGGTAGTCAGCTCGCCATAGCGGCCGAGAATGTCGCGCGCACGGGCGACGCCGGAAGCCTCGCCGCGGCTCGACAGTAGGGCTTCGCATAGCTCGACCAGGCTTTCGGAGCGGGCACTCGCCTCGCCGCGCCGGTTGCGCGCCAGCAGCGCTCGCCCGCGCTCGGAAATGGTCTGCAGAAGCTCCCCGAAGAACGAGGTGTTCATCATGACGTCCAGGATTGCACTTGAAGGCGCTATTTAACGCCGCCCATCATGTGATTCGGCAACCATGTGGCGATTTCCGGAAAGAAGCACAAGATCACGATCGCCAACATCATACATAGGACGTAGGGCGCGGTACCCCACATCACTTTGGTGACCGGCACATCGGGCGCGATTGCATTAACGATATAAATGTTGAGCCCGACCGGCGGGTGGATCAGGCCGATTTCCATGTTGATCGTCAGGATGACGCCGAACCAGACCGGGTCGAAGCCGGCGGCGGTGATGATCGGCAGCAGGATCGGCGAGGTCATCAAGATGATCGCCGCGGGCGGGATGAAGAAGCCGCTGACCAACAGGAAGAGGTTGATCATGCCCATCAGCACCCAGCGATTGAAGTGCGCATCGGCGATCGCCTGCGCCAGCATCTGGGTGAGATAGAGCGAGGTGAGCATGTAGCCGAACAAGCACGGCGGCGGCGATGATGGTCAGGATCATCACCGACTCGCGCATGGTGTCGCGCAGGATGTGCCAAATCTGGTCTATCTTCCAAAGCCGGTAGATCAGGACCGCCAAAATGAGGCAGAGCGCGGCGCCGACGCCGGCCGCTTCCGACGGCGTCGCCACGCCGCCATAGAGCGAGTACATGACGCCGAAAATAATCAGCAGGAACGGCGCGATCTTGGGGATCGACTGAAATTTTTCCTTCCACGAATAACGAAAATCGATCGCGTGCGAACGGAAGCCGCGCTTCCAGATGATAAAGACGGTCCACAGCATGAACATGCCGGTCAGCATCAGGCCGGGCATCACGCCGGCGAGGAACAGACGGCCGATCGAGGTTTCGGTGGCAATGCCGTAGAGGATGAAGGTGATCGATGGCGGAATCAGGATACCAAGCGTGCCGCCGGCGCAGATCGAACCGGTGGCCACGTCGTCCGGATAGCCGCGCCGCCGCATTTCCGGAATGCCCATCTTGCCGATAGCGGCGCAGCAGGCGGGCGAGGAACCGGTGAGCGCGGCGAAGATGGCGCAGGCGCCGAGATTTGAAATGACCAGCCCGCCCGGCAGGCGGTAAAGCCATCGGTCGAGCGCCTCGTAAAGATCCTTGCCGGCCGGCGACGAGCCGATCGCGGCGCCCATCATCACGAACATCGGAATGGCCACGAGCGTAAAATCGTCGAGGCCGGACCAGAACGTCTCGGCGACGACGTGCATGCTGTCGATGCCGTGAAAAAACAACAGGAAGATGATCGATATCGCGCCGAGGCCAAACGCCACCGGGATTCCCGACATCAACATCAAAAGCGTCGCAACAAGCACGACAACACCTTGCGAGGTCGGGCTCACAGGATGTCTCCCAGGGCTTGCTTGGCTTGATCCCGGCCGAACTCCTCGAAGTCTTCTTTCGGTTTAAGGCCGAAGGGGAGCGCCCTGCCCGTCACCAGGCAAATCAGTTCGGCGAAGTATTGCAAGACCAGTAGCCCGAGACCGAACGGCATCGACAGATAGGGAATCCACAACCGCGCGCGCCAGACCGTGTTCGAATGCCAGCCTTCCGACCAGGCCTGATACCAATACTGCGTGCAGAGCACGAACAGCACCAAGCAGAAGCTCAACGACAGCACAATCGTGAACAGCGCAAGCCAATAGCGGGCGCGCGGGCCGAGATAGAGCGGAAGAATCTCCACATTCACGTGGCCGCGCGTCATCAGCACGTAGGCGCTGCCGACGAAGGTCGCGGCGACGATTGCGTAGGTCACCACGTCGATCTGCCAAATCGTCGGTACGTTGAAGAAGTAGCGCACGATCACCATGTCGCAGATCACGAACACAGCGACGCCGATGAGAATTGCCCCAAACACGCCGGCGACGCGCGACAGGAAGATCACCGTTCGAATGTATATGTCCATGAGTCTGGCTTGAACTGGCAGCATTCGTTGCGGGGTGTCCCCGCGCAACGCTGACGGGGCGAGACGGCATCGGCCGGCGAGATCACCCGCCGGCCGGCCGACTTGTCGTGTCTTGCGTTATTTGACGGCGAGGGCCTCGTCGATCAGTTTCTGGCCGTTCGGCACCGCCTTGGCGAAGGTCGCGTAGGAGCTCTTTTTCGCCACGGCGAGCCAGGCTTGATAATCGGCATCGCTGAGGGTCACGACCTTGACCTTGTGATCCTCGAACGCTTTGATTGCGTCCTTGTTCACCTCATCGGCCTTGCCTTCATAATAGGCCTGAGCCGCCTTGCCGGCCTTGAGCACGGCATCCTGCTGCGCCTTGTTGAGCTTGTCGAAGCTCTTCTTCGACATCAGCACCGGCTCGTACATGAACCACAGCGCATTGTTGCCCGGCGCGGTAAGGCAATTCGTCACTTCATAGAGCCGCATGGACTGGAACGTGCCAAGGCTGGTGTCAGTCGCATTCACGACACCGCTCTGGAATGCGTTGTAGATTTCGTTCGACGGCGGACTGACGATCGAGGCGCCGGCACTTTCCCACATCGAGGCGAAGGTCGGCCCGGCGGCGCGGAATTTCAGGCCTTTGAGATCGTTCGGATGCACCAAGCATCCTTTGTTCGACGCCATGCCGCCGGCGAACCAAGCGTCCGACAGCACAATCACGCCGTGCTTCTCGATCTCGGCGCGGACGTCCTTCATGAACGGCGAGGCGTTGATGCGCTTGGCGCGTTCCTGATTGCGGATCAGGCCCGGCATCAGCGTCGCGCTGAAGGCCGGCACCTTGCCGCTGGCGTAGTCGAGCGGGAACAGCGTGATATCGAGCTGGCCATTGACCATGGCATTCCACTGGTCGTTCGGCTTGAACAGCGAAGCACCGGGATAAACCTGGATGGTGAGGCCGACATTGGCGGCCGCAGCCTGTTTAGCAATCATCTGCACCATGTCGTCGCGGACGTCGCCCTTGCCGCCCGGGAACTGGTGCGATGCCTTCAACGTCACTTGCGCCTGCGCCGAGGCCGTCAGCAAGATAGCTGCCGCCGCGCCGGCAAGAATTGTGGTAAGCTTCTTCATTGGTATCCTCCCTCAAGTCTTTTTTCGCGACGGACATAAATACCGCCCCGTTCGATCGGTTTTTGGAAGCATGTCGCGCCCAGTTGCCACCTTAGCCGCCGGCGCGGCTTAGGGCCATAGGGACGCGATCAATTTCATCGGTAAGTCCGTGGCATCGTTAAATTAATGGCGGACTGGTCAGCGCGAAACGATAGTCCTATAACCCCGCCCGTTCTCGTTCCTTCCGCACCTCGCAGGAGATTCTCAACATGCCGAAGCCGTTGGCAGGTCTGCGCGTCCTCGAACTCGCCCGCATTCTGGCGGGGCCCTGGGGGGGACAGATGCTGGCGGATCTGGGCGCCGACGTCATCAAGGTCGAGCGCAAGGGTGCCGGCGACGACACCCGTGGCTGGGGCCCGCCTTTCGTCGAGGGCGTCGACGGCAAGCACCTCGGCTCGGCCTATTTCCATTCCGCCAATCGCGGCAAGCGCTCGATCGAGGCCGACTTCGAGGACGAGGAAGGCCGGCGCATCGTGCACAAGCTAATCAAGCGATCGGACGTGCTGATCGAGAATTTCAAGGTCGGCGGCCTCGCTAAATTCGGGCTCGACTACAAAAGCCTCGCGCCGGAGAACCCGCGGCTGATCTATTGCTCGGTGACCGGCTTCGGCCAGGACGGACCCTATGCCGCGCGTGCCGGCTATGACCTCATGGCACAAGGTATGGGCGGCTTTATGAGCCTGACCGGCTACGCCGACGGCCCGCCGACGCGCGTCGGCGTCGCCATCTCGGACGTGTTCACCGGCTGCTATTCGGTGATCGGCATCCTGGCCGCGCTGGCGCAGCGCGAGAAGACCGGCAAAGGCTGTTACGTCGATACCGCGCTGGTCGATTCGACCGTCGGCGTGCTGGCAAACCAGGGGCTCAATTATCTTGTTTCCGGCGAGATCCCCAAACGTATCGGCAACTCGCACCCCAACATCGTGCCCTATCAGGAATTCCCCGTCGCCGACGGTCACATCATCATCGCCACCGGCAACGACAACCAGTTCGTCAAGCTATGCCATGTGCTCGGCGCGCCCGAACTCGCGGAAGTGCCCGAGTACAAAAACAATGTCGGACGTCTCGCGCATCGCGATGAACTGGTGGCCAAGCTTACTACGCTGACCAAACGCATGCCGCGCGCGGAATTGCTCGGCAAGCTCGAAGAGCAGAAGGTGCCGGCCGGCCCGATCAACGATCTCGAGCAGGTGTTTAAAGATCCGCAGGTCGTCTATCGCGGCATGAAACTCGACCTGCCGAGCAACGCCGCCAAAAGCGGTCATATCCCCGGCGTGCGCACGCCGATCGTGATGGACGGCTGGCGCGCCGCTTCCGAGCGCCCCGCGCCGCGACTTGGCGAGCACACGGCGGAAATCTTGAAAGAGATCGGCGAAGGCTGACAGCAAGTATTTGCGCAGCAGCCTGCCAAATCAGTCGACCGGTATAATGGCCGCCAGACATTCGTCCGCGCCCTTGACGCGGGTACGATGACCCTTTCCGTCGACGTCCTCCATCAACACGCTGTCGCCTGGACCGAAAGTGCAAGTCTTACCGTCACTCGCGGTCACCTCAAGGTGACCCTTCAGGCAGATGAGAAATTGTTTCTTGGGCGGATGGATCGAGTCGGCGACCCAACCGGACGGCAGCCGAATGAATTGCAGACCGTCGGTCGCATAGGCGTGCGACACAAACATCATCGGCGCTGGCGGACGGTAGTCGGCCTCGTCGAGTTGGAGCACGGCGTTTTCGAAATGCGTATGGCCGTTCTTGTCGGCATGCAGACGGACATATTTCATGGTTTGCGGCCCCTTCCGGCCTGTCGGTCATTAAGACGTAGGGGACCATCGTGCACGGCAATGCAAAGAGCATTGACGTGGGTCAAAGGCCGACAACGAAATCTCTCCGTCTCAGTTTCGGCTACGTGACCGCAGTCGGCGCCAGCTCCTCGATGTCGCTGACGACGTCGATCACCACAGGACGGTCGGCGGCGAGCGCGCGCTTGAACGCCGGCGCGATGTCGCTGGCGCGTTCGACGCGAATGCCGAGCGCGCCCATGTCCTCGGCGAGCTTGGCGAAATTCATCGGATTGTAGGTCCACAATTCGCGCGACTTTTCCGTCGGCTCGCCGCCATAGGCGCGGTCGAAGCCGCGCTTGCTCTGATTGCCGCCGCCGTTGTTGTTGACGACCGTGATGCTGTTGAGCTTCCAGCGCACCGCGGTTTCCACTTCGGCGATGTGGTACCAGAAGCCGGCATCGCCGGTGAAAACCATGACCGGCCGGTCGGGGCACGCCGCCTTGGCGCCGATGCCTGCCGGAAACGCCCAGCCCAGATGGCCGGCGCTGCGCATATAGCTTTGCGAGGCACTACGCAGATCGTACATGCCGCCCATCCACATGCCGGCATGACCGGTGTCGACCACGACAATGCCGTCGTCCGGCACATGCTTGGTGAACTCGGCACAAAGCCGCGCCGGATGGATCGGCGCCTTGTCGGATTCCAGCGCCGGCTTGTATTTGGCATACCACTCGCCGCGCAGCGCGGAAATTTCCTTGATCCAAGGCGCGCGCTTTGCCGCGCTCGCCTTGTCGGCCAGCTTGAGCATGGCGGAAAGCACCGCCTTGGCGTCGCCCAGCACGCTCGCGGCAAGCGGATAATTGCGGCCGAGCGATTCCGGCTCGATGTCGATCTGGATCGCCGGCGTGCCGATTTTCGGCACCGCCCAGAAATGCGTAGTCATGCCGCCGCTCTCGGTACCGATGAAGCAGACGAGATCGGCGCGGTTGACAGCGCGGTTGGCGCTTTCGCGCGAATAGCTGCCGGCGACGCCGACCGACAGCGGATGGACGCCAGGAACTGTGTCCTTGCCGTTGAGCGAGGTGGCAACCGGAATCTGCAGGGCTTCGGCCAACGCGACCAGTTCGCGGCCGGCGCCCGAGGCGCGCACGCCGCCGCCGGCGACAAAGATCGGCCGCTCCGCCTTCTGCAACAGTTCGAGCGCCGCCTTCACATTGGCGGCCTCAGGCTCGGGCCGGAACGGCGGCACATGGGCGAACTGGCTCTCGACCAGCGCCTCCATCTCGGCCTCTTCGAGATCGACCTGCCCCTCGTTGCCGCGGAATTGGAGATGCACTGGGCCCGGCGCGCCGGACGTCGCCACGCGGAAAGCCTGGCGCACCATGTCGGGGATACGCGCGACGTCGTCGACGGTGGCGTTGAACTTGGTCACCGGCTCGAAGGCCGGCACGTCGTCGATCTCCTGATAGACCTTGCGGAACTTGGTCTTAGGATCGCGCCCGCCGGTGAACGCGATCACCGGCGAATGCGCCAGATACGCGTCGCGTAAGCCCGCGGCGATGTTGAGCGCGCCGATCACCTGCGCCATGCAAATGCCCGGCTTGCCGGAGGCGCGCGCATAACCGTCCGCCATATAGACGGCAGATTTCTCGCCGTGGCAGTGCACCCTGGCTATTTTGGTGCGCCGCTCCATCTCGGCGAAGGTGCGCCGCAAAACGGCCGGCACCATGAAGACGTGAGTGACGCCGTAACCCGCCAGCATATCGGCGAGGACTTCAGCTCCGGTGCGTTTGGTATTGTGTCCGACTTGGCTCATTGTTGCTTCCGTTTTCAATCCGGTTTGAAGTCCAGCGCGACGCCATTGATACAGTAGCGTAAGCCTGTCGGCGGCGGACCGTCGTCGAACAAGTGACCGAGATGGCTGGCGCAGCGGCTGCAATTCACTTCGCTACGGGTCATGCCGTAGCTGTTATCCTCGACGGTTTCGACCGCGCCCGACAGCGGGTCGTTGAAGCTCGGCCAACCGGTACCGCTTTCGAACTTCAGCTTGGAAGCGAACAGCGGCTGCCCGCAGGCGGCGCAGTGGAACGTGCCGGCGCGCTTCTCATACAGCAGCGCGCAACTGCCCGGTACCTCGGTGCCGTGCTCGCGCATGATTTCGTACTGCTCAGGCGTGAGAATCTTGCGCCATTCGGTTTCGGTGTGCGTGACGGGGTACTGCTTGGCCATGAGCGCCGCTCCCGTAAGAATTATTTAATCGCCAGCGGATTGACCGGCGAGCCGACCGCGCCGGTGATCGGAATCGCCGGCGCCACGAACAAGAATTCGTAGACCTTGTCGGCCGCGCAGTCGTCAGCCAACTCCTTAAGCTCGAAAATCTCGCCCATGGTCATGCCCATGATCGGGATAGTGATCCAGTGCCAGGGCTGGTTGATGTTCTCGCCTTCGGCGACCGGATTGGGCCGCACCTCGCAGCCCCAGGTGTCGGAGGCGAGCGCGGCGAGCTCTGTGTCCTTGACGAAATCGAGCGTCTCGAAGGCAAAGCCGGGCGCGTCGCCGCCCGGATAGCCGTCCCAGCTTCCGGCCTTCTGGCAGCGCTCCATCATGCCGGTGCGCACGATCACGTAGTCGCCGCGCTTGAGCGCGACGTTCTGCTTCTTCGCCGTGCCGTAGAGATCCTCGTTGGTGATGCCGTAGCCGTCGTCGAGCGACTCGACGCCCTTGTGGCGCGCCACGTCGAGCAGCACGCCGCGGCCGACCATCTTGTTCTTGGTCTTTTCGATGCCGCACTTCTGCGCGCCGGCCGATGTCACCTCGCGGCAGTCGTAGCCGTTCCACATGTTGTTCTCGTAGAACACGTGACCGAGCCCGTCCCACTGCGTGCCGCATTGCAGCGGCATGGTGACGATGTCGTCGGCGGCGCGGATGCCGCGCTTGTCGAGCACGCCGGAATAAGCGTCGGTGCCGGTACGGATCATGGTGTGGATCGGATTGGTACGGCCCATCGCCGGGTATTTGCTTTTGGCGCCCTGTGGGCCGGTGTAGTCGAAGTTGAGCGCGAGCGAGATCACCTTGCCCTTCTTCACCAGCCGCGTGGCGGCGACGATATCTTCGGCGCTCGTATAATTGAGCGTGCCGATCTCGTCGGCCGGACCCCACTTGCCCCAGTTCTTGTATTTCTCGGCGGCGGCGGACATGTCCTTGCGGGTGAGCTTGCGGGCCGTCATGGCGGTTCCTCTCGGTTTGTAAGGTTCAGGACACTGGCGCCGAGCGGAAGCCCGCCGCCAGAAACGGAATCATGTGATGCAGCGCGAGCTTGACGTCGCCCGGATCGCAGCGGCCGTCGGTGAGCGACTGGATGCGGCCGCTGTTGGCCATGGTGTAGAACATGGCGCCGAGCATAAAGTGGTAACGCCATTCGATTTCGGCGCGCGGTTGCCCGGGCAACACCTGCGCGATGGCGTCGATGAATTGGCGACTCGACGCGTCGAAGGCCTTGGCCAAAATCTTGCGTGAGGTTTTTTCCGGCTCGGTGCCAAGCCGCGCCCTGAGCTTGACGAAAGCAGGCCCGCCGAACTGCGGCTGCACGCCGAGCGTCAATGCCGGACGCAAGAACGCGTCGAGAATATCTTCCAGCGCCGGCGTCTTGGATTGCTCGTAGCACAGCGCCAGCAGACGCAGGCGTTCCTGCGCGATCGGCGCCGCGCGCTGCGCAAACAGCGCTTCCAAGAGGCCGTCCTTGGAGCCGAAGTGATAGGCGATGGAGGCGAGGTTGACGCGGGCGGCGGCCGTGATGGCGCGCAAGCCCACGCCCTCCATGCCGTGCTCGGCGAACATGCGCTCTGCGACGGTGAGGATGCGCTCTCGCACCGACGGACCACCCGCAGTTACCGCTGGTTGGCGTCCGCGGCGTTTGGCCGCCATCGGCTTGCTTGCTTGTCGTGCGGAGGATCGGCGCAACGCTTGACTCTGGCTGGACGATTTGGGAGAAACGCAAAGTAAACAGTCGTTTGTTTAAAGTCAATCGACGGCGCAAATTCGGGACAAAACGCACATGGCCGGGCAAGCCAAGAAGACGATCCTCACGGTCGCGGTGACCGGTAATCTCACCACCGTGCAGCAGAACCCCGCGCTGCCGTGCACGCCGGAGCAGATCGCCAACGCGGCGCTGGAGTCGGCCAAGATCGGCGCTTCGGTCGCGCATATCCATGTCCGCCATCCGGACGGGCGGCCGAGCATGGAGCTTGCGCATTACCGCGAGGTGGTCGAACGCATCCGCGACAAGAATTCCGAACTGATCATCAATCTCACCACCGGCCCGGGCGGCCGTTTCGTGCCCAGCAAGGACGACCCGCGCGTCGCTGGACCGGGATCAACGCTCATTCCGCCGCTCAAGCGCGTCGAACACATCGTCGAACTCAAGCCGGACATCGCCACGCTCGACCTCAACACCATGTGGTCGGGCTCGGCCGCGGTGATCAACCCGCCCGACAACCTGACGATCATGGCGAAGGCGATCCAAGAGGCCGGCTCCAAGCCGGAACTCGAGGTGTTCGACTCCGGCGACATCCAGCTCGCGCATATGCTGCTCGACCAAGGCATTCTCAAACGCCCGCCGCTGTTTCAGATCGTGATGGGCGTGCGCTACGGCTTCGTTTCGACGCCGCAGACCTTGATGTATGCACACTCGCTCCTGCCGCAGGACGCAATGTGGGCGGCGTTTGCCATCGGCCGCTGGGAATTCCCCATGCTGGCGACGACCTGGTTCCTCGGCGGTCACGTGCGCGTCGGTATGGAGGACAATGTCTACATCGGCAAAGGCAAGTTGACGCCGAGCAACGCGGCGCTGTGCGAGAAAGCCGTGCGCATTCTCGACGACCTGGGCGCCGAGCTCGCCACAGCAAAGGAAGCGCGCGCAATCCTCGGCCTGCGCGCGTAACGCGTCAAAATTCAAGGGAGGACTAACGAATGAAAATATTATCTCGCCGCTCCGCCATGCTCATCGCGATCGCGATGGCCGGCGCCAGCTTCGCGCCGGCGCAGGCGCAGAACTATCCGGCCCGTCAGGTCAAGGTGATCGTGCCGTTCGCGGCCGGCGGCCCGACCGACGTGATGGCGCGTCTGATCGCGCAAAAACTGTCGGAAAGCCTGAAGCAGCAATTCTACGTCGAGAACCATCCGGGCGCCGGCGGCAACATCGGCATGACGATCGTCGCGCGCGCCAATCCCGATGGCTACACCATGCTGGTGGCGAGTTCGAGTTTCGTCGTCAATCCGAGCCTTTACGCCAAGAACCCATACGACGCCTTCAAGGATTTCGACGCCGGTGACGCTCGCCGCCGCCTCGCCGAATATCCTGGTGGTCAACCCCGAGCTGCCGGTGAAGACGGTGAAGGAACTGGTCGATCTGCTGAAGGCCAATCCGTACAAATACGCCATTGCCAATCCAGGCATCGGCACGACGCCGCAGCTTGCCGCCGAATTGTTCAAGCTGTCGCTCAAGCTCGACGCCACCAGCGTGCCGTTTGGCGGCGCCGCGCCGGCGATCCAATCGACCGTCGCCAACCAGACGCCGATCGCCTTTGCCGCCATGCCGCCCGCCGCGCCGCAGGTCAAGGGCGGCAAGCTGCGCGCGCTCGCCGTCACCTCGGCCAAACGCTCGGCGGCCTTGCCCGATGTGCCGACGCTGGGCGAAGCCGGCATCGCCGAGCAGGAATCCGAAACCATGCAGGGTGTGCTGATGCCGGCGAAGACGCCGAAAGCGATCGTCGATCTGCTCAACGCCGAGATCAAGAAGGCGATGGCGCTGCCCGACGTGAAGGCGAAATGCGCCCAACTCGGCTTTGATCCCGTGGCGGACACGCCGGACGAATTCGCCGCCTATATCAAGAATGAAGTCGAGAAGTGGGGTAAAGTGATCAAGGAAGCGAAAATTCCGCAGATCAAATGACGCTGCCTGCCCCGGATGCGGCGCAGCACGAAGCGTAAGCGGAGTGCTGCGACGCTGATCCGGGGCCGTCCCAAGTTCTGAACCCGCAACGATCCCGGGTCTGCAGCGCACCACTTCGTGCTGCGCTGCGCCCGGGACAAGAGCATCAGATGCGCATCGTCGACATCCGCGAAACGGCGATACCGCTTAACTCGACGCTCGCCAATTCGAGCTTCAACTTCAGCGAAATGACGACGTCGGTGGTCGCCGTGATCACCGACGTTAAGCGCAATGGCAAGCCGGTGTGCGGCTATGCCTTCAACTCCACCGGCCGCTATGCTTGCGGCGCGCAGATGCGTGCGCGCTTCATCCCGCGCCTGCTGAAGGCAAAACGCGACAGCCTCATCGATGACGCGGGGCTGATCTCGCCAGAGAAATGCCTCGCGGCGATGATGCAGAACGAGAAATCGGGCGGCCATTCCGAGCGTTCGGTCGGCATCGGCACCATCGAGGTCGCGATCTGGGACGCGCTCGCTAAAGTCGCCGATAAGCCGCTGCACGTGCTGCTCGCCGAGCGATTCAATGGCGGCAAACGCGCGGAGAAGGTGTTCTGCTATGTCGGCGGTGGCTGGTACGCGCCGGGCAAGACCACCAAGGACTTGCAGGACGAGATGCGCGGCCATCTCGATGCCGGCTATACCATGGTGAAGATGAAGGTCGGCGGCATGGCGCTCGGCGACGATCTCGCCCGCGTCGAGGCGGTGAAATCGATCCTGCCCAAGGGTGCGCAGCTTGCCGTCGACGCTAACTCGAAATTCGATCGCGAGGATGCACTTGCTTATGCACGCGGCTCGGCGCCCTTCGGCTTACGCTGGTTCGAGGAGCCGTGCGATCCGCTCGATTTCGCCCTGCTGGCCGAGATCGCCGGCCTTTACGCTCCGCCGCTGTCGACCGGCGAGAACCTGTTCTCGACGCAGGACGTGGAGAACCTGGTGCGCTTCGGCGGCCTGAAGCCTGAGCGCAACGACGTGATCCAGATCGACCCGCCGCAGGCCTACGGCATCACGGAATATGCGCGCACGCTCGATATGCTCAAACGCCACGGCTGGCCACGCTCAGCCATGTTTCCGCATGGCGGCAACCAGATGTCGCTCGCCATTGCCGCCGGCCTCGGCCTCGGCGGAGCGGAATCCTATCCCGGCGTGTTCGGCGATTTCGGCGGCTTTGCCGACGACGCGGTGATCGCGAACGGCTACATTTCGCTGTCCGACCGCCCCGGCATCGGCTTCGAGGGCCAGGCGCGGCTCTACAAGATCATGCGCGAGCTCGCCGCCTGAGCGGCTTGCGCGAACGGAGGCTTGCCCATGCTTGCAAATGTCCGGATCGCAACGACAGCCGCGGCGGCGGCGCTCATAAATCTGTCATTTTGCCTCGGCGCGCAGGCGCAAAACGTAACGCTAGGGCAATTTCAGCATCCCAAAGCCGCGAAGGATCTCGAGATCAATAGGGCCTATCTGCTCGGCGCTGTGGATGCGCTTATCGCCTACAACGCAAGCGCCGAAGCGAAACTGTTTTGCCTGCCGGGCCTGTTGCCGAAATTGACGTTCGACGAGGCCAGCGATCTGGTCTTGCGTTGGGCGCGCAAGACCAGTGGCTCGACGGATATATCGTTGGCGCGCGCCTTGTTGTTCGGCCTAAGAGCCGCCCATCCTTGCCGCTGAACGGCCGCGGCGACGCGATTCAATCGATATCGATGAAAGTCAGCGGCCTCGCCACCGCTTCGAGCGATTTGCGCTCGGCGTCGACGCCCCATCTCCACTCGATGAGCCCGCCGGCGATCATGAGCGCGGCGCCGGCGAGATAGCCGCCGAACACGCTGATGCGCGAGCCGGTGTCGATCAAGACGCCGAATAGCCAGGGACCGACGATGCCGCCGATGCCGGTGCCGACCGCGTAGAAGAAGGCGATCGCCAGCGCGCGGATTTCCAGCGGGAAGGTCTCGCTCACCGTGAGATAGGCCGAGCTCGCCGCAGCGGAAGCGAAAAAGAAGATCGCCATCCAGCACAGCGTCTGCGTTTCCGCCGTGATCAGGTCGCGCATGAACAGGTAGCCGGCACCGCAAGCAGATGCCGGAGACGATGTAGGTGAAGGCGATCATCGGCCGCCGCCCTTGCGTGTCGAACAGCCGGCCGATCAGCACGGGCCCGAGGAAATTCCCCGCCGCGAAGGGCAACAGATACCAGCCGATGTGGTCGGACGGCACGTGATAGAAATCGGTGAGGACGAGTGCATAGGTGAAGAAGATCGCGTTGTAGAAGAACGCCTGCGACGCCATCAGGCTCAGGCCCACCAGCGTGCGCTGGCGATGGCGCTGGAACAGCGTGTGCGCCACTTCCGAGAGCGGAGTCGACCGGCGCGCGCACAGGCGCACACGCGGCAGATCGTGTGGCGGCGGCAGGCCGTCAAAGCGCGCCTCGATACCGGCGATCACCCGCTCGGCTTCCTCGGCGCTGCCATGCGTCATCAGCCAGCGTGGACTTTCCGGAATCCATAGCCGCATGAAGAATATCGCCAAAGCGAGGCTCGCCCCGATCAAAAAGGCGAGCCGCCAACCGATTTCCGTATTAATCACCGCCGGATCGAGCAGCACCAGCGAGCCGAGCGCACCCATCGCCGCGCCGACCCAGAAGCTGCCGTTGATGACGAGATCGCTCCAGCCGCGCACGCGCGCCGGGATCAGTTCCTGGATGGTGGAATTGATCGCGGCATATTCGCCACCGATACCGGCGCCGGTGACAAAACGGAACAGCGCGAAGCTCGCGAGATTCCATGAGGTGGCGGTCGCCGCGGTGGCGATGAGATAGACCGTCAGCGTGATGAAAAACAGTTTCTTGCGGCCGAGCCAATCGGTGAGCCAGCCGAAAAACAGCGCGCCCAGCACGGCGCCGGCGAGATAGGTGCTGGCGGCAAGCCCGATATCGGCATTGGAGAAATGCAGAACCGGGCTTTGTTTCAATGCGCCCGCCAGCGAGCCGGCGAGCGTCACCTCCAGCCCGTCGAGGATCCAGGTGACGCCGAGTGCGGCCACTACCAGCGCGTGGAATCGGCCCCAAGGCAGCCGGTCAAGCCGCGCCGGAATGTCGCTCGTCACGATCGCCTTATCGGGCGTCATCGATGCCTCGCCCATGCCCCTTGCGGGAGGATAAACGTCCGATCGGCGCAGATGTTCGGCATATTGCCGCGCTCGGCCGGCGGCGGGCCCTTCCCCTGCCGCGGCGCGGACGCTATTGGATCATCCTCATGGACACCGATACCCTGCGCCGCCTGCATTACGCCGCCGCCATCGCCTGCGGCGTCTTCGCGGCGCTGGTGGTGCACATCGTTCTCACCGTATTCGGTGTAGGCCTCGACGCGGTGCTGCGCGATGCCGCCGCCGGCAGCAAGCAGCACCTCGCCTCGGCGCTGGCCTGGTGGGCGATCGGCGGTGCCGGCTTCATCGGCGGCTGGGGCACCGGCGCCTATCTGATCGCTGCCGCGCGCGAGCGCGATTTCGTCTACCAGGTGGCGCGGCGCTTCTTGATCGCGCTGGTGTTTGCCGCCGCCACCGCCGGCGGCGTCATGAGCAAGAGCGAGAATCTCGGCGGCACGGTGGACGTGATTGCGGGGCTGACCGCGCTGGGCCTCGGCCTGATCTGCGCCTTCTGCGGCGCGCGGCTCGCTTATCTCAATGCCGAACAGGTGTAGCGGGCTGAAGGGAAAATGGTGCCCAGGGGCGGAATCGAACCACCGACACTGCGATTTTCAATCGCATGCTCTACCAACTGAGCTACCTGGGCGCCGAGTGTTGGTACAAGTCCGCAAAATTGCCCGCCAAATCGGGCGGACAAGCAGAGTGCCGCGCGTTATAGAGGCCCGCCTCCGGGCTGTCCAGAACGCCGAAAATCCTAAGCTTTAACCCCTAAAGCCGCACGAAACCGCTGTTTCAGCACCGCGCCGTCGCGTTCCGGTAGCACCCGTGGCGGCTCGGAGGCCTCGATCAGCACGCGGGCGAATAGAGGCTCACGCAAGGTTTTCAAGCGGGTGGCCAGATCGCGCAATCCCGTCTCGTCGGTCACTTCGAGACACCTCGCAAAGCCGCAGCCGCGGGCAACACCCAAGAGGTCGACGCCGCTTTGCGTGTGGCTCGGCTGCATGCCGGTCTCGCCATAAACGCCGTTGTCGAACACCAGGATTGCGAGATTGCCCGGCTTCTGGATGCCGATGGTGGCGAGCGCGCCGAGCCCCATCAGCATCTCGCCGTCGCCGGTGATCACGGCGACGCGCTTGTCGGGCTGCGCCAGCGCGAGACCCAGCCCGATCATGGCGGCGCCGCCCATGGCGCCCCACAAATAGAAATTGTGGTCGTCGTCGCCGGCAGCAGCGAGATCGTAAGTCGTCGAGCCGAGACCGGGCACCACCAGCAGATCATCGGTGCGGCCTTCGAGCAGCATCGCCATGGCGGCGCGGCGTTCCAATCGTCCGCTCATTTGGTCCACACCTTTTTGCCGATCAGTTGCTGCGACAGGATCACCGCGCCGATGCGCTCGTCGCCGAAGACGTGCTGCACCGCGCGCTCCGCCGCGCCTTCGACCTCCTCCGGCTTGCTCACACGATAGACTTCCGCTTCGCACAGCTTGAGCACCGGATCGACGATCGATCCCATCGGCACCTGCCAGGGATTGAACTCCTCCCACTCGCCGCGCATGGTGATCAGCATCAGCAGCGGAAAGCGGCAGCTCCGCGCCAGCGAGAACATATTGACGCAGTTGCCGAGCCCGCTCGACTGCATCAGCAGCGCCGCGCGCTCGCCGCCGAGCCAGGCGCCGGCCGCCAGCGCCACGCCCTCTTCCTCGGTGGTGAGCACGATGTCGCGAATGTCGGCGTCGGCGCGGCAGCGCTCGATCAGCCGCGAATGCCCGGCGTCCGGCACATAGCCGACCTGACGGATGCCGGCGCGCTTGAGCGTCGCGAACAGCCGGTCGGGCCAGTCGGTCACTTGCAGGTTCATGATTGCTCGCTTTCGCCGGTATCGGCGGGCCGCTCGCCGTCCTCGTCTTCGTCCTCTTTGACCGGCACCGCGTAGACGCCGGAAAGCCAGCGGTTGAGATCGATGTCGGCGCAGCGCTTGGAGCAGAATGGGCGGAACGCCTGATCCGTCGGCTTGCCGCAGATCGGGCAGCGCGCGGTCGTCGCCTTGCGTTCGATCTCGTTCATGGCTTTGCCCTTGCCACATCCATGGTGCGCAGTTCCGTCTTCAGGACCTTGCCATAATTGTTCTTCGGCAGCGCGTCGACAAAAACATAATCCTTCGGCCGCTTGAAGCGCGCAATGCGGGAAAGGCACAGCGCGTCGAGCTCAGCCGGGCTCGCCTCTCCGACCACGTAGGCGACCACCGCCTCGCCCCAGTCGCGGTCCGGGCGGCCGATCACCGAAACTTCGCGCACTTTATCGTGCATCAGCAGCACCTCCTCGACTTCGCGTGGGTAGATGTTGGAGCCGCCGGAAATGATCAAGTCCTTGGAGCGGTCCTTGAGGTGCAGATAGCCTTCCTGGTCGAACACACCGACGTCGCCGGTGTGCAGCCAGCCGTAGCGCAGCGAGGCCTTGGTCGCCTCCGGATTTTGCCAATAGCCCGACATGACGACGCCACGGCAGAGGATTTCGCCCGCCTCGCCCTGCGCCACCGGTCTGTCTTGCAAGTCGGCCACCATCACCTCAATGCAGGCATAGGGTTTGCCGGCCGAGCCCAGCCGCTCGCGCCAGCGCGGATGGTCGCGGCCGGCGATGTCCTCTTTCGACAGCGTGGTGATGGTCATCGGCGCCTCGCCTTGCCCGTAGATCTGCGCCAGGCGCGGGCCGAAGCGGTCGAGGGCTGCCAGCGCGTCCTCGACATACATCGGCGCGCCGCCCCAGATCAGCGTGCGGATGTTCTCGGCGTTGAGATCGGCGGGACAGGCGACCAGGCGCTTGATCATGGTCGGTGCGGCGAACATCGACATCCGCGGCCGGTGATTGAACAGCGTGGCGATCTCGTCGGGCTCGAAGCCGCCGCTCTCCGGAATGATCTGCACGCCGAGGCGCGCGACGTGCTGCATGATGTAGAGGCCGGAGCCGTGGCTCATTGGCGCCGCGTGCAGGATGGCGTCGCCCGGCGTCACCGGATCGACCTCGCTGCCGTAGGCAAGGCTCGCCATGATGAGATTATCGTGCGTGAGCATGGCGCCCTTCGGCCGTCCGGTCGTACCCGACGTATAGAACAGCCAGGCGAGATCGCCGCCCGCGCGCGGCACGAGTGCAATCGGATCGGCGCTGAACAAGGCTTCGTAGTCCTTGCTGCCGACCGTGATCAGCCGTTCGAGAGTCTTCGGCGCATGCGGCGCGATGTCGGCGTCGATGCCCGCCGAGACAAAGCAAACGCGCGCGCCGGACTGCTCCATGATGTAGCCAAGCTCGGCGCCGTGCAGTTTGGCATTGGCCGGCACCGCCGCGAGCCCGGCGTGCCAGATGCCGTAGAGCATTTCGAGATAGTGGTGCGAATTCTTGGCGGCGATGGCGACGCGGTCGCCGGGTTCAAGCCCACAATGCTCGCGCAAAGCGCCGGCCAAGCGCGCCGTACGCTCCGCCAAGCGGCCATAAGTTGCGACCACCCGCGTGCCGGTCGCCGCTGCCGGCCATGCCGGACGACTGAGAGCGGAGCGTTCAAGCCATGACGCGATGTTCATGGCGCGCCGTCTTATGTCGCGTTGAGCCAGCCGAAGCGGATCGGGTAACCCTCGCCGCCGAGCAGGCTCATGGTCTCGTACAGCGGCAGGCCGACCACGTTCGAATAGGAGCCGACGAGCTTGATGATGAAGCTGCCGGCGATGCCCTGCGCCGCGTAGCCGCCGGCCTTGCCGCGCCATTCGCCCGACGCGAGATAGGCTTCGATGTCTTCTTCCGACAGCCGCTTGAAGCGGACGCGCGTTTCCACCAGACGCTGGCGGAACGCCTCTTTCGGCGTCACCAGGCAGATCGAGGTGTGGACGCGGTGGTTGCGGCCGGACAGCAGGCGCAGGCACTGCGCCGCCTCGTCGAGCAACTCGGCCTTCGGCAGGATGCGCCGGCCGACCGCCACCACGGTGTCGGCGGCCAGGATGTAGGCGCCGCGCAGTTCGTCGTCGAGCTTGACATTGGCCAGTGCCACTTCCGCCTTGCCGCGCGCCAGCCGGTTGGCGTGGGCGCGCGGGATTTCGCCGCGGAGCGGGCTTTCGTCGATATCGGCCGGCTTGAGCGCGTCCGGCTCGATGCCGGCCTGGTTGACCAAGGCGAGCCGGCGCGGCGAGCCGGAAGCGAGCACGAATTTGGGCCGGCCGATCATGGGTTTAGTGGCTTTGTCATGGTGGTGAGATTGGCGCGGAAACTAGCGGAACGGGACTATTTTCACAACTCATTCATTGCCGCCGCCGGCCTGGCCGAAGCGCGCGCGAATCTGCGCCATCAGTTCATCGCGGACGGCGCGGTAGGCGTCCAGCCGCTGCTCGCGGGTGCCCTCGACGCCGGTCGGGTCGAGGGTCGGCCAGTATTCGACCTCGGCCGCATGGAAGCGGGTCAGTTCCAGCGCCTTGTGATGCGCCGGCGGCGACAGCGTCACGATCAGATCGAAATTGAGCCCTTCCAGGTCTTCCACATCCTCGAAGGTCACCGGCTTGTGGCGCGCGATGTCGATGCCGAGTTCTTCCATGACCGCCACGGCGAAAGGATCGAGGAAGCCTTTCTGCACGCCGGCGGAGCCGACATAGATCGATTTTCCGTAGAGCTGCTGCAACAGGCCGGCCGCCATCGGCGAGCGCACCGCGTTCATGCCGCAGGCGAACAGCACGGATTGTGGGCGCGAACGGCGCTCGGACTCTGCCACCGCGCTAGCCCTTCCAGTGCAACACGCAGATCAACGTGAACAGCCGGCGCGCGGTGTCGAGATCGACCGTCACCTTGTCTTGGAGCCGCTCCATCAGGATGCGCGAGCCGTCGTTGTGGATGCCCCGCCGGCCCATGTCGATCGCCTCGATCTTGTCGGGCGTAGCTGTCCGGATGGCCTGATAGTAGCTGTCGCAGATCAGGTAGTAGTCCTTGACGATGCGGCGCAGCGGAGAGAGCGAGAACAGATGCGCCATCACCGGTGTGCCGTCCTCAAGCCGAATGTCGAACACCAGCCGGTTGCTGTTGATGCTCAGATGCAGTGCATAGGGGCCGCCGTCGTGCCCGACCGGCGCGAAAGTGTTCTGCTCGAGCAGATCGTAGATCGCGACTGCCCGCTCGTGCTCGACGTCCGGGTTGGCGCGGCCGATCGACGCTTCGTCGAGAGTGACGGAGACCAACCGCCGCTTGCCGCCAGCGGGCGTTGTCTTCGCCGGACTCATCGCCGATTGAGTCGGATCGCCACCGAGCGGGCGTGCGCGGAAAGCCCTTCCGCTTCGCCGAGCGCGATGGCCGCGGGACCAAGCGCATGCAACTGCTCAGGTCCGCATTTGAGCAGCGAGGTGCGCTTCATGAAATCGAGCACGCCGAGACCCGACGAAAAGCGCGCCGAGCGCGCCGTCGGCAGCACGTGGTTGGAGCCGGCGACGTAATCGCCAATGGCCTCAGGCGTATGGGCGCCGATGAAGATCGCCCCGGCGTTGCGGATTTTCGGCACCAGCGCTTCGGCGTTGTTGGCGGCGATTTCCAGATGTTCGGGCGCCAATTGGTCGACCAGCGCGACGGCGTCGGCAAGCTTCGGCACCAGGATGACGGCGCCGAAATCGCGCCACGACGCGCCGGCGATCTTGGCGCGCGGCAGCGTCTTGAGCTGCGATTCCACCGCCTTCTCGACCTGATCGGCGAGCGCGGCGTCGTCGGTAATCAATATCGATTGCGCGCTGGCGTCGTGCTCGGCCTGCGCCAGAAGATCGGCGGCGATCCAATCGGGGTTGCCGGTCTCATCGGCGAGGATCAGCACCTCGGACGGGCCGGCGATCATGTCGATGCCGACCTGCCCGAACACCAGCCGCTTGGCCGCCGCCACATAGGCATTGCCGGGGCCCACGATCTTGGCCACCGGCCGGATCGTCTCGGTGCCGTAGGCAAGCGCGGCTACGGCCTGCGCGCCGCCGATGCGATAGATCTCGTCGACCCCGGCGAGCTTGGCCGCCGCCAACACCAGGGGAGAAAGCCTGCCATCCGGCGAAGGCACCACCATCACCAGCCGCGGGCAACCGGCAACCTTGGCCGGCACCGCATTCATCAGTACGGACGACGGATAGGCCGCCGTGCCGCCCGGCACGTAGAGCCCAACCGATTCGATCGCGGTCCACTTCGCGCCCATTTCGACGCCGAGCGCGTCGGTGAAGCGTTCGTCCTTCGGCTTCTGCCGCAGGTGATAGGCTTCGATGCGGTCGCGCGCGAGCTTGAGCGCGGCAAGGGCCTGCGGCTCACACAATTTCGCCGCCGCCTCGATCTCTTGAGCAGTCACGCGCATACCGACCTTGGCGAGATCGAGCCGGTCGAATTCCAGAGTCAGCTGCTGAACGGCACGGTCACCGTAGGACTTCACTTCGGCGATGATGTTGCGCACGCTCGTTTCGACGTCCTGCGCCGCCTCGCGTTTGACGGCGAGGAAGGCGCGGAAACGTGCCGCAAAATCGGGGCTTTGGCTGTCCAGTCGAAGCGGCATGGCCTGATCCTGCCCGGATAGGTGAATGGGTGATGCGCGCCGTCGCGTCAACCCTTTCGGGCGGTTTGCCGCGCCGGAAAAGCAAAAAGGCCCCGCCCGGGGGCGGGGCCTCGACGGCTGAAACTGCGCCGGCTTACTTCTTCTTCTCTTCCTTCTTCATCTTATCTTCTTTCTTCATCATCTTCTTTTTCTTGTGGTGCTTCATTTTCTTCGGCGCCACGTAGTCGCAGGGGGCAAGGCAGACGCCGCCCATTGTGCTGCATTCCAGCACGCCCTTAACGCAGACGGCCGGTGCACCGAGCTTGACGCATTCGCAGCCGACCCAAGCCTTGGCCGGCGTGCCGGTCGTGAACAGGAACGCGGCGCCAGCAAGCAGCCCCGCGACGACGACGAATTTACGCATTGGCTATTTCCCCCAAATTTGCGAAACGCCGCCACTACGCCACTGGAACCGCAAAATATCAAGGGAGGCGCCGCCCGGCAGGCGTCGGCCAAGCGGTTCTGAACCGGAATATTGGGGCTTTCGGCAGGATGCCTGAGGCGGCTAGCCCTGGCCGGACACTCCGTCATCGAACACCGCGTGAACCGGGCAGGACGCCGTGGTCCAGGCCGGCCCGAGATCGGCCAATTCAGCTTCCAGGCACTCGACTTCCAGCCGCAGGCACGCCCCGCCGGAAAATGTAATGGTCACCACCCCCGCCGGCGCGTCGGTCTCGGCAAATTCGACCGCCAGCAGATTGAGCACGGTATCCGGGCCGGCCGGATTCACGTCACGACACTTGCATGACAACACTCGCTCGAAACGCAGCGCCGTCCTGCGGCGGCGGTATTCGGGCTTGCCGGATTGCGCGCTTTCCCAGTCGAAACGGTTGACCGCCAATACCAAGCGTTTTTCTTGCGGCCGCCAGTGCACGTCCGCCACCTTGGCCACCGCATCCTGCAGATGGGTCGAGGCGACCTCTAAGTCCTCTTCGTCGAGGACGACAAATTTGAGCTGATCCATTGCTGCCGCTCCCGGTCGGAAGGTAATTAGGCAAGACCGCGGCGGGCCGCAAGATCAGTAGTTCACCGGAAGGATGGAAAATCCTGGACGCAAGCGGCGGTCGAGACCCTGTACCCCGTTATTAATTTGCATCAATAACAGGCCGAAATGCCCCGCCGCGCGTTCTGACTCATGATGACCCATCGCCGTCTCACAATGGAGTGCGGATCATGGTGACAGATACCCTTGTGGCAATTGGCACGGCGACGCTGATCTGCTTCGCCGTTTGGCTGTTCGTCTTCGAACCGCGGCGCGATATTCACAATCTCTGAATGCGGCCGCACAGAGGTGCGACTATCGGCGACGTTCGACTCGCATTTTGCCGGCTGCTCTTAGGACAACGGCCTAAAACGCCGGCTCCAGGCCGGCCGCAGCCCAGCGGTCGCGGGTCGAAGGGTCGGTAAGCGCCTTGAGGAAGGCCGCGGCGGCTGTCGGCTCTTTCGCCGCCGCATGGACCGCCGCCGTATAAGTGTTGGCGTTGTGCAGATCGCCCGGCAGCGTACCGATAACTTTAAGCCCCTTCACCGGCAAGGCCTCGCTGATGAAGGTGGTGCCGATCTCGGCGCGCTTCTCGGCGATCTTGGTGGAGACGTCGAGGCCGCCTTTGCACAGCACCGCCTTGGCGTTGACCGCGTCCGCAATGCCGAGCCTCTCGAGCAGGCCAGCGAACATGATCCCGCCGGTGCCGCCCGCCTTCGGATCTGTATAGGCCACGCTCTTGGCCTTGAGCAGCGCCTGCTTGAACGCCTCGACCGTGGAGATGTCCGGCACCGCCGAGCCTTCCGGCACGATAACGCCAGTGACCGTGCGACCGAGATTCCGCGCGCTGCCGGCGACGACCAGGTCGAGTTTCTCCAGTTCGGCGACGATCGATTCCGACACGATCACCAGATCGGCGGTCGCGCCGTTGACGATACGCTCGCGCTGCGCGAAGGCCGGCGCAAAAGTAACGTCAAGTTTGTTGCCGTTGGCGCGCTCGAACTCCAGGCCGATCGCCTCCACCATTGACTTCACGGCGCCGGCGCTCAGGACTTTCACGGTGGGCATGGATTACCTTCGCTTCTTCGGGCGTCAGCCCCAGACCTCGCCGGCCAGTTCGACCACCAGGCGCAGCTTGGCCCATTGTTCGTCTTCGGCAAGCACGTTGCCTTCCTCGGTCGAGGCGAAGCCGCATTGCGGCGACAGGCAGAGCTGGTCGAGGCCCACGTATTTCGTGGCCTCGTCGATGCGGCGCTTGATAAAATCTTTCTGCTCGATCCTGCCGGTCTTGGAGGTGATCAGGCCGAGCACGACCGTTTTGCCTTTGGGCAAGAAGCGCAACGGCTCGAACCCGCCGGCGCGGTCGCTGTCCCATTCGAGAAAATAACCGTCGACATCGACCTTGTTGAACAAGAGATCGGCAATCGGCGCGTAGCCGCCCGAGGCGATGAAGGTCGAGCGGAAATTGCCGCGGCACACGTGCGTGGTGACGACAAGGTCGCGCGGGCGTCCTTCCAGCGCGGCATTGATCATGCCGGCATAAATCTCGCCCTGCCTGTCGGGATCGTCGCCGCGCTTGGCCAGCATGTCGCGCTGCGCCGGATCGCACAGATAGGCGAAGCTGCAATCGTCGAGCTGCAGGTAACGGCAGCCGGCGGCGTAGAAGCCTTGAATGGCTTGTTTATAGGCCTGGCCGAGATCGCGATAGAACTCGTCCATGCTCGGATAGGCAGAGCGGTCGATCATGTTCCGCCCGCCGCGATAGTGCAGCATCGACGGGCTTGGGATCGTCATTTTGGCCGTGCGTTTGGTATTCGCCTTCAGAAACTCAAAATGCGCGATCTGCGGATGGTGGCGCGAGCCGAGCTTGCCCTTGACGTAGGGCGCCTCGGACTTAGACGTCACGCCTGCGAACTTGATCCCCTGCGCCTCGACCATGGCCACGCCGTCGAGTCCGGCGAGGAAATCGAAATGCCAATAGGCGCGCCGCAATTCGCCGTCGGTGACCGAACGAAGCCCGATTGCTTCCTGCTGGGCGATGATCTTCTTGATCTCGGCATCTTCGATCGCGGTGAGTTCGGCCGCGGACAGTTGCCCTGCCGCGCGCTTGCTGCGCGCCTGCTTGACCGGGAGCGGCCGCAACAGCGAACCGACGTGATCGGCGCGAAAGGGCGGGATGTCACGCTGCATGTAATTCAATCGCCGGCCTAGTTCTTGATCTTGGACGGGTCTTTGAAATTGGGGATGGTCTCGAACTCGACGTTATACAGTTCGCCGTTCACCCGTTCGACCTTGCGGATATAGATGTTCTGGATCACTTCGCGCGTTGCCGGATCGATCGTGATCGGTCCGCGCGGGCTGATCCAGCTCATGCCCTTCATCGCGGCGATGATCGCGTCGCCGTTGGTCGACCCTTTGGTTTTCTTCAAGGCTTCATAGATCAAGTGCATGCCGTCGTAACTCTGCACCGCCATCAAGTTTGGCCGCATGCCGCCATTGGCCTTCTTGAAAGCCGCCACGAACTTCTTGTTCTCAGGACTGTTGTGCGCGGCCGAATAATGCTGCGATGTGATGATGCCGAGTGCCGCATCGCCGATCTGGTTGACGATATCGTCTTCGGTCAAGCTCCCCTCGGCGATGAATTTGATGCCCGACTTGTCGAGGCCGCGCTCCACGAATTGGCGGATGAAAACTGGACCAATGCCGGCCGGGACAAATCCCATGATGGCGTCCGGCTTTGCATCGGCGACGCGCTGCAGCGCCGGCGCGAAGTCGTTGCTCGACAACGGCACGCGCAGCGATTCGATCACCTTGCCGCCTTTGGCCTCGAATTCTCGCTTGAAAGCGGTCTCTACGTCGATGCCGGGCGCGTAGTCCGAGACGACCGTTACGACGGTCTTGATCTTATTCGCCGCCGCCCAATCGGCGAGCGGCACCGTCGTCTGCGGCACCGAGAAGCTGGTGCGCACGATATAGGGCGAGCGCTCGGTGATGATCGAGGTCGCCGCCATCATCACGATTTCCGGAACCTTGGCCGCGGTGGCGATGGGCGCCGTCGCCAGCGCGCCGGGGGTGAGGCCAAAGCCGGCGAGGAACGCGACCTTGTCATTCACCACCAGCTCTTGGGCCAGCCGCTTGGTCATATCGGCATTGCCGGTGTCGTCCTTGACGATCAGTTCGATCTTCTTGCCGGCGACCGTATCGCCATGTTGCTGCATGTAGAGCCGGGCGCCGGCGGTGAGTTGCTTGCCCGTCGGGGTGAAGGGCCCCGTCAAAGGTACGAGCAGGCCGATTTTCACGGTCTCCTGGGCGACGCACGGCGTGGCGAGAAGGGCTGCGATCAGCCCGGCGGCGCAATGGCGAGCGATAGACATGGCGTTTCCCCTTTATGATGTTTCTTGCCAGCAGCAGATTACAAGCGGGGCGGCCGGTCAACGGGCGTTGCCGGCTGCCCATTGCGCCCACGCGCGAGGGACAAAGAAAGCGCGCAAGCGTCGCCGCCCGTATTCTTTGCGGCCCCGGGTAGGCCGTATTCCCCCTCCGCCCCTCGGCCAAGCCGAGGGAGAGGCGCGCCAAGCGGCGCGTCCATTCCTTATGTGCGCACCTTCTTGCGAAGGTGCGGCGCCTCTCGGCGCGCCTCGGCGACGTTCTCACTGCGGCGCCGGGCCGCGCTTTCGGAGGACCGTTTCATCCTACCTTTGGCCTGAAATTCGCGGCGCCTTTCGGGTCGTCGCTCGTTCCGAGCCTCGGGCAGGCCTCAACGGCCCAGCCGTCAGCGAGCTCCTCGCAGGGACTCATAGTGGTCCCGGGCGGAGCCCCGGCGCCGCCCGGGTGCAGGTCTTGCGAAACCTGCCCGCGGGCGCCGCATCCGGCTCCATCACCAAGACGCCTCTAGATGACGCCCTCGACGAGCCGGACACTGATAGGAATATATTGATATAGGAATTCTGTCAAGAGGCCGGGCAATGCTTTTTCCCGTTCATTCCCGCGCAAGCGGGAATCCAGGGGCGACGGACGACAGGGTCACGAGGAAAGTACTGGCCCCCCGCTTTCGCCGGGGTGAGCGGGACATAAGGCTCGACCGTTACCCGCTAATCCGCTCGATCTGCGCCCCGCAGCGGGCGAGCTTGTCCTCGACGCGCTCGAAGCCGCGATCGAGGTGATAGACGCGGTTGACCATGGTCTCGCCTTGCGCCGCGAGCGCGGCGATCACCAGCGATACCGAAGCGCGCAGGTCCGTCGCCATCACCGGCGCACCGGTCAAATGCTTGACTCCCTCGATGGTGGCGGTTTCGCCGTCGAGATGGATGTGGGCGCCGAGCCGCACCAACTCCTGCACGTGCATGAAGCGGTTCTCGAAAATGGTCTCGGTGATGCGCGAGATGCCGCCGGCGCGCGTCATCAGCGCCATCAGCTGCGCCTGCAAATCCGTGGGGAAGCCCGGGAACGGCGCGGTCGACACCGTGACCGGCGCGAGATCGGTGCCGTTGCGGGCGACGCGGATGCCTTCGTTGGTCGGCGTGACGGTGGCGCCGCTCTGCGCCAGCACGTCGAGCGCGGACTGCAGCAGTTCGGGCCGCGCGTTCTGCAACAGCACGTCGCCGCCGGTCATCGCCACCGCCATGGCATAAGTGCCGGTCTCGATGCGGTCGGGCAGCACCGAATGGCGCGCGCCGTGCAGCCGGGGAACGCCCTCGACCACAATGCGCGCAGTGCCGGCGCCGGAAATCTTCGCGCCCATCTTATTCAGGCAGTCGGCGACGTCGCCGATCTCCGGCTCGCGCGCGGCGTTGTCGATCACCGTCGTGCCGTGGGCAAGCGAAGCCGCCATCAGCGCTGTATGGGTGCCACCGACGGTGACCTTCGGGAAGACGATGTCGCCGCCGTGCAGGCCCTTCTTCGCGCGCGCGATCACATAGCCGCCCTCGATCTCGATCTCGGCGCCGAGCTGCTCCAGCGCCATGATCAAGAGATCGACCGGCCGCGTGCCGATGGCGCAGCCGCCCGGCATCGACACCTTGGCCTCGCCCATGCGCGCGAGAAGCGGCGCCACCACCCAGAAGCTCGCCCGCATCTTCGACACCAACTCGTAGGGTGCGGTGGTGTCGACGATGTACCTGGCCGAGATATGGATGGTGCGCCCGTTGTTCGGGTCCTCGCCCGGGCGTTTGCCGGCGATCATGATGTCGACACCGTGATTGCCGAGGATGCGCTGAAGCTGGATGACGTCGGCGAGCCGCGGCACGTTCTCGAGGATCACCGTTTCATCGGTGAGCAGGCTGGCGATCATCAGCGGCAGAGTGGCGTTCTTGGCGCCCGATATCGGAATCGTGCCGTTGAGGCGCTGACCGCCGACGATTCGAATTCGATCCATGACGCCCCGCTGACGGCCCCTGTGGCCACTCAATACCTAAGAACCACGACGGCCCGCCTGCAAGGCTTGGCCGCCCGCAGGGTTACTAGCCTTTCGGCCTGTGCGGGGCAATTTCGGGGGTGATTCCGGCAGAATCGTGCTCGCCCGCCTTGTCCGCGGCCTGCGAACGGGCCTTCATTTGCGCCTTGCGGCGCTTGAGATTGTCACGCAACGCCGCCTTCAGGCGCTCGGCGCGCCTCGGATCGCCGGATTTGCCGCTTCCGCCCGTCATCCGCAAAGGGATAAGTGGCCTCCCCGCGGCCGGCAAGCGGGGCGCTCGACATCACCGGCATGATCGGATATTCGCTCCGCTCACGTGCTGCCGTAGCTCAGTGGTAGAGCACCCCCTTGGTAAGGGGGAGGTCGAGTGTTCAATCCACTCCGGCAGCACCAGCTTCTCATTGTCCATCACAGGGCGCCCGCGCGGGCCCGTATTCGCCGTTTGCTCTAGATCAACAGAGCTTGGCGTCCGCCGTTTAGACTTTCCAACAACTCCGTCAGGCAAGCGGCCAGGCGAGCTTTGAGGCCGCTGGAAACGCGAGGCAGCGGCCGACAGCCCTGCAAACGGCGAATGAAAACGGACCTTGCGTCAACCCTTCCGATCGTCGCCGCTCACCCCCCGCCGGAGGGAAAGCCGGCGGTGTTACAGGCCGCGCCGCCTACCATACCGATCGCCGCCGCCAAAGCCGCATTGGCAGACGAAATCGCGGCCGCCCAGATGCTGGATTTCGATCTTGCCGGCGATCTGGGATTGTTCGCGCGCGTGCTGCGGCGCGCCGAAGGCGGGACGCATGTGCTGGCGATCTTCGTAACGTCGATCGCCGTCACTATCGCCAACATGCTGGCACAGGTTCGGCTTAATGAGTGGAACGGCCAATTCTTCGATGCCGTGGGCCACAAGGATCTGTCGGCCTTCGTCCATTTTATTTGGACATTCCTCGTCATCATTGCCGTTCTGTTGACACTCACGGTCGCGCAAACCTTTCTCCAGGAACGCCTGAAGTTTCGATTGCGCGAGTGGCTCGCCCGTCATCTGCTGGTCGAATGGCTCAAGCCGATGCGTGTCTATCAGCTGAGCTTCGCCGGCCGGTATGGCCGCAACCCGGACCAGCGAATTCAGGAGGACACCCGTCTGCTCGGCGACTACACCGCCGACCTCGGCTGCGGCGTTGTCTATTCTCTGCTCCAGATCATCGCCTTCGTTGGGGTGCTCTGGGTCTTGTCGGCACAGGTCGTCTTCCGGGTGGCGGGCTATGATATTGCCATACCGGGTTACATGGTCTGGTGTGCCCTCGCCTATGCCCTGATCGGCTCCGGCCTGACCTGGCTCGTGGGGCGACCGCTGATTGCACTCAATGGCGAACGATATGCGCGCGAGGCGGAATTCCGCTTCGCCCTCGTTCGAGTTGACGAATCCGGCGAGAGCATCGCGCTGCATGGCGGAGAAAAGGACGAACACCGGCATCTCGAAGCCGCGCTCGCGGCTGTCGTCGACACCATGCGGCGAATATCCACTTCGCTTGCCCAGCTCACCTGGATCACGTCAGGCACCGGATGGCTGTCGCTCGTCGTTCCGATCCTCGTAGCCGCGCCGGCCTATTTGGTGGCGACTTGACCCTCGGCGGCTTGATCATGGTGGCTGGCGCCTTCGCCCAGGTGCAGGGGGCGATGCGATGGTTTGTCGACAACTTCTCGCGCCTTGCCGACTGGCGCGCGGCCATCCATCGGGTTGCGCGATTCCGCGAAGCGCTCGACGAGCTGCCCGCGATCGAGGAAGGCGCCGAGGAAATCAAACACGCGCTGCATCCGGACGGGCATCTCGCTTTCGAAGGCGTGCGTATCCTGCTGCCGGACGGACACATCGTCATCGAGGACGCGAGCGTCAGCGTTATGCCGGGCGAACGTGTTTTGATCGTCGGCGAGACCGGTGGCGGCAAATCGACGCTGTTCCGCGCCGTGGCGGGCCTCTGGCCGTGGGGTTCGGGGACAATCCTCACTCCCAAGCCTGAGAGCATGGCGTTCCTGCCGCAGCGCCCGTATTTGCCACTCGGCACATTGCGTAACGCCTTGACCTATCCGGGCGCGCCCGGTGCCTTCTCTGATGCGGATGTGCGACGGGCACTCGAACGCTGCGATCTCGCCGATCTCATCGGCAAGCTTGACCAGGTGGACCGCTGGGACAAGGAGCTTTCGCTCGGCGAGCAGGAGCGCCTCGCCTTTGCGGGGGTGCTTCTGCACAAACCGGGCTGGGTCTTTCTTGACGAAGCGACAGCAGCCCTCGACGAAGACAGCCAGGGTCGCGTCATGAGCCTGTTTAACGACGAGTTGAAGAATACGACCGTGTTGAGCATCGGCCATCGCCCGGACCTCGCCGCCTACCACACGAGAACGCTCCAACTCGTTCATGGCGTTACCGGCGACCGGCTCGGCTCAAGCCGGAGGCCGCGCCGCCGCCGCGCCGGAGCTGGCTGCAACGGCTCGGAGATTGGTTAGGCTCGACATGAATCTTCTTCGCCTCTACGGCCGCGTGCTCGTTCTGCTCGGGTCCGAGAGCCGGTTGGCGTGGGCGTTGGCGATGGCGAATGTGGCGCTCGCCTCCGCGCAGTTTGCCGAGCCGGTTCTGCTCGGCCGCATCATCGACACGCTGACCGGCGCACAAAGCCGTGGCGAACCGCCGTCGTGGTCGCAACTGGGCATGCTGCTCGCCGCCTGGGCCGGCTTTGGGTTGTTCACCATCGTCTGCGGCACTCTGATTGCTCTTTACGCAGACCGGCTCGCGCACCGCCGTCGCCACGTCGTTCTGACCGACTATTTCGAGCACGTGCTGCAGCTTCCGCTCACTTATCACGGCAACACCCATTCCGGCCGGTTGATGAAGGTGATGTTGCAGGGAACGGATGCATTGTGGGGTCTGTCGGGTCGGGTTCTTCCGCGATCACCTCTCGTCATTCGTCTCGCTGCTCGTCCTGCTGCCGATCTCGCTTTTCATCAATTGGCGGCTCGCCTCGTTGCTGATCGTGCTGTGCATCGTTTTCG
>CAVZXY010000009.1:0-57400 GCA_963779345.1 uncultured Alphaproteobacteria bacterium | reverse complement strand
GATGGTCGCCGGCTTCGGCGACGTCGGCAAAGGCTCGGCCGCCTCGCTGCGCCAGGCCGGCTGCCGCGTGCTGGTGTCGGAGGTCGACCCGATCTGCGCGCTGCAGGCGGCGATGGAGGGCTACGAGGTCACCACGATGGAAGACGCGGCGCCGCGCGCCGATATCTTCGTCACCTGCACCGGCAATGTCGACGTGATCACCATCGAGCACATGCGCAAGATGAAGGACCGCGCCGTGGTCTGCAACATCGGCCACTTCGACTCGGAAATTCAGGTGCACGCGCTGAAGAACCTGAAGTGGAACAACATCAAGCCGCAGGTCGACGAGATCGCATTCCCCGATGGCCACCGCATTATCCTGTTGTCGGAAGGCCGGCTGGTGAACCTCGGCAACGCCATGGGCCACCCTTCATTTGTCATGTCGTCGTCCTTCACCAACCAGACGCTGGCGCAGATCGAACTGTGGACCAATCCCGGCAAGTACAAGAACCAGGTCTACACGCTGCCCAAGCACCTCGACGAAAAGGTCGCGCGGCTGCACCTCGACAAGATCGGCGTGAAGCTGACCAAGCTTTCCGACAAGCAGGCCTCCTATATCGGCGTGCCGCAAGAAGGCCCGTTCAAGGGCGATCATTACCGGTATTGAGACGCCCGGGCGGCGCTAACGCCGCGGCAGGAACTGCAGGATCGCCGGCGACGCGATTGCCATCACCACCGGCAGCACCACCGCGAAGGCGAGCAGGCGGCGCGTGTCGACCGGCGAGATCGTCATCGCCGGCGGCGACAGCAGCAGCACGGGCAATAGCGTCCAGGCTGACATCGACCACAGCGAGGTGATGTCGGTGCCGCTGGCCAGCGCGCCGACGACAGGCAGCAGCAAGGGTCCCCAGAATGCCGCCGCCGCCAGCCGGCGGTCGGGGTCGGCTGGCCACGCCATATCCGCAAGCGTCGCGCGGCCGGGGCGCCCCGCGGCCAGCGCGATGATCACCGGGATCGCCACATAGCCGGCCGAGCCGGCGAGATAGCCGAGCGCGCTGATCGCGACATCGGCGAACGACTTTTCGCCGTGCACGTACATCGCGTAGGCGAACGACTCGAAATTGTGCTGCACCAGCCAGAACACATGCGGCGCGATGACGATCGCCCCGACGGCAACCGTGATCCAGGGCGCCGCCGAGCGGAAATAGTCGCCGCGGCGCTTGTCGATCAGGGCAGCGGCGACCAGCCCAGCGATCAGAAAGATCGACCAGTATTTGCCCAGCATGGCGGCTGCCGCTCCGGCGCCGGCGAGCGCGGCATAGAGCGCGTCGCGCGTCGTGTAGCCGCGCAGAAACCACAGCGTGGTCGCCGCCCAGGCCGGTATCAGCACGGTGTTCACGTTGAACTTCAGCGCATGGAAATTGAAGAACGGAATAAGCGTGAGCAGCGCGAGGCCGAATACCCGCTTCTCGATGTCGAGATAATCGGCCGACAGCCGCCACACGATCCACAGCGTCAGCGTCGGCATCAGCATGGCCAGCAGGTAGTAGGACCACGCGGCGACCGGAAACACGCTGAACCACAGCCACACGATCGCCGCGGCCAGCGGCGGATGCTTGTAGCCCCAGGCGAGATGCCGCGACCAGTCGAGCAGCTCGGTCATGTCGGGATGCAGGCCCTGGCCGCTTTTGGCGATGGTGCCGTAGATGGTCCACAGCGCCCAATAGGCCGCGAGCGCCAGCAGAACGCTGCGCTCGCGGCGCGCCGGATCGATGAGCGCGGCGCGCAGGCGGTCGATGGGCTGCCACAGGTGCATGGGCGGCTCTATGGCATGCGCGAGCGGTATTCGTCCACGCGCGGCCTTTGTCCGTCACCCTGAGGTGGCCGCGCGCAGCGCGGCCCTCGAAGGGCGACGGCCCGGGCCGTTCATCCTTCGAGGCTCGCTACGCTCGCACCTCAGGATGACGGCTTAAGCGCCTTGTCGCGGTCGATTCCGAGTGTTATCTCGCCGCCATGACGGCCACTCCGATCAACAATATCCGCAATTTCTCCATCGTCGCGCATATCGACCACGGCAAGTCCACGCTTGCCGACCGCCTGATCCAGCTCACCGGCGGGCTCGAGGCGCGCGAGATGAAGGAGCAGGTGCTCGATTCCATGGATATCGAGCGCGAGCGCGGCATCACCATCAAGGCGCAGACCGTGCGGCTCAATTACCGCGCGCGCGACGGCAAGGACTACATCCTCAACCTCATCGACACCCCCGGCCACGTCGACTTCGCCTACGAGGTCAACCGCTCGCTCGCCGCCTGCGAGGGCTCGCTCTTGGTGGTCGACGCCAGCCAGGGCGTCGAGGCGCAGACGCTCGCCAATGTCTATCACGCCATCGACGCCGGCCACGAGATCGTGCCGGTGCTCAACAAGGTCGATCTGCCGGCGGCGGAGCCGGAAGCGGTCAAGAAACAGATCGAGGACGTCATCGGCCTCGACGCCTCCGACGCGCTCATGATTTCCGCCAAGACCGGCGAAGGCGTGCCGGAGGTGCTCGAAGCCATCGTCACCCGCCTGCCGCCGCCCAAGGGCGACCGCGACGCGCCGCTGAAGGCGCTCTTGGTCGACAGCTGGTACGACGTCTATCTCGGCGTGGTGGTGCTGGTGCGCGTCGTCAATGGCGTGCTCAAGAAGGGCCAGCGCATCCGCATGATCGGCATCGCCGCGCATTACGAGGTCGACCGCGTCGGCGTGTTCAAGCCCAAACTGACGACCGTCGACGAGCTCGGCCCCGGCGAGATCGGCATGCTCACCGCCTCGATCAAGGAAGTCGCCGACACGCGCGTCGGCGACACCATCACCGACGAGCGTAACCCGGTGGACGAGCCGCTACCCGGCTTCCGCCCGGCGATCCCGGTGGTGTTCTGCGGCATGTTCCCGGTCGACGCCGCGCAGTTCGAAGATCTGCGCGCGGCCATGGGCCGGCTGCGCCTCAACGACGCCAGCTTCACCTACGAGATGGAGACGAGCGCCGCGCTCGGCTTCGGCTTCCGCTGCGGCTTCCTCGGCCTACTTGCATCTGGAGATCATCCAGGAGCGGCTGGCGCGCGAGTTCAACCTCGATCTGATCGCGACCGCGCCGTCGGTGATCTACAAGATGAAACTGCGCAACGGCAAGGAAATCGAGATCCACAATCCGGTCGACATGCCGGACCCGACGCAGATCTTATCTATGGAAGAGCCGTGGATCGAAGCGACGATCCTGACGCCGGACGAATATCTCGGTTCGGTGCTGAAACTCTGCCAGGACCGCCGCGGCAGCCAGAAAGAGCTCACCTACGTCGGCAACCGTGCCATGGTGAAATACGACCTGCCGCTCAACGAGGTGGTGTTCGACTTCTACGACCGGCTGAAATCGGTGTCGCGCGGCTACGCCTCGTTCGACTATCACCTCACCGATTACAAGGAAGCCGATCTGGTCAAGCTGCAGATGCTGGTCAACAGCGATCCGGTCGACGCGCTGTCGATGCTGGTGCATCGCACCCGCGCCGAGCAGCGCGGCCGCGCCATGGCGGAGAAGCTGAAAGAACTGATCCCGCCGCACATGTTCGTGGTGCCGATCCAGGCCGCGATCGGCGGCAAGATCATCGCGCGCGAGACCGTGCGCGCCTTCCGCAAGGACGTCACCGCCAAATGCTACGGCGGCGACGCCACGCGCAAGCGCAAGCTGCTCGACAAGCAGAAGGAAGGCAAAAAGAAGATGCGGCAATTCGGCAAGGTCGACATTCCGCAGGAGGCGTTTATCGCGGCGCTGAAGGTGGATGTGTGAATTGCCGCTGCAAATTGCCTGACTGCCTCAATTCCTCTTCCAAAATTCCCCTTTGGCCCCTACGATTTTAGCCAGGGAGGAACGCGATGGAAAATGCCTATCAGCCCGAATTGTGGCGCGATGCTTATGTGATGCTGGGCACCGCGGCGGCGGCCCTCATCGGCCTCCTGTTCGTCGTGATGTCGATTCATCTGGACGAAATCTCAAATAACCGCGTTTATCGGATTCGTGCGCGAAACAATCTGTTCTATCTTTTTGTCATGGTCGTCGAAGCGACTGTTGTTCTCGTCCCGCAACCGATGCAAGTCCTTGGCGTCGAGCTCGCCGCCATCAACGTGTCTTTGCTGATATTGCATGGAAGAAACCTCTACACGTTCGCATACAAGAATAGAGACGTCGGGAGCAGCGGCGGCTTCCAGGCCTTTACCGCGTTGCGATTCATAACCGGCGACCTCCTGGCTATCGCGGGAGGTGTGCTTCTGATTGAATCGTCAAACTGGGGGCTGTACTTTATGACCGCATCTTACATCGTTTTTCTAGGATCCGTCATACTCAACGCTTGGCTGATCATGTTGGGGGTCGGACAGTCTGGAAAAACGGCCAAGGCAAGCTTAAACCGTGCATAAATTTTTACGACGGCGACGCCACGCGCAAACGCAAGCTGCTCGACAAGCAGAAGGAAGGCAAAAAGAAGATGCGGCAATTCGGCAAGGTCGACATTCCGCAGGAAGCGTTTATCGCGGCGCTGAAGGTGAATGTGTAGTCCATTTCTCCGCTCGTCCGCCGAAAATCGTAGTGTCTCAGTTTGATCGTGGCCGACGCCAACCCGCATCACGCCATTTTCATTACGACGACCTCGCCATCTATGGCCTCTGGAGGTCCCGCCAGTAATGGACCAAGATTTTCCTTAATCCACGGCATCAAGGTTTGAGTTGATGTTTCTGCGACCGCTTTGTTGGTGAACAGCGATACTGCAATGATCGTATCGTCTGCGCCTGCCACTAGGTAATAGCCCCTGAAACCATCCATCTTTTCCATGACGGGCAGTGCGCCAGCTTTGACTCGCTTCGCAAATTCGTCGGCCATGCCAGGTTTGACTTTTCCTCGCCTGATTGCAGCAAATAATTTCCCGTCCATTTTGCCCCCCTTTGGCTATTAGCTCGCTTTAGTGTATGCTTGGCGGTAAGCAAAGCAAGGATCATGATAAATGCCTAGAGGCCCAAAAGGCGAGCGCCGTCCCGCCGACGTAAACCAGCGCGCCGTGATGATCGCCAAGATCGCCACCGGTGAGATCGAGGACAAGGTGACGGATGACGGTAAGAATGCCGCCGCCGTGGCGCTCGGGCGCATGGGTGGGAAGGCGCGAGCAAGGGGGCTTTCGCCCAAGAAACGCAAGGAAATAGCCAAAAAGGCTGCGGCTAAACGTTGGCAGAAGCCAGCCTAAATATCCATTTCGTGCTGCTGTCCGAAGATTCTTCGGACATGTTTCTCATATTCGATTTTGTCGCGCGAAACTTGGGCTATGCCCAATAATTGACCTAGGTGTTGCCGCAAAGCCTTCACCCCAATATCGGACAGAAATTGATGCAGCCTCTTGCGCCTTTCGGCACTGGTGGCGCGCGCAAGTAATTTCCCTTCCGCGTCGGCTTTCGCCGCAAAATCACTCTTGACTTTATTCCTATCATCGAATAACTAGCATCCGCTTTGTTCGGCATCGTGCGTCATCTCGAGTGACGTTGCGATGTCGAGCAGGGCGCGGTGCGCCGACAATGCGCATCGCGGATGGAGCGCCCCGGGGGGCGCAGCCCGCTTCGCCAAGCGGGCGCGCGCCTCGCCAAGGCGCGCGGCGGGTCGCGCCAAGCCCGCCAAAGGGCGGCATAGCACCACCGCCCTGGCGCCCTCCCGGCGCTCCATTCCCCGTGAGGGAAGGAAAAAGGGAAGCCGGCGTGTCCCGCGCCGTCAAGAATAGGGACGATCAAGCTCGCCAGCGCTTCATCGCGCGGAATTCCGCGCCAAATTTGCGCGTTCAAATCACAACGCAACGGCACAAGGAGGAACGTCATGCCGCGCGGCAGCAAGGCGAGCTACAGCAACAAGCAGAAACGCAAGGCGCGTCACATCGAGAAAGGCTACGAGCGCCGCGGCGTGGCGGAGGGCGAGGCCGAACGGCGCGCCTGGGCGACGGTCAACAAGGAGTTGGGCGGCGGCAAGCGCAGCGGCTCGGGCCGCGGCCACAAGGAAAGCCACGCGTAGTCGCGCAAAGGCGTACGGATTGGCGGCCGCGCCTCGGCGCATCGCTCGGCGGCGGCGCGCTCACGCTCGGCACGCAAGGCGGCGCGCACGCGCAAGGCGCGCGGGCATTAGCGCATGATCCCGAAAAGTGGGAACCGGTTTTCGGATAAGATCATGCGCAAGTAAAAATCCCGCGCGACGTTGCGCTCAGCGATTGGGCGGCGGAGCGAACAAGAAGAAAGGCTGCTGGCCGCGGCGGTCGTCGTCGTGCCAGCTGTTGTGCCAGCTATTGCGTTCGGCGTCTTCGGCCTGGCGCGGCGCCTCGCGATGCGCGCGGTGGCGGCGCACCTCGTCCGTGTCACGTTCGCGCGCGCGCACCTTTTCCGGTCCCTCGCCGGTCACCACGATGGTGGTGTCGTCCATGTGCTCCTTGACCAGCGCGAACAACAACGCGGCGTTCTCCGGATGCAGGCGGATGCAGCCGTGCGAGGCCGGCCGGCCGAGATGCGAGATCTCGTAGGAGCCGTGGATGGCGTAGCCGCCGTCGAAGAAGATCGAATAGGGCATCGGCGACCAGTCGTATTTGCGCGAGAACCATTTGCGCGCCAGCCGCTGCGGCTTGTAGGTGCCGTTCGGCGTGCGGTAGCCCGAGCGCGCGGTCGACACTGGCCATTCGTAGCGCGGCGCGCCGTCGACCGTGACCGACAGGCGTTGCGCCGACTTGTCCACGGTGACGACGACGCTCGCCCGCGCGGGCGCGAAGCCGCCGAACAGGACGGCAATAGCGGCAAGGACAATGGCAAAGCGCGGCATCGCGGTTCCCCGGAGGCGATTTGCGGGCCGCATCCTGGCAAGACTTCTTGAACTTTGCCTTAAATCGTGGGGTTTTGGTGACTGCCCGCGCCTTGCCGCAATTTCCTTGCATTTAACCTGACAAGCGCAGGCAGAATCGCTAAATCGGAAGCATCATGACAGTCCGCATCGCCGCCGCTTTCGCCCTGTCGCTCGCCTTGCCGGCACTTTCGCCGGCAGCGGCTTGGCGCAGACGCGGGCGAACGCTGCGCCCGCGGTTGCCGTACCAACGCCGCTGGCAAAACCCGCGATCGACGAGAAAAAATTGCCGGCCAAGGTTCTGTTCTCGAAAGCCAAGCTGCCGAGCCTCGGCCACGCGATGGCGATCGGCTATTACCCGCGCGGCTGTCTGCAAGGCGGCGTCGAATTGCCGGTCGACGGCCCGACCTGGCAGGTGATGCGGCTGTCGCGCAACCGCAATTGGGGCCATCCAGAGCTGGTCAAATTTCCTCGAGCGCTTCGCGCCGCTCGCCGCCAAGGCGACCGGCTGGAAAGGCGTTCTGGTCGGCGACATGGCGCAGCCGCGCGGCGGACCGCTGCCGTTCGGACATGCGAGCCATCAGATCGGGCTCGACGTCGACATCTGGTTCATGCCGATGCCGAACCACGAATTGAGCCAGAAGGAGCGCGAGGAAATTTCCGCGAGCGATCTCGTCGCTCCCGACAGGCTGCATGTCAATCCGAAGACCTGGACGCCGTCGGACGTCGCCTTCATCAAGACCGCGGCCGAGCAGCCCGAAGTCGAGCGCATTTTTGTCAATGCGGCGATCAAGAAGGAACTGTGCCGCGTCGAGCCGAAGGGCCACGACGCCTGGATGTCAAAGGTGCGGCCGTGGTACGGCCATGCCGACCACATCCACGTGCGGCTCAAGTGCCCGCCCGATTCGCCGAACTGCCGCAAGCAGGAACCGGTGCCGGCGGGCGACGGCTGCGCCGAAAAGGATCTCGCGTTCTGGTTCAAGGATTCGGTGCTGCATCCGAAGCCCGGTCCGCCGCCGAAGGTGCCACCCAAGCCGATCACGCTCGCCGACCTGCCGCCCGCTTGCAAAACCGTGATCGACGCGCCGGCCAATCCGAAGGCCGTCCTGCGCTGATCGATCAAACTGAGTGATCGAAGCATCGTGAACATTCGTGCGTCCGTCATTCCCGGCGCGTGCCGATCGGGCTAGACTGCGGCATGGCCGGCAACATCGAAACCCTGCGCGAACTGGAAAAGAAGATCCTCTGGCTCGCCAGCTGGACTATCCACAACGCCAATCATCTGCGCGAAAATTCCGACGGGTTGAAGGTCGGCGGTCACCAGGCGTCGTCCGCCTCGCTCGCCACCATCATGACGGCGCTCTATCTCGACGTGCTCAAGCCCGCCGACCGCGTCGCGGTGAAGCCGCACGCCTCGCCGATCTTCCACGCTATCCAATACCTGCTCGGCAAACAGACGCGCGAGCGGCTGGAGAACTTCCGCGGCTACAAGGGCGCGCAGAGCTATCCCTCGCGCACCAAGGACTTGGACGACGTCGATTTCTCCACCGGCTCGGTCGGCCTCGGCGTGGCGCAGACGCTGTTCTCCTCGCTGGTGCAGGATTACGTGCGCGCGCATGGCTGGGGCACGGACCGGCCGGAAGGCCGCATGGTGGCGCTGGTCGGCGACGCCGAGCTCGACGAGGGCAATGTCTTCGAGGCGGTGCTGGAAGGCTGGAAGCAGGGCCTGCGCAATTGCTGGTGGATCATCGACTACAACCGGCAGAGCCTCGACGCGGTCGTGCGCGAGGGCCTGTGGGAGCGCTACGAGCAACTGTTCAAGAATTTCGGGTGGGACGTGGTGATCCTGAAATACGGCTCGTTGCAGCAGGCCGCGTTCAAGGAGCCCGGCGGCGCGCGGCTCAAGGAATGGATCGACAACTGCCCCAACTCGCTTTACTCGGCGCTGGTGTTTGCCGGCGGCGGCGCCTGGCGCAAGCGGCTCAACGACGAGATCGGCGACCAGGGCGACGTCAGCCGGCTGATCGGGAAACGCACCGACGACGGGCTTGCCGCGCTGATGAACAATCTCGGCGGCCACGATCTGCCGTCATTGCTCGATGCCTTCCACAAAGCCGACAGCGACCGGCCGACCTGTTTCATCGCCTACACCGTCAAGGGCTTCGGCCTGCCGTTTGCCGGCCACAAGGACAACCATTCCGGCCTGATGACGCCGGCGCAGATGGACACCTTCCGCGCGGCCAACAAAGTCCGTCCCGGACATGAATGGGACAAGTTCGAGGGAATGCCGATCCCAGCGCAACGCCTGCAGGAATTTCTCGATCGCGTGCCGCGCGCGCAAGGCGGCGAACGTCAATTGAAGTCGCCGCACATCGCCGTGCCTGACGAATTGACCGTCAGCATCCAGCCGACGATGGCGACGCAGACCGGCTTCGGCGCCATTCTCAATGAGATCGGCCGCGGCGATAACGAGTTCGCCGGCCGCATCGTCACGACCTCGCCCGACGTCACCGTTTCCACCAATCTCGGGCCTTGGGTGAATCGGCGCGGCCTATTCGCCCGCGAGGCGATGGCCGACACCTTCAAGAGCGAGCAGATACCCTCGACCTTCAATTGGGAGTTTTCGCCCAAAGGCCAGCACATGGAACTCGGCATCGCCGAGGCGAACCTGTTCATCCTGCTCTCGGCGCTCGGCCTATCGCATACGATCAACGGCGTGCGTCTGTTGCCGATCGGCACGCTATACGATCCCTTCATCGCGCGCGGCCTCGATCAGCTGAACTACGCCTGTTACCAGGATGCGCGCTTCATGGTCGTGGCCACGCCGTCGGGCATCACGCTGGCGCCCGAAGGCGGCGCACACCAATCGGTCGCCGAGCCGCTCATCGGGCTGGCGCAGGACGGCCTCGCTGCCTTCGAGCCGGCCTATGTCGACGAGTTGGCCGTCATCATGCGCTGGGCCTTCGATTATATGCAGAAAAGCGGCGGCGAAGTATCGGAACGCAATTGGCTGCGCGACGAAACCGGCGGGTCGGTTTACTTGCGGCTGTCGACGCGGCCGATCGAGCAAATCCAGCGCAAGATGACGGACGAATTGCGCCAGCAAATCGTCGACGGCGCCTATTGGCAGCGCTTGCCGGGCCCGAACGCGCAGGTGGTCGTCGCCTACGCCGGCGCCATTGCGCCGGAAGCGATCGAGGCGATCGGCCTCATGGGAGAAGACCGCCGCGACGTCGGCCTGCTGGCGGTGACGTCAGCCGACCGGCTCAATGCCGGCTGGACCGCGGCGCAACGCGCGCGCGAACGCGGCCTTGTGCACGCGCGTTCGCATATCGAGCGCCTGCTCGCCGACGTGCCGCCGCATTGCGGCATCGTCACCGTGCTCGACGGCCATCCGGCGACCTTGGCCTGGCTCGGCGCCGTCGCCGGCCATAGGACGCGGGCGCTCGGCGTCGAGCATTTCGGCCAGACCGGCTCGCTCGCCGACCTCTACCGTCACTACGGCATCGACGCCAACGCCATCGTCGCCGCCGCGCAAGCGATCGCGCCGGGCCGGCCGATCAGGCATTTGAAGGCGCTGCCTTGAGCGAACTTCCAAGCTTTCTTATTTCAGTGCTCCGCAAACGCCGTACCAAGTGTGCGAAGCGCAAGCGTCCGTCCTGCGGTTTCCAATATCCGGCAGTAATCCGACCCTCCGGGTGCCATGCCCGGATCGACGTGATCAAACGCACGGCAAACCTGCTCCCGTGACGCCATCCATGTCTGCTGCGCTTTTCGTATGGCAGCCGTCACTTGCGCAAAACCGCCCTCAGCGACCTTTGCAACAGCCGCAGCTAACAAGTTGTTCCAGACGGCCAGTTCGCGCTTTGCACAAAGCTTCGGGTCTCCATGCCGACCATTCTCGGTCTTTGCAATACATGGATCCGCGATAGCGCCCGCGCACGCCATTCCCGAACTGTCGCTTTTTTCCGCTTGCTTGAGGCACCGTTGTATTTGTTGCAGGTCTCGGCCTGACGGCGTTTCCGCAGCGAATGCAGAAAACGCAACAAGCGAGAGCATAAAAGCGAATACCGTGCCGATCTTATTCATGGTTCTTTCCCGCTGTTGCCCATGGCCGCGCAGGCGAAGCGCGCCCGCGCGGCCGATTGGGCACTTGAAGGCGCGTCGGCTTAATACCGGCCCATCATGCCGATGCCGAACATTGCGCCGATAATGCCGAAGACGACGAGATAAACCACGAATATGCAGATGATGACGGCGATCGTGTAGATGACGGCCTTGCTTTCCGGCGGCCGCATCAGCGCCACGAGGCCGGTGTGCAGCAGATAGATGCTGTAAAGGCCGAGGATGCTGAGAATGCCTAAAAACGGGATAATGCTGAACACGCCGGCGACCCAGGCCGCGGTCGGCGCGTAGGCCGAAACCCGCATGGCGTTGTCGAGATTTTCCTGGCCGTCGAAGGTTTTGGCCAAAAAATTGATGACATAGGCCATCACGAACACGCCGACTAGACCAAGCACATAGACGACGACCGCGCGCAAAAGTCCGCTCACGATTCCAATGTGGAACGGGCCGTAACCGATGATGGTGCCGCCGATGAATGAGCACACCGGCGGAATCGCGGAGACGATGCAGACATAGTTCGAAAACAGATAACCCACATCGCCCGATTTACCGGCAATCACCGGCCATTCTGATTTCGGCTGCAGCAGGATCGCTTTGACACGCTCGACGAGATTCATGACGCCCCTCCTCTGAAAACTAACGACGCTTTGCGTCTTCCAAGATCATCGCCGCGCCTTTCTCGGCGATCATCATGGTCGGTGAATTGGTGTTGCCCGAGGTGATCGACGGCATGACGGACGCGTCCGCCACGCGCAGGCCGTCGATGCCGGTCACTTTGAGCCGCGCGTCGACCACCGCGCTTCGCGTCATCCGTGCGGCCCATGCGCGCGGTGCCGACGGGATGGAAAATCGTCGTGCCGATATCGCCCGCGGCCTTGACCAAACCGGCCTCGTCGTCGTCGCGCACCTGCGGCCCCGGCAGATATTCGACCGGCGAATAAGGCCGCAGCGCCGGCTGCGCCACGATCTTTCGGCTGACGCGGATCGAATCGGCGGCGACGCGGCGGTCTTCCGGCGTCGCCAGATAATTCGGGTGAATAGCCGGCGCCGCGGCCGGATCCGCCGATTTGAGCTTGAGCCAACCGCGGCTGGTCGGCTGCACATTGGTGACGCTGATGGTGAAGGCCGGGAACGCGTGCAGCGGATCGCCGAACTTCTCGAGCGACAATGGCTGGATGTGATACTGCAGATTGGCGCGGTCTTGCGTCGAGTCCGACTTGGTGAAGGCGCCGAGCTGCGACGGCGCCATGGTCAAAGGGCCGCGCCGGAACAGCGCGTAGTTCACGCCCATCCAGGCGCGCTGCAGCAGCGAGCCATACATTTCGTTCAGCGTCGTGATGCCGGTTACCTTGTAGATCAGGCGCAGTTGCAGATGGTCGTGCAGGTTGTCGCCGACGCCGGGCTTGTCGAACACGAGCGGAATGCCGAATTTCGCAAGCTGAGCCGCGGGCCCGACGCCGGACAGCATCATGATCTGCGGCGAGCCGAGCGAGCCCGCCGCCATGACCACCTCGCCGCGGCAGCGCGCCGAACGTTCGACGCCGTCCTGCCGCCAGCGCACGCCGACGCAGCGCTTGCCCTCGAGGATCAGCCCTTCGACCAGACAGCCGGTTTCCAACCGCAGGTTCTGCCGGTGCAGCACCGGCTTGAGAAAGCCGCGCGCCGCCGACCAGCGCCTTCCGCGCTTCTGATTGACGTGGAAATAGCACGAGCCCTCGTTGTCGCCGGTGTTGAAATCGTCGACCGGCGGAATGCCGTATTGCGCCGCCGCCTCGCGCCAGACGTCGATGATGTCCCAGCGCAGGCGCGGAAACTCGACGCGCCATTCGCCGCCGACGCCGTGATGCGCGCCGGCGCCGAGGAAACTGTCTTCGTGCTTCTTGAAATACGGCAGCACGTCGTCCCATGACCAGCCGGGCAAGCCCGAGCTGGCGCCAATTGTCATAGTCGCCGGCCTGCCCGCGCATGTAGACCATGGCGTTAATCGCCGAGGAGCCGCCGATCACCTTGCCGCGCGGATAATTGAGGCTGCGGCCGTTAAGGCCGGGCTCGGCTTCCGTCTTGAACATCCAGTCCGAGCGCGGATTGCCGATGGCGAACAGATAACCGACCGGGATGTGAAACCAGATCCAGTTGTCCTTGCCGCCGGCTTCGAGCAGCAGCACGCGGTTCTTCGGGTCGGCGGACAGGCGATTGGCCAGCACGCAGCCGGCCGAGCCCGCGCCCACGACGATGTAGTCGAATTCGCCTTCAATCGGCGTCGCGTCAACCATTGAAGTTTCCAGCAGTGGCGTAGGACGTTGGAAATTATACTGTCTTGGCCGGGCTTGTCCCGGCCATCCCGCATAGGGACGCACCGTACCAACCTAGCGATATCGCCGGGACAAGCCCGGCGATGACAAGCTTTACGCGACTTGCTAAGGTCGCGCCGACCTGCTGTGCACCGTGCGTGCACTGCGAAAGACGGAACGGCGGTTCCGGCAATCGGTCGCTTTCAACTCTGATCCCGCACTTGCCCGGCGCCTCTGCGGCGCCCGAGGAGAACCGCCATGCGCTTCCGGCTTTTCGCCGCCTTTGCCTTGTTCGCCGCTCTTGCCGGCGCGCCGCTGCCGGCGGCGGCCCAGGAATCCATCACCGTTTTCGCCGCCGCGTCCTTGAAGAACGCCCTCGACGACGCCGATGCCGCATTCACCAAGGCGACGGGCGTGAAAGTGGTCGCGAGCTACGAGGCGAGTTCGTCGCTGGCCAAACAGATCGAGGCCGGAGCGCCGGCCGATGTGTTCATCTCGGCCGATTTGCGCTGGATGGACTATGTCGCCGGCAAAAGTCTGATCAAAGAAGACACCCGCGCCAATCTGCTCGGCAACAAACTGGTGCTGATCGCGCCGAAGGACTCCAAGTTCGATCACGTCGCCATCGGCCAGGGTTTCGACATCGCCAAGCTCGCCGGTGACGGCCGCATTGCGGTCGCCGACGTCAAGGCGGTCCCGGCAGGCCTCTATGCCAAGGCGGCACTGGAGAAGCTCGGTGCCTGGGCCGCGGCCGAGCCGAAGCTGGCACAAGCCGAGAACGTGCGCGCGACGCTCGCCTTCGTTGCTCGCGGCGAGACGCCGCTCGGCATTGTCTACGAGACCGACGCCAAGATCGAGCCGAAAGTGAAAATCGTCGGCATCTTCCCGGACGGCTCCTATCCGCCGGTCACCTATCCGGTGGCCGCAACCGCGGCGAGCAAGCCGCGCGGCGGCGCGCTACGTGCAATTTCTGCGCGGCAGCGCGGCCAAGGCGATCTTCGAGAAGTACGGCTTCAGCTTTCTGATCAAGCCGGTATCGTAACCTCGTGCTTGGGCTGACTCCCGAAGATTGGACCGCGATTGCGCTGTCGCTGCGCATCGCGGTGGTGGCGACGATTGTTTCGCTGCCGTTCGGCATCGCCATCGCCACGTTGCTGGCGCGCAAGGATTTCTGGGGCAAGTCGCTGCTCGAGGCGCTCATCTATCTGCCGCTGGTGCTGCCGCCGGTGGTCACCGGCTATCTGCTTGCTGATCACGCTCGGCCGGCACGCGCCGGTCGGGGCATTTTTGGCCGACCACTTCGGCATCGTCTTCGCCTTTCGCTGGACCGGCGCGGTGATTTCCTGTGGCGTGATGGCGTTCCCGCTGATGGTGCGCGCCATCCGCCTGTCGATCGAGGCGATCGACCGGCGCCTTGAAGACGCCGCGGCAACGCTCGGCGCCGGGCCGTTGTGGAGCTACGCGACCGTTACGTTGCCGCTGGCGCTGCCCGGCGTCATCGCCGGCGCCATGCTGGCCTTTGCGCGCGCGCTCGGCGAATTCGGCGCTACCATCACCTTCGTCTCCAACATCCCGGGCGAGACGCAGACCATCTCGGCGGCGATCTACACGCTGACGCAGGTGCCGGGCGGGGACATTGCCGCGCTGCACTTGGTCTTCGTCGCGGTGATCATTTCGCTCGCCGCCCTGGTCGCTTCGGAATGGTTCGCCCGCCGCGCCACCGCGCGGCTGCACGGGGTCTGAGTCATGCTGACGGTCGCGCTTGGAAAAACGCTCGGCGAGTTCACCCTCAACGCGTCGTTCGAGAGCGAAAGCGGCGTCACCGGCCTGTTCGGTCCGTCGGGTTCTGGCAAGACCACCATCGTCAACATGATCGCCGGCCTCATGCGCCCGGATCGCGGCCGCATCGCCTTCGACGGCGAGGTGATGTTCGACGACGCGGCCGGCATCGACCTGCCGGTGTGGCGGCGGCGCATCGGCTATGTGTTCCAGGAGGGCCGGCTGTTTCCACACCTCAGCGTGCGGCAAAATCTCGACTACGGACGCTGGATGGGCGGCCACGCCAAGGATCCGGCGGCCTTCGCGCATGCGGCCGAATTGCTCGACATCGGCCATCTGCTCGACAGGCGGCCCGGCAAACTGTCGGGCGGCGAGCGCCAGCGCGTCGCGGTCGGCCGTGCGCTGCTGATGCGCCCGCGCCTGCTGCTGCTGGATGAGCCGCTCGCCTCGCTCGACGCAGCGCGCAAGCAGGACATTTTGCCGTACCTGGTGCGGCTGCGCGACGAGGCCAAGGTGCCGATGATCTATGTCAGCCACGATGCCGGCGAGGTGCGCCAGATCGCCAGCCGCGTGGTGCGGCTGGACGCCGGCAAGGTGACGGCGGCAGGCGGCGTGGAGTTGTTGTCCGCGTGACATCGCAGCTTTACGCTATTGATGACGCGCAATGTTCCCGCCTGAGCGCATCGTCTGCCTGACCGAAGAGACCGTGGAGACGCTCTATCTCCTCGGCGAGGAGCGCCGCATTGTCGGTGTGTCCGGCTATGCCGTGCGGCCGCCGCGCGTGCGCAAGGAAAAGCCGCGCGTTGCCGCCTTCATCTCCGCCGACGTGCCGAAAATCCTCGCGCTCAAGCCGGACCTGGTGCTGACCTTCTCCGACCTGCAGGCCGACATCGTCGCCGATCTGATCCGCGCCAATGTCGCCGTGCACGCCTTCAACCAGCGCGACGTCGCCGGCATATTCGACATGATCCGCACGCTCGGCGCGCTGGTCGGCGCGGCGGACAGAGCGCAGGCGCTCGCCAACTCGCTCGCCGCCCGCGTCGACGCCGTGCACGAGCGCAGCCTCAAGCTGCCGCGCCGGCCGCGCGTCTACTTCGAGGAATGGGACGAACCGATGATTTCCGGCCTCGGCTGGGTGTCGGAGTTGATCCAGGCGGCGGGCGGCATCGAGGTGTTTCCTGAGCTTGCCGCGCACAAGAACGCCAAGGACCGTATCGTCTCGACCACTGACGTGATTGCCGCTGCCCCCGACATCATCATCGGTTCCTGGTGCGGCAAGAAATTCGTGCCGGCCAAAGTCGCCGCCCGGCCGGGCTTCGCCGAGGTTCCGGCGGTCGCCAGCGGCTGGCTGCGCGAGGTCAAATCGACGCTGATCCTGCAGCCCGGCCCGGCCGCGCTGACCGACGGACTCGACCGCCTTTCCGAGATCATCGCCGAATGGGCGCAAACCGCGGCTTGAGAATTAACCGTCCGCGGAGGCGTGAAATCGGCCGCCGGATGTGCTAGCAAGGCCTGACGTTAAGCAAAGGAATGAATTCGATGCAGCCGAACAAAGCCCGCGCCGACCTGTGGATGGATCTGGGTCTGGTCGCCTTCCTGATCGTCTTTGACGTGGCCGCCCGCTTGCTGCCGCACGCGCCGGGCGTCTGGCCGTTCGCCGCCTCCGCGCTATTCGCCGGCCGGATGCTGCGGCTGCCGGTGCTGGCCGTTGTCGTGCCGGTCGCCGCCGTGCTGCTGAGCAATGTTGCGCTCGCAGGCGAGGACTGGCGGGTTTCCGCCGTGGTCTGCGCCGCCATCACCCTGCCCGCCTTCGCCGGCATGCTGGCGCGCCGCTGGCACGGCGCAGTGCCGGTCATTGCAGCGATGCTGTCGTGCTCGCTGATCTTCTTCGTGACGACGAATTTCGCGGTCTGGGCCTTCAATGGCATGTATCCGATGAATTTCCAGGGCTTGGTGCAATGCTACGTCGCGGCGCTGCCGTTCCTCGACAAGACGGTCATGGGCGACCTGTTCTGGACCGCGGTGCTGTTCGGCGGCGCCTGGCTGGTACAACACGGCCCGGCGATGGCGCGACGGGCGCACTAACCCAAGTACGACTGAATTCGCTTCCAGAGTGCTTTGAGGCGTCCGATAAAATCGGGCGCCTCGTCTACGTCGGCAAGCCGTAAGCCCACCGTCGTCACGCGGCCATTGGCCACCGCATGCGCCAAAAGCGCGATCGGGCCGAGCTGCACGATATCGCCGGTCTTCGCCGGGCGGCCAAGATTTTCAGTGAAAAAATCGGCGAGCTTCACGCTGACATGGTCGGCGGCGACCTGCAGGCCATAAATGTCGGCGAGATCCCCGAGCGCCGCTTCGCCCGGAACGAAAAAGTCGCCGAGCAGGCGCGGATCGGGCGCCGACGGCGGCGGCATGTTGACGAAGAAGCGGTCGAGCGCCTGCGCCTTTTCCGGCGGCGCCAGCAAATAGACGTAATCGCCCTGGCGCACCGGATTGCGCTTCCGCCGGTGTGAGGATTTCCTCGTTGCGCACGACCAGCGTCGGCCGCGCCCAGTTCGGGATCAGCCCGCGGCGCAGGAACGGGCTGTTCGCCGGCACCGGATAGCCGACGATTTCGCGCGTCAATTGGCCGGGCAGATCGAGTTCGACGCGGCGCGGCAGCGGATCGCTGCGCGCGAACGACATGTCGAGCTTACGGGCGGCATAGGCCACGGTCCAGCCCTGGATCAACAGCGACGACAACACGACCACGAAGGCCACGTCGAAGAAAAGATAAGCGGTCGGCAATCCGACCAGCAGCGGAATGGAGGCAAGAAAAATCGCCACCGCGCCGCGCAGGCCGACCCAGGACACGAACAGTTTCTCGCGCCATTTAAAGCCGAAGGGCGCCAGACACAGGAAGACCGACACCGGCCGCGCCACCAACATCAGTACGAGCGCGACAATGATGGAACCGACCAGGCTGTCGCCTATCCGCTGCGGCCACACCAACAGGCCAAGCAGCACGAACATTACGATCTGCGCCAGCCAGGTGACGGCATCGAGAAACACGACGACCGAATTGTGCGCGCGCGTCTGCCGGTTGCCGACGACCAGCCCGGCCAGATAGACCGCGAGGAAGCCCGAGGAATGCGCGGTATTGGCGGCGGCGAAGACGACCAGCGCGCTCACCGCGACGAACGGCGCGTGCAAGCCCTGTGGCAGATTCACCCGGTTGAGCACGTAGGTGATGATCCAGCCGCCGGTAAAGCCGATGACGCAGCCCAGTACCGCATCGCGCAGGAAGGTGGCCAGCGCATGCGCCCAGCCGTGGTCCCCGGCCAGCAGGAACTCCACCAGCAGCAAGGTGAGAAAGACCGCGAACGGATCGTTGGTGCCGGATTCGACTTCCAGCGTCGCCCGTACGCGCGGCCGCAGCCGCAAACCTCGCGCATTGATCAGGAGGAACACCGCCGCAGCGTCGGTGGAGGCGACCACGGCGCCGACCAGCAGTGCCTGCATCCAGGAAATGTTCAGCGCCAGCTTGGCGACCGGCGCGGTCAGCAGCGTCGTGATCAATACGCCGACGGTCGCCAGCGTCGTCGCCGGCGCCAGCACGTTGCGGAATGTGGCGAGGCGCGTGCGCAAGCCGCCGTCGAACAGGATCAGCGCCAGTGCGATCGAGCCGACGGTATAGGCAGTGCGCACGCTGTCGAATTTGAGGCCGCCCGGGCCGCCCTCGCCGGCCAGCATGCCGAGCAACAGGAACACCAGCAGCAAAGGCGCGCCGAAGCGCAGCGCGATGAGGCTCGAGAGGATACCGGCGAGCACCAAGAGGCTGCCGAGCAGGATGGCGATGCTGATGGTATCGAGCGAGGCCATGTTTATCCCGTCATTCCGGGGCGCGGGCATTCGCCCGTGAGCCCCGGAATCCAGAGTTACCAAGCTACTGACTGATTTGCTCGTAAAGGTCGAGCCACCGCGGGACGATTGTTCAATTAATCTCAATTTTTATGGCCGCCGCCATTCGCCAACTGTATTCTTGACCTCGGGAGAGCCGTCGAAGAATTCTGTCCCCTAGCTAGAGGAATCTAGGCATGGCAGTTGTTGTGGGACTTTTCACGGCTTTGGTAGTGGCGGCGTTGGTGCTTTGGCTGAACATAAGGATCGCGAAAAACAAGGTGCAAAGTTGGCCAAATGGCATGGCAATTCTTTTTGCATTTTCAGTTGGCAATATCAGTTGGCACGAAAAAGACATTGGTGGACCAAGCAGGGCCTCAGTGAGGGCGATGCGAAGAAGATCGTCGGGCAACAGATGGCATGCTTGCTCGAGCTGCCGATCGCATTTATTGCAGGTGCTGTAACAAGCGTATTTCTAAGTTGATAAATGTCGTGCCGTAACAGGCTCGTCCGCCTTGGCCTTATCTGCCAAGGCGGGCGCCCCGGAATGACAATCAAAAATTCACTTTATCGCCGCCCTTGAGCGAGAGAATCTCGCGCGCGTCGTCGGGCGAGGCAATCTCCAAGCCCATGCCCTCCAGGATTTTGCGCACGGTCGTCACCTGCTGGGCGTTCGACTCGGCGAGCTTGCCGGCGCCGATCCAAAGCGAATCCTCCATGCCGACGCGCACATTGCCGCCCATCGACGCCGCCATGGCGGCGACCCGCATCTGGTTGGCGCCGGCGCCCAGCACCGACCAGTGGTAATTATCACCGAGCAGGCGGTCGGCGGTGCGCTTCATCATGATGACGTCTTCCGGATGTGCCCCGATGCCGCCGAGGATGCCGAACACCGATTGCACGAACAGCGGCGGCTTGACCACGCCGCGGTCAAGGAAGTGCCGCAGCGTATAAAGGTGACCGATGTCGTAGCACTCGATCTCGAAGCGCGTGTTGTTCTGCGCGCAGGTGGTGAGGATGTATTCGATGTCGGCGAAGGTGTTCTTGAACATGCCCTTGCGCGACCCTTCGAGATACGGCTCCTCCCAGTCGTATTTGAACTTGCCCTTGTAGCGCGGGATCATCGGGTAGAGGCCGAAGTTCATCGTGCCCATGTTGAGCGAGGCGACCTCCGGCTTGAAGGTGGCCGCCGGCCGCACCCGCTCCTCGATCGACATGGTGGGCGCGCCGCCGGTGGTGATGTTCACCACCACGCCGGAGCGCTGCTTGATGACCTTGAGAAACGGGGCAAAGGCCTCCGGCGTCTGGTCAGGACGGCCGTCCTGCGGATTGCGCGCATGCAGGTGGACGACCGCCGCTCCGGCTTCGGCCGCGCCGATAGCGGCGTCGGCGATCTCCTGCGGGGTCACCGGCAGATGCGGCGACATCGAAGGCGTGTGGATCGAGCCGGTTACGGCACAGGTGATGATGACTTTGCGCGACTTCGCCATGAGCTTTCCATCCCGGTAAAGTGAGGCTTTTGATTTCGCGATTGGACGTGGGCGCTGATCCTAGAGTATCAGCCATAGGCAAGTCACCCTGTCACGGGGTGCGCGCGCCGGAGCCATCACCGTGAACCTAGACCCTCAACCTGCGGCAGCACGCGCGTCCGGCATCTTTGTTGGCGTGTTGTGCGGCGCCGGCGCCGCCTTCGGCTGGGCGGCCGGCTTCGTCGCCGCCAAGCACGGCATCTCGATCGGCTTTTCGCCGGCCGACCTCGCCTTCGACCGCTTCTTCTGGACGGGTCTGCTGTTAATGCCGATGGCCTTCCGCGACGGCGTCGCCAATCTGGGCGGCATTGGCTGGTGGCGCGGACTGGTGATGAGCGTGCTGGCCGGCCCGCCGCAGGCGATGATCGCCTATAGCGGCTTCATCCTGGTGCCCCTCGGCCACGGCACCACCATCCAGCCGGCCTGCGCCGCGCTTTTTGGCCTGATCCTCGCCACCGTGGTGCTGCGCGAACGGGCGACGACGACGCGCATTGCCGGCGGCGCCACCATCATCGTCGGTTTGATCGTGTTCGGCGCCGAGTCGCTCGCCACCATCGGTCATTCGGGCGTCGGCGGCGACCTGCTATTCGTCACCGCCGGATTGTTCTGGGCGACGTTCGGCACGCTGCTGCGCTACTTCCGCATGTCGGGGACCCGCGCAACCGCGGTGGTCGCCGTGCTGTCGGTCGTCGTCTACGCGCCGCTCTATGCAATCTTGGTCGGCTTCGGCGGCCTGGCGCAGCAGAGCCTTGCCGAGAATCTGGTTCAAGTTGTCGCGCAAGGCGTTCTTGCCGGTGCGCTGCCGATCTATCTGTTCACGCGCTCGGTGATTCTGCTCGGCGCCGGACGCGCGGCGACATTCCCGGCCTTGGTGCCGGGGTTCTCGCTGATCATCGGCTTTCTCGCGCTCGGCGTGGTGCCGAGCTGGCCGCAGGTCGCTGGCCTCCTGATCGTGTGGCTCGGCTTCTATTTCACGCTGCGGTAATTTGAGTCACTCCGGCCCCGCATATTTCCCGGCGGTGTCCGGGAACATATTCTTGACGATCTTGAACTTCGAGATGTCCACCGTCGCATCCATGTGCATGAAGATGACGGCGTCGCGCAGCACCTTCTCGATGCCGAAATCGAGCATGATGCCGTTGCCGCCGTGCAGTTCGACCGCGTGCTGCGCGACCTTCATGATCTCTTCCGAGGCGAACATCTTGGCCATGTTGACCAGGGTCTCCGCCTCCGGCGCGTTTTCATCGACCGCGGCCGAGGCGCGGTCGAGCAGCGCGCGCACCGCTTCGATCTTGGTCGCCATGTCGGCGAGCCGCAGCGCCACCGCCTGATGCTTGATCAGGATGCGGCCACCCTGCACGTAGTTCTGCACATAATCCGCAGTCGCCTCGAAGGCGCGCACGCCGACGCCGAGGTTCTTGGCCGCCTGGATGATCTTGCCGGGGCGAAAATAGACGCCGGCGGAGCCCATCGCGCTGTCCTGCACCAGCAACTGGTCGTCGGGGATGAACATGTCCTCGAACACCATCTCGCCGTTGTTCATGAAGCGGCAGCCGAGCGTCTCGTTGCAGCGCGCGACCGTGAAGCCTTTGGTCTCGCGCGGCACCAAAAACGATGAGGTGCCCTGCAGCATGCCGACCTTCGGATTAGTGTTGGCATAGACGACGTAGAGCGAGGCGTCGTAGCCGTTGGAGATAAACTGCTTGCGGCCGTTGATCACCCAGCCGCCGTTCACCTTGGCCGCCTTGGTCTGCATCGCCGCTTCCGGCACGTTGTAGGGCAGCCAGCGGTCCGAGGCGCCGCGCGGCTCGGTCAGGCAATGCGCCATCAGGAATTGCGGCTCGGCGACCAGACGCTTGAACCAGTGCTCCTGGTGATGCTTGGGCGCGAATTGCCGCAGCAGCACCGAGACCTTCCAGTTCTGCACCAACTTGTCGGCAAGCCCTGAGTCGCCGCGCGCGATCTCCTCAGCGACGAGCGCGAAGGTGCGCACTTCGGTGCCCTTTTCGAGCTCGACGCCGCCGTATTCCTCGGGCACGCCGAGCGTACGAATGCCGACCTTCTCCGCGCCTTGCAGGATCGACAGCGGCAGCCGTTCCTCCGGCACCATCGACCATTCTTTCTGCCAATTCTGCTTGATGTACGGCAGCACCATGTCGTCGACGAAATCGCGGCAGCTCTGCCGCATCATCTTCTGCTCTTCCGACAAACCGCGATCGAACATGTGATTTTTTCCTTCCCTGGGCCGCGGCGGATGCCGGGCGCCTCCCAGCTTGGATATTGGTCCGGTTTACGTTCTATTTCCAAGGGGGCACTCGCCAGGGAGAAGACGGATGCAAGTCGGAGTGATCGGCGTCGGGCGCATGGGCAGCGCCATGGCGCGCAATCTCTTGAAGGCAGGCCATCGCCTCACCGTTTTCGATATGGCGAAAGAGCCGCTGCGCGAATTGGCAAAGGAAGGCGCGGCCGTCGCGGCCAGCGCCAAGGAGGCCTTCGCGGGCGATGCGACGATTTCCATGCTGCCGAACGACGAGGCCATGCGCGCCGTGTTCGTTGACAGCGACGTGCTGCCCGTGGGCGGCACATCCACCATCCACGTCAACATGGCGACCGCTTCGGTCGCCTGCGCCGAGGAACTGACTGCTCTGCACCGCCAGCGCGGCGTGCCCTATGTGGCGGCGACCGTGTGGGGCCGGCCCGATGCCGCTGCCGCTGCGAAGCTCTCCATTGCAGTCGCGGGCGACACAAAGGCGATTGACCGCGTCCAACCCCTGCTCGACGCGGTCGGCCAACGCACCACGCGCGTCGGCGACGAGCCGCGCATGGCCAATGTCGCGAAAATCGCCGGCAACCTGCTGGTCGCCTCAGCCATCGAGGCCATGGGCGAAGCCGCGGCGCTGGTGCGGGGCTATGGCATGTCGGCGCCCGATTTCCTCGATCTCATCGTCACCGCGCTGTTCGAGGTGCCGGTCTATCGCGGCTATGCCGAGCAGATCGGCAGCGGCGTCTACGAGCCGCCCGGCTTCGACATGAAGCTCGGCTTCAAGGACGTGCGGCTAGCGCTGGCCGCCGCCGAGAAGACGAATGTGCCGTTACCTTTCGCCAACGTGCTGCGCGACGCGTTCCTCGATGCGCTGGCGCATGGCGACGCCAACAAGGATTGGGCGGCAATCGCCAAGGTGGCGGCGCGAAGAGCGGGGTTGGAATCCTGATTACGCCGCCTTTCGGTTCGCCAGAAACTCGCCCATGCGGCCGAGCGCCTTCAAGATGTTCTCGGTCGAGTTCGCATAAGACAACCGCAGATAGCCCTCGCCGAGAATGCCGAAGTCGGGGCCGCCGATCGTGACGACGCCGGTGTCGTTAAGCAGCGCATTGGCAAGCTCCTTCGCCTTCCAGCCGGTGCGCTTGATATTGGGGAAAGCATAGAACGCACCCTTCGGCACCGCGCAGGATACGCCGGGCAATTTGTTCAAGCCCTCGACAACGACCTTCCGGCGCTTGTCGAACTCGGCGACCATTTTCACCACTTCGTCCTGCGGACCTTTGAGCGCCGCGAGCCCCGCATATTGCGCCGACGCATTGACGCAGGAATGCAGGTTGACCGCGAGCTTGCGCGCATAGTCGTAGAGTTTGCCCGGCCACACTGCGTAGCCTAGCCGCCAGCCGGTCATGGCGTAAGTCTTCGACCAGCCGTTGAGCAGGATCAGCCGGTCGCGGATCGACGGATACGTCAGCAGGCAGACATGCTTCTCGCCGTCGTAGACCATGTGGTCGTAGATCTCGTCCGACATAATGCAGACGTCGGGCCACTTCTCGAGACCGGCGACGAGCTTGTCGATCTCCGCCTTGCCGGTGACGCCGCCGGTTGGATTGGCCGGTGAATTGACGATGAGCAGCCGTGTCTTCGGCGTGATCAGCTTGAGCGTCTCTTCGGCCGAGAAGGCGAAGCCGTTCTCCTCGCGGATCGGCACCGGCACCGGCGTCGAACCGGTGAACTCGATCATCGAACGATAGATCGGAAAGCCGGGGTCCGGATACATGATCTCCGCGCCCGGCTCGCCGAACATCAGGATCGACATGAACATGGTCGGCTTGCCGCCGGGCATGATCATCACGCGAGTCCGGCGAGACGTCGACGCCGAAGCGCTTGTGCAGATCGGCGGCGACCGCCTCGCGCAACGGCAGGATGCCGGTCGCCGGCGTATAGCCGTGATGGCCGTCACGCAGCGCCTTCACCGCCGCCTCGACGATGAAATCCGGCGTACGGAAATCGGGCTGGCCGATGCCGAGGCTGATGATATCGCGGCCCTGCGCCGCGAGCGCGTTGGCGCGGGCGAGCACGGCAAAGGCGTTTTCCTCGCCGATGCGATCGAAGGCCGCAATGGTTTTCAGCATGTTTCACTCCCCGACGGTCGCGGCCCCAAGCGGACTGCGCGAGCCAAAATCGGCGCGCACTTCACCCGATTAGGCCGAGAAAATCAATTCGCGACGATCAAGTCCGGCCCGATCACCGCGGCGATGCCATTGACATAGACAGACGATATTCTCTCGCGCGCCTGCCCTTCCAGCGCATCGAAATCGACACTGTCCACGATGCTTCCTCCGTCATGACGATGACGGCGCGGAGTTTGGTCTAAGGCGCGGCGGACCGCCAGCACGGGCGCCTTGTCATAATTGGCAGTCCCGGCAGGCAGCCGATTGCAAATGCCTTTCCGTTTGGCGCATGCTCACGTCAAAATTGTATGGGCGGCAGGGACGGCCATGGGCATTCGGGCGGCCAACCGGGAGTACGAACGCTGGCTTGCGCGTCAGCTCCACGGCGAAATCGTCGATGGCGATCTCGGCAAGAAACACAAAAAAATGAGCGAGAGCGCTTTCGGCTTTCTGCGCGCCACGTATTGGCGCTGGGCTGAGGCCATTTTAGACGTCTGTCCCGATCTCGCGAATGCGCCGCCGGTGCTGGCGGTCGGCGACATCCATCTGGAAAATTTCGGCACCTGGACCGACAAAGAAGGACGCATCGTCTGGGGCGTCAACGATTACGACGAGGCGGCCGAAATGCCTTACATCCTCGACTTGGCGAGGCTCGCCACCAGCGCGGCGCTGGCGGCAACGCCGAGTCAACTTTCGCTCAAGGCGATCTGCACCAACTTGCTCGAAGGCTACGAGCACGGCCTCGAAGCGCCGGAGCCCTTCGTGCTCGACCGCCAGCACATGTGGCTCCGCACGCGCTTCGTCGTCAGCGAAGCCGAACGCGCCATGTTCTGGCAGAAGATCGACAGCCAGTACCACGCGCTGCTGGCCAAGAAGAACCCCGAGCAGCCGCCGCCGCGCTGGCTCAAAGTGTTTGCCGGCGCGCTGCCCGGCCCCTCGATCACCTTGAGCTACTGGCGCCATACCGCGGGCACCGGCAGCCTCGGCCGCCCGCGCTGGCTCGGCTATGGCTCATGGCGCGGCGGGCCGCTGCTGCGCGAGGGCAAGGCGCTGGTGCCGTCAGGCTGGACGCGTGCGCATGGCGACGGCGCGCGGCTGCGCCTCAACGACATCGCGCTCGGCAGATTTCGCGCGCCCGACCCGTGGTACAAAGCGAGCGGCAATCTGCTGATACGGCGGCTGTCGCCGAACAACCGCAAGATCGACGTCGAGGACCGGCGCGACGCCGCCCGCCTGCTGCATCCCGACCTGCTCTGGGCCATGGGCCGCGACCTCGCCGCCATCCATCTCGGCGCGCGCGACCGCCGCGACGCTTTGCGCAAGGACCTGGAAAGGCGCAAGGCGCGCTGGTTTCGCACCCACGTCGAAACCGCGGCGGAATTCGTCACCCGCGAATACGCAGAGTGGAAAAAATCGGCTAAATAGCCGCCACTGCCGGCTGTCAAACGCAAGGGCTTCCCATGAGCATCGCCGATAAACGTCGCGCGTTCCGCGCGCTGCACCAGAGCGGCTGCTTCGTCATTCCCAATCCGTGGAGCGTCGGCACCGCGCGCTACCTGCAGGGGCTCGGCTTCAAGGCGCTGGCGACCACCTCATCGGGCTTTGCCCATGCGCAAGGCTACGCCGACGGCGCGCAATCTTGCGACCATGTTCTTGCGCATTTCGCCGAGATCGCCGCGGCCACCAACGTGCCGGTCAACGCCGATTTTGAAAATGGCTTTGCCGAAGATCTCGGCCATATGGCCGAGAACGTGACGCGCTGCATCGCGACCGGCGTCGCCGGCCTGTCGATCGAGGACGCGACCGGCGATCCCGATCGACCGCTCTACGATTTCGACGTCGCGCTGGCGCGCATGAAGGCCGCGCGCGCGGCCATCGACAAGGCCGGCGGCGATATGGTGTTCACCGCCCGCACCGAAGGCTTCATCCGCGGCCGACCGGACCTGGACGAGACCATCCGGCGGCTGAAAGCCTTCGCCGATGCCGGCGCCGATTGCCTTTATTCGCCCGGCATCAAGACGCGCGAGCAGATCGAGGCAACCGTCAAGGCAGTGGCGCCGAAGCCGATCAATTTCCTCAACAGCGGCGCCTTCGGCTTTACGGTCAAGGACCTCGGCGAGATGGGCGTGCGGCGCATCAGCGTCGGCGGCACGCTGGCGCGCGTTGCCATGCACGCTTTCATCAAATCGGCAACCGAAATCGCCAAAGACGGCAAGTTCGACAGTTTCGCCGACGTGATAACGAACGCCGAGCTCAATAAATTCTTTCAGGACGACCTGCCACGTCGGCTAAAGCCGTGAGCGAGCACACTCACCCAAAAACCGGGCAGCCAATTGGCGCCCCGGTCGACGACAAGCCCGCGCAATTGCCCGGTCCCGTGGCACTCGTTGGCCGTTGTGGCCGGCTCGAAAAACTCAAATCCGGGCACGCGGCCTCGCTGTGGAACGCGGTGCAAGGCTACGACAAAATCTGGACCTATATGTCGCAATACGGACCGTTCGCCGGCGCCGATGAATTTTCCGACTGGGTGCGTCAACGTGCTGCCATCGCCGATCCCTATTCCTATGCGATCATGAATAGCGACGATCGGTGCCTGGGCATCGCCACGCTGATGGACATCAAGCCGGCGATGCGCGTCATCGAAGTCGGCCACATCGTGTACTCGCCCGCGCTGCAGCGCACGCCGCTGGCGACGGAGGCACAATATCTGCTGGCGCGCTATGCCTTTGAGACGATGGGGTACCGGCGCTACGAATGGAAATGCAATGCGCTCAATGCCGCCTCGCGGCGCGCAGCCTTGCGCTTCGGTTTCACCTTCGAAGGTATCCTGCGCCAGCACATCATCGCCAAGGGCCGCAATCGGGATACCGCGTATTTCTCGATGCTCGACAGCGAATGGCCGGCGCGCAAGGCCGCGTTCGAGCGCTGGCTGGCGCCGGAAAATTTCACCGCCGACGGCCAGCAAATCGTCAGCCTGAGCGCGCTGAACGGCATCATCGAATGACTACGCCTGCGACCTCCGCGCCCGGTTTGCTGCAGCAAAGGCCATTCGTCCTGTTCTGGCTGGCGCGCATGTGCACGACGGCGGGCTATCAGATGATGGCGCTGGTGATCGCCTGGCAGCTTTATGAGCTGACCAACAGCGCTTTCGATCTCGGGCTGATCGGATTGATCCAATTTGTGCCGGCGGTGATTCTGACGCTGCTGATCGGACATGCGGCCGACCGCTATGACCGCCGCCTCATCATCCGGCTGGCACAAGGGGTCTATGGGCTGGCCGCGGCGTTGATCACCACCGCGCTTGTCGCCCACGCGGTCAGCCGGGAGCTCTTGTTCGGCGTCGTATTCCTGATCGGCTGCGCGCGCGCCTTCGAAGTACCGACCGGCAGCGCCCTGGTTCCCGCCCTCGTCCCGGCGCCGCTGGTCGCGCGCGCCGTCGGCGGCTGGACTTCCGCCAACCAGGTGGCTGTGATCAGCGGGCCGGCGATGGGCGGACTGCTCTACGCCGTAAGTCCTGTCGCGGTCGCGGCGCTCTGCGTGCTGTTCTTCTGCACGTCCATCACCTTGGTCAGTTTCATCGTCGCCAAGGGACCGGCCGCGGCCCGCGAGCCGCCAACCTTCGCGTCGGTGTTGGCCGGCTTCAAATTCATCGCCACGCGGCGGCGGCTCCTCGGCGTGGTCTCGCTCGACCTATTCGTGGTTCTCGTCGGCGGGGTGACGGCGCTGCTGCCAGTTTTTGCGCGCGACATCTTGTCAGTAGGCCCGACCGGGCTCGGCCTGCTGCGGTCGGCGCCAGCGGCAGGCGCGTTGATCACGGCCGTAGTACTTTCGAACCATCCGGTTGAACGGTACATCGGCATCAAGATGTTCGCCGTGGTGGCGATCTACGGCGTGACCACCATTGTGTTCGGACTGTCGACGTGGTTTCCGCTCTCCTTGATGGCGCTCGCGGTGCTCGGTGCCGCCGATGCCTTGAGCGTCGTGATCCGCTTCTCGCTGGTGCAGATCGAAACGCCGGACGCCATGCGCGGACGCGTCAGCGCGATCAATTATCTGTTCGTCGGATCGTCCAATACTTTGGGCGATTTCGAATCCGGCACGGTTGCCGCCTGGCTGGGCGCGGTGTCCTCGGTGCTGATCGGCGGTATCGGTTCGCTCCTCATTGCCAGCACCTGGATGCTATTGTTCCCCGATCTGCGCCGCGTCGACCGCTTCGAACCGGCGGATAAAGAACCGGAGACTTGAATGCATATCCTCATCATCGGCGCCGCCGGCATGATCGGGCGCAAGCTGACCGAACGGCTCGTAATCGACCGGTCGCTCGGCGACCAGCCGATCGAAAAAATGACGTTGATCGACATTGTCGCACCGGCGCGGCCCGCCGGCTTTTCCGATCACGTGAAGACCCGGGCCGCCGACCTCGCTGCGCCGGGCACTGCGGAAAAGGCGGTCTCGGAGCGGCCGGATGTAATCTTTCACCTCGCCGGCGTTGTGTCGGGCGAGGCGGAAACCGATTTCGAGAAGGGCTACCGCGTCAATCTCGACGGCACGCGCGCGCTGCTGGAAGCGGTCCGCACAGCCGGCAACGGCTACAAGCCGAAGGTCGTGTTCACCTCGTCGATCGCGGTATTCGGCGCGCCGTTTCCGGAAGCCATCGCCGACGACTTTCATCTCACGCCGCTGACATCTTACGGCACACAGAAGGCGATGTGCGAGCTGCTGCTCGCCGACTACGCGCGGCGCGGCATCCTGGAAGGCGTCGGCATCCGGTTGCCGTCAATCGTGGTGCGGCCGGGCAAGCCGAACAAGGCGGCGTCGGGATTCTTCTCCGGCATCATCCGCGAGCCGCTGGCCGGGCAGGAGGCGATCCTGCCGGTCGCCGACAGCGTGCTGCACTGGCATGCCAGCCCGCGTTCGGCGGTCGGATTTCTCACCCATGCGGCCGGCCTGACGCGCACGCAATTAGGCGACCGCATCAATCTCACCATGCCCGGCGTGTGCTGCACGGTTGGCGAGCAGATTGCGGCGCTGCGGCGCATTGCCGGCGACAAGGTCGCCGACCGCATCCGCCGCGAGCCGGACGCGCTGGTCGAACGCATCGTCGCCGGCTGGCCCAGCCGTTTTGAGCCGCACCGGGCGGTCGCGCTCGGCTTCAAGGTCGAGGCGACGTTCGACGATATTATCCGCGCCCATATCGAGGACGAGTTGGGGGGCAAGTTCGCTTAGGCCTCACGAAGGCACGCGCTTGCGCCATTCGCCCCAACCCTTACATTACCGGCCATGACCTACGTCGACGCCGCCGTCGCCCCCCTCCGTAAGACCGGACAGATCAAGATCCACGGCCCCGAGGCCTTCGCGGGCATGCGCAAAGCCGGGCAACTGGTTGCGCGCTGCCTCGATATGCTGGTCGAGCACGTCGGGCCGGGTGTGCCGACCGATAAGATCGACCGGCTGGTATTCGACTACGCGATGGATCATGGCGCCCTTCCGGCGACGCTGATGTACCGCGGCTACAAGAAATCGACCTGCACCTCGCTCAACCACGTGGTGTGTCACGGCATTCCCGGCGACAAGCCGCTCAAGGACGGCGACATCATCAATATCGACGTGACGCTGATCCTCGATGGCTGGCATGGCGACTCCAGCCGCATGTACACCATCGGCGAAATCCCGCGCCGCGCCGAGCGGCTGATCGAGGTGACGCACGAGGCCATGATGCGCGGCATCGCCACCATCCGGCCCGGCTCGACCACCGGCGACATCGGCGCCGCGATCCAGAGCTATGTCGAGGCCCAGCACATGAGCGTGGTGCGCGACTTCTGCGGCCACGGCCTCGGCCGCCTGTTCCACGACGAACCCAACATCGTCCATATCGGCCGCCCCGGCGAGGGTATCGTTCTGCGGCCCGGCATGTTCTTCACCGTCGAGCCGATGATCAACATCGGCCGTCCGCACGTGAAGGTGCTGTCCGACGGCTGGACCGCGGTGACGCGCGACCGCTCGCTGTCGGCGCAGTTCGAGCACACCGTCGGCGTTACCGACAAAGGCGTCGAGGTGTTCACCTTCTCGCCGGCCGGGCTCGACAAGCCGCCGTATAAACTCTGATCACCACTCCGCTCGCCCCCGCCTAAGCGAGCACCCAATCCTGGATTTCTGCTTTCGGGGAATAAGCGGGTTACGCATTGTCACTGGCTGCACTACACTCTATGCGGGCATAGGGTTGTGGACACAGTTTCCATGGCGGCAAAGCGGGGCGTTACTGAAAGGAAGACCGGCCTTTCCGAGGCGCCGCCGCACTATCACGGCCACCGCGAACGGCTGCGCTCGCGCTTCCGCGAGGCTGGCGCCGAGGCGGTAAGCGACTACGAGTTACTCGAATTAGTGCTGTTCCGCGCTATCCCGCAGCGCGACGTCAAGCCGCTGGCCAAGGAATTGATCGCGAAGTTCGGTTCCTTCGCCGAAGTCGTGGCGGCGCCGCGCGCACGGTTGAAGGAAACCAAAGGTGTCGGTGAAGCCGTCGTCGACGAACTCAAAGTGGTGCATGCCGCGGCCAGTCGCATGGCGCGCGGCCAGGTGCAGAAGCGGCCTGTGTTGTCATCCTGGTCGAGCGTGCTCGACTACTGCCGCACGGCGCAGGCCTTCGCCGACAAAGAGCAGTTCCGCGTGCTGTTTCTGGACAAGCGCAACCAATTGATCGCCGACGAAGTACAGCAGACCGGCACCGTCGATCACACGCCGGTCTACCCGCGCGAGGTCGTCAAGCGCGCGCTCGAGCTGTCGGCGACGGCATTGATCCTGGTGCACAATCATCCGTCCGGTGACCCGACGCCATCCCACGCCGACATCCAGATGACGCAGGCGATCGTCGACGTCGCCAAGCCGCTCGGCATTTCAGTGCACGATCACATCATCGTCGGCAAAGAAGGCCACGCGAGCTTCAAGGGCCTGCGGTTGATTTGAACATTCAGGCGGCCGCCGGCGCGAGAGTCTGCGCGTCGGACTCAACCAACCAGCGCGCAATGCGCGGCCAATTCTCGGCAAGAACTGAACGCCCCACGAATAGCGCCACATGACTGCAAGGCGCCAGCGCCTTCTGAATGGCGTGGGACGGCGTGCCGACCAGACTTTCCGTCGCGAACAATTGAGCCGGCGCGACCAGTTCGTCGTCGCGCGCCGCCAGCAGGAACAGCGGGACGTGCAGCTTCGCCAGGTCGACCGTCTCGCCCAAGGCGGCAAATTGACCGGCGGCGATCTCGTTGCGCTTGTACAGCTTCTCGATCACCTCGAGGTAGTAAACACCCGGTAGATCGACGGTCGCCGCATTCCAGCCGCGGAATGTCGCTTCCAATTCGGCGAAGGCAGGCGAGTCAATCGGCTCTTGCGTCTGCAGCAGGTCGTGAATCTCGCGGCTGTCGAGGTTTTCCGCGCCCCAGAACTTCTGCACTTTGCGGCCGAGCACGCGACCGTCGCCGAGCTTCACCAGTTCATGAAACAGCGCCAATGGGCTGGCGTCGGCGAGCGCCGACAACGCGGATTGCCCGGCGGCAATATCGATCGGCGCGCCGGCCAGTACCAGTTTCTGCACTTTCGCAGGAAACCGCGCCGCATAGAGCAGCGACATCCAGCCGCCCTGACAAAGCCCGACAAGGTTGATGCTTCCGCCAAGCTGATCGACCAGCACGTTGAGTTCGGCAAGATAGTCGTCGATGCCCAACTTGGACATCTCCGGCGCCGCCGAGCGCCAGTCGGTCACGAACAGGCGGTGTAGGCCTGCATCGCGTAATGCCGCGACTAGGCTGTGGCCGGGCGCGAGATCGGCAACGGCCGCGCCATGCAGTGCAAAGGGCGCGCAGAGCAAAGTGGGAACGCCGTCCTGGGCGGTGCTAAAATCGCGCAGCCGCACGGTTTTCAATTCGAGCGTGATGATGTTCGGCGTAGCCCATGCCGGCTCACGCGTCGCGGACCCATTGTCGGCATCCGCTGCAAGACCGATGAAATGCTTGGCCAGCAAAGCGGCAAATTCACTTGCCGAGGCCGCGGCAAATGCCGGCCACATAAATGCGAGACGCGGATCGTTTCGTCCCGTTGGCTCATACATGTAAAGCATGTGTCACAAAAGCGACACGTGCGCGTTGTTCTAGGTCAAACGCGCCCGAGAATTAATTATTCGTATTGGAATTCAAAAACTTCGCAACGGCAGCCGCCGTGCGCTCATTGTTGCAGCACGTAGCTGCCGGGCGCATCCACGAGCGAGGCATGATCCGTACCGCCCATTTCGGGCGGATCGACCGGCTCGCCCGAGCGCGCGCCAAGCCATGCGGCCCATTCCGGCCACCACGAACCGTTCTTTTGCGGCGCTTGCGCCAAGAAGGCATCCGGATCGATGTAGCGGTCGTCCGCTTTGCGGGTCATCACCTGGAAGCTGCGGTGATCGTGGCCCGGTTCGGACACGATGCCGGCATTATGGCCGCCGGTCGCCAGCAGATAGGTCACATCGGCATCGGTCAAGAAATTGATCTTGTAGGTGGAGCGCCAGGGCGCGACGTGATCGCGCACGGTGCCAACCGCGAAGATCGGCGCGCGGATATCGGTGAGCGCGATCGGTTTGTCGTCGACCGTAAAGCGGCCCGCGGCGAAATCGTTGTTGAGGAACAGCCGCCGCAGATATTCCGAATGCATGCGATAGGGCATGCGCGTGGCGTCGGCGTTCCACGCCATCAGATCGATCATGGGCGCGCGCTCGCCCATCAAATATTCGCGCACCATGCGCGACCAGACCAAGTCGCTTGAGCCTAGCATCTGGAAGGCGCCGGCCATCTGTTTGGCGTCGAGGAAGCCTTGCTCCCACATCATGTCTTCGAGGAAGGCGACCTGGCTTTCGTTGATGAACAGCATCAGCTCGCCGGCTTCGGTAAAGTCGGTCTGTGCCGCCAGCAGCGTGACCGATTTCAGACGGTCGTCGCCGTCGCGCGCCATGGCCGCGGCGGCGATCGACAGCAGCGTACCGCCGAGGCAATAGCCGACGGCATGAACTTTCTGGTCCAGCACGATCTTGCCGACCGCGTCGAGCGCCGCCATGACGCCGAGCCTGCGATAGTCGTCGAGGCCGAGATCGCGGTCGTCCGGGCTCGGATTCTTCCACGACATCATGAACACCGTGTAGCCTTGCTCGGTCAGGTACTTCACCAGCGAGTTATGCGGCGACAGATCGAGGATGTAATACTTCATGATCCATGCCGGAACGATCAGCACCGGCTCGGGCCGCACTTTACCGGCCGCAGGCGCGTACTGGATCAGCTCGATCAGTCGATTGCGATAGACGACCTTGCCGGGAGTGACCGCCACATTGCGGCCAACCTCGAAATTCTCGGTGCCGACCGGTTTCTTGCCGCTGATGGCGCGCTCCCAATCCTCCGCCATGTTGCGCAGGCCGGCCACCAGGTTCATGCCGCCTTTGCTGACGGTTTGTCGCAGGACTTCGGGATTGGTCGCTAGAAAATTCGACGGCGAAAACATATCGAGGATCTGGCGCGATACGAACTCCACCATCGTTTCATGATGCTTGGTGACGCCGCGGATGCCAGTGGTCGCGTTGTGCCACCATTGCTGCTGCAGCAAGAAGGCCTGCGCCATGAAATTATACGGTGGCTTCTGCCAATCCGCGCCGTCGAACCGCCGATCCTGCGGCAACGGCTCGATGCAACACGGCGTTTTGCCGCCTTCCATCGCTGAACGAACTGCATAATTCGCAAAACGAACCGCTTTCCGCCCCGCCTTATCCACCAGCTGCAATCGTTTGCCCGGCGAAACCGCGAGATGGATCGCCCAATCGAAATAGGCCTTGCTGAGCGCCGCCGGCGACAGGCCTAGTGTGAAGCGCGCGATCGTCGCATGCAGCGAGCGATCCACGATGTCGGCAACGGCGGTGACCGCATAGGAGTCGCGCCCGTCGACATCCTCGGCCTGCGCGATTCCGCCTGCCTTCGGCACAAGACGCAGCTCTGTCTTGCTGGCCTGTTTTGCATCAACCGGCGTATCCGTAGAAGCTGTCATCGTCATCGCGCACCTGTTGTTCTTGTTGGCGCTCCCGCATTGAACCGCAATAATTTAGCAAAAATATAGGCGTCACATTGTGACACGCCATGACCTGGATCAATCGAATGACCGCGCTTGCGGCGGCAAGCGCTGCAGCCGCTACGGGTATTCGCGCGCCGCCGACGAAGAGCTACTGTCGAATCAGCATCATGGGGTTCGCGCCGTCGGGGATCCGGCGCCATCCCGCGCCTTCAACTTCCTCAAAGCGCCAAGGCGCGCCGCGGCCGGGCACCAGCACAAGCTCGCCGTTGTCCAGACGCCATTGAGCGAAGTTAAGCTGCGCAATCGACGGCGCGCAGCCCGGCTTCACCGTCATCGCCATACTGTCGCCCTGCGCGGTCGATGCCAGCGTAAAGGCGCAGAGCGGCGCGCCCGCGCCGCGGGTGAGCAGCCAATTTCCGGCGAGTTCTTGGGGCGGCTTTTCCGGAGGACCGGCCGCCGCCGCGGCATTTTGCAAGAACAGCACGCCGACGCCCGGAGTCGGCGCCTCGTAGATGCCGTCCTCGACTTCGCTGAACTCGACCAGCGACTTGCCGGTCGAATCGAGCAGATAGAGCAGATCGTTGTCGGGAAATTTCCAGCCGGCAATGTCGGCAACCAGCGGAAATTGAGCGGCGCAATTCGCGTCGAATTCAACCTTGAACCCGACCGCCGTCCGCTCGCCGCTGAAGGTCGCCGTGCATTTTTTGTCCCGATCAGCGTTGGAGAATTCCCACGAGCCGATCACCGCCTTGGCCGATTCGCCGAGCGTCGCCGGAGTTTGCGCCGGCGCGGCCCCGGTCATGCTCAACAATGCAAGTGCGATAAGTGCGAGGCGGGCCATGACGTCACTATAACACGGGACCGGCGTGGCTATCCTCACAATGCTTTAGGCGGCGTTTCCGGGACCGGCGTCAGCGGCAGCTTGCCCGCCACCCAGGCTAAGATGTTATCCACCACGAGTTGGTCCATCGCCGCCCGCGTCACCTCGGTCGACGAGCCGAGATGCGGGAACAGCACGATATTGTCCATCTCCATCAGTTCCTTCGGCACCTGCGGTTCCTTGGCGAACACGTCGAGGCCCGCCGAATAGATGGTGCGGCTCCTCAGCGCCTCGATCAGCGCCGGCTCGTCGACCACCGAGCCGCGCGCCATGTTGATGAGGATGCCGTTTGGCCCGAGCGCCTTGAGCACCTCGGCGTTGATCATGTTCGCAGTCGCAGCTCCACCCGGCACGATCACCAGCAACGTGTCGACGTCGCGCGCCATGTCGAGAAGCTTGGGATAGTATTTGTAGCTAACGCCATTCTGCAGATTGCGCGCGTGGTAGACCACCGGCACGCCGAACGCCTCCAGCCGCCGCGCGATCGCCTTGCCGATGCGGCCCATGCCGACCATGCCGACGGTGCGGTTGCGCAGCGTCGCCTTGGTCAGCGGATAATGACCCTGCGGCCATTTGCCGGCGCGCAGATACCGTTCGGCCTTAGGGAATTCGCGCACCGTACAGAGCAAGAGGCCGAGCGCGGTGTCGGCTACCTCCTCGTTGAGCACTTCCGGGGTGTTGGTCACGACGATGCCGTGCTCGCCCGCCCATTTAGCGTCGATGTGGTCGTAGCCGACGCCGAAGCTCGAAATCTGCTCGAGTTTCGGCAGTTTCTGCATGAAGGCCGCGTCGAGCTTGTTCGCCGTATAGGCGATGGCGATGGCGCGCACCTTGTCGGCGATCGATTTGATAAACGCGTCCGGGTCCTTGGCATCGGCCAGATAATGCAGCGTCACTTTCGATTCGAGACCTTTGACCAGGACCGGCTTCTTGGCTCCGATCAGCAGCACATCCGGCTTTTCGCCAGCCATTGGGCAGCTCCGCTAAACGAGGAAGGTGACCGGCTTTTCGATCAAGTTCTTAAAGACCGCCAGCAGTTCGGCGCCGAGCGCGCCGTCCACCACGCGATGATCGCAGGACAATGTGACGGTCATCTGGCTGATGAACTTCACGCCGCCGTTTTCCGTTTCGACCGGTGCGCGGCGCGTTGCGCCAACGGCGAGGATCGTCGCGTGCGGCGGATTGATGATCGCCGCGAATTCGCGCACGCCGTACATGCCCAAATTCGAGATCGCGCTGGCTCCGCCTTGGTAGTCGTTCGGCTTGAGCTTCTTGGCGCGGGCGCGATCGGCAAGGTCGCGCATTTCGGCTGAGATCATGGTCAGCGACTTGGCTTCCGCATTGCGGATCACCGGCGTGATCAAGCCGCCATCGATCGCTACCGCAACGCCGATGTCGGAACGGGCGAAGCGCAAAATGCGGTCGCCGGCCCACACGGCGTTGGCGGCCGGAATGCGCTGCAACGCCGCCGCCCAGGCCTTGATGATGAAATCGTTGAGCGAGAGCTTGAAGGCGGGCTCGCCGTCCTCCCCCTTCGGCGCGGCGGCATTCGCTTCCTCCCGCATGGCGATCAGCCGGCCGACATCCAGATCGGCGGTCAGATAGAAATGCGGGATGGTCTGCTTGGCCTCGACCAGCCGCTTGGCGATGGTCGCTCGCATCCCGTCGAGCGGCACTTCTTGGTAAGCGATGCCCTCGTACAGCGCCTTGACCTGCGCCGCGCTGGCGCCGGTTGCCATCGCCGCACCGCGCGCGGGAGCCGCCTTCTCGACATCGGCGGCGACGATGCGGCCATGCGGGCCGGAGCCGCTGATGCGGGACAAGTCGATGCCGCGTTCGCCGGCGAGCCGCCGTGCCAGCGGCGTGGTGAAGGTCCCGCCGGACAATTTCGCCGGCCCATAATTGCGCTCGGGCGTGCGCACTTCACGGAACGGGTCCATGTGGGGATAGGCATGCGACGATGGTTCAGTCCGCTCATTCCCGCGTAAGCGGGAATCCAGTACTTGCGGCCCCTGGCCCCCCGCTTTCGCGGGGGTGAACGGAGGTTGGGGCGCGCTCGCTGGAGCGGCGGCCTTCGGCTGCCCCGCCTCGCCGGCGCCGGCAATCACCGCCACCACGGCGCCGACCTTGGCCACTTCGCCAACCTGGAAGCACACCTCGCTCAGTGTGCCGCCGAACGTCGCCGGCACTTCCATTGAGGTCTTGTCGGTCTCGATCTCGAACAGGTTATCGCCCGGCTTCACGGCATCGCCGGCCGCCTTGAACCATTTTACGATTTTGCCCTCGGCGACGGTCTCGCCGAGCTGCGGCATCAGGACGTCCATGTATGATCGTCCCCGCTTACCACGTCACCGACACGTATTGCGTCTCGAGAAATTCCTTCATGCCTTCCGACGCGCCTTCGCGGCCGAGCCCCGACTGCTTGACGCCGCCGAACGGCGCCGCCGGGTCGGAAACGAGGCCGCGATTGAGGCCGATCATGCCGAAGTCGAGCTTTTCGGAAACACGCATGCCGCGGCTCAAATCCTTGGTGTAGAGATAGGCGACCAGGCCGTACTCGGTGTCGTTGGCGCGTTTGATCGCCTCGTCCTCGCTCTTGAAAGTCTGGATCGAGGCGACCGGTCCGAAGATTTCCTCATTCAGCATCTTGGAGTCGTTGGCGACATTGGTGAGCACGGTCGCCGGATAGAAGAAGCCGGGACCGTCCGGTGTCTTGCCGCCGACCAGCACCTTGGCGCCCTTAGCCACGGCATCGTCGACCAACTCGACCACCTTGTCGCGGCCTTCTTTGTTGACCAACGGCCCGACATTGATGCCGTCGTCGAGCCCGTTGCCCATTTTCAGCGCGCTCATCTTGGCGGTAAGTTTTTTCGCAAATTCGTCATGCACCTTCTCGTGCACGTAGAAGCGGTTGGCAGCCGTACAGGCTTCGCCCATGTTGCGCATCTTGGCGATCATGGCGCCCTCGATCGCCGCGTCGATATCCGCGTCCTCGAACACCAGGAACGGCGCGTTGCCGCCGAGTTCCATCGACGGCTTGAGCACCTGGTCGGCCGCCTCGTGCAGCAGCTTGCGGCCGACTTCGGTCGAGCCGGTAAACGAAAGGACGCGTACGCGCGGGTCGTGCAACATGGCGCTGACCACCGGGCCGGAGCGGCGCGACGGCACCACATTGACCACGCCGGCGGGCACACCCGCTTCTTCCAGCACCGGCATCAGTGCCAGCATGGTGAGCGGCGTGTCGGACGCCGGCTTGAGCACCACCGGGCAACCGGCGGCGAGCGCCGGGCCGATCTTGCGCGTCGCCATGGCGGCCGGGAAATTCCACGGCGTCACCAGCACGGCGACGCCGGCCGGCTTGTGCTGCGCGACGATGCGCGCGCCGGAGGCCGGCGCAGTGGAGATTTGACCGATATTGCGCACGGCTTCTTCGGCGTACCAGCGGAAGAACTCTGCGGCATAGGCGACTTCGCCGCGCGAATCCGACAACGCCTTGCCGTTTTCCAGCGTGATCAGTTTGGCGAAACGCTCGGCGTCGCGCATGATCAGTTCATGGCACTTGCGCAGGATCTCGGCGCGCTCACGCGGCTTGCGTTTGGCCCAGCCTTCGAAGGCGGCCTGGGCGGCATCGACCGCGGCCTTGGCGTCATCGACAGTGGCGCTGGCGACGGAAGCGATCTTGCGTTCGGTCGCCGGATCGATCACGTCGAAACGGGCGCCGTCGGACGATTTGCGCCATTTGCCGCCGATCCACAGATCGGTCGGGACGTTGGCGAGAAGATTTTCGTACATGGGTTTTGTCCTTCACTCTCTTTGTCATGGCCGGGCTTGACCCGGCCATCTCGCTTAGGGACGCATTGCCTCCCTAAACGGGGTCACCGGGACAAGCCCGGTGACGACAACTAACTGTTCAGCGACCGTCGCACCGTATCCGCGATGCGATCCGGCGTTGGCAGCACGGCATCTTCCAGAATATCGGCGGCCGGCAACGGAATATGTGGTGTGGTGATCCGCACCGGCGGGCCGTCGAGATCGTAGAAGGCCTCGTCGGCGACGATCGACACGAGTTCGGCGCCCCAGCCGCACAGCCGCGGGTTCTCTTCGACGGTGAATAGCCGGTGCGTCTTGGCCACAGAGCCGAGAATGGTCTGCGTATCGAGCGGCACCAGCGAGCGCACATCGACAACTTCCGCGTCGATGCCGTGTTCCGCCTTGAGCTTCTCGGCCGCTTCCAGCGCACGCGGAACCATGAGCGCCAGCGCCAGGATGGTGGCGTCCTTGCCGGGACGGACGATCTTGGCGGTGCCGAGCCGGTCGACGATCTCGCCATCGGGCACCTCGCCTTTGGTCGCATAGAGCGACTTGTGCTCGAGGAAGATGACCGGGTCGGGATCGCGCACCGAAGCCGCCAGCAGGCCGATGACGTCGACCGGCGAGGACGGCGCCACGACCTTGAGACCCGGAATCATCATGCACCAGTTCTCGACGCTCTGTGAGTGCTGCGCGCCGAAGCGCGAGCCCGCACCATTGCCGGTACGCACCACCAGCGGGCATTTGACCTGGCCGTTCGACATGTAACGGCTCTTGGGGAACTCGTTGGCGATGTAGTCGAAGCAGACCGCGAAGAAATCCGAGAACATGATCTCGGCGATCGGCTTGAGGCCCGTCATCGCCGCGCCCATGGCGGCGCCCATGATCGCCTGTTCGGAGATCGGCGTGTCACGCACGCGCAAGGGACCGAACTGCTCGAACAGGCCCACGGTCGCCTTGAACACGCCGCCGGCCTTGGCCACGTCCTCGCCAAGAAACACCACATCCGGGTCGCGCGCCATTTCCTGCGCAATCCCCCGTATCACGGCATCGCGATAAGTCAGTTCCGCCATCTTAGTTTCTCCATGCCCAGCCGCCGTCGGCGTAGACGTCGGTGGTGATGATATCGAGCGGCGGATTGGGCGCGGCCTTGCAGGCCTCGGTGGCGTCGTCGACGACCTGGCGCACTTCAGTATCGATGGCCGCGATGACTTTCTCGGCGACGCCGAATTGCAACAGACGCTCACGATAGATCTTGATCGGGTCGCGCAGCTTCCAGCGATCGAGTTCGCCTTCCGGCCGGTATTTCGCGGGATCGGCGCGCGAATGGCCGCTGTGGCGGTAGGTCATGCATTCGATCAGCGACGGACCCTTGCCGGCGCGCGCCTTGTCGAAGGCAGCCTGCGCGGTGCGATAGACCACGTCGGCGTCGTTGCCGTCGATAACGATGCGCTCGAGCCCATAGGCCGAGGCGCGATCGGCCGCCGGATGCTCGACCGCGGTCACGTCGGCAATCGGCGTGTATTCCATGTAGAGATTGTTCTCGCAGACGAAGACCACCGGCAGCTTCCACACCGCGGCGAAATTGAGCGCCTCGTGGAAGGCGCCGATATTGGTGGTGCCGTCGCCGAAGAAGCAGACCGAGACGTCCTTGCTGCCCTTGTATTGCGCGCGCCAGGCAGCGCCGCACGCTATGGGAAGATGCGCGCCGATGATGGCGTAGGAGCCCATCACACCGTGGTCGACCGAGGTCAGAGTGCATCGAGCCGCCTTTGCCGCGCATCAAGCCGTTGTCGCGCTGCATCAGCTCGCCCAGCACCTTCTCGACGCTGACGCCGCGCGCCAGCGTGTGCGCGTGGCCGCGATAGGTGCAGAAGGAGAGGTCGCCCTTCTTCATGGCGCCGGCAAAACCCGCCGCGACCGCTTCCTGGCCGAGCGAGAGATGGCTGGTGCCTTTGACCAGGTTCTGCAGGAACAGATCGAAGGCGCGCTGCTCCGCGTCACGGATTGTCACCTGCGTCCGGTACAACTCCAGGCGCTTGGCCTCGCCGATATCATCGTTCAAGCCCGCGCTGGCCGGGCCCGGTGCCCGGTCCTTTACTGTCGCCATGAATGATCCTCGAGGGGTCGAGTTCCAATTTATTGTTTTCGCACGACCTTTTCCGAAAACCGGTATCCATTTTCGGGGTCATGCGCAGGGTGGCGGGAACTTAGCCCCGATACCGAAGGCCTCGCAACTCTCCAATACCACTTCCGTCATTCCGGGGTCGGACCAAAGCCCGAAGCTATTCGAGCGGCCCTTCGACCACTCCCTCGCTGGTGGTGGTCTTGCCCAGCTTGCGTTCCCTGTACAGCAAATACAGACCGGAGCTGATGACGATCACGGCCCCCGCCATTGTCCAGCCGGTCGGCACATGGTCAAACACCAAATAGCCGAGGATCACGACCCAAATAAGTTGGGTGTAGACGAACGGCGAGAGCACCGCCGCGGGAGCAAGCCGGTGGCCCGAGATCAGGAAAAAGTGCCCGGTGCTGCCGAGCACGCCGGTTCCCACCAGCATGAGGGCGATCGCCCAACTCTGCGGCGTGGTCCATACGAACGGAATGACCGGCAGCATCACCAGCGCGCCGATGAAGTTCGCATAGAACAGCGACGTCTGGTTCGAATCGACGCGCGACACGATGCGCGTGATCACCGCGTAGAACCCGTAGCAGATGGTGCCGGCGAGCGTGATCAGCGCCGCCGGATGCATGCCGCCGAAGCCGGGCCGCGTGATCAACAGCACGCCGCCAAATCCGACGCAGATCGCCGACCAGCGCCGCCAGCCGATCCACTCGCCCAACATCGGCCCCGAGATGATGGCGACGATGAACGGAAACGTAAAAATGATCGACAGCGCCTCGTCGAGCTGCAGCCAGCGCAGGGCCAGGAAATTCATCGCGGTCGAGGCGACCAGCAGGACCGCGCGCGTGATCTGCAGCTTCGGCCGCTTGGTGCGCAGCAGTGCCGGATGGGTCAGCGGATTGGAAACGATCAGGGTGAGCACGAAGGCACTGGTGTAGCGCGCCCAGGCGATCTGCAGGCTGTCCATATCGGCATTGAGATATTTCGCCGTGGCATCGAGACAGGCGAACAGCGCCACCGCCCCGCACATCAGGGCAATGCCGGTGAGCCGCTGGCGGCGAAGGTGCGCGAGGTCGGACATTTTGTCCCGATCGATGTCGTCTTTTCATTATCGAAACGGCCACATCTTGGCGAGGGCCTTGTCCAGGCGGCAGCGATGAAAACCGCTCCATTGAAAGCGAGCGCGATTTGATCTAGGAATTGATTTGTGGGGCCTGCGACGGTCGCCCCGCGCTTGAAAGGCCCGCCAGCCCAAGCACCGTCTCCTCCGTTCACGGAGAGGACGTATGCTTGTTGCAAGTTAGCAACCTCACCAGATAATTCTGCAATTCGATTGCGGCGTCCTGCGCGCCGCCGATCGTCCCTATGCAACGTTCGGGGTCTCCGCAGCTTCCCCGTCAGATGCGACGCCGTCCATCCAAGTGCTGATCGTTTTCGTTTGGAGCAAGACATGGATGGCATGGTTTTGACGATTTTCCTCCTGGCGTCGTTTTTGGGCGGCTTGACCTCGGGTCTTGCCGGTTTCGCGATGGGGCTGGTGGTGTCCGGCTTCTATTTGCATATTCTGACACCGATCCAGACCGCCACCCTGATCGTCGGCTACGGCTTTGTCACACAGGGCTACGGCGTTTGGGTGCTGCGGCATTCCATGCGATGGCGAAGCGCGACGCCATTCATCGCCGGCGGAGTGATCGGCGTGCCGGCAGGCACGATGCTGCTCACTTATGTCGATCCGGCCAATATGCGCATTGCCGTCGGCGCGCTGCTGGCTGTTTACAGCATCTACAGTTTGACGCGGCCAACAATCAAATTGACGCACGAAGGAATTCCCACCGAAGTCGCTGTCGGATTTCTCAACGGCCTTCTTGCGGGATTGACCGGCCTAGTCGGAATCGTCGTCGTGATTTGGTGCCAACTGCGCGACTGGCCGAAAGACGTCCAGCGCACCATCTTCCAGCCGGTGCTGCTGGCGACCATCGTGACGAGCACGATATCGTTGAGCGTTGCCGGCGCTGTCACTGCCGAAACCGTCAAACTGTACCTGCTCGGCCTGCCTTGCATGCTGGCTGGAACATGGGCCGGACTTAAACTGTACGGCAAGCTCGACGATGCCGCCTTCCGCAAGGTGATCCTGATGTTGTTGCTGGTATTAGGCGTGTCGTTGGTCGTGCCGTTTTCGATGTTGCGATAGGCGGAGCCTTGCTGCCCGTGTGGCAGTGGGTTAAAAGACCGATGTGGGGCCAGCGACGGTCGCCCCGCGCCCTTGAAGGCTTGCGAGCCCAAGCGCCGTCTCCTTCGTTCACGGAGGGGACCTATGCTGTCTCCAAGCTTCTCGATCTCAGCGAAAGAACTCTGGAATGCGATGGCGACGCCAAACGTCGCCGCATATCGTCGACGTGCGGCGCCGCGACGTGTTCGAGCCATCGCCGCAACTCTAGCCCGGCGCGGTCTGGCGCGACGCCGGGCAGACGCAAACATGGTCGGCCGAATTCGGCCGCGCCCGGCCGATCGTCGTCGCCTGCAAGGCCGGCCATGAAATGAGCCAGGCGGCGGTTGCGCAATTGCGCGCCGATGGCTTCGACGCGCGCGTGCTCGAAGGCGGCTACGAGGCCTGGGCGAATGCCAGCCTACCGTTTGTCTCAAAGGTCGACCTCGATCGGCTGACGTCCAAGCGGCCCGGACTTTGGGTGACGCGCCGGCGGCCGAAGATCGACCGTATCGCCTGCCCCTGGCTGATCCGGCGTTTCCTCGATCCGCAGGCCCGCATCCTCTACGTCGATCCCGAAGAGGTCATGAACGTCGCGCGCGAGACCGGCGCCGTGCCGTTCGACATCAAGGATGTCGAATTGAGCCACGACGGCGGGCGCTGCACCTTCGACACCATGCTCAAGTTGTTCGGCCTGGAAGCCGAGCCGTCGCTCGCCCGGCTCGCCCTGATCGTGCGCGGCGCCGACACCGCGCGGACTGATCTCGCGCCGGAAGCGGCCGGGCTTCATGCAGTGTCGCTCGGCCTGTCGGCGCTCGCCGGCGACGACGACCATGGCCTGCTCGAACGCGGTTTCATGGTCTACGATGCGTTGTTCGCCTGGCTGCGCTTTGCCGCCGAGGAACGCCATAACTGGCCGGCCAAGGCGGCTTGAACGCGCATGACGACGACCGACAACAAATTGCACCCGACCTTCGGCGAGGCCTTCATGGTCTGGCTGAAGATCGGCTGCATCAATTTCGGCGGCCCGGCCGGCCAGATCGCCATGATGCATCGCATGCTGGTCGACGAGAAAAAATGGATCGATGAGCCGCGTTTCCTGCACGCGCTCAATTTCTCCATGTTGCTGCCCGGACCGGAGGCGACACAGCTCGCGACCTACGTCGGCTGGCTGCTGCATGGGGTGCGCGGCGGTCTCGCCGCCGGCATCCTGTTCGTGCTGCCGGGCGCCTTCGTGATGCTGGGCTTGAGCCTGCTCTACGCCTATGGGCGCGGCCTGGGTCCGATCGACGGCGCGTTGTTCGGCATCAAGGCCGCGGTGCTGGTCATCGTCTTCGAGGCGCTGATTCGCATCGGCAAGCGGGCCTTGAAATCGTCGCTGCTGGTTTCGCTCGCGGCGCTGGCCTTCATCGGCATTTTCTTTCTCGCCGCGCCGTTTCCGCTGATCGTGATCGGCGCGGCGCTCATCGGCTTTCTCGTCGCCCGCTCGCGTCCCGATTTGCTCGGCCTCGCCGTCAAGGCGCCTGACGTCAGCGACTATTCCGGCAATCGCTGGCGGCAATTCACGATCGCCTCCAGCTGACCGGCCTGGCGATCTGGTGGGCGCCGGTCGCCCTCGCCGCGCTGCTGCTTGGCCCGCATCATGTTCTTGTCGTCATCGGCATCTTCTTCTCCAAGCTTGCGGTGGTGACCTTCGGCGGCGCCTATGCGGTGCTGGCCTATATGGCGCAGCAGGTGGTGGAGACGCACGGCTGGATGACGGCGCCGGAAATGGTCGACGCGCTCGGGCTTGCCGAGACGACGCCCGGCCCGCTGATCCTGGTGACGCAATTCGTCGGCTTCCTGGCCGCGTTCCGTGAGGCGGCGCCGTTCACGCCGCTGATCGCCGGCCTGCTCGGCGCCGCCCTGACCACCTGGGTGACCTTCGTGCCGGCGATGCTATGGATCTTCGCCGGCGCGCCGTTCATCGAGGAATTGCGCGGCAACCGGCGGCTTGCTGGCGCGCTCGCCGCCATCACCGCCGCGGTGGTCGGCGTCATCCTCAATCTGTCGGTCTGGTTCGCGCTGCATGTGCTGTTCGGCACGCGTCACCGAGCAGCATTGGGGACCGTTGCGCTGGTTCGCCTTCGATCCGCGCGCGCTCGACACGCACGCCGCCATTCTCGCGGTGACCGCGGGCATCCTGGCGTTCCGCTTTCACCGCAGCCTGATCGAGGTCATCGTGGTGATGGCGCTGCTCGGCATCGTCACGCAATACTCGTTTTAACGTTCCCGTTTGACCGCGCTTTCGTGCCAGCGGCGCAAGATGAAATGCGAGGCCGCCGACAAGACAGAAAAAGATCACCACGCCGGCGAGCGACAACAACAGCAGCGCGGCGAACATGCGCGGGATGTTGAGCCGGTAACCGGACTCGGCAATGCGATAAGCGAGCCCGGAGCCGGCGCCGGCCGAGCCCGCGGCAATCTCCGCCACCACCGCGCCGATCAGCGACAGCCCACCAGCGATGCGCAGGCCGGCGAGCATCTGCGGCAGCGCCGACGGCAGCTTGAGCTGCCATAGCGTCTGCCAGCGCGAGGCCTTGTAAAGCTCAAACAGCGCGAGGAGGTTGTGGTCGACCGAGCTTAGGCCCAGCATCGTGTTGGCAAGTACCGGGAAGAACGCGACGATCCAGGCGCAGGCCAGCACCGCCAGAGGCTGCGGCAGATAAATCAGCAACAGCGGCGCGATGGCGACCACCGGCGTCACCTGCAGGATCACGGCGTAAGGATAAAATGAGTATTCGATCACGCGCGACAGGTTGAACAGGACGGCAAGGCCAATACCGCCGATCGCGGCCAGCACGAAGCCTTCGAAGGTGGTGGCGAGCGTCACCAGCAGCGAATGCCAGAGCAGGCCGCCGTCGGCGATCAGCGTACCCAGCACCAGATCAGGACCCGGCAGCACGTAGGGCGGAATGGCCAAGGCGCGGACGATTCCGCCCCATGCCAGCACGACCAACGCCAGCACCAGCAGGGGCAATGCAACCCGCCATGCGCGCTCGTTCATGGCGCGCCTCCCATCGCCTGCGCCAACGCCTCGGAAACGACGCGGCAATAGCCGGCATAGTCGGCCGAAGTGCGGAAGCGCTCGTCGCGCGGATAAGGCGCCGGGACGGCGATATCGGCGGAGACGCGGCCGGGCCGCGGCGTCATCACCACGATGCGCTGCGACAGATAGACCGACTCGAACACCGAATGGGTGACAAAGATCACCGTGCGCTGCACCTTCTGCCATAGCGCCAGCAGATCGTTGTTGAGCTTGAAGCGGGTGATCTCGTCGAGCGCGGCGAACGGCTCGTCCATCAGCAGCAGGTGCGGATCGGTGACCAGCGCGCGGGCGATCGAGGCGCGCATTTTCATGCCGCCGGACAATTCGCGCGGATAAGCATTCGCGACGTCGGCGAGCCCGACATGCGCCAACGCCTGCATCGTCGCGGCGCGCGATTGCGTCTCGTCCGCCTGCGCGAGCTTGAGCGGCAGCCGCACATTGGCGGCGACGTCCGCCCACGGCATCAGCGTCGGCTCCTGGAACACGAAGCCGATCTTGGCCGCGCCCGCCGGCCATTCGACCGTGCCCGCGCTCGGCGCGCTCAAGCCGGCAACGATGCGCAGCGCCGTCGACTTGCCGCAGCCGGAGGGACCGAGCAGCGACACGAATTCGCCGGCGCGCACGTCGAGCGTCAAGCCGTCGAGCGCGACCGTGCCGCTGCTCGAACGTCTTGCCGACGTTGCGTAGCGCGACGATCTCCGAGCCGGACGAATTCATTTGGGTCGCAACTCGACGCCGACGCCCTTGTTGACGAATTGCAGTGTATAGCCGCGCCTGTAGTCGAGGCCCGCCTTCACCACGCCGGCATGCACCATCTTGTCGTAGAAGCTTTGCCAGCGCGCGTCGGTCATGGCGCCGATGCCGAGCTTCAGCGTATCGCCGGAATCGACAATGCCGTCCTGCTTCATCTGTGCGATGGAAAATGCAAGCTGGTCGTTCGTCATTTCCGGGTTCTGCTGCTTGATCAGCGCATTGCCGGCGCGCGGATCGCCGTAGAGGTAGTGATACCAGCCGATGGCCGAGGCATCGACGAAGCGCTGCACCAGATCGGGCTGCTTGGCGACCAGATCGCGCCGCGTCTCGATCAGCGTCGAGTAGCTGTTGAAGCCGTGATCGGCGAGCAGGAACACCGCCGGCTTGAAGTGCGCCTGCTTCTCGATCGCGTAGGGCTCGGAGGTGACGTAGCCCTCCATGGCCGAATTCTTGTCGCCGAGGAACGGCTGCGCGTTGAAGGTGTAGGGCTTCACCTTCGATTCGTCGAAACCGAAGTCCGCCTTCAGCCACTGGAAATAAGTGACCATGCCTTCCTTCGAAACGAAGATGGTATGTTTCTTCAGGTCCTCGAGCTTGCCGACGCCCGGATGCGCGATCAGCACCTGCGGATCCTTCTGGAAGCTCGCCGCCACCGCAATGGTCGGGATGTTGTGCTCGACCGCGTCAAAGGTTTGCAGCGCTATTGGCGCTCATGAAGAAGTCGAGCTTGCCGACCGGCAACAGGATGCGGTTGTTCACGTTCGGCCCGCCCGGAACGATGGTCACGTCGAGGCCATATTTCTTATAAGTGCCGTCGGCGAGCGCCTGGTAGAAGCCGCCGTGCTCGGCTTCGGCCACCCAATTGGTGCCGAAGCGGACCTTGTCCAGCGCCTGCGCCGGGGCGGCGCCCAAGGCGGTGATAAACGCCAATAAAATCGCGGCGAATCTCGTCATTCGCGCACTCTCCCATTGCCGGGCCAGATCAGGCAAGCGCCGGCATGAAACCTCTTTTGAACCTTTTGTCGGGCCCTCACGACCCATGATCACGCGGCCGATGAGGGCCGCCCTAATTCAAACCCGATGGAGACCCGCCATGACCAAGTCCAAGACCATTGCTACCGCTATCGCCGCGCTCACGATCGCCGCCTCGCTCACCGCTTTCAGCGGCCAAGCTCAAGCCCATCACTGGGGCCATCACGGCGGCTGGGGCATCGGCGCCGGTTTCGTCGCCGGTTCGCTGATCGGCGCAGCCGCGGCGTCCAACGCCTATTACGACGGCTACGCCGAGTGCCACTACGTCAAGCGCTTCGACCGCTGGGGCAACTATATGCGCACCGTGAAGGTCTGCGACGTCGTCCCCTACTAAGCCCATTCACCAGACACGGTCGACGCCGCCCCCCGTCCACCCACGCGTCGATCGCTAAGACCCGCCCGGCCAGTCCCCGTCCGGGCGGGTCACTTTTATGCGCTGCCGGCCGCAACGCTCATCGCCAAAACGCGCGCCACATGCAGCGCGTCGCGGCCGGCGCCGTCGTGGATCTGATGCCGGCACGAGGTGCCGTCGGCGACGATCAACGCGTCCGCGGGCGCCTTGCGCACCGCCGGCAGCAAGGACAGCTCGCCCATCTTGAGCGAGACGTCGATGGTCTCGGCGTCATAGCCGAACGAGCCGGCCATGCCGCAGCAACTCGATTCGACAGTCTGCACGTCGAGCCCCGGCACCATCTTGAGCACGCTCTCGACCGCGCCCATGGCGTCGAAGGCCTTTTGGTGACAGTGGCCGTGCAGCAGCGCCTTTTTCGGCAGCGGCCCGAGCGGCAAATTGAGCCGGCCTTCCTTCTGCTCGCGGGCGAGGAATTCCTCCAGCAACATCGCTTGCGCCGCCAGCGCATCCACCGCCTCGCCCTTGATGAGCGACGGCAGTTCGTCGCGGAAGCTCAAGAGGCAGCTCGGCTCGAGCCCGACCACCGGTAGGCCGCGCTTAACGTAAGGCGCCAGCGTATCGAGCGTGCGCTGCATCTCGCGCCGTGCCTCGTCCACCGCGCCGACCGAGAGAAACGTGCGGCCGCAGCATAACGGCCGCTCGTCGCCGTCCGCCGGCGTCGCCGCATGGACATGATAGCCGGCGGCGACAAGCACGCTCATCGCCGCGTCGAGATTTTCGCGCTCGAAATAACGGTTGAACGTGTCGGCGAACAGCACGACCTCGCGCATCGGCTCAGTCGTGGAAGCGGTCTTGTAGGCCCAGTCGGAACGGTCGCGGTAAACATCCGCCCGCCATCGCGGCAGGCTGCGCCGCCCGGAAAAGCCGGCGAGCATTTCGGACGCTTTGCGCGCGGCGGGAATGCGGTCGCGCAGATTGGCGAGCCAGGGCCAGCGCGCCGCATAGGGCGCGTAATGCGGCAGGAAGCCGACCAGCCGGTCGTGCAGCCGCATTCCGTGCTTGGCAAGACGCGCGGCCTTTACTTCGATTTTCATGCGCGCCATGTCAACGCCGGTCGGGCATTCGCGGCGGCACGCTTTGCAAGAAACACATAGCTTGAGCGTATCTGCCATTTCGTCGGATGCGAGCGCGTCCGGGCCGAGCTGGCCGGTGATCGCGAGCCGCAGCGAATTGGCGCGTCCGCGCGTGACGTCGCGCTCGTCGCGGGTGACGCGGTACGACGGACACATGGCACCGCCGGCGAGTTTACGGCAGGCGCCGTTGTTGTTGCACATCTCGACCGCACCCTGGAATCCGCCGCCGGAGCCGGGATAGGCCGACCAGTCCAGCCGCGTCTTGATAGCTTCGCCTTTGTAGCCAGGCGCGTAGCGAAAGAGGCTGCGGTCGTCGAACTTCGGCGGCCGCACCACCTTGCCGGGATTGTACAGGCCCTGCGGATCGAAGCGGTCCTTCACCTCCTCGAACGCGCGAGCCAGGCGCGAGCCGAACATCGGCTCGTTGAATTCCGAACGCACCAGCCCGTCGCCGTGCTCGCCGGAATGCGAGCCCTTGTATTCGCGCACCATGGCGAAGGCCTCTTCGGCGATCGCGCGCATGGCATGCACGTCCTTCTCCTGCCGGAGGTTGAGGATCGGCCGCACGTGCAGGCAGCCGGAGCCGGCGTGCGCGTACCAGGTGCCACGCGTGCCGTGTTCCGCAAAGATCGCGGTGAGCCGGCTGGTATAATCGGCGAGATGCTCGAGCGGCACCGCGCAATCCTCGACGAAGGAGACCGGTTTGCCCTCCTCCTTCATCGACATCATGATGTTGAGGCCGGACGTGCGCAGATCGGTGATGGCCGCCTGCAGGTCAGGATTGAGCACCTCGATCATACCGCCCCATTTGTCGCCGCTCTTGTCCCAGCCAAAACCAAGATCGCCCATCATCTCCTTGAGGCGGCGCAGGCGGCGCAGGTTTTCCTCGTGATCGGGCTCGCCGAACTCGACCAGCAAAATCGCCTCCGGCGTGCCGCGCACGAATTTCTCCAGCGTCGGGCGGAAGATCGGGATCTCGCGCGCGAGCTCGATCATGGTGCAGTCGATCAATTCGACCGCGATCGGCAGTAGATGCACGATATGCTGCGCGGCGTTCATCGCCTCGCGGAAGCTGCCGAAATGGCAGGCGCCGACGGCGCGGCGGCCGAGCAGCGGCGCGAGCTTCAATTCGATGCGCGTGGAAAAGCCGAGCGTGCCTTCCGAGCCGACCAGCACGTGCGCGAGATTAATATCGTTCTTTCCCGGCACCAGCGCGTCGAGATTGTAGCCGCCGACGCGGCGCTGCACCTTGGGGAAGCGCGCGGCGACCTCGTCGGCCTCGCGCGCGCCGATCGCCAGGAGATCCTTGGCGAGCGGCCTTAAAGGAGCCGGCACGTCCTCGGCATTACCGCCGATGCGGCCGAAATGCGCCAGCGTGCCGTCGGCCAGCACCGCCTCGATCGACAGCACGTTGTCGCGCATGGTGCCGTAGCGCAGCGAACGGCCGCCGCAGGAATTGTTGCCGGCCATGCCGCCGATGGTGGCGCGCGAGGCGGTGGAGACATCGACGGGAAACCACAGCCCGTGCGGCTTGAGCTGGCGGTTGAGCTCATCGAGCACGATACCGGGCTCGACCGTGCAGCGCGCGCCCTTGATGTCGAGATCGAGGATGCGGGTGAGGTATTTGGAGCAGTCCACCACCAGCGAGGAGCCGACGGTCTGCCCGGCCTGCGAGGTGCCGCCGCCGCGCGCCAGCACGGTGACGCCCTCGGCCTTCGGGCAATGCCTATCGCCCGTTCGGCTTCTTCTATCGTGCGCGGGGCGACGACGCCGACCGGCATGATCTGGTAATGCGAGGCGTCGGTCGCATAACGGCCGCGGGTGAAGCGGTCGAACTGCACCTCCCCGCTCAGATCGGCCTTCAGCCGCCGTTCCAGGCCGGGCATTACCACCGCCACGGCGTCGGTCCTTTTTTAGCCTCGTTTAGCCTATGCATAGACGGCTTGTTTGCTTTGCGGAAAACCGCTTGACCGCAATGTTGCATTCATAGTTCAACGCCACAAGCGCCGCCCCTCGCCGGGACCGCGCCGTCGCAGATTTGCGAATATCCTGGAAAAGCGGTGCTTTAGGAGCGAATGCCAATGGCCAAGAATTCCTCACGCGCGGTGGGACGTCATTTTCTGCACATTCCGGGGCCGACCCCGCTGCCCGACCGCGTGTTGCGGGCGATGGACACGCCCATCATCGACCATCGTGGGCCGGAATTCGCCAAGCTGACCAAGAAGTGCCTGGAGGGTATCAAGACCATCTTCAAGACCACCAATCCGGTGATCATCTACACCGCGACCGGCACTGGCGCCTGGGAAGCGGCCCTGGTCAACACGCTGTCGCCCGGCGACCGCGTGCTGATGGTGGAGACCGGCCAGTTCGCCACGCTGTGGAAGAAGATGGCGGAGAAGATCGGGCTCAAGCCGGAATTCATCGCCACCGACTGGCGCAACGGCGCCGATCCGAAGGCGATCGAAGCCAAGCTGCGCGAAGACAAGAACAAAGAGATCAAGGCGGTCTGCATCCTGCATAACGAAACCTCGACCGGCGCGCTGACGCCGATCGCCGACATCCGCAAGGCGATCGACGCCGCCAATCATCCGGCTCTTTTCTTCGTCGACACCATTTCCTCGCTCGCTTCGACCGATTACCGGCACGACGAATGGGGTGTCGACGTTTCGGTTGGCGGCGCGCAGAAGGGCCTGATGATGCCGCCCGGCATGTCGTTCAACGCCATCAGCGACAAGGCGCTCGCTGCCAACAAGACATCCAAGATGCCGAAGTCGTTCTGGGCCTGGGACGAGATGCTGACCATGAACAAAGTCGGCTTCTTCCCCTACACGCCGGCGACGCAGATGATCCAGGGCCTCAGCGTCGGCATCGACATGCTGCACGAGGAAGGGCTCGACAACGTGTTTGCCCGTCACCATCGCCTCGCCGAAGCCACCCGCCGCGCGGTCAAGGCCTGGGGCCTGGAAAATCTCAACAAGAACGCCAGCCAGTATTCGCCGACCATCACCGCGATCCTGGTGCCGGAAGGCCATGACGCCGACAAGTTCCGCGCACTGGCGCTGGAGAACTTCAACATTTCCTACGGCGCGAGCTTCGGCGCCTATGCCGGCAAATATTTCCGCATCGGCCATCTCGGCGACGTCAACGACACCATGTTGATGGGCGCGCTGTCCGCCACCGAAATGGCGCTGGCGCTCGCCGGCATTCCGCACAAGAAGGGCGGCGTACAGGCGGCGATGGATTATCTCGTCTCCGCACATTCGAGCGCGGCCAAGCAGGCGGCGGAGTAAATTATAAAAGCCGCTTGTCCCCGCGAAAGCGGGGACCCAGCTCTTCTTTCTTCTTGACCCTGGATTCCCGCTTACGCGGGAATGAGCGGACGATTATCCCGCCTTCCCCCAGTCGTTCATCGCCAGCACGCGGGCGACGAAATCCGACATCGCCTTGAGCGTCGCCTCTGGCTTGTCGCGTTGTGGCGAATGGCGCGCGCCGGGCAAGAGCGCGACCTCGACCGGGCAATAACATTCCTCTTGCGCGACTTCGATCTGCTTCGCCGTGCCGTATTGATCGTCCTCGCCCTGCACGATCAGGACGGGCACGCGGATATAGGCAAGGAACTCGGTGATATCCCACTTGCGGAATTCGGGGTCGAGCCAGGCGCCGTTCCAGCCTTTGAAGGCGTTGTCGACGTCTGCGTGCCATCGCGCCAGGCGCTGCCGCAAATCGCCGGTCGCGTAGGCCTTGCGCGCGTCTTCGATCGACTTGAGCCCCATGTCCTCGGTAAAGAAATGCGGCGCTATCAGCACCAGTCCGCCGACGCGGTGATCTTGATGGCTGCCGGCATAGATCGCAGCGATCGAAGCGCCGTCGCTGTGCCCGATCAGAAGGCCACGCTGAAAGCCGATGGCGTCTAGCAAGTACGGGAGCGTCTCGCGCGCCTCGTCGTGCATATAGCTGAGCGGCCGCGGCAGTGTCACCAGCGACGATTGGCCGTAGCCGGCGCGCGAATAGACGAACACGCCACAGCCGGTCGCTTCTTGCAGCCGGTCGGGGAAGTCGTTCCACAGATCGACACAGCCTAGGCCCTCATGCAGCATGACGATCGTCGGCGCCGCATCCGGCCGCGGGCCGATCATGCGGTATTCGAGGCGCTGCGAGCCGATGGAAAGAAAGCCAGAATCTGCGAGGGTCATGACAATGCTTATGCGCGATCCTCGGCCCTCAGCTTGAAGCGCTGAATCTTCCCCGTCGCCGTCTTCGGCAGCTCGGCGCGGAATTCGATCCAGCGCGGGTACTTATAAGGCGCAAGCAGATGCTTGACGTGATCCTGCAAGGCGCGGGCGAGTTCCTCGCTCGCTCTGTCGGGCAATTTCAGCACAACGAAGGCCTTCGGCTTGACCAGGCGCTCCTCGTCGAACCAGCCGACCACGGCGGCTTCCAGCACTTCCGGATGCGAGGATAGCGCCGCTTCCACCTCGAACGGCGAGACATAGATGCCGGAGACTTTCAGCATGTCGTCGGCGCGGCCGCAGCAGATGTAATAGCCCTCCTCGTCCTGGACATATTTGTCGCCAGAGCGGGTCCATTCGCCCTGGAAGGTCGAGCGCGACTTCTCGCGATTGTTCCAATACATGATCGCGCTGGTCGGGCCACGCGCATACATTTCGCCCATTTCGCCCTGTTTGACCGGATTACCATCCTCGCCAATCAGCTTGATCTCGTAACCCGGCACCGCCTTGCCGGTGGTCCCGTATTTGGTCGCGCCCGGCGCGTTGGTCAGATAAATGTGCAGCATCTCGGTGGTGCCGAGGCCGTCGTAGATGTCGTTGCCGTAGCGCTCCCTCCACCGCCTGGCGATCTGCTCGGGCAGCGCCTCGCCGGCCGAGATACAGCGGCGGATTTTAACTTCCGATTTCTTCGGCGCGTTGGGGCTCGCCAGGAACGCGGCATAGAACGTCGGCACCGCGCAGAACAACGTCACCGGATGCTGGCGCAGCAGCGCGGCGACGCCGTCCGGCGTCGGCCGGTCCGGATTAAGCACGGTCGTCGCGCCGACCATGAGCGGAAACGTCATGGCGTTGCCGAGGCCATAGGCGAAGAACAGCTTGGCCACCGAATAGACGACGTCGGTTTCCTTGTAGCCGGCAATCGGCGTGCCGTAGAGATCGGCGGTGAGCTTGAGGCTGGCGTGGCAATGCACCGCGCCTTTCGGCTTGCCGGTCGAGCCGGAGGTGTAGAGCCAGAACGCCATGTCGTCGGCGACGGTCGGCGCGGTGTAATCTTCCGGCTCGTCGGCGCCGATGATGTCGTCGAACAGCCGATAGCCGTGCGGATTGGTGCCGGAAACGACGACGTGCTCGAGATCGGGGCAGTCCTCGATCAGGTTTTCGAATTTCGGAAACAGCGCCTCCGACACGACGAGACATTTCGCGCGGCTGTCGGCCAGCATGAAACGGTAGTCGTCCTCGGTAAGCAGCGTGTTGACCGGCACGGCGATGATGCCGGCTTTGAGACAGCCGAGAAACGCGATCGGCCAATCGACGGTGTCGAGCAGCGCCACCAGCACGCGCTCTTCGCGCCGGATGCCCAATCCGCGCAGCGCCGCGCCGAAGCGCGCCACGTGGTCGGCGAGCTGGCGATAGGTCAGCGTGTGCCGACCGTCGATATAGGCCGGTTTTTCGGCGCGGCCGGCATCGAGATTGCGTTGCAGCACATCGGCGGCGAAATTGTAATCGCGTGGGACTTGGCCCACCGGCTCAGCCGCGCTCGACCCGGCCGCATGCGCTTCGGCGATAGCCATTGTTTTTCCTCCCGGAACGATGCGTATTATGCCCGTCAAACAATGACCTGCAAAGTGAAGCATAATTCCAGGAGTAGTGTTCATGATCTTCAGCCGGGACCGCATTCTGACCACCCACGTCGGCAGCCTGCCGCGCAACGAGAAACTGTCCGATCTGCTGGTACGCCAGGAAGCGGGCGAAAAATTCGACGCCGCCGAAATGGCCGAGGAAATGGACAAGGCCGTGCGCCACGTGGTGGAGAAGCAGGCTTCCGCCGGCATCGACATCGGCAACGACGGCGAGCAGCAGCGCGTCGGCTTCCAGACCTATGTGCCGCAACGCATGAGTGGTTTCGGCGGCGTGTCGAAGCGGCGGCGCGGACGCGAATTCGAGGAGTTTCCCGATCTGGTCGAACAGCTCAAGCGGCGCTTCCCGCATGTCAGCAAGCAGCAGAACGCGCCGGAATGCCAAGCCGAGCTGAAATATCTCGACATCAAGCCGCTGGAGAGCGAGATCGCGCGCTTCAAGAAAATCTCCCAGGGCAAATTCGCCGAGCAGTTCATGACCGCGCCCTCGCCCGGCATCATTTCCTCGACCATGCTCGATGCGTTCTACGGCTCGCAGGACAAATATCTCAGCGCGTTGTCGCGCGAGATGAAGAACGAATACCAGGCTATCCACAAAGCCGGCCTGCTGCTGCAGATCGACGCGCCCGATCTCGCCATGGACCGCACGATGATGTACCGCGATCTCGACGACGGCGGCTTCATCAAGGCGGTCGAACGGCACATCGCGGCGATCAACGACGGCATCGAAGGCATTCCGCGCGACCGCGTGCGGCTGCATGTGTGTTATGGAAATTGGGAAGGCCCGCACATTCACGACATTCCGCTGACGAAGATTTTGCCGGCGCTCTATCAGGCGAAGGTCGGCGCGCTGTCGATCGAGTTCTCCAACCCGCGCCACGCGCACGAATACGCGGCGTTCAAGACACACCCGCTGCCCAAGGACATGATCCTCATTCCGGGCGTGATCGAGACCACCAGCAATTTCGTCGAACATCCCGAAGTCGTCGCGCGTCGTATCGAGGACGCCGTGCGCGCGGTCGGCGAGCGCGAGCGCGTGATCGCCGGCACCGACTGCGGCTTTGGCACCTTCACGAACAGAGAATGGGTGATCGAGCCGGCGGTGTGGCTCAAGCTGCGTTCGATCCGCGAAGGCGCGGACATTGCCTCGGCGCGGCTGTGGGGGAAGAAGGTGGCTTA
>CAVZXY010000008.1:0-185867 GCA_963779345.1 uncultured Alphaproteobacteria bacterium | reverse complement strand
GCCAACGCTCCGCCGCCCCTATTCTTTAGCGGCGCGGGGTACGCCGGTGTCCCTTTTTCCTTCCCCGAAGGGAATGGAGCGCCGGGAGGCGCCAGGGCGGTGGTGGTCGCCCTCGGCGAGCATTGACGGAGCCCGCCGCGCGCCCACGGCAGGATCCCGGTTACCCGGGGCTGCCGCTTCGGGGGCGCGCGCCCCCATTGACGGAGGGGGCGGCGCCTCCCGGCGCTCCACTCGGCGATGCGCATTGTCGGCGCACCGCGCCCGATCCGACCTCAAGGCACCTCATGAAGCGCCCGCGGTCCGATCGGACGAATAGGATTATATTCAGTAGTGGCCCGAAGTCAAGACCGTGCCCGTTTACGATGGCTGCACAGCGAGTTTTGGTCTGCGCGCGATGCCGAATGCCCCGCCCAGAGCAACCGCGCCGGCATTGATGACGCCGAATATCACCAGCGCCGCGGCAAGCGCGCCGAAGAGCCCGATGCTGCTGGAAAGCACGGTCACCGCAAACCAACCTCCGCCGGCGGAAATCACGACGCGCACCGCCGCGGCCAGCATCGGCCAGCCAAGGCGTCCGGCACCCTGCAGAGCGAAATAAAGCAAAAGACCGGCGCCGAAGAACCCGTACGCAGGGCCGACAACACGCAGGTAGAGCGTGCCATAAGCGAGCATGGTGGCGTCGGCGCCGAACAGGGCAAGCCACGCATGCGGAAATGACGCGGCGAGAAGGCCGATCGCTTCGGTGAGGCCGCCGGCAATCGCCGCACCGGTCCAGGCGACCTGAATCGCGCGCTCGGGACGCCCGGCGCCCATGGCGGTGCCGACCATGGCGGCAACCGGCGCGCCGAGGCCGAACACCAGCGGCACCAGCAGATATTCGAGACGCACGCCGGTGCCGTAACCGGCGACCGCTGCGGGGCCGACCAGACCGGCAAGCCCCGTCGCCACCACCGCCGTGACGTTGGTCGAAAGGCTGATCGCCGACGATGCGACGCCGACGCGCAGGATGTCCTTCAGCGCCCTCCAGCGCAGTCGCGGCGGCAGCAGCGACGGCTTGAGGACGCCGCGGCCGGACCAGAGATAGACCGCAAAGACGGCGCAGCCGATGACGTAATAGATCAGCACCGCGACGGCGCCGCCGGCAATACCGAGATGCGGGAACGGGCCGATGCCGAAAATCAACAGCGGCGACACCGGGATGAGGCACGCCGCGCCGACGACGATGACGCTCGCCGGCAGGATCATATTGCCGGTGGCGCGGATCATCGCCGCCATCGAATTGAACAGCCACAACGGAATGGCGCCGGCGAAGATGATCGCCGAATAGGTCGTCGCCGCCGCCAGCGAGGCGCCCTGCCCGCCCATCAGCGCGTAGAGCTTCGGTGCCCACAGCAGGGCGGCGCCGGTGACCAGCGCGGCGAGGACAACGGTGATCGCGAGTGCGTGCCACACCAGCTCGTTGGCGAGCCTGGCATTGTTGGAACCGAGCGCGCGCGCGATTGCCGACAGAATGCCGCCACCCATTGCGCCGGCGGAGACCATGACCAGCAGCATGAAGGGCGGAAACACCAGCGCCATGGCGGCGAGCGCGTCAACGCCGAGCTTGGCGACGAAATAGGTCTCGATCAGGCCGATGCACGTCTGTACGACCATGACGACGACATTGGGCAGCGCGAGACGCACGATCGTGCGCCCCACCGGGGCCTGCAAAAGCGTCTGCGTGCGCGGGTCCATGGTGGCCTCCTGCAAACAGGTGCATATACACCTGTTGCTTGACATCCATACGTGTATATGCACTTATTAGCAAGGCGGCGCGTTCGTCCGCTGCGGAATGCGAGCCATGCAAAAAGAACGGGCAAGCGGGGCCGACGATGCGGCCCTGCGTGAAACGCTATGCAACAACCTCGCGCTGCGGCAGGCGGCGCGGCAGGTGTCCCAGCTTTACGACCGCTACATGGCCGAGGTCGGCCTGCGCGGCACCCAATATTCGATTCTGTCGAAGCTCAACCGGATCGGGCCCATGCCGCTCGGCAAGCTGGCGGACGTCATGGTGATGGAACGCACGGCGCTGAGCCGCGCCATCGGCCCGCTCGGGCGGGACGGGCTCGTGACCGTGGGCGAAGGCCCTAACAAGCGCACCCGCCGCGTGGCGCTCACCGCCGCCGGCGAGGCGAAATTCAGGGCAGCGCAGGTGCAATGGCGCAAGGCGCAGAAGGTATTCGAGAACGCCTTCGGCGCCGACAATGCGGCCTCCCTGCGCACAACGCTCCAGCGCGTGATCGCCGCGACGTGACGCCCAAGGGGCGGAGTTGCTATAGTCCTGGCCATCCCCCGCCGGCGCGACAGCCGGCCCGCTAATAGCCCGAAACTAGGGAGAGGACGCCATGGACGAGAGAACGCGCGAGCCGCGGAAGATCACCGCCGAGGACATCAACCCGCGCTACAATTGGGGCCGCCATCTGCCGGTGCTCGGCACCATGGGCGTCGATTTCGAGGAACGCGTCGACTATCGCCGCATGCACCGCTACCGGCTGGCGCGCGCGCAGGCAGCGCTCGAAGCCTCCGACCTCGGTGCGCTGCTTCTGTTCGACGACAACAACGTCCGCTACGTAACCTCGACCAAGATCGGCGAATGGTCGCGCGACAAGCTGTCGCGCTGGACGCTGCTGATGCGCGGCCAGGAGCCGGTCCTGTGGGACTTCGGCTCGGCCGCGGTGCATCACCGGCTCTACTCGCCCTGGCTCAAGCCGGAAAACTGCAAGGCCGGCCTGGTGGGCTTGCGCGGCACCGTCGATCCGGCCTTCGGCCTGATGAAGCGCCACGCCGAGGAGATGGCTTCGCTGTTGAAGGCCGCCGGCGTCGCCAAAATGCCGGTCGGCGTCGACATTATCGAGCCGCCGATGATCTTCGAACTGGAAAAAGCCGGGATCAAGATCAAGGACGGCCAGCAGGTGATGCTGAGCGCGCGCGAGGTGAAGTCGGCCGACGAGATCGCGCTGCTGAACCGCGCCGCCGCCATGGTCGACGGCGCCTACGACCTGGTCAACGAAATGCTGCGTCCCGGTATTCGTGAAAACGACATCGTCGCCGAGGTGAACAAGTTCCTCTACACGCACGGCTCCGATGACGTGGAAGCGGTCAACGCCATCTCCGGCGAGCGCTGCTCGCCGCATCCGCACAACTTCACCGACCGCATGATCCGCCCCGGCGATCAGGCCTTCTTCGACATCCTGCAATCGTTCATGGGCTATCGCACCTGCTACTACCGCACCTTCAATGTCGTCCGCGCCACGCCGGCGCAGCACGACGCCTACAAGATGGCGCGCGAGTGGCTCGACAACGCCATCGCCCGCATCAAGCCCGGCGCCTCGACTGCGCATATCTGCGAGGTGTTCCCGCAAGCGAACGAGTTCGGCTTCCCCGACGAGATGACGGCCTTCGGCCTGCAGTTCGCCCACGGCCTCGGGCTCAATCTGCACGAACGGCCCATCATCTCGCGCGTGGTGTCGATGGACCACCCGACCGAAATCAAGGAAGGCATGGTGTTCGCGATCGAAACTTACTGCCCGGCGACCGATGGCTTCTCCGCCGCGCGCATCGAGGAAGAGGTCGTGGTCACCGACAAGGGCTGCAAGCCTGATCTCGCTGTTCCCGGCGGAGGAATTGCCGATCTCGCGCGAAGTATTGAGCGCACGATAACGCGCAAATTCTCCCGGCCTCATGCTGAGGAGCGTCGCGTAGGCGACGCGTCTCGAAGCATGGGGCCGCCTGATTCGAGACGGCGGCTTGCCGCCTCCTCAGGATGAAGGCGGATCAAGGTTTTCTGTATGCCCTGTGGAAATGTCAAAGTTGCTCCGGCACAAACCGCGCCGCCTCAAAGTGCCGGCCAAGCGGTATGGCGCGGCTTTCGCGGCCGCTGCCCGGCCTGCGGCGAGGGCCGCATGTTCCGCGTCTTTCTGAAGGTCGCCGACCAGTGCCCGCATTGCGGCGAGGAATTGCACCATCACCGCGCCGACGATTTTCCCGCCTACCTTGTGATCGTCATCGTCGGCCACATCCTGGTGCCGATCATCCTGCTGGTGGAAACCGAAATTGCCCCGGCGATCTGGATCAGCATGACGCTGTGGCCGTCGCTCGCGCTGGCGATGACGCTCGGCCTGCTGCAGCCGGTCAAAGGCGCCGTCGTCGCCATCCAGTGGTATGGCGGCATGCACGGCTTCGAGAAATCGAAAAAGGCGCGCGACCCGGCCGCGGTAAATACCGGCTAGCGCGGCGGCCTCAGTCGTCCATCGATCGGCCGCGGTTGACCAATCCGATGATGCCGACGACGATCGCAATCACGCTGAGGATCGACTCCAGCGGTGAGCCGCACGCAAGGCAGAAGCGCGTGGCCGGCTCAGCCCGGAGGCTTTGGCTGCGGCGCAGCCTGCGCCAGCATTGCCGCCGGCAGTGCGACGCTCATGGAATCGACCATCGAAGTCGGCATCAAAATGGTGGCGCCGCGTTCCTTGGTGGTCTCGTAGATGATGTTCATGGCGCGCAGGTGCAGCGCGGCGGCGTTGCTGCCATAGGTGTTGGCGGCTTCGACAAATTTCTGCGCGATCGCGGCCTCGGCGGAACCGAGGATCACGCGCGCTTCCTTCTCGCGCTCGGCCTGCGCCTGGCGCGACATGGCGTCCTGCAGACCGACTGGAATGGCGACATCGCGGATCTCGACCGCGTTGACTGAAATGCCCCATTCCGCCGTCTTGCGCGCGATCTCGGCGCGCAGCACCTCGTCCGCCTCCTTGCGCTCGGACAACAGCGCCGACAGATGCGACGAGCCGATCATTTCGCGCAACGACGTCTGCGCCACCCGGTCGATGGCCGAGCGGTAGTCGGTGATGTTGAGCGCGGCGCTTTGCGCGTCGTGCACGTGCCAGAAGATGACGGCGTCGACATTGACCGGCACCGTGTCGCGGGTGAGCGCCTGTTCGGCGTTGAACTGCGTGGTCTGGATGCGCTCGTCGATGACGGCGGTGACGGCGTCGAGGACGGGGATGATCATGAACAGCCCCGGTCCCTTGACGCTCGACAATTTGCCGGCGCGCAGGATGACGAAGCGCTCCCAGTTGTTGGCCATCTTCAGCGAGAACAGCACGTAGATGGCGACGATGCCGACGGCGATGCCGGCGATTTTCAGGCCGGAAACGAACAGCAGCGCGCCGATGACGGCGAGCACGATGGTGACGAGCGAGGTGATGGGATTCATGGCAAGAACTCCCTGATACGGCGGCGACGGGAAACGGGGCGCCGTCGGCGACGGCGCCTGTCTTGCCGGATACTACCTCAAACCGCGACAAGAAGGCGGCGCGCACGAACGCGCCGATCCCCTCAATCCGCGGCGGCTTTGCCACGCAGCACTGTCAGCCGCCGCTCCAGTTCGCGCTTGAGCTGATAATCGGGATGACCGAAGGATTTGTCACGGGTCAGGTTGAACTGGCGCTGCTCGCGCCGCAGCCGCGCGATGCCGGCGCGATCGAGCTTGCTGAGGGCGGCCTTGTAGGCATCGTCGATCTGGCGGTCGAGGCGCGAAAGATCGGAATCCGAACAGATCGCCTTTTCGACCGCGCGCTTGGCGCGGGCGCAATCGAAGCTCGGCAGCAGGCGTTCCGAGAGGTGGCCGCGGCGGTCGCGCTCTTCGCGCACGGCGGCCAGATTTTCCGCCGCCGAATCGAAGCGGGGATTGATGCGCAATGCCTGCTCATAGTCGGCGATCGCCTTGTCGATGTCGTCCTTCTTGCGGAAGGCGGCGCCGCGATTGTTGTAGGCGCGTGCGAAGCCCGGATTGAGTTTGATGGCGCGATCGTAGTCGGAAATGGCGCGATCATAATCGCCCTTGGCGTTGTAGGAATCACCGCGGTTGGTGAGGAAACCGGCCTCCGGCCGCAGTCTGATCGCCTCGTTGAAATCGGCGATGGCGCGGTCGTGGTCGCCATTCTCCTGGTAGGACAGGCCGCGATTGTCGAAATTGATCGGATCCGTGGGTTCGATCTTGATTGCCTGGCTCTCGTCGGCGAGCGCCCGCTCGTGGTTGCCAAGCTTCTTGTAGGCGGCGCCGCGATTGGTGAAGGCGCGCGCGCTGTCGGGACGCAGCTTGATCGACTCGTCATAATTCTTGATGGCGTTTTGGAAGTCTTCCTTGAAATAATACGCGACGCCGCGGTCCATGAAGGTCTGCGCGTTCTTGGGGTCGAGCCGCAGCGCCTCGTTGTAGTCCTCGATGGCGCGGTCGTATTGCCCATTGTTGTTGAACACGTTGCCGCGCGTGTCGAAAGCCTTGGGGTCTTTCGGATCGAGCCGCACCGCCGCGTTGGCGTCGGCGAGCGCGCGGTCGAGCTTGCCGACGGTACGGAAGCTGTTTGCGCGTTCGCGGAAAGCGCGCGCGTTGTTCGGATCGAGCGCGATGGCGCGGTCGAAATCGGCGAAAGCGAGCGTCATCTTGTCGACGTAGTAGTAAGCCGCGCCACGATTGACCAGCGCGGCGGCAAGCGCGGCGCCCTTGGCATCGGCAATCAAGGCGGCGCAGGCGGCGATGCGCTGCTCGGGCGAGTTCGCGCTGTCATCGTCCTGCGCGCAGATGTCGGCGTTGACGTTGGACTGGGCCAGCGCCGGCGGCGCGGCGGAAGCGCCGAACAGCGACATAACGGCAAGCAAAGGCAACGAGCGGCGCATGGGAGCCCCCTTCGGCAAATACGACCGCGGCGGCAACACCCGCCGCTTATCTTGGTCGCCGCCGACGGCGGAAAGGTTCATGGAAGCGGCCTAGGCCCACCCGCCAGGCGACCCGAAACGCCAGCCGCCTATGCGGTTTTTTCCTTCAAATGCGGGAAACGCTCGGAGAGCAGCGAGCCGTGATAAAACGTCGGCTTGAAAGCCGGGTGCGCGCGGATGTTGTCGAACCAAGTGACGATGCGCGGCAGATCGAGCCAGCCCGGCATGTTGAGATCGTGCATGCGCACCAGCGCCGGCATCACCGCCACATCCGCCAGCGAAATATCCTTGCCGAGCAGCCACGGGCCACCGCTTTTTTCGATCTCGGCGTCCATGCGCTCATAGGCGCGGCGCAGGCGCGCGAGCGCGGCGTCCATTTCGGCCTGCGGGAAGCCGGTCTGCCCCATGGCCATCATGAATTCCTTGCGCAGCGGCTTTGACTCCGCCATCGCCACGAAATCCTCGCGGCTCATCTTCTGGAAGCTCGGCAGGAAGGCGAGATTGAAGGTCGGCACGCGCACGGCCGCAGCCGGCATTTCGTCGATGAAATGCATCAACGCGCGCATGCGGGCGCGCGCGATCGGCGATTCCGGCGTGAAACTCGCCGCCGGCGCAACTTCGTCGAGATATTCCGTGATGACGGTCGAATCGATGACGATATCGCCGTCGTGGTCGAGGGTGGGCACCACCCCATTCGGATTGAGCTTGAGGTAGTCGGGCTTGAGCTGGTCGCCGGCCAGCAGGTTGAGTTTCACCTCGTCGAACGGAATTTTTTTGCCGTTGAACACGAAGCGGACGCGCTGGCTGCAGGTCGATTGCGGCGCGTTGTAGAGCTTGAAGGCCATAGACAACTCCCGTCCCTGATCGAACGGCAGATTGCCACTCATCGCTAGTCCTTGGCCAGACCTTTGCGCAGCTCAGCGAGTCGCGCCTGATAGTCCTCGCCATCGCCGTAGTCGTCGAACAGCGCGTAACGCGCATGCGTGCCGATGACGCGGCGCGCATGCTTGATCGGACACCAGTATTGCTCGGTACGCGCCGCGATCTCGCGCGTGAAGGCGATGATGCCGTTGGCATAGGAGCAATAAGCGCAGTTGAGCTTTTCGAGCGCGTTGAGGTAAGCGAGATGGTGGCGATCGAACGCCAGATAGTCGGCGCGTTTGATCTTGGCGATGCCGTATATGGGAAAGCACACGGCCTGATAGAGGCTGACGAACAGATCGAGCAGCAGGAACGGCACGATGCCGGCATAGATCACCGGCGCGGTCAGCACCACCAAAGGACTGGCGCCCAACAGATAGGGCAACAGCTTCTGGCGCAACTCGCGATGGCGCCGCAGAAGTTCCGCCTCGAAAGCGATACGGCCATGCTCGAGCCCGATGCGCAGTTCGGCGCGGCGCTTGGCGAGTTCGGCATCGAGTTCGCCTTCGAGGCGCGGATCTTCTCGATCAGCTCGCTGATCTGCGGCGTCATGATGTCGCTCCGTCAGGCGCGCAACCGTGGGAAACCATGCATAGCACCGCCGGCCGAAGAGCATTGGGCAGGCGGCGGCGTGCCCACCGGTGAATTTATGGGCAATTTACTTGAGATAAACACCCGCGACCGCTTGAGTGGATTCGTGCGCAGCCGCCGTTTTTCCTCCCTTTAGGCTTTTACGGCGGCTAGAATCCTCCACCTTATGCACACAGGGCCCCAGCAATGGGGCCCTTTTTTTATGTGCCGCGAGGACGAGGCCGGAACTTACTCCAGCCCCGTCGACACGTTCTTGTTTTCCGGCGTGAGCTTCATGCCGGCGGCAAGCGCCATGGTTTCGGCGAGCGCGGCGAAGTCCTTGGCCAGATATTCTTCCGGATTCTTCTGCAGCGTGGCAGCGCCGAAATGCGTCTGCAGCACCTCGCGCGTCGCCGCGGTGACCGGCATCGGCACGTCCCATTCGCGGCCAAGCTCGAGACCGAGATCGAGATCCTTGCGCAGCAATTCTGGCGTGAAGGTCGTGGTCCAGTCGAGATTGACCAGCGCCGGCGTCTTGTATTTGGTGAACATCGAGCCCATGACGCCGTTGTTCATGAAGGCGAGGAAAGCATGCCGCGGCACGCCCATCTTGTTGGCGAGCAGCGTGATCTCGATCAGGTTCTCGATCACTACGCCGAGCATGACGTTGTGCGCGATCTTGCAGATGCGCGCGAGTTCGCCGTCGCCGACGTAAGACACGCCCTGAGGCGCGAACACTTCGATCAGCGGCATGGCGATCTTGGCGTCGGCTTCCGGCCCCGACACCACCGACGACAGCTTGCCGGCCTTGATCACCTTGGCATTGCCGGACACCGGCGCGGCGAGGAAGCTCACGCCTTTCTCGGTCAGCTGTTTGCGGATGGCGGCGGATTCTTCGACCGAGATCGACGAGCAGTCGACCACCATGCGCGGCAATTTGCTGCCAGTGCAAAGGCCGTCTTTGCCGAAGAGGACCTGCTCGACATCCTTGCCGGTGGAGACGATAGCGAACACGACCTCGCAATCGGCGAGTTCGACCGGCTTGTCGACGATCTTGCCGCCCTTGGCGGAGAGCGGCTCGGCCTTGGCGCGGGTGCGGTTCCAGATCGACACGTCGTGGCCGGCCTTGAGCAGACGTTCCGCCATGGGCGTGCCCATGCGGCCGACCCCGATCCAGCCGATCTTTTGTGCAGTCTTCGACATCCTCAAAACTCCCGTTGAATTGGCGCCGCGCGCAAGCGGACTTCGGCCCGGGCTTTAGCCGTTTTGCGGCAAAATCGCCAGTGCTGCACCGCCGGGCGGATATGCCACAATGCCCATGCTTGTGGTTGCGCCCATGCTTGTGGTTGCCGTTCAAAGCGCACTATTCTCCCGAAACAGATCAAAGGCCGGCAAAAAACAGGCCAGACCACAAAGGCTCCGGAGGAGCGCCGGCACGAATGCAGGATGCCGTCACCACCATAGACGTGGCGGGCGCGCCCGAACGCCCCGCGGGCAGTGCACGCTGGCGCGTGATCGCGCGCAACGCATTTCCGTTCCTTGTGGTCGGCGCCATCTGGGAAGCGGTGGCCCGCGCGGGCGTATTCCCGCACCAGCTGTTTCCGACATTGGAGGACGTGGCGCTGTCGTTCGTGCAGCTTACGATCTCCGGCATCCTGCCGCACCACGCCATTGACACCTTGATCCGCCTGCTGTCCGGCTTTGCCCTCGCCAGCGTCCTCGGCGTCGGTATCGGCGTGTTGATGGGACGTTCGCGGCGCGCAGAAGACATCTGCCTGCCGCTAGTCAGTATCCTCGCGCCGATACCCGGCCTCGCTTATACGCCGCTCTTCCTGCTCTGGTTCGGCCCCGGCCAGTTCTCAGCCCTGCTGCTGGTTGCCTTCGTCTCGATGTTTCCGATCATCTACAACAGCTGGACCGGCGTTAAGGCGGTGAAGGAAATCTGGGTGCGGTCGGCGCAATCCATGGGTGCCGACAACCGACGCCTGTTCCGGTTCGTCATTCTTCCAGGCGCGCTGCCTTACATTCTCACCGGGCTCAGGCTCGGCCTAGCGCAGGCTTGGCGCATTTTGGTCGCGGTGGAAATGCTGGCCTCCGTGCCCTGGGGGCTCGGTTGGCTGATTTTCGGCGCGCGCGAATTTCTCAACACCGATGCCATGCTGGCCGGCGTCGCGGTGATCGCCGTCATCGGTCTCTGCCTGGAGAAGTTCGTCTTCCAGAAGATCGAGGATTACACCATCGTGCGGTGGGGAATGATGGTCGCATGAACGAGCAAGCCGCACGCAGGCGATCGGTCCGGCGCGCCGTCATCACCTTAGCGGTGGCCGCCGCGCTTTATCAGGCGCTGTCGCTGAGCGGTTACTTTCCGCGCGTGCTGATGCCGACGATTCCGACCGTGTTGGAGACGCTCTACGCGATGCTGGCCGACGGCAGCATGTTTCAGCACGCCGGCGCCACCCTGTCGCGGGTCCTGATCGGCTTCTCGCTGGCGTCGGCGGTCGGGATCACGCTCGGCATCCTGATGGCCCGCTTCAAGCCGGTGGAGAATTTCTTTCTGCCGCTGGTCTCGGCGCTGATGCCGATCCCCTCGTTCTCGCTGGTGCCGCTGTTCATGCTCTGGTTCGGCATCGGCAATACCACCACCGTGCTCGTCGTCGTGTACGGCGCCACCTTTCCGATTCTGTTCAACACCTGGTCCGGGGTGCGCTCGGTCAATCCGATCTGGCTGCGCGCGGCAGGCGCCATGGGCGCCGGCGAGCACAAGATGTTTTGGAAAGTCATTTTGCCCGGCGCCTCGCCATTCATCATCACCGGCATGCGGCAAGGTTTCCTGCGCTCGTGGATCGCGGTGGTCGGCGCCGAGATGATCGCCGCCTCCGACTGGGGGCTCGGCTGGGTCATCTTCGACGCCCAGCAGTTCCTGCAGGCGGACGTCATGCTGGCCTCGATCGTGGTCATCGGCGTCATCGGCTTCGTGTTCGAGCGCGTGGTGTTCGGCTCGATCGAAAAGGCGACCGTGCAGCGTTGGGGCATGGTGCGAATCGTGAAAGGCTAGCAAGTGAGCGAACAGTCCTCCGCCGGCCCGGTCCTCTGGAGCATCGACGAGCGCGGCGTCGCGCGCGTCACGCTCAACCGGCCGGAAGTCTACAACGCCTATAACGGCGACATGATCTCGGGGCTCCTCAAGATCTACGACGCGCTCGCCGCCAAGGCGCCGCGCGCGGTGGTGATCGCCGGCAAGGGCCGCAATTTCATCGCCGGCGCCGACATCAATTGGCTCGACGCCGTACGCCGCTCCTCGCCGGAGGAGAACCTGCGCAATTCGCGCATGACGGCCGAAGCCGTGCAGCGGCTCAATCTGATCCCGGTGCCGACGGTGGCGCTGGTGCAGGGTGCCTGCTACGGCGGCGGCACCGGCATCGTCTCCGCCTGCGACATCGTCATCGCCGCCGACAATGCCCACTTCTCGATCGCCGAGGTGCGCATCGGCGTCGCCGGCACCATCATTATTCCGCAGCTCAACGACGCCATCGGCCTGCGCCAGGTGCGCCGCTACGCGCTCACCGGCGAACGCTTCAACGTGCAGGAGGCGCACCGCATCGGCCTGGTGCACGAGATCGTGCCGCTCGCCGAACTGGAAGCCGCCGGCGAACGCATCGTCAATGAGCTGTTGACCAATGGACCAGAGGCCGTGTCAGCGACCAAAATATGGGCGATCAAATCGGCCTGGAGCCATCTCGACGATCCGGCGTTCAATGCTTTGATCGAAGCGCACGCCGCCAAGCGGCAGACGGCGGAAGCCGCGGAAGGCTTCGCCGCGTTCCTCGAGAAACGCCCGGCGAGCTACAACGCCGCGCGAAAAATAAAAGGCTAGAGGCGGAAACAAAGAATGCTGCCGATTGAAATCCGCGATGTGACGCTCACGTACGACACGCCCGGGGGCAAGGTGCCGGGCGTCAAGGACGTGAGCTTCGACATCGCCGCGTCCGAGTTCGTCTGCATCCTCGGGCCGTCCGGCTGCGGCAAGTCGACCTTGCTCAACATGATCGCCGGGTTTCTCAGCGCCGGCCGCGGGCGAGATCCGCATCGGCGGCAAGACCGTCACCGGCCACGGCATGGACCGCGGCGTGGTGTTCCAGGATTTCGCCCAGCTTTTCCCTTGGCGCACCGCGCTCGGCAACGTGTCGTTCGGGCTGGAAATGAAGGGCGTTCCCAAAGTGGAGCGCGAGACCATCGCGCGCGAACAATTGCGCCTGGTCAAATTGGAGAAATTCACCAATTCCTTCCCGCATCATCTGTCCGGCGGCATGCAACAGCGGGTCGCCATCGCCCGCGCGCTCGCGTACAATCCGGCGGTGCTGCTGATGGACGAGCCGTTCGCGGCGCTCGATGCGCTCACCCGCGACGACATGCAGCGGCTGCTGGCGGAGGTGTGGCGGGAAACCCGCAAGACGATCATTTACGTGACGCACAACGTCGCGGAGGCGGTCTATCTGGCGGACCGCGTCGTGGTGATGTCGCCGCATCCTGGGACAGTGAAAGCCGTGATCAAGATTCCGCTGCCACGCCCGCGCGATCCGCTCAGCGTCGAATTCGTCGAATGCCAGAAGGAATTGCTGCGTTACCTCGGTCACGAGCCGGGTGAAAGTGAAAACGAGACGCCGAAAATGGCGACCAACGGACAAGCCAAATCATAGGGAGGATCGACATGACGTTTCTACAGAAAGGCATCACGCGTCGCGACGCGCTGGTAGCGACCGGCGCCGGACTTCTCACCGCCGGGTTGGGCGCGCACGGCGCCAGCGCCGCGATGGAGACGGTGCGGCAAGGCTACCAGACCAATATGTGGGGCATGCCGACCTATTACCTGATGCGCTCCGGCTATCTGGAGAAGCACGGCGTCAAGTTCGAGGAATTCGCCGTGCCGTCGGGCAACCTCACCATGCAGCAGATGGTGGCGCGCCAGGTCGACATGGGCACCTATGCCGGGCCTTCATTCGCTATCGGCAGCGACAAAGGCGGCCTCGTCGCCATCGCCATGATCGAATATGTCGGCAAAACCGCGCGCGTCATGGCGCGGAAGGACCTCGGCATCACCACGGTCGCGCAACTGCGCGGCAAGAAGGTCGCCAATCAGACCGGATCGTCCACGGGCAATATCTTCGTCGACCAGATCGCCGCCGGCGCCGGGCTCAAGAAAGGCGACTACCAGGAAATTCGCATGAACGTGAACGACATGGTGGCCGCCATGGCCGCCAAGACCGTGGACGCCATGGTCAATGTCGAGCCCTACAACGCCATCGCCGAAGCCGACGGCCTCGCCAACACGCTGGTCGACTTCTATTCGTTCGACAAGCTGCCGGTGTTCATGGCGGCGACGCCGGAATTCGTGGCGAAGAGCCCGGAGACCGTGGTCGCCTATCTCAAGGCCTGGCTCGACGTGGCCAAGGACTTCAAGACCAATCCGAAGAAGGTCTCCGACACGATCTACAAATTCTACACCTCGAAGGGTTACAAGATGGCGCCCGAGACCTTCGCCAAAGCGATTGCGCGCGTCGAGGTCGCCCCCGGCTGGCCAACCGACATCAAACCCTACATGCAGAAGCAGGCCGAAATCCTCCTGGCGGCAAAGAAGATCAAGGCCATTCCCGATTGGAATAAGGCCTTGCGCGAAGAATTCCTCAAGCAAGCCAGCGCCTGAGTCTTAGCTGTTCTCATTTTTCGTCATGGCCGGGCTTGTCCCGGCCATGTCCGTCTTGCTTTAAGTAGAGCCGACGTGGATGCCAGGCATGAAGCCGGGCATGACGAAGGATCGATTTCCCGCCCCTCTGTTCGCATCGTGGACAACACGCGAACTTCCTCGCCGCCGCACGGCATGAGGACAAGCAAGACAATGGAGACGCCAATGGCCGCCGCTAGCAACCCGCTTACCCAGACCGGGGAGCCCATCACCTGGAATTTCAAGCTGCTCGCCCACAACGACCTCGGCGGCTTCGGCGGCATGGGCGAAGGCATGTCGGTCACCATCGCCAAGGACGGCCGCCGCATCATCTGGCTGGCGCATGAGAGCGCGCCGAAGAATTTCACCGGCGTCGACGTCTCCGATCCGCGCAATCCGAAAGTGGTGGTGCAGACCGATCTGCCCTATGCCCACATGCGCTCGAACTCACTTGAATGCTCCGCCAACAACATCATGGCGGTGGCCTATCAGACGCAGAAGGTCGGTCAGCAGAAAGCCGGACTCGAGCTGTTCGACGTGTCAGTGCCGGAGAAGCCGCGCTCGATCTCGTTCTTCGACTGCTCCGGCGCGACCTCGCGCGGCGTGCATCAATTGTGGTTCTGCGACGGCGAATTCGTGCACATGGCCTCCGGCGCGCCCGACTTCAAGCCGAGCAACCCGCTCGACGACCAGTTCTACCGCTGCATCGACGTGCGCGATCCGTCCAAGCCGAAGGAGATCGGCCGCTGGTGGATGCCGGGCACGTCGGCGACCGACAACATCGCGCCGCCGCCGCGCCATCCGATGGACAAAGGGTACCGAGCGCACAACACAAACGTTTACCAGTCGCGGCCGGACCGGCTCTACCTCTGCTACATCGACGGCGGCATGTTCGTGATGGACATCAAGGACAAGGCCAACCCGAAGGTGATCTCGCACTGGACCAATTCGCCGCCCTATACCGGCTTCATGCACACCGCGGTGCCGCTGTTCGACCGCAACCTGATGCTGGTGACCGACGAGTTGACCGAGAATGCCGGCAAGGACTGGCCGAAGCTGATCTGGATGCTCGACATGCGCGACGAGACGCACCCGGTGTCGATCGCCACCTGCCCGCTGCCGCCGGTCGATGCCTACAAGGACCGCGGCGGCCGCTTCGGCGCGCACAACATCCACGAGAACGTCGAACTGCCGACGGCGTGGCGTTCCGACCAGGTCGTGCTCGGCACCTTCTTCAACGGAGGCCTGCGCGCCTACGATATCTCCAATGCGTACCAGCCGCGGGAGATCGCCTGCTTCCTGCCGCCGGCGCCCAAAGGCTCGCCGGTCGGCGCCATCCAGCTCAACGACGTGTTCGTCGACGAGCGCGGCATCGTTTACACGCAAGACCGCTTCTCCGGCGGCCTGTACGTGCTGGAGATGGATTTTTGATCTTCCCTCGCCCGGCGCGGCGGGGCGGGGTAAAGTGAGGCATGAACGAACTCTTCCCCTCCCCGGCCGCCGGGATGTTCGGGCGCCGGCTCAAGCGCGAGCGCGGCCACCGTATTCCGGTGACCGTGCTCACCGGCTTTCTCGGCGCCGGCAAGACCACGCTGCTGCGCCGCTTCCTTAGCCTCCCGGAGGGGCAAGGCACCGCGGTGGTGGTCAATGAATTCGGCGCGACCGGCATCGACGACGCGCTGGTGCGATCAAGTCGACCGACGAGACCGTGCTGCTCGGCAACGGCTGCCTGTGCTGCATCACGCGCACCGATCTGCAACAGGCGTTGCGCCGCATGGTGGTCGAGCGCGAGCGCGGCGAAATCCCCGATTTCCGCCGCATCGTGATCGAGACCTCAGGCCTCGCCGATCCGTCACCGATCCTGCAGACCTTTGCCACCGACCGCGCGCTCGGCGAGGTGTTCCATGTCGACGTGGTGGTAACGGTGGTCGATGCAGAGGCCGGCGGCGACACGCTCACCTGGTCGTCGGAGGCGCGCCGGCAGGCGATCCTCGCCGACCGGCTGGTGATCACCAAGACCGACATCGCCGGCGAAGGCGCCGCCGAGGCGCTGGCCACGCAACTACGCGCGCTCAATCCGGGCGCGGAAATCCTCGAAGCGGTCAACGGCGACCTCGATCCCAGCCGGCTCACGGAAGCCGCCAGCGATCAACGCAACGCCTTCGTCGCCGAAGCCGCGCATTCGGACGGCATCGGCAGTTTCGTGATCGCGGACAATACGCCGATGCCGTGGCCGGCATTCGCCAAGGCCATGGACATCCTGATGACGTTGCGCGGGCCGGACCTGCTGCGGGTCAAGGGCTTCCTCAACGTGGATGGCTGCCAGGGGCCGGTGGTGGTGCAATTCGTCCAGCACCTCGCGCATCCGCCGGTCGAGCTCGACGCCTGGCCCGACGGCAACCGGCAGAGCCGCGTGGTGTTCATCACCAAGAATATTTCGGAGCAACAGGTGCGCGACCTGTTTGCGGCGGTCCGCGCGCTCGCCTGATTACTCCCGATCCCGCCCGGCGATCTCCGCCTGCCAGGGCGCGACCTTGTGCTCGACGAAGCCGATCAGGCCGTTGAGGCCGACCGCCATCACCATCAGGATGATGATGGGCACGAACATGGTGGCGGTGTCGAAATTATTGGCGGAATTTATGATCACCGCGCCGAGCCCCGAAATCGTGGTGAAGAATTCCGCGATCACCATCGCCACCACGGCGCGGCCGACCGCAAGCCGAATGCCGGCCATGATGTAGGGCAGCGTCGCCGGCAGGATGATGCGGCGCAAGATCACAGTATCGGGCGCGACGAACGACTTGCCGACCTCGATCAACGTCTTCGGCACCGCGGTGACGCCGAGCCAGGTGTTGATGCAGATCGGGAACAGCGACATCAGGAACACCACCGCGACCTTGACCTTGAAGCCTAAGCCCAGCCACAGGATCAACAGCGGCACCAGCGCGACCAGCGGCATGGCGTAGCCGGCGGTGACGTAGATGCCGAATGCGGCCTCCAGGGTGCGAAAGCGGCCGATGACCAGGCCGACCGGAATGCCGATGACGATGGCCAGCCCATAGCCGACAAAGAAAGGTTGCAGGCTTTCGCCCAAGGCCGTCGACAGTTGCCCGGTGCGCAGCAGCTCCCAGAACGCCACCGCGATCGCCGACGGGTAAGAGCCGAACACCGGATTGACGTGGCGGCCGAAAATCTCCCACAGCACCAGCGCGCAGACGACCGACGCGAGCGTGATCGCCCAGCGCGGCAGCGGACGCCGCTCGGCGGCGCCGACCTCCGGCTTTTCCGCAGCACGCTTGTCGGCGATGTCGGCCATCACATTGTTTCCTGGCGCATGATCTTGTCCGAAAACCGGTTCCCACTTTTCGGGATCATGCGCTAATGCACCGTCGGCTCGGCGTGCAACAGGCGCCAGATCTTGTAACGCGTGTCGTTGAACTCCGGCAGGCCGCGCACGATGCTCAGGTCGGCGCGCGGACGCGTCAGCGGCACGTCGACAATCTCCTGCACCCGGCCATGGGTCATCACCACGATGCGGTCGGCGATCAGCACCGCCTCGTCGAGATCGTGAGTGACAAACAGGATGGTCTTCTTGGTGCGGGCGTGGATGTCCAACAATTCGGCTTGAAGAGATTCGCGCGTCTGCGCGTCGAGTGCGCCGAACGGTTCGTCCATTAGCAACACCTTCGGATCAATCGCGAGCGCGCGGGCGATGCCGACGCGCTGCTTCATGCCGCCGGAGAGCTGATGCGGGCGGCGGTTGTGCGACGAGGCCAGGCCGACCAAATCGAGATATTTCATCGCCGTGTCGCGCAAGGGCTGCCCGCGCATGCCCTTCATTTCCAGCCCGAACATCACGTTCTGCATGGCGGACAGCCACGGCAGCAGTTCGGCATGCTGGAACACCATGCCGCGGTCGTGGCCGCAGCCGTTGATCTCGCGCCCGTCGACGGTGACGCGGCCGGCATTCGTCGCATCGAGCCCCATGGCGACGCGCAAGGCCGTGGTCTTGCCGCAACCGGATGGCCCGATCAGCGCCACGATCTCGCCGTCGCGCACGGTGAAGCTGACGCGATCGAGCGCCTGCACGTGATGCAGCTCGCCGTCCACGCGCAACGCGAAGCGCTTGGAGACGTCGACGAAACTCACCTCACCCATTCACATGACTCCGAATTTCATTCAGTGGCTCAAACCCGCCAGCTTGAGCGCCTTCTCGCGATATTCCGGCGCGCTGATCTTGTCGAGCGGCAGCGCCGCCTTCAGCTTGCCGGCCTTGACCATCTGCTCCTGCATCCAATTGAGCTTTTCCGCCGGAATCGGCAGCTCCGGATCGATGGCGTGGTGCGCGACCGCGTCGTCGTAGACGAAGGCCGGGCGCGGATCGTCGGGCTTGGCATGGATGATTTCCTGCGTCAGCGCCACCGTCTCCGCCTTGTGCGACAGCGCGTACCGCAGCGCCTGCATCTCGGCGGCAAGGAAGCGCACGACGTCGTCGCCGCGCTCTTTGAGGACCTTGCCGCTGGTCATCAGGCAGACACGCAGGAAATTCGGCACCGCGTCGCGGCCGGCGATCAGCAGATGCAGGGTCTTGGGCATGGCCGGTTGGTATTCGTTGGACACCACGGCAGCCTCGACCACGCCTCCGGCCAGCGCCTGATAGCGCTCGCGGTCGCCGCCGACGGCGGCGAGCTTCACCTGGTCGGGCATGATGCCGTATTTCGCCAGCGCCGCCCGCGCCAGCAAGTCCGGCATCGTATTGGGCGACGACACCGCGATCGACTTGCCCTTCAAATCCTCGACCTTGTGGATGTCATCGCGCACATAGATGCCGTGCGGCACCACCACCCAGTGACAGCCGATGATCTTGACGTCGGCGCCGCGCGCCGCGGCGGCAAAGGCGCCTTGCGGGCCGCCTTCGAAGCTGTCGACTTCGCCCGCGATCAGCGCCTTGAGGCCGATCTGGTCATCCTTCACCTGCAGCAGATCAAGCTTGAGCCCCTGCTTTTCGGCAAAGCCGCGCTTGGCCGACATCATGAAGAAACCGGCGTCGGCCTTGGCGTTGAGCAAAGCGTGCTTCCACGGCTTGCCTTGGGCGAAGGCCGGCTGCGCCGGCAAGCCGATCATGGCGGCGGCGATGATTGTGGCGAGCATACAAGCTCGGATTCGGACGACGGGCATGGCTCGGCTCCTCCCTTTATTCGCGGGCCTTTTGCGAGGCCTCTGGCGTTTGTTTCCCCGGCGATCCTAGCATCAATTTGATGCTAGGGGACGGCGGTTTTAAATGAAGTGGCCGGCGGAAATCAGATGGCCGCGAGGCGCTTAACGCTGTCGCGCGCCGCCTTGATGATCTGCGGCACGGCGGAGTCGTGGCCCGGCGCCATGATATGGACGCCGGCGACGTGCGGCACCTCGGCCAGTTCGGTGACGAGATCGAGGCAGATGCGGCGGCCCTCCGCCGCTGGATCGCTCGCGCGCTCCAGACGCGTGACGATCGTATCGGGAATGATCGCGCCGAACAGCTTGTCCGTGATCCAGCGCGCCGACTTCGCCGAGCGCAGCGGCGCGATGCCGATCAGCATCGACAGCTTGCCGGCGATGCCGAGATCGGCAAGCCGCGCCAGATAGCGGCGCACCACGCCGGCATCCATGCAGAATTGCGTCTGCACGAACTGCGCGCCGGCGTCGATCTTGGCCTGTAGCCCGTTCGGCTGCCATCCGGGCGGCGGATCGATCGGATTATCGGCGGCGCCAAGGAAAAAATCGGCGTGGCCGGAAATCTTGCGCCCCGACGGCAATTCGCCGGCATCGCGCAAGCGGCGCGCGGTGTCCAGCAATTGGCGCGGATCGAGATCGAACACCGCCTTGGCGTCAGGCTGGTCGCCGGCCGAAGGATCGTCGCCGCGCAGCACCAGCAGATTGCGCACGCCCGACGCGGCGGCGCCCAGCAGATCGCTTTGCAAGGCGATGCGGTTGCGGTCGCGGCAGGTGAGTTGCAGGATCGGTTCGATGCCTTGCTCGACCAGCATCGCCGCCGCGGTCACCGCGCCGAGATGCGGCCGCGCGCCGGCGCCGTCGGTGACGTTGACCGCATCGGCGAGGTCTTTGAGCGGCAAGGCCTTGGCGAGCAGTTCGTCGCGCGACGCGCTCACCGGCGGCGTGACTTCCGCGGTGATGACGAAACGTTTGACGTTAAGTTTTTCTTGCAGCGACATAGCCATACGATCACGTCGCAAAAAAGTGTGGACCTGGCAAGCTTAAGAATGAGACAGTGGGCCATGTTTCAGCCGGTGAAATCGCTTGACGATGCGTTGGCTGCGGTGACCGACGGCTGCATGGTCGTGGTGCCGCGCGAAGTGTCCGGCGTGCCGATGGCGGCGACGCGCGCGCTTATCCGCCGCGGCATCAAGCGGCTTCATCTCGTCGCCCTGCCGACCTCGAGCCTGCAGGCGGATCTGCTGATCGGCGCCGGCTGCGTCGCCACGCTGGAGACGAGCGCCGTGAGCCTCGGCGAATTCGGCCCGGCGCCGCGCTTCACCGCCGCGGTCACGTCAGGCGCGATTAAGATGGTGGACGCCACCTGTCCCGCCCTGCATGCGGCCTTGCAGGCGTCGGAAAAGGGCGTGCCATTCATGCCGCTGCGCGGGTTGATCGGTTCCGATATTCTGAAATACCGCGACGACTGGAAGGTGATCGACTCGCCGTTCGGCAATGCCGACCCGATCGTACTGTTGCCGGCGATCAAGCCAGATGTGGCGCTGTTCCATGCGCCCATGGCTGACAGCTTCGGCAATGTCTGGATCGGGCGCCAGCGCGAATTGGCCACCATGGCGCATGCGGCGGAGAAGACCATCGCAACGGTCGAGAAAATTCACGATGGCAATCTGCTCGACGATCCGCTGCTCACCGCCGGTACGTTGCCCGGCTTTTATGTCGAGAGCGTCGTGGTGGCCGAACGCGGCGCCTGGCCGCTGCCGCTGCCCGATCATTATGTTGCCGATGCCGAGCATCTCACACTGTACGCAAAGATGGCGGCGACGCCGGAGGGATTTGCGGAATATCTCGAGCGGTATGTGCATGAACGCCGCGCCGCCTGACTTCCGCTCAGAGGAACTCCTCGCCGACGTCATCGCGCGGCTGATTGGCGACGTGCGCCATGTCGCGGTCGGCAACGCCTCACCGATCCCGGCGACCGCCGCGCTCTTGGCGCGCGAACGTGGACATGGACGGCCTTACGTGTCGCTGTTGGGCAGCCCCAAAAATACGTTCTGGACCGACGGTGCGCGTGAGTTGTTCGATTGCGCCGGGCAAGGCCGCATCGACGTGTTCTTTCTGTCGGGCGGACAGATCGACGGCCAAGGCAACATCAATCTGGTCGAGATCGGCGAGCACGCACATCCAAAAGTCCGTTTCCCCGGCTCGTACGGCTCGGCCTATCTCTATTACGTGGTGCCGAAAGTGATCTTGTTTCGCACCGAGCATTCGCGCCGCACGCTGGTGCCGCACGTCGATTTCATCAGCGCACCGGGCGCGAGCGATCCGAACGTCTTCCGCCCGGGCGGGCCGATTGCGCTCGTCACCAACCGTTGCCTGTTCTCGTTCGCCAATGGACGCTTCACGCTCGCAAGCGTGCATCCCGGCCATACGGTCGAGGAGGTAGTCGAACACACCGGCTTCGATTTCGACATGCCTGATTCTTTGCCGGCCACGGTGCCGGAAACGCCGGCACCCTCGGCCGACACGCTCAAGCTGATGCGCGAGACCGTGGCGCCGCAGCTTGCCGAGGTCTATCCGCAATTCGCGGCCCAGGTGTTCGGCGTCAGGCTCCCCCTTTCAGCCGGAACAATGAGCGGCTAGTGTGCCGCCGGCGCGGCCGTTCGACCGTGAAAAATCAACAGGTTAGCTTGGGGAACGCGCGGTGAAGACGGTTGAAGCGGCGGTGATCGGTATCGGCTGGGTCGGCGGCACGCGCGCGGAAACGCTGGCGCGCACCGCGCTGGTGGACAAATTGCATCTGTGCGAAATCCGACCCGACCGGCTAGCCGAGGTGAAGGCGCTGTGGAAGCCGGCGACCGCGACGCTCGACTACAACGACATCATCAACAATCCGAACATCTCGGTGGTCTACATCTCGACCACGCCGGAGACCAACCACTATCCGATTTGCCGCGACTGCCTGAAGTCCGGCAAGAACGTGATGCTGGAAAAGCCGATCTCGCTCGAATTGTGGGAAGCCGACGAACTGATCCAGATCGCCAAGCGCAGCAACCTGAAATTCACCATCGGCTATTCGCAGCGTTTCAACCCGAAGATCGCCTACGCCAAGAAGAAGATCGTCGACGGCACGCTCGGCAATGTGGTCTCCGTGCTTGTCAGCCGCAACCTGTCGCGCAGCCTGGGCAAGAAGATCGCCGGCCGCGTGCGGCTGTCGCCGGTGGTGATGGAATCGACCCACGACCTCGATTTCGTGTTCTGGCTCCTGGAGCCGGCGAAGCCCGTGCGCGTCTACAGCCAGGGCGCCTACGGCTACATGAAGCCGGTCAACGGTTCGCATGACGTGATGTTCACCACCGTCACCATGGACAATGGCGTGGTGGTGATGATCGGCGGCGGCTGGAACTTCCCGCCGAGCTATCCGAATTACTGCTCGACCTGGATCGAGATCACCGGCACCGAAGGCGCGCTGGTGCTCGACGACACGCAGCGCGACAATTGGCTCAACACCATGAGCAACGGCCAGGTGTTCCCGATGTCGACCATGCCGGGCGAGCAGGTCGGCGAAGTGTTCGCCGGCGGCATGGGGCCGGAGACCATCCACTTCCTGGAAGCCTGCATCCGCGACACGCCGGTGATGGTGACGCCGGAGAGCGCGCGCCGGGTGATGGAAACCTACAGCGCCGCCGATCTGTCGGCCTACCGCAACGAACCGGTCGACCTGCCGCTCACCAACGAGACGATTTCGGGAATAGCCGAATTCAAGGAAAAGAACCGGTCGGGAGCCAATCCGCAATGAAGAAGTCTGCCAAGGGCATCGGCCTCGCCATCATCGGCGGCGGCCGCGTCGGCCTGTTCCGCGGCGAGGTGGCCAACCGGCATCCGGCGGTCGAGTGGATCGGATTGGCCGAAAAGAACCCGAACCGCGCCGGCGAGGTCGCGCCCAAGATCGGCGCCGATTTCGTCACGCAAAGCCACGTCGAACTGCTCAAGCGTCCGGAAGTCACCGCGGCGATCATCTGCACCGACGAGCATCTGCACGTCGACCCGATCATGGCGGCGCTCGAGCGCGGCATCCCGCTGTTGATCGAAAAGCCGCTGGCGACGCGGCTCGATGAATCGGCGCGCGTGCTCAAGGCGATCCAGGACGCCAAGGTCGACGCCGTGGTCGGCTACACCCAGCGCTTCCGCCGCCGCTGGCTCGCCGCCAAGGAGAAATGCCGCACCGGAGCGCTGGGCGACGTCACGCTGGTCACGTCGCGCGCCTTCATGAACCGGCTGGTGGCAATCGACAATTACAAGCGCACCGACGATCCCGCGACCATCTCGCCGATGGTGATCTCCGGCACGCACGCGCTCGACATCTGCATGTGGTGCTTGGAAGGCAAGACGCCGGTCGAGATCTACGCGCGCTCAATCGATAAGGTGCTGGGTCCGCTCTACCAGGGCATCGACGCCACTGCCGGCATGATCACCTTCGACGACGGCACGCTCTATCACCTCAACATGTCGTGGGCGCTGCCGATCACCTGGCCGCCGGCGGTCTATTCGCTCGCGGTCGGCATCATCGGCACCACCGGCGCGCTCACCATCGACGACACCCACAGCGATATCGTGCTCGCCGTTTCCAAGGGGCAGTCGGAAGGCTACAACCCCGACGCCACGCGGCTGGTGGATTTCATGGGCAGCTATCCGCCCGGCGACATGGCGCTCGGCGAACTGCGCGGGCCGATGGCGCTTGAAACCGACAGTTGGCTCAACCGCATCGCGCTGGGCCTGCCGACCGCGGCCGCGACGGTGGAAGAGGCGCACCGCAACCTGATGCTGACCAAGGCGTTGGATCTGTCGGCCAGACGCAGACAGCCCGTAAAGCTGCCGCTCGATACGGACGCGCTGAAAGCCGTGGCCTGACTCCCTTCATGGGAGGGAGAGCATGATGACGGGATCGCACCTGCGCAGTGCGGTGTTCGCTTTGCTGACGCTGTTGGCCACGAGCAGCTTCGCCGCCGCAGAAGACGCCGCCAGTTATCCGACGCGACCGATCCACATCATCGTCCCCTTCGCACCCGGCGGCGCCTCCGATTTCGCCATCCGGCTGATCCAGCCGGCGATGGAAAAAGCGCTCGGCCAGACGCTGGTGGTCGACAACCGCAGCGGCGCCGCCGGCAATGTCGGGATGGAGTTGGCAGCGCGCGCGGCGCCCGACGGCTACACGCTGTTCCTGGGCAATATCGGCACCATCGCGATCAATCCGCATTTCTTTCCCGAGCTGAAGGTGACGCCGGAGCGCGATTTCATGCCGATATCGCTCGCAGCAGAAACACCCGGCATCGTGGTCGCCAGCGAAAAATTTCCGTCGAACACGCTCAAGGAGATCCCTATGCCGAGCAATACCGCATCATGAACGGCTTCCATCACCGGCTCGACGCGGCGATCGCCAAGGATTTCGCGCGCGCCATGCAGATCGGCAGCCCGCGCTCGGTCGCAGATCTGGTAAATCATCGCGCCTTGTTGCCGACCATCACGCAAGGCATGGCCAAGATGAAGATAGCGATCGACGAGGCGCTCGCCGACGCGGATGCCGCGCACGCGGCGGTCAAGCAGCCGCCGGATCTGAAGGCAGTTTACGATAAGGCCTACGAGCACATGGTGACCAAGCCAGCGAACGTGTTCCGCGAACTGATCCCGATCATGGTGAGCGGATTGCCGGTGATCGAAAAACTCGCCGCCTTCCTCGATGAGCACCGCAACGCCATCGAGTACCGCGGCGGCATGCCGGTCCTCCGCGACGCCAAATTGCGGCCGCAGCTCGAGGCGCTGATGCAGGAGGCGGTGAAGGTCTCGGAGGCCTCAGCCGAGGGCAAACGCAAACTTCAGGCGATGGCCTGAAGGGAAATAGATTTTCGGCTGGCCTCAGCGCTCGCGCAGCGGTTTGATCGACAATTCGGCGGCGAGATTGTCAAGTTGCGTCAGCAATTCGCCCGGCAAAGCAAGCCCGTTGGCGAGCCGGTCGGCGCGGCGCCGGGCGCGCTGCTCGCCGGGCAGCCGCACGGTCTCGCCCGGGAGCGTCTTCGACGTGCGCAGGCTGCGGATATGGCGGTCGACCTCCGCTTTGAACTGCGCAAGCGGCTGGAAACGCGCCGGGTCGAGCGCCAGCACGAATTGTCCGGTGTTGGTGACCTTGCCCGGATCGGCATTGAAATCGACGCAGTCGCGGCCGAACAGCGCGCCGTTGAGCGTGCCGGCGAGCAAGCCGAGGATCATGGCAAGACCGGCGCCCTTGTAGCCGCCCATCGGCAGCAGCAGCGCCTCGGCGGTTTTCTGCGGATCGATCACCGCTTCGCCGGTTTTCGGATCGATCATCCAGTCGCCTTTCAGCGGCCGGTTGAGCAATTTGTAATTTTTGATGGTGCCGTAGGACACGATCGAGGTTGCGATATCGAGCACCAAAGGCGGCTCCTCGCCAGCCGGAATCGCGATCGCCAGCGGATTGGTGCCGAGCAGCGGCTCGGCACCGCCGGCGAGCGGCATGTGGTTGGCGTTCGCCACCGCCGAATAGATGCCGATCATGTCGGCCTTGAGCGGCAGTGCCGCATAAACGCCGGCAGCCCCGGCATGACCCGACATGCGGCAGCCGACCCAAGCGACGCCGTTCTCGCGCGCAAGTTCGATCGCCAATTCCGCCGTGCGCGCCACGACCAAATGGCCCATGCCGTTGTCGCCGTCGACCAGCGCTGTTGCCGGCGCGCTGCGCATCACCGTGATGTTTGGCCGCGCATTGGTCGAGCCGAGCTTGAGCCGCTGCACGTATTGCGGCAGGCGGAAGATGCCGTGCGCGTCGGCGCCAATCAAATCGGCCTCCAGCATCAACTCGGCGATCTTGCCGGCGTCATCCGTCGGCACGCCGGACTTCTGCATGGCGTCGACGATGAAACCGATGACCGCGCTTGTTGGAACGCGGCTGGTTTTGGGCGACGCCTGCACGTTCATGGCTATTTCCCCGACAACATCTTTTCGGCATTGCCGTTCAGGATCGCGTCCTTGTCGGCGTCGGAGATTTTCAGCGAGCGCACGTGGGAAACGCAATCCATCATCGCCATGTCGTAAGGATAATCGCTGCCGAGCATCACGCGCTCGCTGCCGACCAGGCCGATCATCGCTTCCAGCGTCTGCGCCGAATGCAGGATGGTGTCGTAGTTGAAACGCTTGGCGATGCCCTTGGGCTGGGTCGGCACGTTCTTCTTCGGCTCTGGGCGCACCTTCCAGCCGTGCTCCCAGCGCGCCGCCTGATAGGGCGTGAAGCCGCCGCCGTGCGCCAGCATGATCTTCAGCTTCGGATGACGATCCATGACGCCGCCGAAGATCAGGCAGGCGGCGGCAATGGTGGTATCGAGCGGATTGCCGATCAGATTGCCGAGGTAATAGGACTTCAGCCGATCGGCGCCGGCGACATTGTTGGGATGGATGAACATGAAGGCGCCGAGCTCTTCGGCCGTCGCCCACAGCGGCTCGAAGCTCGGATCGTCGAGGTTCTTGCCGAGCACGTTGGAGGCGAACATCGAGCCCTTCAGCCCGAGCTTGGTCATCGCCCGCTTGAGTTCGTCAGCGGCGCGCTGGGGGTCCTGCATCGGCAGCGTAGCGATGCCCATAAAGCGCGTCGGATGCGCGGCGATGTGCTTGGCCATCTGGTCGTTCTGGATGGCGGAGAGCACGGCGCCGAGCGCAGGCTCCTGATTGTAGAGATAGGTCTGCGGCGTGGCCGACAGCACGTGCACGTCGACGCCGGTGGCGTCCATGTCCTTGAGCCGGCGCGGGATGTCGAAGCCGCCGGTCGGATACGGCCGGTACACCACGCCGGCGACATCGAATGCGGCATTCTCGGCATCGTCGGGCGTGATCGTGACCTTGACGCCCGCCTTGGTCAGCATGGCGGCGGTTTCCAGGGTGCAGATATGGGTGTGGGTGTCGATGGTGCGCACTTTGCTCATTTCGTCCTCTGAAAACTGCCGCCGCAAGGCCGTGGGGTTATTTCGAGGCGTCTGAGTGCCGCAGCCCGACAGCCGGCGCAAGCCCCTGTCGGGCGGCCCGGTTTCGGCTATAAACGGGCCTCTTTTTACGCCCGGGAAAACCGCATGAACTCGACCCTCGCCCATCGCCAACACGAACCACGCGTCGAGGACGACGCCCTGGTGCGCGGCACTGGCCGCTTCATGGATGACCCGCGTCTGCCGAACCAGGCCTATGCCGCTTTCGTGCGCTCGCCGCATGCCCATGCCCGCGTGCTGGCGGTGAGGACCGACGCGGCGCGCGCGGCCAAACAGGTGCTCGCCGTGCTCACCGCCGAGGACATCAAGGCGGCCGGCGTTGCCGGTATCTCGCGCCACCCGCCGGTGATCGGCCGCGGCGGCGCCAAGATGGTGATGCCGTTCCGCCCCGCACTCGCGGGCGACAAGGTAATGCATGCCGGCGACGCGGTGGCCATGGTGGTGGCGGAAACGCGCGGCGCGGCGCAGGACGCCGCCGAGCAGGTCGCAGTCGACTACGAGGAATTGCCGGCGGTGGTCGACCTGGAAGCCGCGATGAACGGCAAGACACAGCTTTATGCGGACGCGCCGGGCAATCTCTGCGTCGACTGGCCGGGCCCTGTGGCCAGCGAGCAGAACGAACGCGACGTCGCCGAGATCATTGCCAAGGCGCCGCACGTCGCGCGCGTCAGCGTCACCCACCAGCGCCTGGTGGTGGCCTCGATGGAAACGCGCGGCGCCACCGGCATCTACGACAAAGGTAACGACAGCTACACGCTGCGCGCCTGCTCGCAGAGCGCCGATGCCTTGCGCGGCCAGGCCGCCTCCATCATGGGTGTACCGAACGAAAAATTGCGGGTGATCACCGAAGATGTCGGCGGTGCCTTCGGCATGAAGACGACGGTCTATCCGGAATACATCGCGGTGATGGTGGCTGCGCGCAAGGTCGGGCGGCCGGTGCATTGGCAGTCGACTCGTTCGGAAGCCTTCATGAGCGACTGCCAGGCGCGCGACGCGCTGACCCATGTCGAGCTTGCGCTCGACGATAAGGGCAAGTTCTTAGGCTTGCGCGTGCGCCATCTGTGCAACCAGGGCGCCTATATTGCCAACGCCGGCATCAACATCAACACCAACAATTTCGCGCGTTGTCTTCCCGGCATGTACCGGATCGCTAAAGTCGACGTCGGCGTCGCCTGTTATTTCTCCAACAAAGTGCCGATCGCGCCGTATCGTGGTGCCGGACGCCCGGAGGCGAATTACGCGCTCGAGCGAGCGGTCGAGGAAGCCGCGCGCGTCATTGGCATGGACCCAATTCGGCTGCGCAAGAAAAACCTGATCCCGCCGTCGGCCATGCCGTTCAAGACGCCGATCAACACCTACGACAGCGGCGATTTTCCCGGCATCGTCGACAAGGCGCTCAAGCTCGCCGACGTCGACAATTTCAACAAGCGCAAGCGCGAATCGGCCAGGCGCAAGAAGCTGCGCGGCATCGGCATCTCCTGCATGCTGGAGCATTCCGGCGCGACGCCGATGGAAATGGCATCGATGGCGTTTGCCGACGGCGACAAGATGATCCTCGGTCTGAACGTGCAATCGACGGGGCAGAGCCACGCTACCGTGTTCGGGCGCCTGCTGGCGCAAAAGCTCGGCATCGATGCGGCCAAGATCGAGCACCATCACGGCGACACCAATATGGGCCTGACCGGCGGCGCCTCGGTCGGTTCGCGCTCCGCCATGTGCGCCGGCAACGCCATCATCCACGTCGCCGACGTGATGCTGGCGAAAGGACAGAAAGTCGCTTCGACCGCGCTGGAGGCGTCAGAGAGCGACATTCAATATCGCAACGGCAGTTTCGAAGTGGTCGGCACCGACCGCAAGATTTCGCTGTTCGACACCGCCAAGCGCGCCAGAGACATGGGCGAAAGCCTCGACACCAAGGACAAGGCCAACACGCCGCTCACCTTTCCGAACGGCTGCCACATCGCCGAAGTGGAGATCGATCCCGACACCGGTTTTGTCGATCTCGTGACCTATACCGCGGTTGACGACTGCGGCAATCCGCTCGACACAACCATCGTCGAAGGCCAGGTACACGGCAGCCTGGCGCAGGGACTCGGCCAGGCGCTGACCGAGAACGCCGTCTACGATTCGAACGGACAAATCGTCAGCGGATCGTTCATGGACTACGGCATGCCGCGCGCGCACCACATGCCGGTCGAACTGCGCGAGGCGCTGCATCCGGTTCCGGCCACGACCAATCCGCTTGGCGTCAAGGGCACCGGCGAGGCCGGCACCACGGCGGCCATCGCCGCGGTGATGAACGCCGTCGCGCACGCGATCCCGAACGGCGCCGCCGATCACATGGACATGCCGGCGACGCCGAGCAAAGTCTGGGCCGCTTGCCAGAAGGCGATGGCGAAGTAGGTGCGGTGGCGTTCTTGCCGGGATGATCAGTAGGCGGCGCTGGTTTGAGCCCGGCGTAGCTGCGCCCGGCGAAGATTGTCGAGCGCATCGCTCGCCTGCCGGTGCAGCGCGGTGAAATCGAATTCGGGTAGCGCCGCTTGCTGGATGGTGGTCGTCTGCTGGACGGCGACCGCTTGCTGCACGGCGAACACCGGCCGTTCCGCCACCGCGGCGAGGCCGACGCCGCCGGCCATAATTGCCAGCATAATTGCAATGTTTCGCGGTCTCATCGGCGGAGCCTTCTGGCTTGGTCAGAAGGCCACAATAACCACAAACAAATTGAGGCCGCGCCAAATCGGTCCCGGCAATTGGCTCGTCTGCGTTCAGCTTTTGGTAATACCTAGAGCCGCTCAGGCACTCGGCACCACCAAGGAGTAGCGGGGGTCGGCGGCCAGGCACTCGGCCTCCGGCAGCCCCAGCTCCTTGCGCACCATATTGGTGCCGAGCACCAGGGAGACGATCTTGTAATAGGCGTGACGGCGGCTCATGCCCTCGCGGCCCATGCCGCAGTCGGACGAGATGATTAGCCGCTCGGCCGGGATATATTTAAGCGCGCGGCGGATGTGGTCGGCGATCTCCTCCGGCTTCTCGACCTGCAGCGAATGGTGGTCGATGACGCCGATGGCGATCTTCTTGTCCGAGGAGATGATCTTGCCGAAGGCCTCAAGGTCCATGCCGCCGGCGCTGACGGATTCGAAGGTGATCACGTCGGCATCGACCTTGTTCAGTGTCTCCAGCGCATCCTTGTAGCTCTGCACTTCCTTGAACATGCGCTGCTGCGACGGGTTGCCCCAGCAGGTGTGGCACCAGACCTCGGTCTTTGCGCGCAGGCCTTTCACGGTGCGATTGAATACTTCGACGCTGAAGCTCGGATTGATCACCTCGTCGACCACCTTGCGGATCGCCAGCATATGGATCTGCGGCTCCTCGAACTGGATCACCTGGCAGCCGGCGTTGGCGAGTTCGGTGAGCTCCTGGTTGAGCGCGTCGGCGATCGCCAAGATGCGGTCCTTGATCGATTTGTAGTGCCGGTCCTGGACGGCAAAGGCGACCAGCTCCGGACCGATAGTGCCGAACTTGACCGGCTTCTTGGTCATGCGCTGGGCGACCTTCCACATCGCCGCATATTGCAGATCGCCGCGCGTGACCGGGCCGCTGATGCCGGGCATCACGCGCGATTCGAGATAATCGTGCAGGATGTGGCCGGGTGGAAACATGAGGCCGCCCTTGCCGGCCGGCGTCGGCTGCGGATTTTTGTCGAAGCCGCCCATGTGGCGCGGCGGATAATTGGTCCAGCTCTGGCCGCCGACGTCGCTATCGAAATGCGCGTCGCCGTCGGTGACGATGTCGAGTCCCGCCATTTCCTGTTCGTGCAGATAGATGCCGACGGTGTCGACATATTGCTCGCGGAACTGGTTGTTCACCATCGCGTCGAGGAAGCTGCGCATGCCGAGGTTCTGCGTGTACCAGCTCGGCCGCGGCAGCGAGCCGGTGATGGTGGTCGGCAGCATGATGTCTTTGGTCGCGCGCAGCATGGATGGCGTCTCCCGGTGGCTCGTTTGTCTGTTGTCGTTGCAAACATCTTAGGCCGACGGCAAGCCTTTTGGGAACAGGTCGGGCGATTTTTGCCGCGCTACGCATGGACAAATGCAATAGCGCTGCCCACCTAAAGTGGGCAGATTTTAAAGGGCGGCAAAATCTCTGCTATAGTCGCGCCATGGACAAGAAGATTGACACCTACATCATTCGGCCCAACCCGCAGGACCCGCGGCTGACCGAGCGCGTCACCGGCGTCGACCAGACTGGCGCCAAAATCGAAACCTCGGTCACGGTCGAGCGGGCGCTGACGATTTTCCTCAACTCGCAGGAAATCGTCACCGCCATGACCATCGGCGACTACCCCGACTACCTCGCGGTCGGCTATCTGCTCAACCAGAACATGTTGCTAGCCGACGACGTGGTCACCGGCGTCGATTACGACGAAGAATTATCGGTCGTGGTGGTGCGCACCAAGCGCAAGACCAACTACGAGAAGAAGCTCAAGAAGAAGGTGCAGACCTCGGGCTGCGCGCAGGGCACCGTGTTCGGCGACCTGATGGAAGCGCTGGAGACCATCACGCTGCCGGAGGCCGAATTGCGCACCTCGTGGCTTTATGCGCTGACCAACAAGATCAACACCACGCCGTCGCTTTATCTAGAAGCCGGCGCCATCCACGGCTGCGTACTGGCGCGCGAGGATCAGCCGCTCGTTTACATGGAAGACGTCGGCCGCCACAACGCGGTCGACAAGATCGCCGGCTGGATGTTCAAGGAAAAGGTCTTGCCCGCCGACAAGATTTTCTACACCACCGGGCGGCTGACCTCCGAGATGGTGATCAAGACCGTGCGCATGGGAATTCCGATCCTCATCTCGCGCTCCGGCTTCACCGCCTGGGGCGTCGAACTCGCGCGCAAAGCCAACCTGACGCTGATCGGCCGCGCGCGGGGAAAACGCTTTGTCGCGCTCGCCGGCGAGGACCGCATCGTGTTCGACCAGGATTTGGCTTACGTGGAAGAAGAAAGTTCGAAGCACCGGCGCAAGGCCGCCATGCATGACGAGTGATGGCTGATATTCCGGTTCCCCCCACCTTTGGCCTCGTCCTCGCCGGCGGCCTGGCGCGCCGCATGGGCGGCGGCGACAAGGCGCGCATCGAAGTCGGCGGCGTATCCATCCTCGACCGCGTGCTGGCGCGCCTGTCGGGGCAATGCACCGACATCATCATCAACGCCAATGGCGACCTCGCGCGCTTCGCCGATACCGGCTGCACCGTCGTACCCGACAGCGTGCCGGACTATCCCGGCCCGCTCGCCGGCATCCTCGCCGGGCTCGACTGGCTGGCGCAACAAAACAATGGCATCGAGTGGCTGCTCAGCGTGCCGGGCGATTGCCCGTTCCTCCCGGATGACCTGGTGGAGCGCCTGCATCTGGCCCGCGTGAAGATGGGGTCCGGCGTGCCGCTCGCCTGCGCCCGTTCCGGCGAATGGCGCCATCCGGTGGTGGGATTGTGGCCGCTGGCGCTGCGCGCCAACCTGCGCAAGGCGCTGGTCGAGGAGGGCCTGCGCAAGATCGAGGTCTGGACGGCGCGCCATGGCGTCGCCGTCGCCGACTGGCCGGCCGAGCCGGTCGATCCGTTCCTCAACGTCAACACACCCGAGGATGCCGCGCGCGCCGAGCAAATTGCCATGCAGCATGCAGGCATTTGAATTTTCGGTCCGACGACCGCGTCAGCCGATCAACGCCGCATAGGAGAGGAAGCCGACGCGGGCGCCCGGTTCGATTGCTGTAACATCTTCGGGAAACTCCAACAGGCCGTCGGTCTCGGTCAGCGACGTCAAAATGCCGGCGCCGTCCTGCGGATGCTTGACCGCCTCCAGTTCGCCGTCGGCAGCGCGCCGCAATGCGACCCGCACGTATTCGCGGCGGTCTTTCTTCTTCTTGTAGGCGAAGGCGGCGCGCACCGGCAGCGGCATCAGGCTTTGCGGCCGCGCCCCGGCGAGCCGCCGCAGCAGCGGCTTCACCACCCGCACGAAAGTCACGAACACGGCCACCGGATTGCCCGGCAGTCCGACGAAGGCGGCGGCGCTGTGCGCGGCGCCGTCTTCGAGGGGCGTCGTGCGGATCACGCCCATGGCGACCGGCCGGCCCGGCTTGATGGCGACGCGCCAGAACACCAGGCTGCCGATACGCTCGACCGCGCCGCGCACATGGTCGGCTTCGCCGGTGGAGACGCCGCCGGACGTAATGACCAGATCGTGCCCTGCGGCCGACTTGGCCAGCGCGCCCGCCAGTGCCTCGGGATCGTCGGCCAGAATGCCGAGATCCGTCACGACGGCGCCGAGGCGCTCGAGCAATTCACGCAGCAGATAGCGGTTGGCATCGTAGATTGCCGCCCCGCCGCGCGGCGAACCCGGCTCGACCACTTCGTCGCCGGTGGAGAAGATCGCCACCTGCAGCCGCCGCCGCACTTCGATCTCGGTGATGCCGAGCGCCGCAGCAAGCGCGATGTGCTGCGGCTCGAGCACCGTGCCGGCCGGCAGCGCCACCTGGCCGGCGGCCACGTCCTCACCGGCGAGCCGGCGGTTAGAGCCGGGCTTCAAGCCCTTCGGTACGACAACCTGGCCGCCGTCGACCGTCACGTCCTCCTGCATGAACACGGTGTCGGCGCCCGCCGGCATGGCGGCGCCGGTGAAAATGCGGATTGCCTGCCCTGGCTCAATCGCGGTCTTCGCGCGCGCGCCGGCAGTCAGCCGACCAGCGACGGCCAACCGGGTATCGCCATCTCTAAACAAATCGGCGTGGCGCACGGCATAGCCATCGACCGCCGAATTATCGAACGGCGGCAAGTCGACCGGCGCCTTCACATCCTCGGCGGTGACTCGGCCGCGCGCGGCGTGCAGCCCGACGCGCTCGGTGCCATCGACCGGCGTCACGCGTTCGCCGATCAGCCGCTCCATGTCGTCGAGCGGCAGCAGCGGCCCGGAAAATGCGAAGCAGTCGTCGGTCAGTTGCGCCATCACGCCATCCTGACCGCAGAGATAGGAACGGCCTGCTTGAGCAGCAAATCGGCAATCGCCTCGGTGTCGTTGAGATCGACGACCGGCACCTTGGTCTGCGGCAGCGCGGTGTCAGAGGCGACCGCGACAATATGCGGATCCTCGGGGTGGATCAGCGGTTTGCCGTTGGCAATGCGGTGGATCTCAAGTTTCGGGAAAGCGTCGCGCTTGAAGCCTTCGACCAGCACCAAGTCGACCGGCGACATCTTGCCGACCAGAGCGGCCATGTCCCACTCCGGCTGCTCACGCAGTTCGTGCAAAATGGCCCAGCGCTTGGCCGACGAAATGATCACTTCGGTGGCGCCGGCGGTACGGTGGAAGAAGCTGTCCTTGCCGGGCTGGTCGAGGTCAAAACCGTGATGGGCGTGTTTGAGCGTGGAGACGCTGATGCCGCGCGCGATCAGGCGCGGGATGAGTTTCTTGATCAAAGTGGTTTTGCCCGACCCACTCCAGCCGGCGAGACCGATGATGCGCATGGTTCCTTATAGCAAAACGCCCGGCCGTAAGGCCGGGCGTTTTCATTCCCAATTGCGCGGTCCGCGCGCTGCAAGGGCCAGCGCTTAGCCATCGACCGGCTGCATGCCGAGCGCGCGGATGCGCTCTCGTGTCGCGGGGTCGTGCAGGGCCGTAAGAAATGCCTGCACCGCAGGCCGATCCTTGCGGCTCTCGACCAGCAAAAAATCGTAATGTTCCGGCGACAGCGGCAAGAAGCCGAGGCCGTAAAGCTTGGCGACGGGCTCGATGGCGACCCCCCAGTCGGCGCGGCCTTGTGCGATCGCGGCGGCGACCGCGTTGTGCGATTTCGGCTGGTTGGCGTAGCCGGGCGGCCTCGCGCCCAAAAGCAGCTTGTCGATCAGCACGCGGGTGCCGGCGCCGGCGTTGCGGTTGACCATCAGCGCCGTCGGATCGGCATGCACCGCGGCCATTGCCTCTTGCGCCGTGCGCCCCTCGAAGCGCTCGTCGCCCGGGCGGAACAAGACGCCCTGCATGCGCCGCCAGCCCGGCACCAGCGCGAGGCCGGGCGTGACCAGATGCACATTATACAATCCGCTGTTCGGGTCGATCAGATGGACCGGCGCGATGTCGCATTCGCCGCGGTTTGCCGCCGCCACGCCGCCCAAGCTGCCGACCGCGAGCGTGCGTGCGGAAAAGCCGTGCTCGGCCAGCGTGCCGACCACGACGTCGAGCGCCACGTCGTGGCTGCCCATGATCACCAGATCCGGCGCATGGGCGGCGCTGCCGATCAGCGTCACGTCGACGACGCTGTTGGCGTTGAGCGAGGAGGCCAGCGCGTCGATCTCGAGGAAGCCATCGGCTTGCGAGAAGCTCGTCACCGAGCCTGAGCCCTTGCCGGTCGGAAAGGCAATTGCGCCCTCCTCGCTGTCGATCAGCGACACCAGCACGAATTCCTTGCGGCCGAGTTCGGAGGCAATCCGTACCGGCACGCGCGCGGTAATCGTTGCAGCGGCCTCCGGCGGCAGGCCGGCGCGGGCGCGGATCACCGGCGCGACAAAGGCGTGGAAGGTAAAGATCGCCGAGGTCGGGAAACCAGGCAGCACCACGATCGGCTTGTCGCCGATCACGCCGAGGCAGAGCGGCTTGCCGGGCTTGAGCGCGACGCCGTGCACCAGGATGCCGGGCGCGCCCAGCCGCGACACGATCGCGTGCGACAGATCGCCGGCGCCCTTCGAGGTGCCGCCCGAGAGCACCACCATGTCGCTGTCCGCCAGCGCTTGGCGCACGGCCCGTTCCAGCACCGCCGCATCGTCGGGAAAGGCGCCGAGGCTCAGCGGCTCGCCGCCAGCTTCGGTGACGGCCGCGGCGATGATCGCGCCATTGCTGTCGTAAACTCCCGCCGGCTTCAGCGGCAAACCTGGCGTCACAAGTTCGTCGCCGGTCGACAGCACCGCCACTTTCGGCCGCCGCACTACGTCCACTTGCGCAAGGCCGCAGGCCGCCAGCATGCCGATCTCGCGCGAACCGATGCGCGTGCCGCGCCGCAGCAGCGTCTCGCCGCGCGCGATGTCGGACCCGGCGTAGGAGACGAATTGCCCGGGCGCGGCGGCGCGGCGCAGCTCGATCGATGGCGGGCCCGCCTCGATCAGCTCGGTCGCCTCGATCATCACCACGGCGTCGGCGCCGCGCGGGATGACGCCGCCGGTGGCGATGGCCGTGGCGGTGCCGGGCACGACCTGCAGCTCTGGCGCATCGCCGCAGGCGATCACCTCGGCATTGAGCCGGAAGATTTTCGGATTGCCGTCGCTGGAGCCAACGGTGTCCGCCGCACGCAGCGCAAAGCCGTCCACGTTGGAACGGTCGAATGGCGGCGCGTCGACCGCCGCCACCACATCGTGCGCCAGCACGCGCGTGAGCGCGGCGGCAAGCGGCACGGTTTCAGGCGCGAGCGGCTTGAGGTCGAGGTGGGCCTCGAAACGAGTGCGCGCCTCGTCCGCCGACACCACTTCGAGGAACTGCTCCTGGCGAGCCGCGGCGCGTATCCGCGCCAGCAAGGCATTATCGTCCGGCCGCGTGCGGGTCTCACTCATATCACGCTTCTCATGGCCACAAACGCATCTCGACCTGCGCGCCGGCTGAATAGCCTTCGCTGTCGGCGGGCACAAGCAACCACCCGTGCGAACGCGTCAACACGGATAACGAAAGATATTTCGCCGCCAACGGTTCGGCGGCGGCGCCTGAATGGCGCATCGGAATAACTTCGGCGAGGCCCACGGTGGACGCGATTTTGCGCGACAACCTGAGTGTCTGGGTTGGCTCGTTCGACTCGCTGCCGGCGAGCCGCTCGAGCATGCGCCGGCCGATGGTCAGCCATGCCGCCAGCGCGGCATCGAGACGGCCCGGCAGCAGCAGCACCGGCCGCGTCCCGACAAAGCCGAACGCAGCGGTTTCGCCCGGCGTGAGCGCGACGCCATGCACGACGAGCCGTCCCGCGCGCGCCAGCGTGTGCACGCTGGCGTCGTTACGGCCGCTGCCGGTGCCGCCGATGGCGACGATGGCGTCCGTGCTTTCGCCGGAAAATGCTTCGCTCAAGTCACCACTGACTTCGTCGGGTGACCCACCGCAACGCGCCGCGTCGGTTGCGATTAGCCGCGCGGCGTTAGTGACGATCGTGTCGGTTCGCCCCGGCACGATGCGCAGCCGCGGCCGGCGCGCGGCGACCTCGCTCACGCCGGCGCCACCCAAAGCGGCAAGATCGATGGCGCGCAGGCATTCGCCGGCGCGGCGCATCGGCATGGAGCCATCGCAGTCGCCGCCCACCGGCAGCACACCGTCCCCCGGATTGACGGGGGCGAGCGCCTCCGCGCCGCCCGGCGTCAGCTTCACCGTGTCGAACGCCGCAACGCTGTCTGCGCCATCCGGCATCGGGCGGCCCGCCTCGATGCGCACCGGGATCTGCGGCAAGGGCGCCGGCGCGTAACTACCTGCATCGCGCGTCTGGTCGGCGTTGAGCGCCCAGCCGTCGATCAGCGCCAATGGCGCAGCGGGCTGCGTTTCGGCAATGACATCCTCGGAAAGCGTCGCGTGCAAAGCGCGCCCCACGGCGATGCGGCGCGGCGCGACCGGCTGCACCTCCCGGTCGATCAGCGCCAAGACCTCGGCAAGCGGCGTCAATCGCGCGATGGTCTGGATCGTCTCGGACGCCATATACCGGTGCTTGACCTTGTTGCGGTGAGCTTATTCAGTCTATCCGAACGAGGCGGAAAGCGCATGGGCGAAACCACCATGAATCTGCGCGGCCTGAAGTGCCCACTGCCGGCGCTGCGGGTGCGCAAAAAGCTGTCGGCCTTGAAGAGCGGCGACCTGATCGTGGCCGAATGCACCGACCCGCTGGCCGCGATCGATATCCCAAACCTGCTGCGGCAGACCGGCGACACGCTGGAAGGCAAGGCGGAAGCGGACGGTGTCTTGATCTTCCGCATCCGCAAGAAATAATTCCGGCCGCTATGCCACGCGCAAGGCCGCGCGTCCCGTCACCCGGCCGCGCTCGACCAGATCGTGCACCGCCTCGGCTTCGGCCATGGGCCGCACCACCGTCACCAGCGGCCACACTTCGCCGCGCGCCACCAGATCGCACGCGTCCAGGATCTCGGCGCGCGTGACATAGCGGCTGCCGAGGATCGCCTGCTCCTTGGTGAGCATGTCGCGGGCCGGCACGTTAAACGGCTGAGCAGCGCCGCCGAGAATGACCATGCGGCCGCGCTGGCCAAGCGCCCTGACAGCAGCCTCCTGCGTCGCAGTGGTGGACACGTAGTCGACCACGACGTCGACGCCGGCGCCGTGCGTGAGGTCGCGCAATGCTTCGACCACATCGCCATCGCGCGGATTGACCACTTCATCGGCGCCGGCCTTGCGGCAGGCGTCGAATTTATCGGCCGCTGTCTCGACCGCGATCACCCGCGCATTCGCCCATTTTGCCATCATCAACTGGTGAATGCCGAGGCCGCCGCCGGCGCCGATCACCGCGACCGTCTCGCCGCCTTTGACCTGCGCACGGCGCAACACTTTGTAAGGCGTCGCCAGCGCGTCGGTGATGACGCCCATTTCCGCTGGATGCGCCTTGTAGTCGAGTTCTTCCGGAAACTTGATGAAGATGTGTGCGGGCAGCTTGATGTATTCGGCATAGCCGCCGTCGCATTCGAGCCCGACATTGCCACCCTGGTTGGTGCACAGCGGTTCGAGGGTGGTCAGGCAGTAGCGGCAGTGGCCGCAGTTCAAATAAAAGAAGGACGTGACGCCGTCGCCGACCTTCAGCGTCGACACGCCGGCGCCGACTTGCACGATCTCAGCCGTGATCTCGTGACCGATGATGCGCGGAAAATCGATCTTTCGCCGGCCGGCCTTGGCGTGCTGGATGGTGAGCCCCGCGCCGCAAGTGATGACGCGCGCGACCGCCTCGCCCGGACCGGCGACCGGATCTGGCACCTGCGCCAACTCGAACGGGGTGTTCGGCCCCCGCAACACCATCGCTTTCATGCATTGCCCCTACGTCACCAACCCATGCATTTTACGTGCGCATGATCTTATCCGAAAACCGGTCCCCACTTTTCGGGATCATGCGCTTGTCATGTCATCTCGATTAAACGAGATTGGCAAGACGCATCGCAATGTCGAGGCAATAATGATCAATGCAGCCATGGTGGGTCTCGGCCGTTGGGGCCAGACCGTTCTGGGTTCAATTCAAGGCAAGAGCGACCGCATCCGCATCGTGCACGGCGTTACCAAGGAGCCCGAACTCGCGCGCGAGTTGGCGGCCAAGCACGGTTTCCGGTTGTCCACCGACCTGAAAGACGTCATCGCCGACCCCGAGGTGCAGGCCATTCTGCTGGCGACGCCGCATTCGCTGCATGTCGAGCAGGTGCGCATGGTGGCGGCGGCCGGCAAGCCGGTCTGGTGCGAGAAGCCCTTGGCGCTCACGCGCGCCGAAGCCGAGCGCGCGGTTGCCGCGGTCAGGGCGGCCGGCGTTCCGTTCGGCACCGGCAACAACAAGCGCTGCTTTGCTTCGATGCGCGAACTCAAGCGCGTGGTCGAGTTGGGCGAAATCGGCAAGGTCATGCATATCGAGGGCCACTTCTCCAACGAGCATTCGACGCGCGTGTCCGGCGGCTGGCGCGACGATCCCAAGGAATCGCCGGGCGCCGGCATGACCGGCGCGGGCCTGCATGTGCTCGACGCCTTCATCAATCTGGTCGGAGCGATCTCTTACGTCGATGCGCGCAGCATCTCGAAGAAAGCGCCGCCCGACCCGCGCGACGTCGTCGCGGTGCTCACCGAATTCGAATGCGGCGCCACCGGGCTAATGGCGACAATCCGCGCGACGCCGGTCTATTGGCGCTGCGCCGTGTTCGGCACCGACGGCTACGCCGAAGCCAATGGCGAAGACAAGTTGACCGTCGCCAAGATCGGCAGCACGCCGAAGGAACAGACTTTTCCGCACGTCGATTCGCTGCGCGTGCTGCTCGAAGCCTTTGCCGACGCCGTCGAGGGCAAAGCGCCGTTTCCGGTGCGGCCGGATCAGATGCTCAACCTGATCGGCGCCTTCGAGGCGGTGATCACGTCGCTGGAGACGGGCAAGCCGGTGAAGCTGGCGTTATAGTTGCCCGCTCGTCCCCGCGAATGCGGGGACCCAGGGCGGCAAACTCTTGGCTCTCGATTGTGGCCCCTGGATTCCCGCTTGCGCGGGAATGAGCGGATATTGGCTACGCCGCCAGCCTTCTCGCCACCTTCATGCGCGAGACGCTGTCGCCAGCAAGATGGTTCCAGATGAAGGCATCGCGCACCAACTTGTCGGTGTGGTGATCCATGTGACAGCCGTTGGCGCCGCGCACTTCCATATAAAGCTCGGACACCTCATTCACGACGTCGCAGGAATAGTTCATCGCCAGGCCGGCATTATTGGAGTGAACCTTCAGGTCGTGCTCCCAGGCCACCCGCATCACGAACGAGCGCAGCGCCTCGGTCAGCATGAACATCTTGTTGATCTGCAGTTGCACGTTCTGCTGCGCCCATAGCGGCTGACCACCCTGCTTCTCGGACTTGGCGAACTTGAGCGCGGTGGCGCAGGCGTCGTCGCAGATGCCGAGCCCGTTGGCGGACAACTCAAGATCGCCGAACAGATCGCCGCCGGTGGTGTCGCCGCCGGCGCTGCCGCTCTTCTTGACGGCGCCGCCGACGTCGCCGACCACATTGGCATGCGGCACGCGAGCGTTCTCGAAGATCATTTCGCCGTTCTGATAGAAGCGCCAGCCGCTCTTGTTGAACACCTTGCCGATGCGGAAGCCAGGCGTGTCGCTTGGCACCAGGAACAGCGTCGTGCCCTGCTTAGGCGGCACCGTCATGTCGGTGCGCACGTCGATGAAGAATAGTTTGCCGATCGGCGCGTTGGCAATGAAGGCCTTCTCGCCGTTGAGGATCCACTCGTTGCCCTTGCGCTCGCCGCGTAACTTGACGCCGGTCTTGGGGTCGTCCATCGGCATGCGGTTGTCGGAGCCGGCGCTCGGCTCGGTGATGCCCTTGCCGAGCACCCAGGTGTCGTCGGCGACGAAGCCCGGCAGGAAGCGCTGCTTCTGCTCCTCGGTGCAGGACGCCGAAATCAGGTGGCTCCACTTCCAGTTCTGGCTGAACGCCTTGGAGATGGCGCTGTCGGCCTTGGCGAGCTCGGTCATCACCAGCGCTTGGGTGACGAAATCGGTGCCCTGGCCGCCCCATTCCTTCGGCACCGCCATGGTGCGGAAGCCGAGCTTGGAACCCCTCTTGATGATGCCCCAATCCCAGGTCTCGCGCGGGGTCGAGATGGTGTCGCGCTCAAGCGTGATCGGGCGGATCTCCTCGTCGGCAAATTTGCGCGCCGCCATCTGCCAGGAACGCTGCTCGTTGCTCAGATTGAAGTCCATGGAAGCATCCTCACCTGAAACGTCTGGTTATTCTCCGGCAAGCCGCATCGCGCCGTTGCCGGCGCGCCGGTAGCCGGCGAGTTCCTCCGCGATGCGCAGCTTGGCGTCGGTATTGCCGTCGCCGCTGTGCTGACACACGCGGGCGTCGTGGATGTATTTGGCGAGCGGCATGTCTCGCATCACGCCCATGGCGCCGAAGATTTCGGCGCAATCCTTGGTCGCCTTCATGACCGCTTCGGACGCGAACACCTGCGCGATGGTCGTCAGCGGCAGGTCGGCCAAGCTGCGGTCGGCAACGGCTTCCGGATGATCGGAGGCCCAGGCCGCCTGCCAGACGGCGTTACGCGCCACCTCGAGCCGGATCGCAGATTCGGCCAGTTTGTTGGCAATCGCCTGGTGTTCGATCAGCGGGCGGCCGCCCTGCACGCGCAAATGCGCATAATCGAGCGCTGCTTCGTAGGCGGCGCGGCCGATGCCGAGGTTGAGCGCCTGCGCCAGCGGAATGCCACGGCCGGGCGTCGCTGCGCCGGTCAGGATCGCCGCCGCGTCGTCGCCGAGCACATTGCCTGCCGGCACCTTGCAGTCTGTGAAAGTCACCTCGCCGCAGACGCCGTGCTGCCACGGCTTGTCGTGCGCTTTCACGCTCACGCCCGGCGCATCGGCCGGCACCAGCAGCACACTGGCACTCGGACGTCCGGGAATTTGCACCAGCACGGCGAACAGGCCTGCGACCGGCGCGTTGGCGACGCAGTCCTTGACGCCGTTGACGATCCAGTCGTTGCCGGACTTGGCGGCAGTGGTCTTCATCGCAATCTCAGTGGCCGCCGGCCGGTGATAGTTGACGCCGAGCCGCGTATCGCTGCCCGGCTCGCGGCCGGCGAAGGCGAGATGGTAACGGTCGCCGCTTTGGAACTTCGGCAGGAAGACGTCGCGCTGCGCGTCATTCATGCACTGGTCGAACAGCACGTGGGCGAGCCGCGAGCTCTCCGACAGCACCGCGGCAAGGTCGGGGTCGCCGGCCGCCAGTTCCTCTGTGACGATGCAAGACGTCAGCGCATCGACTCCGGCGCCGCCGCGATCTTCCGACAGCGCGAGGCTGCGCAGGCCCATCTGCGAGGCCTGATCGAGCAGATCGACCAGCAGCGTGCGGTCACATTGGTCGAGCCTGTCCGCCTTGAGCGCCACCGGCTTGATCTCGCGCGTGACGAAATCGCGGATGGTATCGCGGATTTCCAACTGTTCGGGGCTGAGCTGAAGGCTGTACATTGCTTTTCCGTTTGGCGTTTCCGTTTTGCCTATTGCTGGACGGCGGCCGCGATGGCGTCGCTCATTTGTTGCGTGCTGGCGTTGCCGCCGAGATCCCTGGTCAGATGCTTCGCCTCGACAATGACCTTGTCGATCGCCGCTTGCATGTAATTTGCCGCCGCAACGGCCTTCGGCTCGTTGTGCTTGCGGCCGAGCCAGCCGAGCAGCATCTGCCCCGACGTGATCATGGCGTAGGGGTTGGCGATGTTGCGGCCGGCGATATCGGGCGCCGAGCCATGCGTCGCCTGCGCCATCGCCTGCTTCTCGCCGACGCAGAGGCCGGGCGCAAGCCCGAGCCCGCCGACCAGCCCGGCGCCGATGTCGGTCAAGATGTCGCCGAATTGGTTGGTGGTCACCACCACGTCGTATTGCTGCGGCGCCATGACGAGTTTCATCGAGATGGTGTCGATCATCGCCTCTTCGAAGGTCACGTCCGGATAGTCCTTCGCCACCTTGCGGCATTCCTCGGCGAACATGCCGCAGGCCAGCCGATAGACCGGCTCCTTGTGCGCGGCGGTCACCTTCTTGCGCTTTCGCGTGCGCGCGATCTCGAAGGCCTCGCGCGCGACGCGGTTCGAGCCCTTGCGGGTGATGACGCGCATGGCGACCGTGATGTCGTCGTTCGGCCGGAATTCCGGAGCGCCGGCGACCACGGTCTCCGAATAGAGCATGCCTTCCGACAGCTCGCGCAGGAAAATGATGTCGACGTCCTTGTGGATCGACTTGACGCTCGGATAGGAGCGCGACGGTCGGATGGCACCGAACAATTCGTACCGCTTGCGTACCGGCGGCATCACCCAGGTCGGGTCCTTGCGCGGATAGGCGGCGTGGCCGATCGGCCCCATGATCCAGCCGTCCAGCTTCCACAGCGCGGCTTCCGTCGACGGCGGCAGTGTGCTGCCTTCCTTCTCATGCCCGTCTTTGCCGATCGGCAGCGGGTGCCAGTCGATGGTGAGCCCGGCGCGCGCCGCCGCGGCCTTCATCACCTTGACGGTCTCCGGCACGACTTCGAGGCCGATATCGTCGCCGAGCAAAATTCCAATTTTCAAGCAGGCGTCTCCCCAAACGGCACCGCGCGGCAAAGAATGTGGCCGACAGGAACCACGGCGGGTGCGCTTTATGGCCGCACTTTAGTCACCCTTTGAACGGTGCCGCAACCGGTCCGGACGCAAGGCTCGCTTGCGTTCGGGTCGCTTGCGACGCGCGTTCACAACGTGGACAGCCGGCACGTCGCACGGGAGTATATGAATAAGGCCCGCCCGAAATTTTCGGAGTGCGAAAGCTAGTCGCGTTTCCTCACGCCAGCGCCGACTACGGGCCGTGTTTAACCGCGCAAGCCAAGCGCCAGGGCGCTAGCTCGCCATGAAGCCGCCGTCGACGTTGATCGTCTCGCCGGTGATCGCCGAAGCGCCGGGGCTGGCGAGGAACACAACCGCGGCGGCCACCTCCTCCGGCGTGATGAAGCGGCCGATGGGAATGCGCGCCACCATGCGCGCGCGCGTCGCGTCGTCGTACATCGCCGCGCGCGACGGCGTCAGCACGGTCGACGGCGCCACCGCGTTGACGCGGATGTTATGCGGAATCCATTCGATCGCCAGCATGCGCGTCATCTGGATCAGCCCGCCTTTGGTGATGCCGTAGACCGCACGGCCGGGGAAGCCGGTCATGCCGTGCGTCGAGACGATATTGACGATGCAGCCGGGCCGTTTGCGCGCGATACATTGCGAAGCATAGGCCTGCGCCATGAAGAACGGGCCCTTGAGATTGGTGCTGGCGACGTCGTCCCATTCCGCCGGCGTGACGTCCACGGCCGGCTTGACCAGCGAGCGCGCGGCATTATTGACGAGGACGTCGATCTCGCCGAGCGCATCGGCGGCGGCGGCAAGCGCTTTCGCGCTATCGCCCTCGATACGGACGTCGAGCTTGAGCGGCGCCACCTTGCGCCCTTTCATCGCCGGCTCTTTCAACAGCGCGTCGAGCCGCGCCGCGTCGCGGCTGGTCACCGCCAGATCGTAGCCCGCCTGCGCCAGCGCGCAGGCGATGCCGTAGCCGACGCCGGTCGAGGCGCCGGACACGAAGGCGGTGCGGTTAGCCGGCGATGTCATCGAGGGTCACCCATGTCTGTTGCGCGACGCTGCGATAGCACGCTTCCGCCAACTGTACATCGCGCAGACCGGCGGCAAAACTGCAGACCAGCGGTGCGTCGGCAACGACATGACGCAAGAAATTCTCCCAGCCGACACGATACGGATTGGTGTAGGTCGACGTGTCGGCAACCTCCGTCCATTCGCTGCGATAGTCGGTGCCGATGTCGGTGTCCGGATTGAAGCGGCGAATGGTGGGTGTGCCGGCAGCGCTCTGCATCCAGCAGCGGTGCAGACCGGCGAGCGCCGAGCCGCCGACGCCGTCGATCTGCAAGGTGACAAGATCGTCACGGCGCACCCGCGTCGCCCAGGAGCAGATGATGGTGCCGATCGCACCGTTCTCCAGTTCGGCGAGCGTGACCGAAGTATCGTCGACGTCCACTGTGTAACGCCGGCCCTCCTCGTCGACGCGCTCGGGGATCGCAATGTTCGTCGCCGCGACCACGCGGCGGATCGGTCCGAGAATGCCTTCGATGACGTAGCGCCAGTGCGGCATCATGTCGTGCGTCAGCCCACCGCCGCCGCTCCTGCGATAATTCCAGCTCGGCCGCTGGCTTGGCCGCTCGGCGCCGTCAAACACCCACCAGCCGAAATCCAACTTGAATCCGGTGACGCAGCCGAAGAAGCCCGACTGCGCGAGGTGCAGCATCTTCTGCAAGCCGGGCAGATTGAGCTTGTCCTCGACCGCACCGGCTTTGAGCCCGCGCGCCTGCGCGGCCTCAAGCAGCGCGCGGCCCTCGGCGAGCGACGGCGCCACCGGCTTTTCGCTGTAGATGTGCTTGCCGGCGGTAATCGCCTTTTTCAGCGCCGCGACGCGCTGGTGGGTCGCCGCGGCGTCGAAAAACACGGTGAAATCCGGCCGCGCCAATGCGGCATCGAGATCGGTGCTCCAGTCGTCGACGCCGTAGCTCTCCGCAATGCCGGCGAGCCGCTCGCGGTCGCGCCCGATCAGCAGCAAACGTGGCATGATGCGGTCATCGCCAATGGGCAATCCGCCCTCGGCGCGGATCGGCACCAGCGCGTTGGCCAGATGCTGCGTTGCACCGATGCGTCCGGTGGCGCCATTGACGATGATGCCGATGTCGATGACCGCCATGGCCTTCTCATAACCGTCATGGCCGGGCTTGTCCTGGCCATCCACGTCTTTCAGTATGATGCGACGCCGTCGTCCGCCCAAGCAGGTTTTGCGTGCCCCGCCACATCGTCTGCCTGACCTTCGATTTCGACACCCAGTCCGGCTTCATCGCCCGCGGCATGACCACGCCGACGCCACTGTCGCGCGGCGAGTTCGGCGTCACCGGCGCGAGGCGCATCCTCGATTTCCTGCGAACGCGCGGCATCAAGGCGACCTGGTTCGTGCCCGGGTTCACCATCGAGAGCTGGCCGCGCGAATGCGAGGCGGTCGTCGACCGGCGGTCATGAAATCGCCCACCACAGCTGGGCGCATGTCGCGCCGGCGAACCAGAGCCGCGAAGACGAGGAGACCGACCTGGTGCGCGCCAACGAGGCCATCGCGCGGCTGACCGGACGCAAGGCGCGCGGCTACCGCTCGCCCTCGTGGGATCTGAGCGAGCACACCATCGATCTGCTGCTGGCGCACGGTTTCCACTACGACTCGAGCCTGATGGGCGCCGACTACCTGCCCTATCGCGCGCGGCGCGGCGACGTCGCCAGACTCGGCGAGCCGTTCCACTTTGGCAAAGAGACTTCACTCATCGAGATGCCGATCTCCTGGTCGCTCGACGACTATCCGCATTTCGAATTCGTGCGCACGCCCACCTCGATCCTGCCCGGCCTGCAGCCGGCGAGCGCGGTGATGGACAGCTGGTTCGACGAATTCCTCTATATGCAGAAGACGGTCGACTGGGGCGTGCTCACGTACACGATGCACCCTTTCGTCATCGGCCGCGGCTACCGCATGCTGGCACTGGAAGGCCTGGTCGACCGGCTCGGCAACGAGGGCGCGGTGTTCATGACCGTCGAAGACGCCGCGCGAGAGGCGGCGGCGAAGCTTTAGGGCGTGTGGTCATAAAAATTCAACGAGGCCACGCCCGCTTTCCTCGCGAAAACAGACATCAAACGCCGCAATTCGCGTGTCGGTTATGGACCAGAAACACACTCGTGCTGACCGCCAAGTGCCGCATCAAAAGCAGACATCCGCCAACAGGCATCGCTTGATGCATGTCAATGCCGGGTTGTTTAGAAGGCTTTGTGATTTGTGTCGTCCGTAATACATTTCCAGGCCCTTACAATTGCGTTTGATCGGATCTGAAAAGTGGCTGATGCGCCTGTCTCAAATCGGCTCTCACTTTGCATGGCGTTTGGGATAATAACGACCGTATTAATGGTCGCAAATGCGAAAGCACAGGATGCCGAACCGAGGTCGTACACGAACGCGCCGGTCGGACTAAATTTCCTGATTGTGGGCTACGTCTACTCTCAAGGTAAAATGGCGTTTGATCCAGAAACGTCGATCGCCAACGCACAGTTTCACAACAATACCGAGGTCTTAGCCTACGTGCGGTCTCTTGATGTAGGGGGTAAATCCGCTAAGTTTGATGTGATACTGCCCTATTCGTCTTTTTCTGCGCAGGCCCTCGTGGGCGGCCAGCCTATAGCCCGCGACATGTCGGGTTTGGGCGATCCGCGATTTCGCTTTTCGATAAACCTGTTTGGGGCTCCCGCGCTTTCCGTGAAGGAATTTGCGAACTACCAGCAAGACCTCATTATCGGGGCGAGCGTGCAGGTGTCGGCCCCGCTAGGGCAATACGACGACAGCAAGTTGCTTAACCTCGGCAACAACCGCTGGTCGTTCAGGCCCGAGTTGGGTATTTCCAAGGCATGGGGTCCGTGGACTGTGGAGGTTGCCCCTAGCGTTATGCTTTTTACCGACAATACGGATTTCTACAACGGCAGCACATTCGCGCAGGCGCCGATTTATTTGGTGCGGGGGGACATCGTTTACAATTTTGAAACCGGCGCATGGGTGTCATTGGATGGCACTTACTTTACGGGCGGCCGCACCACCGTGAATGGCGTTAGAGATGATAACGAGCAAACGAACACGCGCGCAGGCTTGACTCTTGCTCTACCAGTGGACCGCCACAGCTCTATCAAATTTAATGCCAGCACTGGCATCTCGACCCGCACCGGTAGCGAGTTCAGCGCCGTCGGTGTTGCGTGGCAGTATCGTTGGGGTGCTGGATATTGAATTTGATGCCAGACTTATAACCGGGATGTTCCGCCTCGGGTCACAAGCCGGCATCACCGCCTGATTGGCTAATGTCTGCTACCCGCCCGATGCCGGACTCTCGCTCGTTGATGAATCCGCGCCCTAGCGCCCCGCCGCGTAGCCCTGCATGCCGCGCGGCTTGGCCGCCGCCTCGCTGCGGTTGCCGGTGCGCGGCGCGGCGGTGAGCCGGCCCTCCATCCAATCGCCCGCATCTCCTTGCGCTGAAATCGGCCGCGTGCTCCTTTTCGCGCAAGCCGCAACAAAGTTGCCTGTTCCGGGGGAGCGCATGAGCGATCTGACGCGCAGGGCACTCAATATCGAGGATCTGCGCCGCATGGCGCGCCGGCGCCTGACCAAGGCGGTGTTCGAGTTCTGTGACCGCGGCAGCGAGGACGAGATCGCGATGCGCGACAATCGCGCCGCGCTGGACCGCATCAAACTGCTGCCGCGAGTGCTCACCGACGTCTCCGGCCGCGACCCGGGCATCACGCTTTTCGGCAAGAAGCACGCGCTGCCGTTGTTGATCGGCCCGACCGGAATTGCCGGCTGGGTTTGGTACCGCGCCGAGATCGCTCTGGCGCGCGCCGCGGCCGATGCCGGCATTCCCTTTACGCTCGCGAGCACGTCGAGCACGGCGATGGAGCGCGTGCTGGCCGAGGGCGGCGGCACCCAGTGGTACCAGCTCTATGTCTGGCGCGACGCCGAGGCCGCGCTAGTGACCGTGGCGCGGGCGCGCGACGCCGGCTTCGAGGCGCTGGTCCTCACCGTCGACTCGCCGACCTACAACAACCGCGAGTTCGATATTCGTAACGGCGCCAACTTTCCGCCGCGGGTCACGCTGCGCAGCGCGATCGACGGTGTCACCCATCCGCGCTGGCTGTTCGGTACGCTCGGCCGCTATGTCCTCGCAGAGGGACGGCTGCCGCGCTTTCCCAATATCCATTTTCCGCCGGAGGCCGCCGGCGAGAAGGACTACACGGCTGGCAAAGTCGCAGGCTTCATGAGCCGCAACGATAAACTCGATTGGGATTTTCTGCGCCGATTGCGCGATCTCTGGCCGCGGCCGCTGATCGTCAAAGGTATCCTGCATCCCGACGATGCGGTGAAGGCTGCCGCGTGCGGTGCCGACGGCATCATCGTCTCGAACCATGCCGGCAACGTGCTCGACGCCGCGGCCATTCCGGTCGAGATGCTGCCGCACATCGCCGCGGCGGCCGGCAGCCGACTCAAGATCATCGTCGATTCGGGTTTCCGGCGCGGCAGCGACGTCCTCAAGGGTCTGGCGCTCGGCGCCGACGCGGTGGCGATCGGACGCGCCACGCTCTACGGCGTCGGTGCAGCGGGTGAGCCCGGAGCGCGCCGCGCGATCGCCATTTTCGATGCCGAGATACGCCGCACCATGGCCAATCTCGGCGTTCGCGATATCGCGTCGCTCGGCCGCGACAATATCGTCCTGCCGGGACAGATGCCGTCGTTCGGCGCGCCGGAAGGCGGCCCTTCGGTTTCAGGCGCAAACGAAACGCGCCCGCTCACCGTCGTGCAACGCTAAGGCGATAGCGGCCGGCCAACGTCCGCTAAGTGCCAGAAGGGGATATCCCGACTTTTAGACCACAGCCACGATGACGTGCGCCTGAATTTTGGCAGCAACCTCGCCGCGGCCATGTCTGTCCGCAATCGCGGATGCGGCGTAGTCGGTTGCAGCTTCCAGTTTTCCCCCGTCTCTGGCCTCGATTTCGTTGCGAAGAACAGTTCCCTGACAATAGGCAACGGCCGGAATGCGCGGCGAGGATGCACGGCTTTGTTCGGCTTTCGTCTCGATCACCACGCGGCAGAAACCCGCCTCCTCCAGCTCGCTGCAGATCAGAGCCGTATCGTGGTAGCCGTGCGGCGTGCGGGCCATAAAGCGCGGCGGATCGTCCGGAAATATCCTTGCGAGAGCATTCGTCACATCATCCGCAAAATCGTTCTCCTCGATGCGATCCCATACGTTGAACAAAAAATATCCTCCGGGCTTCAGGACCCGCTTTGCCTCGCGGTAGGCCAATATGCGGTCGGGAAAGAACATCGCGCCGAACTGGCAACAAACGAGATCGAAGGCCGCATTTTCAAACGGCAGCGCCAGAGCATCCGCCTGGCGCCATTTGATGCGAGTGTCGGGAGGTTGTCGCGAAGCGGCGTAGTCGAGCATCGGCTGGTTGAGGTCGGTGACGATATAGCTTGCGCCGGGGGGCAGTCTTGGCGCCAAGGCGCGGGTGACAACCCCGGTGCCCGCGGCGATTTCCAAAACGGCGCTTGGCGACAAGGACGCTGCGCGTCGTGCAATATCCGCCGCGTACGGCTCGAAAATTAACGGCACCATATAGCGGTCGTAGTTTTCCGGAACCGAGCCAGCGAACACCTTGTCAGTTTCCAACATGGCTTATCACCCGTCACCAATTCGATGGCTCGCATGATTACCATAGGATGGTCCGCTTGGGACATAAGCCGACATAACCGCCTGTTGGGGTCATGTCCGCTATTTGCCCGATAGCGGACTCTCGCGCGTTGATGAGACCCCGCCCTATCGCCCCGCCGCGTAGCCCTGCATGCCGCGCGGATTGGCCGCCGCCTTGCGGCGGTTGCCGCTGCGCGAGGCGGCGGTGAGCCGGCCTTCCGACCAATCGGGACCGACCTCGACCTCGTGGCCGCGGTGGCGCAACTCCTTGATGGTCGCCTCGCCGAGGCGGCCTTCGACCACCAGCACGCCGGGGCGCGCTTCGCGCGGCCAGAACGAGGCGGCGAAATGCTCCGAGTGCCAGGCCGGCGCGTCGATCGCCTCCTGCAGGTTCATGCCGGCGTGCACGTGGCGCAGGAAGAATTGCCCGATCCATTGGTCCTGCTGGTCGCCGCCGGGCGAGCCCCAGGCGAGATAGGGCTCGCCATCGCGCAACGCCAAAGACGGCGTCAGTGTCGTGCGCGGGCGCTTGCCCGGCGCCAGCGCCGACGGATGCTGCTCGTCGAGCCAGAACTGCTGCACCCGCGTGCCGAGGCAGAAGCCGAGCGCCGGGATCACCGGCGAGGATTGCAGCCAGCCGCCGGACGGCGTCGACGACACCATGTTGCCGTCGCGGTCGATGATGTCGAAATGCACGGTGTCGCCGCGCATGGCGCCGGCGCGGTCGAGCTTGGCGTCCTCGATGACGACGCTCGGGTCGTGGGTGTCATCGTGCGTCCAGAGCTTGCCGACGGTCGGCTCGCCGGCGCCGGCGACTTTGCGCGTACCGCCGGCGACGCGCACGGGCAGTTGCTTGCCGAAGGTGCCGATGGTGCCCGGCCGCTGCTCGAGCGAGGCCCGCGCGCCGATCAGCTTGATGCGCTCGGCGTTGTAGGCGTCGGACAGAAGCGTCGCGAGCGGCACCTCGACGAAATCGGGATCGCCGTAGAACTTGTCGCGGTCGGCGTAAGCGAGCTTGGAAGCTTCGACCAGCGTGTGGACGAAATCGGCGTCGGTCGGATCGATGCGGCCGAGCTTGAGCTGCTTCATCAGCGCCAGTTGCTGCAGCATCGCCGGGCCCTGGCTCCACGGCCCGCATTTGCACACCGTGTAGTCGCCGTATTGCAATGTCGCCGGCGGCTCGATGCGCGGCTGCCAGCGCGCGATGTCGTCGCCGGTGAGCACGCCGCGGTGGCGCTCGCCGCTGGTGTCCATGACGTCTTGCGTGCGGCAGAAGGTGTCGATGGCCTCGGCGACGAACCCTTGCGACCACGTTTTGCGCGCGCGCTCGATCTGTTTGACGCGGTCGGCGCCCGCGCTTTCCGCCTCGCGCAACACGCGGGCGTAAGTGTCGGCGATGCCGACGTTGCGGAACAGCACGTTCGCCTCCGGCACACTGCCGCCGGGCAGATAGACCGCGGCCGAGGTCGGCCAGTGCTCGCGGAACAGGTCCTCGACCATCGCAATGGTGGCGCTGGCGCGCTCGACCAGCGGATAGCCGTCGCGCGCGTAGGAAATCGCCGGCGCAAGCACATCGGCCAGCCGCATGGTGCCGTAGTCGCGCAACAGCAACATCCAGGTTTCGAACATGCCGGGCACGCAGGCGGCGAGCAGCCCCGTGCCGGGGACAAGATCGAGGCCGAGCTCGTCGCGGTAGAGCTTGATGGTGGCGCCCGCCGGCGCCGGGCCCTGGCCGCATATTACCTCCGGCTTGCCCTTGCGCACGTCGTAAAGAATGACCGGCACGTCGCCGCCCGGCCCGTTGAGATGCGGCTCGACCACCTGCAGCGTGAAGGCGGTGGCGACTGCGGCGTCGAAGGCGTTGCCGCCCTTCTCCAGCATCGCCATGCCGACCGCGGTCGCGATCCAGTGCGTCGTGGTGACGACGCCGAACGTGCCGTCGATTTCCGGGCGCGTGGTGAAGGGGTTTGGATTGATTTTCGAGACCATTGACGGAATTTCCAGTGGCGCGGCGACCCCTTACGCTAGCGCAAATGACAAGCGACCATTTGGCCCGGTTTCACTTCGCGGAGCAATGGCGATTCCGCCCGGCAGCGATCCACCGCATAGGGGCAGCGGGTGTGGAAATGGCAGCCCGACGGCGGGCTGACCGGGCTCGGCACGTCGCCCTGCAGCACGCGTTTGACCCGCTTGACGCGCGGATCGGGCACCGGCACCGCCAGCAGCAGCGACTCGGTGTACGGATGCAGCGCCTTGGTGAACAGCGTGCGCTTGTCGGTCATTTCGACGATGCGGCCGAGATACATCACCGCGATGTGGTGGCTCAAGTGCTCGACCACCGCGAGATTGTGTGAGATGAAGAGATACGCGAGCCCCATCTCGCGCTGCAAGTCCATCATCAGATTGAGCACCTGCGCCTGGATCGAGACGTCGAGCGCGGAGACCGGCTCGTCGCCGACGATCAATTTCGGGTTGAGCGCGAGAGCGCGGGCAATACCGATGCGCTGGCGCTGCCCGCCCGAAAACTGATGTGGGAAATTGCTCATCTGGGCCTTGCGCAGGCCCACCCGCTCGAACAACTCGGCCACCCGCTTCTTCACCTCGCCGCCTTGCGCCGTGCGGTGCACCCGCATCGGCTCGGCGACGATTTCGCCCGCCGACATGCGCGGATCAAGCGAGGAGAACGGGTCCTGGAAGATGATCTGCATCTGCCGGCGATAGGGTCGGAGCTCCGTCTTGCTCAGATGCGTGATGTCGCGGCCGTCGACGCGGATGCTGCCCCCGGTCGGCTCGATCAACCGCAGGATGGTGCGGCCGACGGTCGACTTGCCGCAGCCGGATTCGCCAACCAAACCCAGCGTCTCGCCGGCCTTGATCGAGAAGCTGACGCCGTCGACCGCGAACACCGTGCCGGCGGCGCGCTGCAGCAGCCCCTTGCGGATGGGAAAATGTTTCTTGAGGTCGTTGACCTCGATCACCGGTGCCTCAGCCATGGCCGTCACCGAACAGTTCGGCCGAACGCCAGCACGCCGCCCAGTGGCGCGGCCGCTTCTCCTCGTAGGCCGGGTATTCGCGCCGGCAGCGGTCCTCGGCGTGGGCGCAACGCGGCGCAAAGACGCAGCCCGCCGGCAGATTGGTCAAGGCCGGCACCATGCCGGGAATTTCCTGCAGGCGTTCGCCGGTATTGTCGGCCTCGCCGCGCATCAGCGGTAGGCGCGGGATCGAGGCCATCAGCCCGCGCGTATAGGGATGCTGCGGCCGTGCGAACAGTTCCTCGACAGGCGCCTCCTCGACCTTGCGTCCGGCATACATGACAATGACGCGCTGCGCGGTTTCCGCCACCACGCCGAGATCGTGGGTGATCAGCACGATAGCGGTACCCAGTTTGCGCTGCAGGTCCATCATGATGTCGAGGATCTGCGCCTGGATTGTGACGTCGAGCGCCGTGGTCGGCTCGTCGGCAATCAGTACCTTCGGATTGCAAGCCAGCGCCATGGCGATCATGGCGCGCTGGCGCATGCCGCCGGAAAGTTGATGCGGATATTCGCCGGCGCGCTGCTCCGGCTCAGGGATACGGGCGAGCCGCAGCATGGCGATCGCCTTGGCGTGCGCCTCGCGGCGGCCAATGTTCTCGTGCAGCAGCAGCACTTCGGCGATCTGGCTGCCGATCGTGAGCACGGGATTGAGCGAGGTCATCGGCTCCTGGAAGATCATGGCGATATCTTTGCCGCGCACGTCGCGCATTTTCTCAGCGCTCAACGCCAGCAGATCGACGCCGGCTAGTTTGACCGAGCCGGCGGCAATGCGGCCGGGTGGATCGGGCACCAGCCTCATCAAAGAAAGGGCGGTGATGCTCTTGCCGCAGCCGGATTCGCCGACGATCGCCAGCGTCTCGTGCGCAGCAAGTGCAAAGGAAACGCCGTCCACCGCCTTCACCACGCCGTGGCGCAGGTCGAAATAGGTGCGCAAGCCGTCGACCTCAAGCAGCGGCGCCGCGTTGGAAATATCGGCCGGTGCCGGACTGCCGGTGTCGCGTTCGGTCAGGACGGTCATTTCAATTCCGCAGCCGCGGGTCGAGGATGTCGCGCAAGGCGTCGCCGAGCAGATTGGTGCCGAACACGGCGAGGCTGATGGCAACGCCGGGGAAGATCACCAGCCACGGCGCGGTGCGCACGTATTCGGCCGCCGATTCCGACAGCATGCGACCCCAGGACGGATGCGGTTCCGGCACGCCGAGGCCGAGGAAGGACAGCGAGGCTTCTGTCAGGATCGCGGCGCCAAGCTGGGCTGTAGCGATCACGATCAGCGGCGCCAGCGTATTCGGCAGCACGTGCCGCACGGCGATGCGGAATTCGCTCATGCCGATGGCGCGCGCCGCTTCGACGAAGGGCTGCTCGCGCAAAGCGAGCGTATTGGAGCGTATGATGCGTGCGGTATATGGCACCAGCGGGATGGCGATGGCGACGATGGTGTTGTCGAGCGCAGGGCCCAGGGCCGCCGCCATTACCAGCGCCAGCACCAGAAGCGGCACCGCCTGCAGCACATCGACGATACGTTGGATGATGAGATCGACCCAACCGCCGATATAGCCGGAGGCGAGGCCGAGGACCACGCCGACGATCGAACCAAGAAACGTCGAGCCCAGCCCGACCGCGAGCGAGATGCGCGCGCCATAGACGATGCGGCTATAGATGTCGCGGCCCATCTGGTCGGCGCCGAGCCAATGCAAGTGGTTGGGCGGCAAGAGCGTGATCGCCGAATTGGTCCTGATCGGATCGTAGGCGGTGATGACGTCGGCGAAGATCGCGGCGAACACGAACACCGCCATGATGACGGCACCGACCACGCCCAGCGGATGCGACGCAGCGTGATAGCGGATGTTCGACCACACGCCTTCGGCACGTGCGGTATCCGGCGCGGGCACGGGGGCTATGTCGATGCTGGCCATGCGCGCTCCCGTTATGAATACTTGATGCGCGGATCAAGCACAGCGTAGAGCAGATCGACCAGGAAATTGATCGACACCGCAACGACCGCGATGAACATCACGAGATTCTGCACGATCGGATAGTCGCGCCAGCGGATCGCTTCGACCAGGAAGCGCGCGATGCCGGGAATATTGAACACTGTCTCGGTGACGATCAGCCCGCCCATCAGGAATGCGGCCTCAAGGCCGATCACCGTGACCACCGGCAGCACCGCGTTGCGCAAGGCGTGATGATAGTTGACATTGGAATCTGACGCGCCTTTCGCCCGCGCGGTGCGAATGTAGTCCTGGCGCAGAACTTCCAGCATCGACGAGCGCGTGAGCCGCATGACCAGCGCCGACGAGCGGAAACCGACCGCCGCCGCCGGCACGCTGTAGAGCCACAAGTTGTTCCAGAAGCCGTGCGGCGGATCGGTATAGATGGGGATCGTGCCGAAGAATTTGACGAACCCCATCAGGATCAAGAGTCCGAGCCAGAAGGCCGGCATCGACAGCCCACTCAGGCTGATCAGTCGCAAGGCATAGTCAAGTTTGGAATTCTGTCTGACCGCGCTGATGACGCCGAGCGGAACCCCGAATAGAATCGCAAAACTCAATGCCAGGCCAGCGAGCTTGGCGGTAATGGGAATCCGCGGAAGAATCTCCTGCAGCGCCGGTTTCTCCGAGACGTAGGAATAGCCGAGATCGCCGTGCGCCAAACCGGTGACCCATTGCACGTATTGCACGGCGATCGGCTTATCGAGACCGAGGTCCTTCTCCAGCTTTCCCTTTTCCGCCGTGTCGATCATCCCGGCTGCGTCGAACAAAATATCCGCGATGTTGCCGGGAACTATCCGCAGCATCGTGAACACCAGCACGGAAATTCCGAACAGCGTCAGGAGCATCAAGAAGAAGCGCCTGATCAGGTAACTCCCCACCAAGTCCTCCCATGGTGCGCGGGGAAAAGCGCGCCTGACCGCCCCTCACGGTCAGGCGCGCCAGGGGCTGGCGTTGTTATTTATCCAGCCAGATGTCCTCGTAGCGATAGCCGTTATAGGCGCTGTTGCTCTCGATCGTCATGTTCTTGACGTAGGGCTTCCAGCACGTGCCGGTGCGGGCGTGAAACAGGATCGGCCGCGCGCCGTCCTCCTGGATCTTCTTGTCGATTTCCCACACCAGCTTCTTGCGCTTGGCGAGATCGGTTTCGGCCGATTGCTTATCGAACAATTTCTCCAGATCCTTGTTGCAGTAGTGCGTGTAGTTGCGCTCCGACCCGCACGAATAATTCTCGTAGAAAGCCTGGTCGGGATCGTCGATGCCGTTGCCGGTCAGGTTGAGCCCGACCTGGTAGTCCTTGCGCGCCACCTTGGCGAACCACTGGCTCGATTCCACCGGATCGAGATCGGCGTCGATGTAGATGCTCTTGAGCTGGTCGATCAGCACCGCCGCCGGATCGCGATAAGTGGCGAGGTTGCGCGTCGACACCTTGATCTTCAGCGGCTTGTCGGCGGAATAGCCGAGCTTGGTCATAATCGCGCGGGCCTCATCGCGATCCTTCTTCACGTCGCCGTAGCCGGGGATGGTCTTGAGCATATCCGGCGGCATGCCCCAGACGCCTTCCGGCGGCGGTAGCAGCGAGCCGCCCTGATCGCCCTGGCCCTGCAAGATGATGTCGATGAACGCCTTGCGGTCAAGCGAGAGCATCATCGCCTTGCGCAGGTCCGGATTGTTGAAAGGCGGCGACTCGAGATTGACGATGAGATTGGTGCTGACGTTGATCGGTTTGATCTCGCAGATCGCCGTCTTGTCCTGCGACTTGATGTCCTTTTCCAAGGCCGCCGTCATCTCGGTCGGGAAGGTCATGTCGACCTTGCCGGCGACGAAGGCAAGCACCGCGGTCGCCCGGTTCTTGATGATGGTGTATTCTATGCCGTCAAGGTAAGGCAGGCCCTTCTTCCAGTAGTCGGGGTTTTTCACGAGCTTGATCGACTCGTTCTGCTTCATCTCGACGAACTTGAACGGCCCGGTGCCGATCGGATGCGTGCGCATCTGCGCCGCCGGCACGTGGCAGGGATAGATCGGCGTGTAGCCGGAGGCGAGCATCGCCAGCAGCGACGGCTGCGGCCGCTTGAGGTGGAAGGTTACCTCGTTGTCGCCGTTGACCGAGACGTCCTTGACAAATTCATACCAATCCTTGCGCGGGTTCTTGCGGAACTTGTCCTGGGATTTGCCCTGCAGCAGATCGAAGGTGCACTTCACGTCCTTCGCCGTGAACGGCTGCCCGTCGTGCCATTTGACGCCCGAGCGCAGCTTGAAGGTGAGCGCGGTATTCGCCTTGTCCCAGGCCCAGCTGGTGGCGAGTTCGGGCACGATGGTGTCGACGCTGGTTTGCGGCTTGTGCTGATCGTAGATGATCAGATTGTTGAAGATGGCCATCGCGGGAGCATTGACCGAAAAGGTCGCTTCCTCGTGGATCGAGAGGCTCGGCGGCGTCTCGCGATGGTAGATGTGCAGGATACCGCCGTGTTTCGGCTCCGCCGCTTGGGCGGTGCAGATCGTCAGGCTCGAGAGAATAGCCGTCGCCAATGCGACGTATTTGGTTCCCATTGGATCCTCCCCAGGATGCGCCGCCGTCGGCAGCTATTGCCGGTCGGCGGCCTGTTTTTTGCTTTTTGTGGCGACAACGCTACCCGGTATGGTAGCGCCGATCAACTCGGCAAAGGCCGGCCAGAATCCGTTGTTTCCGCGCGCGCCGACACGCTTGCCAACGGTGAGCCGGCACCGCACGATGGCGCCTGGAAAACGCCTGATCGAGAAGAAAGCCGGAACGGCAATGACGACCGAGAGCGATAACATCGTCGCCGCGACGGCGGCGCGGATATTTGCCGACCTTGCCGATCCGCAGACCATCAACAAAGCCCGCGACGGCGCATGGAAGGACAAGCTCTGGCAGGCACTCGCCGACGCCGGGCTAACGCTTGCCTGGGTTCCGGAAAAAATGGGCGGCGCCGGCGGCAGCCTCGGCGACGGCTTCGCGATTGTCGCTGCCGCCGGCCGCTACGCGCTGCCGGTTCCGCTTGCAGAAACATTGCTCGCCGGCTGGCTACTGGCGCAGGCCGGCATCGAGTCTCCGGTCGGCGCGATGACTGTCGCCCTGGTCCGCCCGCGCGACCGCGTGGTGTTGAACACCGACGGCACATTGAGCGGCACCGTGCGCGGGATTCCTTTCGCCAAAGACGCGAAGTACATCGCAGTCTTCGCGTCAGCCGGCAAGGGCACGACGGTCGCCCTGGTCAAAACCGCCGACTGCCGCACCAGTCCTGGGCAAAATCTCGCAGGCGATGGCAGTGACACGGTGACCTTCGAGCGAGCGAAACCGGTCGTCAGCGCGCCGGCGCCGTTCGGTGTTTCGGCGCTGATGCTGATGGGCGCGACCGTGCGCAGCCTGCAAATTGCCGGCGCGCTGGAGACGGTTCTGGCGATGAGCGTCGCCTACGCCAACGAGCGCGTCGCCTTCGAACGCAAGATCGGCAAGTTCCAGGCGGTACAACAGAACCTCGCACGTCTCGCCGGCGAGACCGCCGCCGCCCTCGCCGCCGCTGGCTCCGCCGCCGACACAATTGCGGAAGGCGGCATTCTCGACGACGCGGTGATGCTGGAAGCGGCGTCGGCAAAAATACGTGCTGGCGAAGCGGCGGCGGAAGGCGCTGCCATCGCGCATCAAGTGTTCGGCGCCATCGGCTTCACCAACGAGCACGTGCTGCACCGCTTCACGCTGCGCCTGCTCGCCTGGCGCGACGATTTCGGCAGCGAAAGCCACTGGGCCGCGACGCTCGGCGCCATGGTCGCGGCCCGCGGCGCCAACCAGTTCTGGCCGATGCTGGCGGCGCGGTGAGCCGATGAGCACCAATCTCCAGTTCGACCAGATTCGCCTGCCGCCCGAGTGCCAGGCGCTGCGCGAGGAAGTGCGCGCCTTCATTACCGAGGAAGTCGCCGCCGGCACCTTCGTGCCCGACCGCCCCGGTCACGGCGACACCCAGAACCGCGAATTCAGCAAACGCGTCGGCGCCAAAGGCTGGATCGGCATGACCTGGCCGAAGAAATACGGCGGCCACGAGCGCAGTTTCCTTGAGCGTTTTGTCGTCACGGAAGAAATGCGCGTCGCCAATGCGCCGGTGCGCCTGCACTTCGTCGCTGACCGGCAGAGCGGGCCGATCCTGCTCAAATACGCGCCCGAGCACATCAAGCAGGACATTCTGCCGCGCATCTGCCGCGGCGAATTGTGCTTCGTCATCGGCATGAGCGAGCCGAATTCCGGCTCCGATTTGTTCGCCGCCAAGACCAAGGCGACCAAGATCGACGGCGGCTGGAAGGTCAACGGCACCAAGATATGGACCAGCAACGCACACATCGCCGACTACATGCTCGGCCTGTTCCGCACCTCGCCGGCGACCAAGGAAAATCGCCGGCACGGCCTCACGCAGTTCCTCGTCGACATGAAGACGCCCGGCATTACCGTCAATCCGATCATCCAGATGACCGGGCAGCACGATTTCAACGAGGTCGTGTTCGACGACGTGTTCATGACCGATGATCATGTGTTGGGCGAAATCGACGGAGCGTGGAAACAAGCCACCAGCGAACTCGCCTACGAACGCAGCGGGCCGGAGCGTTTTCTGGAGACCTATTACGTGCTGGCCGAATTGGTGCGCGCACTCGGGTCCGATCCCGACCTGCGCAGCGCCGAAGGCCTCGGCCGCCTCGTGGCGCAGTTACACACGCTGCGCCGTATGTCTGTCTCGGTCGCCGGCATGTTGCAGGCTGGCAAAGAGCCGGTGGTCGAATCCTCCATCGTCAAAGATGTCGGCACCATCTGGGAACAGCAGTTGCCGGAGCGCGTGCGCGAGCTCGCCGCGTTCCTCGAGCCAGAGGCGAGCAACCGCGTCACGCTCGACGAGCAACTCGACTTCGCCTTCAAGGTCGCGCCCAAGCTCACCATCCAGGGCGGCACCACCGAGATCCTGCGCGGCATCATCGCCCGCGGACTTGGTCTGCGTTAGTTTTGGGCTGCGGTGAACGGGGGTCGGCGTGCCTGATATTTCCAAAATGCTGTGGCCCAAGACCGTCGCGGTGGTCGGCGCCTCATCCGACACCAAAGGCCTGCGCGGCCGCATCTTACACACGATGCTGGCCCATCCGTTCAAGGGCACGATCTATCCTGTGAGCCGCAGCGCGACGGAAGTGCAGGGGCTGAAGGCCTACGCATCCATCGCCGACCTGCCCAAAACGGCCGATCTGGCGATTCTTATCATCCCGGCCGAATTCATTCCCGATGAGCTGGAACGGTGCGGCCGCGCCGGCGTCAAGGCCGCGGTCATTCTCTCTTCCGGCTTTGCCGAAGAGACGGGCGGTTCTGGCGCACACATGCAGCGCGCCATCCGCGAGATCGCGCGGCGCTATGACATGGCGGTGACCGGTCCGAATACAGAGGGCTTTGCCAATATCGCCAATGACCTGATTCCGACCTTCAGCCCGGCGATGGAGCTGAGCGCCGGACCCACTCGTCCGAAAATTCCACTCGGCAAGGGACAAGTGTCGGTGATCTCGCAGAGCGGCGGCGTCGGCTTTGCCTTCTTCGACCGCGCGCGCGAACGCAATCTTACGATCCGTTATATGGTCACCACCGGCAACGAGGTGGCGCTGGAGACATCCGATCTCGTCGACTTCATGCTCGACGAGGGCAAGACCGACGTTTTCCTGATGCTGCTCGAAGACGTGAAGACGCCGGAGACCTTCCGCCGCGTGGCCGAAAAGGCAATGCGCCTGGGCAAGCCGCTGATCGTCTGCAAGATCGGCCAAAGCGAACCGGGCCGGCGCGCGGTCGCCTCGCATACCGCGGCGCTTGCCGGCTCGCATGCGGCCTATCGCGCGATTTTTCAGCGCTATGGCGTCATCGAAGGCAGCGATTTCGACGAAATGCTCGATCTCGCCGGCGCCTTTCTGACCTGCGCCGAGAAACTGCCCGCGGGAAAACGCATGGCGATCTGCACCGCTTCCGGCGGCGCTGGCGTGTGGATGGCGGATGCCTGCGTGCGCGCTGGACTCGAGGTTCCTGAACTTGATGCCGCTACGCGCGCGACCATCGACGGCATCATTCCCTCGTACGGCACGTCGCAAAATCCGATCGACTCGACGGCGCAGGGCGTGTTCAAGCTGGGCTATGCGGCCTTCGCCAAATTCGCTTGCGAGTTGCCGGTAATCGATGGCGTCATGGTGGTGGTAACGGCGCGCCGCTCCGCTTTCCTGCAGGGCGACCAGCCCAAATTGATGGCGTTGGCCCAGGAAACCAAAAAGCCGGTCTTCCTATGGAGCTACACGGTGCCGTCGGAGAAGAGCATCGAAGTGCTGAGCGAAGCGGGTTATCCGCTGTTCAAGAACCTCGACAGTTGCGCTCGCGCCATGCGCACTTTGGCCGACTATCGTGTAATGCAGGAGAGTCAGTGCACCGCGAAACCAGCAGCTGCAGAAATCACGCGCGATCGCAACCCTAAACTTCTTAATGCCGCCGGCCCCGTGTTGAGCGAGTGGCAAGCGAGGCCTGTGCTGGCAGCCTATGGCATTTCCGGAGGCGAAGCCGGTCAACTTGTTCATTCGGCCGCCGAAGCCGAGACGGCTGCACGCTCCTGGGCCGGCCCGGTCGCGCTGAAAGTGCAATCGGCCAACATCCCGCACAAGACCGAAGCCGGCGCGGTGGCGCTCAATATTACAAGCGATGGCGCGCGCACCGCTTATGAGCGCGTGCTTGCTGCGGCTAAAAAACATTCGCCGCAGGCACAGATCGATGGCGTGCTGGTGCAGCCGATGGCGCCGCCAGGCCGAGAGGTCATCCTCGGCGTCAACCGCGATGCCACCTGGGGACCGCTGCTGATGGTGGGCCTGGGCGGCGTGCTGGTGGAAGCGCTCGGCGACGCAGCGCTGTCGCCGGTGCCGCTCGATCGCGCCGCAGCCGCGGCTTTGCTCGGCCGCCTCAAAGGCGCGGCAATCCTGGGCCCCTATCGCGGCATGCCTGCGGCTGATACCGACGCGCTGATCGATATCATGGTGCGGCTTTCACATTTCGCTGCCGACCATGCTGACGACATTGGCGAGATCGATCTCAATCCGGTGATCGTGCATGCGCAAGGCCAGGGCGTCTCCATTGTCGACGCCTTGATCGTCAAGCAGGCGCGCCCGCCGCAACGCAGCGCCGCCGAGTAAAGGATAAGAGCCATGGGTCCGCTCAAGGATATCGGGGTCGAAAAAGCCGGCCATGTCGCGCTGATCGAAATTCGCCGTCCGCCGAATAATTTCTTCGATATCGCGCTGATCCAGGAAATCGCCACTGCGCTGGAAGCGCTCGATGAAAATGTCGACTGCCGCGCCGTGGTCTTGGCCGCGCAGGGCAAGGCGTTCTGCGCCGGAGCCAATTTCGCCGACGGCTCGACGCTCAACAAAGAGGGCCAACGCGAAGGCGAACTCAACCGTGAACAGGCGGTGCAGCATCTCTATATCGAGGGCAACCGGCTGTTCCGCACCAAGAAGCCGATTATCGCCGCGGTGCATGGCGCGGCGGTCGGCGGCGGGCTCGGACTTGCCATGGTGGCGGATTTCCGCGTCGCATGCCCGGAGACGCGCTTTGCCGCGAACTTCACCCGGCTTGGCTTCCATCCCGGCTTCGGGCTCACGGTGACGCTGCCGCTGGTCGTCGGGCCGACCAAGGCGGCGATGATGTTTTACACCAGCCGCCGCGTACGCGGCGATGAAGCATACGCGATGGGTCTCGCCGACGTGCTGGTACCGCAGGATCAGGTGCGAGAGGCGGCTATGACGCTCGCCGCCGAGATCGCCGAGAATTCGCCGCTCGGGCTGGTCTCGACGCGCGCGACGATGCGCGGCGATCTCGCCGACCGCGTGCTCAAGGCGACCGAGCACGAACTCAAGGAACAGACTTGGTTGCGCAAGACCGACGACTTCAAGGAAGGCGTCAAGGCGACCGCCGAGCGGCGGCTGCCGAATTTCGCCGGCCGTTGACGGTAGCGCAGGGAGGGCGCATGGGTTCGCCGTTCTGGAATTTCTCGCTTGCGGTCTATCGCGCGAGCGCAGTGCAGGACGAATGCCTCAAGTTGCAGGATGAGTTCGGCCTCGACGTTAATTTGATTTTGCTGTGCGCGTTTCTCGGCGCCGTCCATGGCGTCGCGCTGACAGCCAACGACATTGCGGTGGCGCGTCAAGAAGTTCAGCAATGGCAGGAGCAAATCGTGCGCCCGCTGCGCGCTGTACGGCGCAACCTCAAGACCGCTGCATTGACGGATACCGAGGACGCAACGGCTGCGGCACAATTACGCGCGCAGGTCAAAGCCGCCGAACTTGAATCAGAACGCATCGAGCAAATGATGCTCGATCGATGGGCCGAGGCGCGGCTCGCGACATGGCCGCACGGTAAAGTGAGCGACGCCGTATCGGCGAACTTAAGAGCACTTTTTGCCGCCTCCGGCATTGGCCGCGAGCGACTCGCTACTGCTGCGCAACTCCTTATTGCGGCGGCGCTAGACCAAGCGGCAAACGGATAGCGGATCGCGGCAGACGGTAATTATATCCGCCTCGCAACGTTCCCCGCTTGTGCTGCAAGCGTTCCAAGCCGGCAACGCGACTTAGTGGCAGTAAAGAACAGATCGGAACGCGATCGATGCCACGCGCCGCCAATAGCGGCGCACAGCGTTACTCCGCATTCATCAGATGTTCGACAACAAGCTTGTTCGCGACCTGGCGCACGCCGGGCGTAACCTCGACCGCGACGCGGATCGCGTCCTTCTCGGCCTCGGAATCGACAATGCCCCAGAGTTCGACGTTGCCGTTATTGACGATGACATTGATCGTGGACGGATCGACCCACGGCTTCGAGCGCAATTGATCGAGGATGTTGCCCCGCAGCGTCAGATCGTCGACCGGCGCACCTGCCGCTTTTTCACCGTCAAGGTTCACCAGTGCTTGAATGAGATTGGCGCGGCTGACGATGCCGACCAGCTTTCCATTCATCACGACCGGCACGCGCTTGATCCGATGTTTTTCCAAAAGTGAGGCAATGTCGGCGAGCGGCGTGTCCGGCGTCACGCTGACCACCCGGCGGGTCATCACGTCGGCCGCCTTGCCGGCGTGCGACTTGACGAATTCGTGGGCCAAAAGCTCCCGTCCGGTCAGAAGCTCGAGCCACCATGAACGCTGGCGCTCTGTGCCAACTTCGACGCGGTGGATCAGGTCGCCTTCGCTGACGATGCCGACCATGGCATCCTTGTCATTGACCACCGGCACGGCGCTGATGCGGTTTGCCAGCAACACTTCGGCGATCGACGTGACGGGCATATCCTGATGCACCGTAATAACATTCGTCGCCATGACGTCGGCGGCTTTCATGCCCCCTACTCCTCTTCAATTCAGTCGGATAGTTTGCCACCTAAACCGGCGCCGCCTTGATATGTATCAATGGGTTAGGATGGGTCAGGGTGGAGAGAAATGCGATGGCGACGCAAGTCGTCATTCCGACGCTTTTTTGCCCTTCAAGTGTCTTTTCGGGCAGTAATTCCAACGGCTTAATGGGTAGAATAGTTCGATGACACTCTGGCTCGTGCTTGTATTGATGACAGCGGCCGCGATGTTCGCGGTGCTCTGGCCGCTGGCGCGGCGCACTCCCTTGCGCCGCGGCAGCGATGTCGCCGTCTACCGCGACCAATTGGATGAAATCCAGCGCGACCGTTCGACCGGCCTGATCGGCGACGCCGAGGCCGAAGCAGCCCGCGTCGAGGTGTCGCGCCGGCTGATTGCCGCGGCCGATGCCGCGGAATCCGAACGGCCCGCAGAGGAAACCGCAACGCTCCGGCACCGCCGCGTCACCGCCATCGCCGGCCTCGTCCTGCTGCCGGCCGGCGCTTTTGCGCTCTATCTCACGCTCGGTTCGCCGGACCTGCCGGGCGAACCGCTGGCGGCGCGCGTACAGACCGCGGGCGCGGCCCGCGACGTTCAAGACATGGTCGCCAAGGTGGAAGACCACGTCACCCGCAATCCCAATGACGGTAAGGCCTGGGAGGTGCTGGCGCCGGTCTATATGCGGCTTGGCCGTTACGACGACGCCGTCCGCGCCTGGAGCAACGCGATCAGCCTGAACGGCAGCAATGCCGAACGCGAGGCCGATTTCGGCGAGGCCATGGTGGCGGCCGCCAATGGCGTGGTCACCGCCGACGCCAAGGCCGCCTTCGACCGCGCCCTCAAGATCGACCCGCAGGACGTGATGGCGCGGTTCTATACAGGCATGGCGGCCGATCAGGATGGCCGGCGCGCCGAGGCCGATAAGATCTGGAACGACCTGATCGCCGGCGCGCCGCCGAATGCTCCCTGGATCGAAGTGGTCCGCCACGCTTTGGCGCGCAATGCGCCGGCCGCCGCGGCGACCGCACCTGCCGCGGCGGCGCAAGGCGCGCCGCCCGATCACGAAGTCAATGCCATGGTCGAGCGGCTCGCCGACCGGCTGAAGAAGGACGGCTCCGACGTGCAGGGCTGGCTGGAACTGGTGCGCTCCTACCGGGTGCTCAACCGGAACGACAAGATGGAGGTCGCCATCGCTGATGCCCGCAAGGCGCTGGCCAATGACGCGGCCAAGCTGCGCCAGTTCGGCGACGGCCTCGAAGCGGCCAAGTCGGCAGCGCCTCTGCCAGCGGGCGCAGCGACCGGCCCGGCCCCAACCGCGAGCGGTCCGCCGCCTGGCGACCACGACGTCAACGCCATGGTGCAGCGGCTCGCCGACCGGCTGAAAAAGGACGGCTCCGACGTCAATGGCTGGCTGCAGCTCGTACGCTCGTATCGGGTGATCGAGCAGCAGGACAAGATGCAGGCCGCCGTCGCCGACGCGCGCAAGGCGCTGGCGAACGATCCGGACAAGCTGAAACAGTTCAACGCCGGCGTCGACGCGGCGACCTCTGTCGCTGCGGCGGCACCTCCGATGGCTCCAGCGTCGGCTGTCACGCCCGCCGCCCCGCCGGCCGGCCTGCCCGGACCGACCGCGGCCGATATCGCGGCCGCGGCGCAGATGAAGCCCGACCAGCAGAACGAGATGATCCGCACCATGGTGGCGCGGCTCGCCGACAAGCTCAAGACGGATGGCTCCGATCTCGCCGGCTGGGAACGGCTGCTGCGCGCCTATATGGTGCTGGGCGACCACGCCAAGGCGGTGGCCGCCGCCGCCGATGCGCGCAAGGCGCTGGCCGGCGACGCCGACAAGCTTCGCCAGATCGATGCCGTGATCAAGGACTTGAAGGTCGAAGGCTGAGCCGCCGCCTCAGTTATCCTTGGCGCCTTCGCGGATCCAGGCGCGGATGTCGTTGCGGTCGCAGGAATTGAGCTGCTTCATGCCGTGCGGCATGCGCAGCTCCGGCGAGGCCCGCCAATCGAGCAGAAGCATCAGGTTGCTGCTTTCCGGATCGCCCGGGATGACCATCGGGCCGAACTTGGTGCCCTTCATGACGCCGGCATAGCTGGTGAGATCGAGCCCGCTTTTCGCGGTGCCCTCGCCGCCTGGCTGATGGCAGGAGACGCAGCGGCCGACGAAGATCGGCATCACGTCTTCCTTGAAGCTCTTCTTCGACTGGCTGGTCTGCGGCGCCGGGCGCTTCGGCTGATCTTGCGGTGCGCAATAGGCCGGGGACGAGGTGGTCAGCTGCATGCCGGCCACCGCCAGGATGGCGAGGCCCGCTGCCGCCGTTGCGAGGTATAGACGATGCCGCTTCATAGCCGGTCTCCTTCGATTCCATAGTCTTTGTAGTACACTAGCCCGGCCCCCGCCAATCCGGCCCGATCCTTATACCGCGGAATGATGTTGGCCTTTTGACGAATGTCAACGGGCCAAAACAAGGCTCACTGGTTGCTCCTGATTGCCTTGTACAGTGCATCGATGCGTTCAGGCGAGCCGGCAAAAAAGGCTGGCGCGAGCCAGCGGAATTTTTTCATCTCTTCCGCCACCGGGATATAGTCCTCGCGGTCATATCTGGACCCCGCGAGATACTGCAGCCTGAGATTGGCATCGCTGTTGATTTGCGCCTCCGCGAGCCAAGGTGTCAGATCGGAGTCTTGCGCCAAATAGGTGCCGAACAGGTTGATCACCGAATCGAAGTGCACTTCTCGGAGGGATTCCCTAACGCGCGCATATTCGGGGCGGTTTAGCCGGTCGATGATGCTGTCGAGATTGACGATTGTGCGATCGCGAAATCCGGAAGCGACGAGATCGTGGCTCTTCCCGGAACGATTGTTTGCCCAAATTTGTCCGCCGGGGAGCACCTTAAAGAACGTGCCGAGCTCGGATTTGATGGTTGCACGCGTGCTTTCGTAAAGCGGAATCCATTGCGTCATCACGCCGCCTGGATTCAATCGCTCCTTCGCCTGTTCGAGATACTCCTGCGTGTAAAGATTGGCTGAACCTCTAACCCAAGGGTGGATCGGGTCGGATGTGATGATGTCGAATTTCTCCTTGGCCGTGAGCATATAGTGTCGCGCGTCATCATAGACGATCTGCACGCGCGGATCGTGTACGACGTCATAATTCGCCTGCTTGAAATAAGGCCCAATTTTCTGCGGCACTAGCGGTTCGATCTCGCAGATGACGATACGCTTGATATTCGGGTACAGCGTGAACACGCCCGCAGTGATACCGGCGCCGAACCCGACAACCAGCACCGAATGCGGGTCGGGATGCAGCAGAGCGGAGATATGCCCGAGCATCCGCTCCAGTCGCAGGTCGGTAGGGAGTGTCGAAGCTTCCACTTTGCCGGCGATATGGAAATAGCGAATCTTCCCGGCGTATTCGGTCACCGCTACAGAGCTGGTGACACCCTCGCCGAGATAAAGCAGATCGGGAAAATTCGCGAACTTCAGCAGGTCACGCCCGTAGGCGACGAGCTGCGGCGGCGTCGGTGGGACGATGGCAATCAGCGCCACGGCCAGCAGCAACGCGCCCGCCGGAATGGCGATGTTACGGAGGCCTGCCGGTGCCGCGGCCGCGTCGGCGCCCGGGCCACGCCGTCTTCGCCAATGCGATGGAGCCAACATCAGAAGCCCGCCGCAGATTGAGAGACAGATCAATATTTGCTGGGCCTCACGTGTGCCAAACCACGGAATGAAAATAAGGCTGGTGCCAAGCGCGCCCAGAATCGATCCGATCGTGTTGGCCGCATAAACCGCGCCGACGATCCGATCCGTCTCCTTACGATCTGGACGCGCCGCCGCCAGCGCGAAAGGAAAACTCGCGCCCCACAAGACGGTCGCCGGCAAGATTGCCCAGGCGCACCGCAAGACGTCGAGCTGATAATTGACGAAAGGGCTCGGCGCCAACGCGCGGTCGATCGGCCAGAACGGCAGCACGGCGCCGATCATGAATGCCGACCAGGCAAGAGCGGCTACCAGCAGGAACTGGCTCGCCCCGAGCGCGGCGCCCGCGTCTTCAAGATGCCGGAGAAGCCGAGACGCAGCGAAGCTGCCGATACTGAGGCCAAAGAGGAAGACTGCAAGGATTATGGAAAACGTATACACCGATGGACCGAGCATCAGCGAAAGGAGCCGCGTCCAGACAACTTCGGCGCCAAGCGCAGTGAGGCCGGACAGCGCGATGGTGAGATAAACGGGCCATGGCTTGGCTGCGGCGGTCGCCCTGTGCGGCGCGCCCTTATCGCGCGCCGGCCCGGATGCTTCGTATGTCGTCGTCAGCGCCAATGCGCCGGCGGCGCCGGCCATGATCGCGTTCACCGCGGCGGCAAAGTACGTTGCCACCGCCATATCGTAGAGCCGCAGCAGATAGAAGCCCGCCAGTACGCAGCCAAAAACCGCGCCAACGATGTTGCCAGCGTACATGCCGCCGATCTTCGCCATGCCTTCGGAGGTGGGCTGCACGAGCCGGGCAAGGCAAGGCAGCATCGCCCCCATCAAAATGGTTGGCGGCAGCAACAGCGCGGCGCAAATTCCACCGCGCAAAAGAATGCCGGCAAGCCCTTGCAGCGCGCTTGCAGAGTAGATGACGCTGATCGAGGACATGCCGAGCAGCAATGCGATGCCGATCGTCCCGATGGCGATTTCGATCGCAGCATAGATCCACAGCGGATGGACCCGGTTCGGCGCCGCGTAAGAAAAAAATAGGCTGCCGAGGCATAGACCGCCCATGAAGGTGGCGAGGAGGATGGCGAGCGAGACCGCCGACGAGCCAAGAATTAGCTCGAGCATCTGCAACCAGACAAGCTCATAAATCAGCGCCGCACAGCCGCTGCCGGCCGCGAGACAAATGACGACTGCGTAAAGAACCTTCGTATCGCGGAACTGGAACAGACCCATACAGCCGACCCGGAGCGCCCCGCCGCTATTTAACTTGGACCGAAAGCGCTTCTCCAGCAAAATGAAAAGGAGCGGTTATTAGCCGCTCCTGATCACACATTGCTGAACGTGTAGGCGGCCCTCTCTAGCTCCTCACCATTTCATACCGAAGGACAGCATCCCCACGACCACGTTGTAGTTCGGATTTGACATGCCGAGGTACACCGCACGTGCTTGCGTCGTGTCGGCCGGAGTGACCGCCCAGCCGAGCAGCTGCTCGACGTTTTGCCAAGAGTTGTTCTGGTTCTTCTCCCAGATCACGCGCACCTTCACGTAAGGTTGAGCGTTGGCGAAGAAGCCGGCGTTGCCCATGACGGTCCGGTCGAGCATGTACTTCGCCCACGCGTCGACGCGCTGATTGGTGTTGTGGGTGTCCGGGAACACCGGCCACGGGGTGACCGCGACGCAGCCGCCGGGTCCACATTCGGAACTCCACTTCGAGTTCCCCCTGCTATAGGTGTAGCTCGCGTTCAGGAACAGCTTATCGGGAATGGCCGTGTACTTGCCCCCGAGGATGAAGGTATCGCTCAGGTCGCGCGAGTCGAGAACGAGAGTTCGAGGGCACTCCGGTTTCGTAGACCTGACGGATGCCATCTTCGTGGACGTACGAGGCATACAGAGCCGCCATCGGGGTGATTACCCATGTGACGTCGGCGCCTGCATTCCATGACTCATATTTGGTAATGCCGGACGTAATCCGGCCATCGGCTGGATAATCGTCGAGCTGGTAGCCAGCGGTCGGGGTGAAGGTGATCGACCGCGTGACGTCGATGGCCCAGGAGGACTTGACGATAGTGCTATCGCGGTTTTGGATGTTGACCATACGGAATTGGTTGGCGTTGGTCAGCGGGTTGATGTAGTCGCCGTCGAGCCGCCGCTCGCCAAAGCGAACGCTCGTCCGCCAAGTCGACCAGCCCCACAATCTTGCATCCGCAAATGCCTTGACAGCGTTCTCGTTGGTGACGTTAGAAAAATCGCCGGTTTGGAGGGTCACCACATCGGTGGCATCCCCATATTCGTGCTTCCAGCGTTCCCATTCATAAGCGGCGCCCACATTCAGAAATTTCCAGGGGCGGTAATCCAGCTGGGCGTTGGCGTTCTGTTTGTTGAAGTTGACGGGAAAAGCCGTTTCCGTCGTGAGGGCGTTGTTGGTATCGGGATTTGTAACGAGCCCCGTGATCGTCATCGGCGCTTGGTTACTGTGATAATCGTAATAGCGGTAGCGCAGGGTGGAGCTTAGTTCGGGCGTGATCTGCGTGTTGAGTACGTTGTTCAACAGTGTCGTGCGAGCGTCGCCGCTCAGGCTCGACTTCGGCAACACCGCCGGCGTAACCAGCGGATTGATCGTCGACGTCATGAACGCGTCATCCTGCGTCATGATGGAGTATTGCGCCGTGCCCATGTAGCGACTGTTGAACGGCAGGCCGACGCTACCTGAAAGGGTAAAGTTCTGCGCCTGGTTGTCTGGCGGCAGCGAATACCTGTTCCATGCTGGATTTACCAACGAGTTCGCCGCCGGCGCGATCCACGGGTTCTCGAAGGTCAAGCAGTTGGCGTCCGACGAACCCGAGTTGCGGAACCCGGCGACCGAGCCGCAGCCGACATTGTCGTTGTACAGAGACACGCCATAGCCAAACGCGACATTGAACGACTTGCCCCACGGCGTAGAGCCCGCGTATTCGGCCTTGATGTTAGCGTTCTGGGTGGTGTCATCAACCGGCTTGGGCATCGTGACAATGGATTGAGTTTGTGGGTCACGACCGGCAGGGGGAACGAAGGTGACCGCGCCCAACGCCTGGGTGCCATGGCGGTGCATATGCGAATAGTCGGCGGTGATGTCCCAGTTGTCATCCGGCGTCCAACGACCTTTTACGGCTGCCGTGTCGCGGCGGAAACCGAGATTGAACTGGGTGGCATTGGCGTTGACGAAAGTGTTGGTCGCCGCCGACGGCGGGAACGGATAGGTGGGCGTTGATAGAACGTTGCCGCCGATCGGCCCGAACGTCGTCCTGGCGTCCCTGGAGTAGACGTGCGGGGTTTCGTCCCAGTAGAAGTCAAAATAATACGTGCCCGGCTTCGCCGCATCGAGACCAAAGGCCTGGTCATCCCAGCCGACGTTCTTGCCCCAGATGCTGAGGTCGAACGGGTCGGCGCCGGATCTGTGCCAGCCGGCAAAGAAATTGCCGAACACGCCGGGCCTGAGGTCTTCATATCTGTAGAACCTGCCCAACTTCGACTTGTCCGGGTCGTTCACGTTAAAGCGGGCGCCGATTTCGGCATAGCCCTCGTACCACCATGCCGGTCCGACGGCCACCGGCGCCTTTGTGTAGATATCGGCCGCCAGCACCGGCGACGCGAGGCCACTACCGATGGCCAGGGCCGCGCATGTAATCAGGAGTTTTGCCCGCACGTTCATTGTCGTTGCCCCTACCCTTTAAATCCTCAGTACGATCGTCGGAACGCGAGCCCCCGCCCTTACCGCAGGAAGAACATTCCGTTCGGGTTGATTGGAGCCGTGGATATTGCTGTGACAGTTGCCGCATCCGGCACCGAAGATACGGACAGTCGCGGTGGCACTATTCGGCCGCTGAAGCCGCCGGTTCCGTGCGCGAAGGCTGTGGCACTCATTGCACAGCCGCGGCCGCGCCACTTTCAGCAGGTATCTCGTAATTCGAGCCATGCGGGACGTGGCAGTTCAGGCAGTTCTCACGCACCGGCTGCGTGTTCCCACAGGAACGGACCGCGCTTTTCGGCGTGACAGGAGTAGCAATTGTCGTTGACCGAACGCCTCCGGAGCAGCTTTTCGGTCACGCTGCCGTGCGGATTGTGGCAGTCGGTGCACGTCGATCTTGCCTTCGCGCATCGGCATATGCGACGAGTACTGGAACATCTGCGCGCGCTGAGCCTTGTGGCACTGGAAGCAGGTGTCCGGCTTCGAACGCGTCTTCAGCTGATTCTTGCGCGACACGCTCTTCATGATCGTATGGCAGTTGACGCAGGCAAGCCACGCGTCTTCGTGGATGCTGCCGGCCCAATAGGTGCGATCGCCGCGCTGATGGCAGGCGAGACAGATGCCGTTCTTTTCTTCCGCGCTACGCGGATCGTCCGCCTCGAACGACATGATGCCGCCGACGCCGCGTCCGCCGCCGGCCTCCACGTGCGCAGAGCCGGGACCATGGCAGTTCTCGCAGGCGAACTTGCCCTGGCTCGGGTGATGCTGATGCGGCCCATCAGGGTCTTCTTGAATTCCGCGATCTGCGCCGCATGGCAGCCCGCGCAGACCTTGGCGCCGACGAAGTGGGCTTCGACCGGAGCGACGTACTTGCCTTTTCCTTTTGCGGCCTTGCCCTTTGGCGGCTTGGCGGCCGGGGCGGCCTCCTGTTCTTGGCTGGCTCAGCCAATCCATCAGATTGTCCGCTTCGGCCACTTTGGTCTCGCCCTTGAGCGATGCCGGCTGGGCGGCGCCCATGCTCTGCGCGAACGACTTGAGCGCGGCAAAAGTCCGGTCGTCGAATTGGGAAGCTTGCGCCGTCTTGGCGCCGGCTGCCTGCGGCGCATTGATTTGCTGCGCGTAGGACGTCAGCGCCGAAAGCGCCGATCGTCGGCAATCTGCCCGCGCGGCTGGCTGGATTCTTCGGCTTTGGCGGTCTGCGACCAGGCCGGCAGGGCCGAATTGATGCCCGCGACCGTAAAGCCGCCCTCGGCCCTGGCCGATTGAGGCAATGCCAATGCGGCGCCCAAGAATACCGCCGCCACGGCAAGTAATCCGAATTTCCTGCCTAGTCTAAATCTTGGCTTGTCCGGAATATCCGTAGACAAAGCCCCGGTGGGCCCGAATCCGACAGTCTGACGACCATTGTGTTTCACTGAACGACCCCCGCCACCGCTAACAATTCTAGACCGGCGTCGGCATGACGCTGATCAGGTGAACGCCTCGAGCAGGGAAAGATCAGTAATACTTACAGCACGTGATCGACCGCAGCCGATATACTTATGGTCTTCAAGCGCCCCGTCGTAGACAGGATGTGTTCCGAAACCGCACACCCTATCGTATTACTACCGCCTCAGTCCCCGCTTATGCAGATATCACTTGAATTGTTTTATCAACGCAAGGTCAATCCGCTGTTTGATCAAGATCAAATTTCTAATACCGCGCAAGAGCCTTAATCTGTTTTTCTCCGTGCTGTGTTGATAACATCACACTCGCGCGACGCTACCCAAGTAGGGAAGTTCATCGAGCGCAAATAAACTTTGTCTGCACACATCTCGGAAATGGAGAAGACGGCATGCAAGTGAATGCAAAAAATATCGTCGCGTTTGTCTGCGGCACGGCGGTCGCGATTCTGATCGCAGTTGCGTTTTCACTCACTGGATCTCATCCGGCAAATGCTTTGCCCGCATACGCCCAGCAAACCGGAAAACCTTGCGGCTTCTGCCATCAGAACCCGGCGGGCGGCGGCGCGCTCAAGCCGGCCGGCGAAAAATTCAAAGCAAACGGCCACAAGCTCTAATCACGAATATCCGGCGCTCCGCGAATCGTCATGTGTCGTATGGATTCGCGCGACGTCATGCGTGGCGGTATGCTGGCTTTCGTTTGAGCGAAGCGCGCTGTGGCTTGTGAAGATGAACGTTGGGGCGCGCGGCAAACTGCCGCGCGTTCGCTTTTCGGATAGAGAACGAGTCATGCGGCCCGGCAACCGTCGTTTTATTCGAGCGCACGATGTCGACGAATAGCCGGGCCATCGAGCTTTATTATGCGACGCGCGACGGACAGGCGCGGCGGATCGCCGAACATATTTGCGGCCGGCTGGCAGAGAACGAACCGCTCCCTCCACCACAAGATGTCGCGGTCGCGAAACCGACTCCGGACGACCTCACCGCCGCCTCGCTGATCGTCTTGGTGGCCGCCGTCCGATACGGCAAGCATTTGCCGGAGGCGGATCAGTTCTTGGCGACTTATCGATCGCTGTCGTCACCGCCGCCGCTGGCGCTGGCCTCGGTCAATCTCACCGCCCGCAAGCCCGAAAAGACGACGGCGGCCGGCAACGCCTATTTGCGCAAGACCATCGCACGCCATCACCTTAAGCCGGCGCTCGCCGTCGCTTTCGCCGGACGGCTCGACTACAGCCGCTACAGCTGGCGCGACCGGCAGATCATCCGCTTCATCATGCTGTTGACCGGCGGGCCGACCGATCCCCATACCAGGGTCGAATACACGTCTTGGGATGCGGTCGACGATTTCGCCGCCCGCATCGCCGGCCTGCGCCGGCAAAATTAGCGCGCAAACCTCATCCGTCGTAGCTCGCGCGGTCCCGTACCATTTCCGGCGCCGCCATGAACCACATTTGATAGAGCGCGACCACCCACATGAAGGCGAAGCACGCCGCCAGGATCATGCCGGCCGCGATCTCCACGAACACGAAGGGATGGAACACCTTGATCAGGTACCAGGAGGCGACGTCGATCATGATGCCGGCAAATGGCGTGGCGACGACCAGGCATTTAAACCAAACCGGCCGCACATAGGCGTGGCTGAACATCAGGCCCGTGAGGAAGAAGATGAACGTCATGCCGAAGAGGTGAATGTGCGACACCCGCACCAGTGTCGGAATGGCGGCGCCGGTGTCCTTCTCCGTCACCTTCTTCAGATTGTCGTAGCCATTGAGGTTGGGCAAATGCGGGTTGCTGCCGTCGTGGCATTGCATGCAATACTTGTCGAGCAGCGGCCGCACCGTCTTGTCATAGGCCGGATGTGGCGCGCCTTCGGCCGCCCAGGCCATGATGACGTTGCGGTCGTCGCTCGGCAGCATGGTCGACATCGGCCCGCGCAGCGCGCCTTCCAGGCGCGAACCCTTGCCGCTGCCGGAATAGGCCACGACGAGATCTTCCGACGTGAGCATGTGCGGATTGCCGCCGCTACGTCCGGCGTAGGTGAAATACACGTTCAGCAAGGCGAACAGATAGCCCACGCCGAGCACGAGCAGCGCCGCCGTATAAAGAACGCGCTGGCTGTACGGCAGCTCCGAGTAATGAAGGTAGTGCCGGTGCAGTGGCAGTTCACTCATGGTCGTGTCCCATCGGTTACGGCTTGATCTTCGTCACTTGGCCGGCAGCGGCACGAACAGCACCGCCCGCGCTTTTTGATGCGCATAAAATGCCGCGAGATTGTCGATATCGTCTTCGCTCAGCCCGCCGGCCATAGCGTGCATCTCTCCGCTCTTGCGCGTGCCGGCCCGGTAATCGAGCAGCGCCTTCTGCAGATATTCGATGCGCTGGCTGGCCAGCATGGGGAACCGCGGGTCGGTGCTGTTGCCGTTGACGCCGTGACAGCGGTTACAGCGCTCAACCCATCCTGCGGTCGACAGCGGCTTGCGTACGTTCGGCGCCTGCGGCGTCTGCGCGGCGAAATAGGCCGCCAGGTTCTTCATGCCCTTGTCGTCGAGCGTGGAGGCAAGCCCCTTCATCGTGTCGTTAGCGCGCGAACCGTTCTTGTATTCGGTGAGCGCGGTGATGACGTATTGCGCGTCCTGCCCGGCAATACTCGGCGTCGCCGGACTGCCGCTTACCCCGCCCTCGCCATGGCATCCGATGCAACTCGCCGCGGCAGCCTTGCCGGCGGCCGCGTCGCCGGCGGCCGGCGTCTTGGCGCGCGCCGGCTTTTGCAGCGCATAGAACAACGCGACGTTGTTCATGGTCGCATCGTTCACCGACGCCAGCATCGCCTTCATGGTGTCGTTCTTGCGCTGGCCGTCTTTGTAGGCCTTCATCGCCTCGACCAGGTATTTCGGATCGAGCCCGACCAGACTCGGGATGCCCGGGATCTGGCTGACGCCGCCGTTACCGTGACACCCGGCGCAGGCCGCTGAAACTCCCTTGCCGGCCTCCACCGGATCGGGCTTGGCCGGCCCGGCCGGTCCGCTCGGCACCGGCGCGGGATCGAGGCTGGCAAAATAAGCCGCCACTTTGATCAGCGCATCGTCGCTGAGGAACTTGATCGCATTGGTCATGGCCTCGCTGCTGCGCGCGCCTGATTTGTATTCCTTGAGCGTCAGATAGAGATAAGCCGGCCGCTGCCCGGCGATGTGCGGGGTGCCCTTGACGGTGCTGATGCCATTGAGATTGTGGCAGGCGGCGCAATCCATTTCCGCCACATGCTTGCCGTCGGCGATGTCCATCGGCGCGGCGTTGAGTGTACGCATTTCCTCGCCTGACTGCGCGAGCGCGCCTGGGCCGGAACCCGCGATTGCGGCCAGCGCCACGGCCGAACTTATCAGAAGCTTCTTCATGGACGTCACACTCCGCTCGCTTTTTTTGTTGCAGGCCATCGAGGCGCGTAGCGGGCGCGCCCGCCTCGATTCGTTGTTCGTTCGCCGCGACTACTTCGCCGGCAGGCTCGCGTAGTAAGAAGCGATGCTTTCGATGATGGCGTCGCCGTAAGGCACGCTCATGTTGTGCATCAGCGAGTTACCGCGCTTGCCGTCGCGGTACGAGCGCAACGCCAGGATCAGATAATCCTTGTCCTGCGCATTGATGATCGGGATGGCCAGCGCCGGATTGTTGATGTCGCCGGCGTGGCAGCGATTGCACTTGTCGGTGATGTCCTTGAGCAGATGCTGTCCGTCTTCGGCGGGCTTCGATTTCTGCGTCGCGTAGAAGGCGACGATGTCATTGATCTCCTGATCGCTCAGGTTGACGACGACGCGTGACATAGTGTCGTTCTTACGCGTGGTGCGGTAGCCCTTGATGGCTTGCGTCAGATATTGCGGATCCTGTCCGGCGAGACTCGGCGTCGCGGTGTCGGTGCTCACACCATGCGAGCCGTGGCAGCCGCCGCACACCGCGGTGCGCGGTTCGCCGAGCGTCGCATTGCCGACCGGAGGTGCTGGGTGCGGAATCGGCGTCTGCGAGGCAAAATACAGCGCCACGCTTTCGATATCAAGCCGGCTCAGCTTGCGTAGCATCGGATCCATCGGCGCCGACGCGCGCCGGCCGGTGAGGTACTCCTGCGTAGCAGTGACGAAATAGAGCGGCTGCTGGCCCGCGAGGTTCGGCGTGCCGGCGGTTTTGCTGTTGCCATCGGCGCCGTGGCAGGGCGCACATGCCGCCGACACCGTTTTGCCGTTCTCATAAGGAGAGAAGACAGGCCCCTTTTCCGGCGCAGCGGGCGCCAGGCTGGAATAGAAAGCGGCGACGCCACGCGTCTGATCTTCGCTCAAGTCGGCCGCGATCGTCCGCAAGGCGGCATGAACGCGCTTACCTTCCTTGTATTCCTGCAACGCGGCCATGATATAGCGCCCGCGCTGGCCGGCGAGATTGGGAATCCCCGGAGCGGCGCCCTTGCCGTCGAGACCGTGACAGGCCTTGCATTCCTTCTCGGCCACGACTTTGCCGGCACTTATGTCCGCGGCGGTTTGCTTCTCGGGCGTGCCTTCGTCCGAACAGCCGATCAGCGCCACCGACAAAAGCATCGCGAGCAGCAGGTGTCTCATGGGAAACCCCGGTTTTTGATTTATTAGTTTCACTCTCATCGGTTGATCACCCTCCGAAGAACAGGTGGCGGGTAAAGCCGTAAAGCACGAACACGAGCAGGAACAGACCGCAGCCCATCAACGTGAAGCCCAGGATCGTTGAGCCGATCGTCATCGGCCGCGACGGCGCATCGACCAGGAATTTTTCCAGTTGCCCCTGCTCGACTAGTCGCTTGTACTCGATCGTGTGCTCGCGCTTGAATTCCTCGATCGGCATCTTGCCGGTGAACATCAGGATATCGAGCGGGAATTTGTCCGGCCGCCAGTGATTGTTGAAGAAGTGCACCGAGAACAGGAAGCCGGCGGCGAGCACCGCCTCCTCGCCGTGGAAGATGGTGGCGATGTTGAACACCCAGCCCGGCAGATAGGTTGCGGTGAATTCCTTGAACCACAGCATGGCGCCACTGAGGCCGATGATGGTGACGCCCCAGAACGGCGCCCAGTAGTCGAACTTCTCCCAGTAGGTGAAACGGTCGAGCAGCGGCTTCGGCGCGAGACCGAAGAACCACTTGAACATGGCGATGGCGTCATTGAGGTCGTTCAGGTTCGGGATCATCGAATCTGGGCCGAACCAGTGGAACGTCTTCCAGTTCTTGCCGATGCGAAGAAAAACGTAACTGATGTGCCAGAAGAAGATGCCGAGGAATCCGACGGCGGCGAAGCGGTGCACGGTACCGGTGACGCGTGGTCCGCCGAATAGATGGCTGAGGAACGACGCCAATGAGACGTCCGAATTGAACAAGGTCATGCCGGTGAAGACCAGCGTGATGGTGCAGATTGCGAAGCACAGATGCGCGAGGCGCCAGATCGCGGGCCAGCGCCGATAGTAGACGACCGGTTTGCCGTCGCCGTTCTTCAGCGCTTCGGCGCGCACATGCGGCCGGTCTTTGTGCTGCTGGTGGTCGCGATATTCGCGGAAGAACCACAACGCCGAATGCGTCCAGAAGAACGAGAAGGTGCCGCCCAAGAGCAGCAGCATGAACTTCGAGGCGATCCAGGTGCGCGGATATTCGTGCAGGTTATGCGTGGTTGCGTGCGGCTCGAAGGTCACAAAGCCCGGCGTCGCGTTGAGGTGGCACTTCTGGCAGGTCTGCAGGCGGTTGGCCGGATAGACCGTCGACTTTGGATCGCTGACGCGCTGGATGGTATGATAGCCGTGGCAATCGAAGCACTTGGCGGTATAGGCGAAGCCGAGCGTGTTGACCTGGCCGTGGTACGTGCCCTGGTATGAGGCCAATTCCTCCTTGTGGCAGCTGCCGCAGTTCTTGGTGATCAGAAGCTGCGTCTTGTCGAGGAACGGATCCTGGATGTCGTGCGTGGTGTGGCAGTCCGAACAGATCGCCGCCTTCGGATTGCCGTCGAGCAAAACTTCCTTGCCGTGCACCGAGGTCTTGTATTCGGCAAGCTCCGCGGTATGGCAGGCGCCGCACGCATAGGGCAGATTGAGCCGCCACCAATTGTAGTTCGGCGTGTTCGGCGGATAGACGTAATGCGCGTCGTGGCAATTGTAGCAGGTGGCGTTGGTGTGCGACTGGTCGACCGCACTCGGCTGTGCATGGATCGATTTCATGTAGCGGCCGATCATGCCCATCACGCTGGTCAGCTTGGCAACCTGGTCGGCGTCGTTATTTTCCTTAGCGTCCTCGAGGCGGCTTTCGTGGCAAGTGACGCAACTCACCTGCACGGTGACCGGGTCGTGCGGAATCTTGGTGACGTTGGTGTGGCACTCGACGCATTGCAGCTTGCCGTGCACGCTGCCGAGGAAACGGTCCTTCAACACCATGGGGAATTGTTTCACGCCCGGCGTCGGCGGCGGCGCGAAGCCTTCGAGGCCGTGACAGCCGAGACACATTTCGCTGGTCAGCTTGGGCGCGGCCTTATCGCCGCTTTGATCTTGCGCGCGGGCGGCGGACGCCCACAGGACGACCATCAACAACGCGGCGGTAAATATGGGCGCAACACGCGAAAATCTACCGCCCGCCCTACGATGCTTCGCGGCGGTCGATTCGGTCGACTCGATCATGATTTCTTTGCCCTGGCGGGTCGATGGCACAACGAACATCCCGTGCATGGTAAGGAATTCGACCGAGTTTGCCGAATCTAAACGGTCATAACCAACGTCGATAAGCGTCTTTTTGACAGAAATCAAAATTGCCGCGCCTCCATTTTGCGCTTCCGCCTCTGCCGGCGCATTGCTGCCCAGGGCGGCATGATTAACAGCTTAACAGCCGCCAGCCACCTGCGTCTTTTGCATTCGCGAATACCCTGCTGCAAAGACGAATTGTCCTGCTGATTGACGTGGATCAAGGCCCAGAAAAACCTTCGTATTAGTCATTGTAGTGTGCAGAAGAGGGCTGCCATGCTCGCATCGAACCCGATCAAGACTTATCCGGCTTCCAAGTCTTTTTTTGCGGCATTCCGGGACTGGGTGCGCCATCGCCAGTTGATCAGCCAATGCCGTCAGCGGCTCGATGCCTGCGACAGCAACGAGATCGCACGCATCGCGCACGACGTCGGCCTCTCGCCGCAGGATTTGCGCCAGATGGCGAAACTCGGCCCCGACGCAGCCCAGCAACTGCTGGAACGGATGGCCACTCTGCACCTCGATGCCGGCGCGCTGGCCAAGAGCGAACCGAGCACGATGCGCGACATGCAGCGGCTATGCTCGAGCTGCGTTGCCAAGAAACGTTGCCAGCGCGAACTCTTGCTCACTCCGGACGATCCGAATTGGCGGCACTACTGTCCGAATGCGGACACGCTTGACCTCCTGCAAAGCGAGTCCGCCAAGACCAGCTGAGTTGCGGCAACGGCCGCGCGCGGCCGAAACTTCGGGATAGCCATGCGTGCGCTCAATCAGTTCTCAAAATTTTGCGCCACAATTGCGGGTAGCTTAAGCAGCGCGCACCGATCGCCGGGTCCGGCGCACGACGGCCGCGACCGGCAACAAAACGCGTGCTCGCAAAGCGGCCAGCCCGCCGCAAAGCCGGCGCCGCTCAGCCGCGACGAACGGATACCGACCCAGCCGTCCCACGATTCCCATCCGGCGGTCTGGCCGCGTTGAGACATTCGCACCGCAACTCATTGAAACACGCCCGGCCTGGCGCCATTCGGTTGATATAAGTCAATCGGCCCGCGGCAAGGCGGTATATTTAATTCGGGCTGGCGATCAGCCGATGTGAGTAGCTCGAATGGCAAATATGCTCGAGAGAGCGGTCCCCCGGTACACGTCGTATCCGACTGCCCCAAATTTCCATGCGGCGGTCAATGCGGATGTCTTCGGTTCGTGGCTCTCCAGCCTGCCTGGCGCTGCCGCGCTCTCATTATACCTGCACGTGCCGTTTTGCCGGGAACTTTGCCATTACTGCGGCTGCCACACCAAAGCGACGCTGCGGGACGAACCGATCATCGCCTACGCGCAGCGCCTTGTCGAAGAGATTGCGATCGTCGCCAGCCACACCGGCCGACGCATGGTGACGCATATTCATTGGGGCGGCGGGACGCCTTCGATCCTCGACGCCCGCCAACTTCAACTCATCGCCGATAAGCTCGCCCACCATTTCGATCTCTCGGCAATCCGGGAGCACGCGATCGAATTGGATCCGCGCTATCTCACGCCAGACTTGGCGAAGGCGCTGGGCGATATTGGCGTCAACCGTGCAAGTCTCGGCGTGCAGGACTTCAGCGAGCACGTGCAGCAGGCGGCCGGCCGTATCCAGCCCTTCGACACGGTCAAGCAAACGGTCGAGACACTTAACGATTTCGGCATCGACCGGATCAATATCGATTTGATGTATGGCCTACCCAAGCAGACCGTCGCGGATGTGCGCCGCACCGCCAGCCTGGCTCATTCGTTGCAGCCGCAGCGCGTCGCGGTTTTCGGTTACGCACACGTGCCCTGGTTCCGGCCGCAACAGCGGCTGATCGCCGACGCCGATCTGCCGTCATCGCCGGAGCGGCTGGCACAAGCCGAGGCTGCACATGAAACGTTGGTGCAATTCGGCTATCGCCCGGTCGGCCTCGATCATTACGCCAAGCCGGACGACCAACTGGTCGCCAAAAGCGGCCGGCTGCAGCGCAATTTCCAAGGCTACACCGACGACGACGCCGATGCGCTGGTGGGCCTCGGCGCCTCGGCGATCAGCCGCCTGCCGCAAGGCTTCGCGCAGAACGCGCCGCCGGTCGGGACCTATTCGCGCGCGATCGCCGACGGCAAGCTGGCCACCGTGAAAGGCATCGAATTGTCGGACGACGATCGCTTGCGCGGCCGCATCATCGAGCGGCTGATGTGTGACATGGTCGTCGATCTAGATGCGGTTGCCGGCGAGACCGGTTTCGACGTCGACACCGACTTTTCCGACGAGATCGGCTCGTTGCAGCCTTTTCAGGACAACGGCAGCGTACTGATCGACGGCCGCCGCATCCGCATCACCGAAAGCGGCCGTCCGTACATGCGGCTGGTGGCTTCGGTTTTCGATACCTATTTGGCGCAGGCCAAATCCCGCCATTCGGTGGCCGTTTAGCGCCCTCACCGGCCGGGCCGCCGTTGACGTAGGTCAAGGGCAAAAAGCAGTACTCAGGTATATGCAAGCAGTGTCGCGCGGCATGACGGCCTGCGCGGCGAGAGGAGTCTAGAATGTCGGTCCAATTTAGCGGAACCAAGCGCCGCTCGCCGATCCAGGTCGTTCAGCAGTGGTGGCAGGCCTGGACCAGCAATGGGCCCGCCTTGGCGAACCCGTGCTGCAGCGCGGAGAGCGAAGTTGAACGGATTGCCATCGATATCGGCATGTCCGCCGCCGAGCTGCGCAGGCTTGCCAGTCTCGGTCCTGAATCCGCCGACCTCCTGTTGCGCCGAATGGCAGCGCTCGATCTCGATCGCAAAGAAGTGGCGCAGGTGGAGCCGCAGACCTTCCGCGATCTCCAGCGCGTCTGCACCTTGTGCGATAGCCACCGGCAATGCGCGCGCGATCTGCTGCGCGATTCAAGCAGCCCGGCCTGGGAAGACTATTGCCCGAACGTTGCCACGCTGAGAGCGCTGAATACGATGTCGTTGGCGTCGCAGCGCGACTAGTAGCGCCGGCGCGCGTCAGGTAACCAGCGCACCACCATCGAGATAGATGATCGACCCGGAGGCAAAGCCGACGGTCATAAAGGTGAGAATTTGTCGCGCGATATCCTCACCCACGCCGACGCGGCCGACCGGCAGCGCGGCCGCAATCTTGACAAGCATGTCGCGGCGGGCGGCTTCCGGCATGGCGGCGCGGATCGGCGTGTCAATGATGCCGGGCGAAACGCAGTTCACCCGCACCGGCGCCAGCTCGAGCGCGAGCGCACGCGTCAGTGATTCAAGCGCGCCGTTGGCGGCGCCGACAATCGCCGAGTTCGGACGCGGCCTCACACTGAGGAAGCCGGACACCAGCGTGAGCGATCCGCCGGCGCGGATATCGGCCGCACGCGCGACGCGCCAAGCGCCCCAGAACTTGCCCTCCATGGTCGAGCGCACGTCGTCCATCGATACGGACTTGAACGGACCTGTCTTGAGCTGCGCGGCGGTGACCGCCACGTGATCGACCGGGCCGCATTGCTTGAACAAATTGGCGATGCTGTCGTCGCTGGTGACGTCGGTCGTAATGGCTTTCACGCCAATCTTGTCGGCTGCCGCCTTGAGCTTCTCGGCGCTGCGCGAAGCGATGATGACCTCGGCGCCCTCGCCTTTTGCCATTTCCGCGGTCGCCAGACCGATGCCCGACGAGCCCCCGACCACGACGACTTTTTTGCCTGCAAGCTGCATTCTCGTTTCCCCCGATAGAACTGTTGTTTCGCCGGTCAGGTCGGCTGATAGCGCGCGCCGATAGCCGGCTTGCTGACGCCGAGGCCCGGCAATTCCCAAACGCCGGCGCCGGCCGGATTGATGTCGGCGGCGATATCGACGTCGATCAGATAGGGCATGTTGGCGGCGATGCCCTTCTTGATCGCCTCGGCGATATCGGCAGCACGGTCGACGCGTACGCCTTCGACGCCGCAGGAACGCGCCATCGCCGCGAAGTCCGGATTATAGCGCTGGCCGGTCTTGGGATCGTGGAAGTCGGTGGCCAATTCGCGCTTGTTCAAATAGCCGCGCTGCAAGCCGCGAATCGAAGCGTAAGCGTAGTTGTTCCACACCACCCAGACGACCGGCAGATTGTATTCGACCGCGGTGCCGAGCACGTTAGCCTGCATGAAGAAGGCGCCGTCGCCGCAGACCGACACGCAAGGCCGGTTGGGCGCCGCGTATTTGGCGCCAAGCACACCGGCGACGCCGAAGCCCATGGCGCCAAATCCCATGCAGCTGATGAGCGAATCCGGACGCCGCGGCTTGCAGTAGCCGAGCAGCCAGTTGTGGTGCACGCCGATGTCGCTGACCATGATCGCGTCATCGGGCAAACCCGCGTTGAATCTCGAACGCCGCGCGCTGCGGATTGACCGGCTGGCTGTCGTCGGTGAAGCCCGGCGCGACCAACTTGTCCCATTCCTTGCGATAGCCGTCGATTTGACCGAGCCATTTCTTGCGGGCGCCGAGCTTCTTGTCGACATCCTTCCGCCGATCGAGTTCGGCCAGCACCTGGCGCAGGAAGGTGCGCGTGTCCGCCATCAGGCCGAGCGCGACCGGATAGTTGCGGCCGATTTCGTCCGGATCGATGTCGACGTGGATGAGCTTGGTCGGCGGAATGGTGAAGGAATAGCCGGGGATCCACGAGCTCGACGTGCGGTCGTCGAAACGAGCGGCCAATGACAGCAGAACGTCGGCCTGACGCGCGGCGTGGTTCGCCTGATAATGGCCGCCGCGCGCGATCATGCCGAGCGCGAGCGGATGGTGCGTGTCGATGGCGCCGAGCCCGCTCATCGACGCCGCCACCGGAATCTGCAGGCGCTCGGCGAGCTTGAGCAGTTCCTCGGCTGCGCCGCCGTGGCGCACGGCCTGGCCGACGAAAATCACCGGGCGCTCGGCACCGAGAAGCATATCAACGGCTTTGACGACGCCTTCGGGATCGGCGCCGCAACGGCTGGAGATGTTGCCGTTCCATTCTTTCGCATCCGGCGCTTCCGCAGCGGCCGATTCCATGAACACATCGTAGGGCACGTCCAGCACCACCGGCCCGGGCCGTCCGGTCATCATCGTCTTCCACGCCTGCCGCACCGCGAGCGGCACCATGTCGCCGCGCGTCGGCTGGAACACCCGCTTGCAGAGGCTGCGTACCGTCGACGGGAAGTCGGCCTGGTTCTGCCGGTACATTTCCTGGAAAGCGCCGCGGTTGAATTGGCTGGTCGGCACGTTGCCGGTGACCGCCAGGAAGGGCACCGAATTGAGATAGGCGGTGGCCAGCGAGACCGGCAGTTGAGCCGAGCCGGGACCGCACGAGGTGAAGGTCGCGGTCGCCTTGCCGGACACGCGGTAGTAAACGTCGGCCATAAAGCCGGCAACGCTTTCGTGATGCGTCGAGATGGTCTTGATCTCGGACGAGCGCTCGTATAGCGCGTCGATGAACTGGATGTTGCCGTGGCCGCAGAGACCGAATACTTGCGGCACTTTTTCCTGAATCAGATAGTCGACAATGACCTGCGCGCCATTGAGCATGTTTGTCGACATCGGATCTTTCTCCATACAAGTCCGCCGCCGCCCGACTTCGAGCCGCGCCGGAAGCTATTTCTCATAATGCTGCACGTCAATTGATATCGTGGTAGACGGGGCTGCCGTGTATCCGGGAGGGAGAGAGCGTCATGGCCACCGAACGCAAATGGTTCATCCGCAATATCGCCGAGGTGCCGTGGCGGCAATTTCCCGACCACTTCGGCGGCGCGCTGTCGAAACCGCTGGTGATGCCGGAGACCGCCGGCTCGCGCTCAATCGACTATCGCATCTCGATGTATCAGCCGATGGCCTACGTCAAAGTCCACCAGCACAAAGTGCAGGAGCAGGTCTATCACGTGATCGAGGGCGAAGGACTGATGCACATCGACGGAAAGGCCCACGTCGTGCGCAAGCACGACTTCATCTTCCTGCCGCCCGGCGTCGATCACGACATCCATAACACCGGCCTGGTCGACCTGGTGTTTCTCGTCGTCACGTCGCCGGTCAGTGACGAGGTGTAAGGCTCACGGCGATTGCTTGGCGCGCTGGCCGGCAGTGGCCCCGGCGATCTTGCCGAACACGGCGCCGTTCATCAGGCCGGTGCCGCCGGGATAGTTGAACCAGAAGATGCCGCCGACCAGTTCGCCGGTGGCGAACAGTCCCGGAATCGCCGCGCCGTCTGAGTCTATAACACGCGCGCTGGTGTCGATCTTGAGACCACCGAAGGTGAAGGTGAGCCCGCAGGTCACGGCGTAAGCTTCGAACGGCGGCTCATCGACGGTGTTCGCCCAGTTCGATTTCGGAATCGCCAGCCCGCGGGTACCGCGACCGTCCTTGACGTTCGGATCGAACGGCACTTCGGTCATCACCGCTTTATTGTATTCCTTGATCGTCGCGAGCGCCTTCTCGGCGTTCACGTCTTCCATCTTCTGGCACAGTTCTTCCAGTGTATTGGCGCGGATCTTGGTCACGCGCTTGATGCGGTACTCGTCGCGCAGCATCGGGATGATCTTGTTGTCGAACACCTGGTAGCAGAACTGCTTGGGCTGCATCAGGATGATGCGGCCGTTCTTGGCATAGGTGTAGTTGCGGAAGTCCGAGCCTTCGTCGAGGAAGCGCTCGCCGTTGGCATTGATCATGATGCCCCACGGATAAGAATGCTTCTGGAAGTTGTCGCCGACCGTCAGATCGCCGGTTTCCGGCGCGTTGCGGTCCCAAGCGACGGCGTGGCCGCCAGACCAGTTGCCGGTCGGCTGGGCGCCGATTGCGAGCGCCATCTTGATGCCGTCGCCGGTATTGAAGCGGGTGCCGCGAATCTTGGCGAGCTCCCAGCCGGGCCCCAAGTAACGCGTGCGCATTTCGGTGTCGGCCTGAAAACCGCCGGAGCCGAGGACCACGCATTTGGCTTTCACTTCGTGAGTTCTGCCTTCATGCTTGACCTTCACGCCGTGAACGCCGTCGTCGTCGGCCAGTAATTCGAACGCGCGCGCGCCGTAGACGACCGAGACATTGTTCTTGCGCGCGATTTTGGTCAGCGCGTCGACCAGGCCCGGCCCGCCGCCGACGGCTTCCACCGTGAGGCCGCCCCAGAACTTGAACATGCCGCCGATCTTGTAGGCCTGCCGGCCCCAGATCGGCATGAAGCGCACGCCCTTGTCACGCATCCACAACATGGTCTCTTTGCTTTTCTTGATCAGGATTTCACAAAGGTCCGGGTCGGTGCGGTATTCGGTAATGCGGCCCATGTCGTCGAAGAATTTTTCCTCGGTGTAGGTGCCGAAGTCGGACTTCGAAACTTCCTCGTCGGTCAGGTCGGGCATCAGCTTGCGCAGATCCTCGACGCCGTCATAGACGCAGCGGAAGGCGCCAGCGGTGAAGCGGCTGTTGCCGCCCGACTCGTCTTCCGGCGCGCGCTCCAACACCAGCACCGAGACGCCCTGCTCGGCCGCCGCCAAAGCCGCGCAAAACGCGGCATTGCCGCCGCCAACAACGATGACATCCGCGGATTGGGGTAACGCTGTGGTCATGACCGCTTCTTGAGCCTCTGTGATTGAACTTGATCGGCGATGGTGATGCCTAGTAGCGCGAGATTGCCGGCGCTGGCAATAACGCCCCGGCCGGCATCGCGTGAGACATTTTCCAACGTGGGCCCCGTCACAGACCGCCGCAGTGCGTGCGCGGCATTCCCCCAAACGGCACTTGGTTGAAATCTCTCACATGGTGGCAATGAGCTTGGCAGCCGGTGTCCGAATGATGGACAAACACAAGCGGCAAGGCAGGCCCGCGCTGCGGCAACATGAGTCCTGTCATACGGCAGATTTTCAAAAGAGATTTTCCGACCGTTTTGCGATATGAAGAAATGCAACAAAACAGAATAAACTTGGGTGAGGACACGAATTGGAATGACGGAAATACCTGAGTTGTGCCAGGGACCGAATCCGCATCCGCGAAAGCCGCGCTTCAAAATGCCGGCCGGCGCGACCGATACACACTTTCATCTGTTCGGACCGCAGGACCGCTATCCGCTCGTGGATTTGCGCGAATATACGCCGCAGCTCATCAAGCCGGCGCTGGCGCGGCAGCTGTTCGACACCCTGGGCGTTCAGCGCGCGGTGGTGATCCAGCCCAGCGTGGCGGCACGCGTGAAGCTGCGCTCCATCGCAACGGCAAGAAAGTAACGAAGATGACGTAATTCCATCAGGCGATGTCCGTGATTATGCGCAGGATGACCGTTGCAGGCGCGGATCGCCACCCGATCACCGAACGCGCATCAGCGCTTGGCAAGCACCATGGCACAGGTCGTGACGATGTCGTCGATGCTGGCGCCGCGCGACAGATCACTGATCGGCCCGGCAAAACCTTGCAGGAAGGGCCCAATCGCCTGCGCGCCGCCGAGCCATTGCGTCAGCTTGTAGGCGATGTTGCCGGAATCGAGATCCGGGAAAATCAAAACATTGGCGGCGCCGGCGACCGTGCTGGGGTCTTTCACTTTTTTCTGCGCCACCGCCGGCACCAGCGCGGCATCCGCCTGGAATTCTCCGTCGATGGCAAGTTGTGGTTCGCGCTGGCGCACCAGGCTGAGCGCCTGCCGTACCTTGTCGACGCGCGCGTGTTGCGCGCTGCCCTTGGTGGAAAACGACAGCATGGCGACGCGCGGCGCCTCGCCTAGCAACGCTTCTGCGCTGCGCGCGGAGGCAATAGCGATATCGGCGAGTTCTTCGGCAGTAGGATCAGCATTGACCGCGCAATCGGCGAAGATGAATGACCGCGGCCCACTGTTGAGAAAATCCGGCACGACCATGAGAAAGTAGCTCGACGGTAGCGAAATGCCGGGGGCGAGCCCGATCGTCATCAACCCAGCCTCGATCACGCGGCGGGTCGGACTGGCGGCGCCGGCCACCATGGCGGCGGCATCGCCCTGCCGCACCATCATGCCGCCGAAATACAAAGGCTTCGCCGCCAGCCGTGTCGCAATCTCCGGCGTCATGCTTTCGCGCATCGCCGCCAGAGCCTTGCCATAGGCTTGCAGCCGCGCGTCGCTGCGCGGATCGACGATCTCGATCCCATCGAGTGGGACACCGGCCGCCGCCTTGCCGATGGCGTCGGCGGTTCCCAGCAGAATCGGCCGAGCGATCTTCTCGCTTCTGAGCCTAGCCGCCGCCGCGACGATGCGCGCATCGTCGCCTTCCGGCAATACGATTTTGCGATCGCCCCGGCGTGCGATATCAAACAAGCGGTCGAGCAATTCCATGCTTCTCACCGTGTGAGAATAAGTCGCGTAACCGAAGAGGCTAGCAATGACCGAAACAAACGAAGCGATCAAGATTCATCGCGGTCTCACGGGTGTCTATTTCGACCGCTCGCCCTGCACCTTTATCGACGGCAAAGCCGGTGAACTGCGTTACCGCGGCTATTCGATTCACGATCTTGCCGAACATTCCAGTTTCGAGGAGACCGCTTGGCTCCTGCTCAATGGCGACTTGCCGACCAAGCGGCAACTCGAAACCTTCGACGCCGAACTCAAGGCGGCGCGCAAACTGCCCGCGCCGGTGCTCGATATCATCCGCTCGACCAAAGACGGCCATCCGATGGACGTGCTGCGCACGGCCGCGTCCGCGCTTGCAGTTTTCGATCAGGAAACGAGCGACAATTCCCGCGAGGCGACGCTGCGCAAGGGGATACGGCTGACGTCGCAAGTGCCGATGATCGTCGCCGCTCACGCGCGCATCCGCGCCGGTTTCGATCCGGTTCCGGCCGACGCCACGCTCAGCCACGCCGCCAATCTGCTGTGGATGCTCACGGCCAAAAAGCCGAGCGCCGATGCGGCGCAATTGATCGATCGTGACCTCGTCCTGCACGCCGAGCATGGCTCGAACGCCTCGTCGTTCGCGGCCCGCGTGGTCATCGGCACCCAGGCGAACTTGCATGCGGCGATCACAGCGGCGATCGCTGCGCTGTCGGGGCCGGCGCATGGCGGCGCCGCTGAGGACGTGATGAAAATGGCGGAGGAGATCGGCGATCCGGCCAATGCCGCCGATTACGTCAAGGACAAGCGCAAGGCCGGCGTGGCGACCACCGGTTTCGGCCATCGCGTCTATCGCGCCGAAGATCCGCGCGCGCGGCATATGCGCGACGGCGTCGAGCGGCTGTCGAAGGAAATGGGCCAGCCGAAGTGGTTCGAGATTCTGCAGGCCGTGGTGGCGGCGATGGCGCCCTATGCGCGGCATGGCGTCAACGTCAACGTCGATTTCTATTCCGGCGTCGTCTATCACCTGCTCGGCATCAAGCGCGATCTGTTCGTGCCGATCTTCGCCATCGGACGCGTGCCGGGTTGGGTCGTGCAGGTGCTCGAGCAGATCGAGAACAACATCCTGATCCGGCCGCTCACCCTCTACAACGGCCCCGACGCGCGCGCCTACGTGCCGCTCACTCAGCGATAGGCCGAACCAGGCCCGATACTCTGCTGCCTGCGAAAACGCGCAGACCTCCGATAATTTCCGCGGACGAAATCTCAATCTGCGAGACGCAACGGCCCCGTTTCCCCATTGCAGGGGCGTGGTCGTCTGTTATCGTATTGAGAATGGCAGTCTCATTCGATGAGACCATGGCGAATGGGATCAAACCCGCCGCGGCCAGCATCCGGTAGCCAAAAAGCCGGAACGGCGTCCTGACCTGCGCGGCCGCAGGCAGACGAAAACCAAGCAAGCGGCCGTCGACAGGGAGGAGTTTGTCCATGCGTTCGACCACACGAAGCTTTGGATTGCTTTTGGCGGCCGCCGTCGGCGCCGCGCTGTTCGGCGGCCAGGCGGCCGCCGCCGGTTATCCGGAACATCCCATCAACTTCATCGTGCCGTGGGGTCCGGGCGGCGGCGCCGATATTCTGGCCCGCACCGCCGGCAAGATCATGTCGGAGGACCTCGGCGTCTCGGCGCCGGTGATCAACGTGCCTGGCGCGACCGGCATGACCGGCATGACCAAGCTGCTGACCTCGCCGGCTGACGGCTATTCGCTCGCGGTGCTGATCGGCGACACTTATGCTCTCTTGGCGGGGCCACGGCCGGCCTTCAACCCGGACGAAGTGATTCCGCTCGCGGTCATGATCCAGCAGCCTTCCGGCCTTTGGGTGAATACAAATAGCCCCTGGAACACATGGGACGACCTGGTCAAGACCGCGAAGGAACGCGCGCTCAAGGTCGCAGTGCTGGGCTTCGGCAGTGCCGACGACATCACCGTCAATTATTTGAAGACCAAGGGGATGAAGCTCGACGCCATTCCCTATGCAAAGCCCGGTCTCCGCTACACCTCGATCCTGGGCTCAAACGCCGATGTTCTTTACGAGCAGACCGGCGACGTGCGCAGCTATTTCGACGGCAAGAAGATCAGGCCGCTGATCTTTTTCTACGACCATCGGCTCAACATTCCCCAGTTCGCCAATGTGCCGGTGGGCAAGGAATTCGGCTACGACGTCACGCTTCCGCAATTCCGCGCCATCGTGGTCAAGGCCGGCACCGATCCTGCGATCGTGAAGCGTCTGTCTGACGAACTCGCCAAAGTGGCGCAGAGCACGGAATTCAAAGCCTATCTCGACCAGCAATACGCCGATCCCAACAGCTATGTGCCGATGGATAAGGCGCGGGGGTTCATGGACTCCTGGCTGGTGCAGGCCAAGAAATTCCGGGCCGAGACCACGATGGGGGCGAAGTGAGTCGAGCGGCAGCAGTTACGCCGCTTCACCGGCTGCGAGCCGCACTACCCTATGTGGTCGTGCTGGCGGTCGGCATATTCTTGTACATCCAAGCAGACAACTTCGAGTTCGAACAGGCCTCGGGGCGTATCGGCCCCGGGGCATGGCCGAAGCTCTGTCTCGTCCTGATGTTGGCGACCGCGCTTTGGGGCGCGGTTTCCAGCGCACTCAAGGCCGGCAAGTCCGACGAGGCAAGCGAAGCCAATGCAGACGAGGCGTTGACCCAGCTGCCTGAACTGTATCCCTGGCTGGTCTGGCTCGCCGTTGCCGCCACGGTCGCCTATCTCTTCCTGCTGCCGTTCCTCGGCTTCTTTATCGCGACGATCATCTACTGCTGCGGTCTGATGTATCTCGGGCACTATCGGCGGCCCTTGCGGGTCGCGGCGCTGAGCGTGGCGGTCGCGCTTGCCTTCATGTTCATGTTCATGCGCGTGGTCTACGTCTCGCTGCCGCTCGGCGTGGCGCCATTCGATAAAGTCTCATACGCCTTGATGGCCGCGATGGGTGTGCACTGAGGTAAATGCCGTGGCATTGATCAATCTCGCGCACGGGTTCGTCCAGGTCTTCCAGCCTTTCGAACTGCTCATGCTTTTAATCGGGTTGGTCGTTGGCATGGCCGTCTCGATCATGCCCGGGCTGGGCCTGGTGATGGGCGTGGTGCTGGCGCTGCCTTTTACCTACCGGATGGAGATCGAGCCGGCGGTCATCCTGCTGACGGCGATTTATTTCTCCGGCACCTACGCCGGCTGTTTCTCGGCAATCCTTTACCGCATTCCCGGCGAACCGATGGACGTGCCGATGCTGTGGGACGGCTACACCATGGCGCGGCGCGGCGCGCCCGCCAAAGCGCTCGGTTGGGCGTTGGTCGCCGCGCTGATCGGCGGGCTGGTCTCCTCGGCGGTTATGGTGGCGCTCGCAGGACCTATGGGCGAGGTCGCCCTCAAATTCGATTCACCCGACTATTTCGCTGCGGTGTTTTTCGGCCTCACCACGGTGGTCGCGCTGGCCGGAAAGTCGATGGTGAATTCGCTGATCAGCCTTTGCGTCGGCCTGCTGGTGGCGACCGTCGGCATCGACAGCGTCTACGGCACCGACCGGTTTTCCTTCGGCGTGCCGATCCTGCGCGACGGCGTTCAACTGGTCGAGGTTCTGGTCGGCATGTACGGCCTCGGCGAGATTCTGACCCGAATTGGTCAGGGTCTGCATATCGAACAGCCGAAAGAGACATCGCAAAAAGTCTCGACACAGTTCCCGACCCTGCGCGAACTGCTGGCGATCAAGATCACTCTTTTGCGCAGCACGGTCCTCGGCACCGTGCTGGGAATCGTGCCGGGTGCGGGCGCCACGATCACCGCCTTCATCGCCTACGGTATCGAAAAGCAATACGGCAGGCGGCGGCAACTTTTGGGAACCGGGGTGCCGGAAGGCATCGTCGCGCCGCAGATCGGGGCGACCGCGTCGGTCGCAGGCCACATGATTCCGCTGCTCACTTTGGGTCTTCCCGGAAGCGGCGCAACGGCGGTGATTCTCGCCGCCTTCCTGTTGCATGGCGTACAGCCGGGTCCCATGCTGTTCGAGGATGCCTCCTCGACCCTCATGGTCTACACAATTCTGGCCTCGATGTTCGCCAGCGTCGTCGGCATGTGCCTTCTCGGATTTTTCTGGATCCGGGTCGTCGTCAAGGTTCTCACCATCCCGCAGGGCATTCTTTCCACGATTGTCGTCATGTTTTGCCTGGTCGGCGCCTACGCCAACCGCAACAGCATGTCCGACGTCTGGATGATCGTGATCTTCGGCGTGCTCGGTTACGTGTTCGAGAAATTCAAATTCCCGATCTCGCCCATGGTGCTGGGCGCGATCCTCGGACCGATCGGCGAGACGGCGTTCGTGCGAAGCATGATCGGCAGCGGCAACGACTGGACGGTGTTCTTCAAGGGACCGATCTGCGGCACGCTGATGGTCGGCTCGCTGCTGGCCTTGAGCTATCCGTTGCTGCAGGAGTTCCGGACCGCACGGCGGCGGCGCGCAGCTTCTGCTTGAACCTTGATTGGGTGACCCATGCGTGGCGATGTCGATCATAAAATCCGCGGCGTGGACGTCCTGCCAACGGGTGTGGGAACCCGGCGGCCGGCGATCGGGCATTCGAATGCGGTGCGCGCCGCCGAACCGGCGCAGGCTCTCAAATCCAAACTCGGCGCCACCGCCCGCTCCTTCGCCATCCTCGAACACGTGGCGCGCGCCCGCGCGCCAGTCGACGTGCTCGACATCATCGGCTCGCTCAAGCTGCCGAAGGCGACCGCATACCGGCTGGTGGACTGGTTCATCACGCAGGGTTACCTGTCGCGCGAACCGGGGCGCAAAAGGCTGATCATCGGACCGAAACTCGCCGCACTGGCCTTCGGCGCGCTGTCGTCGTCGATGCGTCACGATGCGCCGCACATTGTATTGCAACGGCTTGTGCACGCGATCAACGAGACCTGCAACATCGGCACGCTGCTCAACGGCGAGGTCATCTATCTCGACCGTGTCGAGGCCGAACATTGGCCGTTGCGGCTGCAGTACACGAGCGGCTCACGCGTGCCATTGCATTGCAGTGCGATCGGCAAACTGTACCTCGCGCTGGCGCCTTCGACGCGCCGCCGTCGCTTGCTGCAGAGCCTCGAATTGCGCCGCTTCACCGAGCACACCATCACCGAAAGCAGCCGGCTCGATACCGAGCTACGGCAGATCCGCAAGGAGCAGGTTTCGTTCGACCGCGAGGAATATATCGCGGGCGTCATATGCATGGCCGTGCCGGTGTTCGGCAGGAACGGCGAACTACTCGCCGCCGTCGCCATTCAAGCGCCGGAAGCGCGCATGAATGTGCAGACGGCGCGGCGCCACCTGCCGGCATTACGCGAAGCCGCCGGCGAACTTGCCGATATCTTTCAAGTCAAAGATTGAAAACTACCGCGACGAAATCAGTGAAGTACCGAAAAGGACGCAGCTATGAAGATGACGACGGAAGAAGCCTTCGTGAAAGTATTGCAGATGCACGGCATCGAGCATGCTTTTGGTATTATCGGTTCGGCCTTCATGCCGATTTCGGACCTGTTTCCCAAGGCCGGCATCACGTTCTGGGACGTCGCGCACGAGGGTAACGGCGCGCTGATCTGCGACGGCTACACCCGCACGACCGGCAAAATAGCGATGGCGATCGCGCAGAACGGGCCGGGCATCACCAACTTCGTTACGCCGATCAAGACCGCCTACTGGAACCACACGCCGATGCTGCTGGTGACGCCGCAGGCGGCAAATAAAACGATCGGCCAAGGCGGCTTTCAGGAGGTGGAGCAGATGGCGCTGTTCCGCGACATGGTCTGCTACCAGGAAGAGGTGCGCGATCCCTCCCGCATCGCCGAGGTGCTCAACCGCGTCATCACCAAGGCCAAGCGCCTGACGGCGCCGGCACAGATCAACGTCCCGCGCGACTACTGGACGCAGGTCGTCGACATTAATTTGCCGGCGATCATCGAATTCGAACGTCCGGCCGGCGGGGCGCAAGCAATCGCGGAAGCCGCCAAACTGCTGTCGAGCGCGAAGTTCCCGGTCATTTTGTCGGGTGCCGGCGTCGTGCTCGGCAACGCGATCCAGGAATGCGTGGCGCTCGCCGAAAAGCTCGATGCACCGGTCTGCAACAACTACCAGCATAACGACAGCTTTCCCGGCAGCCATCCCTTGGCCGTTGGTCCGCTCGGCTATAACGGCTCGAAGGCCGGGATGGAGCTGGTCGCCAAGGCCGACGTGGTATTGGCGCTCGGCACCAGGCTCAACCCGTTCTCGACCCTGCCGGGCTATGGCATCGACTACTGGCCGAAGAACGCCAAGATCATTCAGGTCGATATCAATGCCGACCGCATCGGCCTGACCAAGCCGGTGACCGTCGGCATCTGCGGCGATGCCAAGCTGGTGGCGCAAGGCATTCTGGCGCAGCTTGCGCCGACCGCCGGCAATGCCGGCCGCGCCGAGCGCAAGGCGCTGATCCACCAGACCAAGTCTCGCTGGCTGCAAACGCTTTCTAGCATGGATCACGAAGACGATGACGAGGGCACCACCTGGAACGCGGACGCGCGCAAGCGCGAGCCCGACCGCATGTCGGCGCGTCAAGCCTGGCGCGCCATCCAGGCTGGATTGCCGAAGGATGCCATCATCTCCAGCGATATCGGCAACAATTGCGCCATCGGCAATGCCTATCCGACTTTCGAGCAGGGACGGAAATATCTGGCGCCCGGACTCTTTGGTCCATGTGGATACGGATTCCCGTCGATCATCGGCGCCAAGATCGGCAACCCGGATACGCCTTGCGTCGGCTTCGCCGGCGACGGTGCCTTCGGCATTTCCATGAACGAGATGAGTTCGATCGGGCGCGAGGAGTGGCCCGGCGTCACCATGATTGTGTTCCGCAACTACCAATGGGGCGCCGAGAAGCGCAATTCGATCCTTTGGTTCGCCGACAATTTCGTCGGCACCGAGCTCGACCCGCATCTCAGCTATGCGAAGGTTGCCGTGGCCTGTGGGCTCAAAGGCGTGCAAGTCAGGACGCCCGCTGAGCTGACCGAGGCGCTGCGCGAGTCCTGCGAAGCGCAGAAGAAGCGGGTGACGACCTTCATCGAGGTGATCCTCAATCAGGAACTCGGTGAGCCCTTCCGCCGTGACGCCATGAAGAAGCCGGTCGTCGTGGCCGGCATCCGGCGCGAGGACATGCGGCCGCAGCAGAACGCCTGAGCGGAGTTTAGACGATGACCGTTGCAGTGAAATCGCCGGTGGATACCAACGCCCAGGCGGTGGTCGATGAGCTGGTGCGGCGCGCCCGCGCCGCCATGGCCATTTTCGCGCAGGCCGATCAGGCGCGCACCGACGAGGCGGTCACCGCGCTCGCCTGGTCGCTGTACAATCCCGAGCACGCCAAGGAACTGGCCGAACTGGCGGTCGCCGACACCAAACTCGGCAATGTGTCGGACAAAATCGTCAAAAAGCAGCGCAAGACCTTCGGCACATTGCGCGACCTGCTGCGCGTGAAATCGGTCGGCGCGATCGAAGAGGACAAGAAGCGCGGCATCGTCAAATACGCCAAGCCCGTCGGCGTGGTTTGCGCCATCACGCCCTCGACCAATCCAGGTGCCACGCCGGTCAACAAGGCGATGATGGCGATCAAAGGCCGCAATGCCATCGTCATCGCCGCCTCGCCCGCCGGCCTGAAGACGACCATGCGCACGGTCGATTATATGCGCGCGGAATTGAAGAAGATCGGCCTGCCGGAGGACCTGGTTCAGATCCTGCCGCCGCCAGCGTCCAAGGACATGACCCAGGCGCTGATGCAGGCTGCGGATCTCGTGGTCGCGACCGGCTCGCAGGACAATGTGCGCCGCGCTTATTCCAGCGGTACGCCGGCGATCGGCGTCGGCACCGGCAATGTGCCGGTGATCGTCGACGAGACCGCCGATCTCGACGACGCGGCGCGCAAGATTTGCGCCTCGAAAATCTTCGACAATTCCACCTCCTGCTCGTCGGAGAATTCCGTCATCATTGTCGACGCTGTCTACGAGCCGATGCTGGCCGCGCTCGAACGCGTCGGCGGCTATCGCGCCACGGCGGCGGAGAAGCAGCAGATCCAGAAGGCGCTGTGGCCGGACGGAAAATTGAGCCGCACGCTGATCGCGCGCGATGCCGACGTGCTGGCGCGCGGCTGCGGCCTGCCGGCCGTTGCCGAATCGAAGAAATTCTTCATGGTCGAGGAGACCGGCGTCGGCCGCGATTTCCCCTTCTCCGGCGAGAAGCTGGCGCTGGTGCTCACCGTCTACCGCGCCGCGGATTTCGACGCCGCGGCGGCGCGCGCCAACGCGATCCTGCGCCACCAGGGGCTCGGCCATTCGGTCGGCTTGCACAGCAAGGACATAAGCCGCGCGCGCAGGCTTGCCGAGCAGACAGACGTGGTGCGCGTGCTGATCAACCAGGCGCACACCTTCGGCAACGGCGGCGGCTTCGACAACGGGCTGAACTTCACGCTCAGCATGGGCTGCGGGACGTGGGGCGGGAATTCAATCACCGACAACCTCAACTACATGAATTTCATCAACATCACCCACCTCGTCACCACTATTCCAGAAGACAAGCCGAGCGAGGATGCGCTGTTCGGCGCCTATTGGGCGAAGTACGGGCGCTAGTGGAATGAACTTCGAAGAACATGCCGCCAAATCGCTCGTGCTCGCGCCGGCCGGAATTCCGGTTCCGCGCGGCGTGCTGTGCGTCAGCGCGGCAGAGGCCGCGCAGGCCGCCGCGGCGGTCGGTCCCTGCGTGGTCAAGGCGCAGGTGCCCACGGGAAAACGCGGCAAGGCCGGCGGCATCAAGCTTGCTGGCACGCCGGCGGAAGCTGAAAAGGCCGCCGGCCAGATCATCGGCATGACCATCGGCGATTACAAAGTCGAACGGCTGTTGATCGAAGAACAGGCGAAGATCGCGCGCGAATTCTACGCCGCGGTGCTGCACGACACGACGCTGCGCAAGCCGCTGATCCTGTTCTCCACCGAAGGCGGCATGGACATCGAGGAGATCGCCGCCGAGAAACCAAAAGCGATCCGCCGGCTCGCCGCCGATATCGACACGCCGCCGTCGTCCAAAGATGTGGCCAACCTGCTCGCCGGCCTCGACCTCGGCGCGGCGGAAGCTCAGGTAGCCGATATTTTGCAGAAGCTCTACGCCGCCTACCGGGCCCGCGACGCCGAGCTTCTGGAGATCAATCCGCTGGCGCTTCTCGCCGACGGCCGCGTGGTCGCGCTCGACTGCAAGTTCGTACTCGACGATGCGGCGGTCTATCGGCAGGCGGATATCGCCGCCAACGGCGCGGCTGCGGCGATGACCGATCTGGAGCGGCGCGGCGCCGAAGCCGGCCTCAAGCTCATCCAGCTCGACGGCAATGTCGGCGTGCTGGCAAACGGCGCCGGCCTCACCATGACCACCATGGACGTGATCCGCTACTATGGCGGCAAGCCGGCGAATTTCCTCGAGATCGGCGGCGAAGCCTACACCAAGGCCGAGATCGCCCTCGACCTGGTGTTGTCCAATCCGGGCGTCAAAAGCCTGGTGATCAATTTCTGCGGCGCCTTCGCCCGCACCGACGTGATGGCGGATGGTGTGGTCAAGGCCTGGACCAAGCTCAAGCCGACGGTGCCGGTGTTCTTCTCCATTCACGGCACCGGCGAAGACGAAGCGGTCGCGCTGGTGCGCGATGCGCTCGGCATCGAGCCCTACGATTTCATGGAAGACGCCGTCCAGGCGGCGGTGCGGGCCGCGCAATGATCGTCCGCAAAAAAGACCGCGTCGTCGTGCTCGGCATCACCGGCAAGCAAGGCACGTTCTGGACCGAGAAGATGATCGGTTACGGCACCAATGTCGTCGCCGGCATCAACCCGAAACGCGCCGGCGAGACACATGTCGGCGTGCCGATCTTCGCCTCGACCGCCGACGCCGTGCGCGCAGTCGGCGGCGATGTCGCCGTCGGCTTCATCCCGCCGCCGATGGCCAAGGAGGCCGCCGTCTCGGCGGCGCAGGCCGGCATCAAACTGCTCGTGGTGCTGACCGAGCATATTCCAGCGCAGGACGTGATGGCGATCCACGCCGCCGCCGCCAAATATGGTACCCGCGTCGTCGGTCCCAATACCGCCGGGCTGGTGACGCCGGGTGAATGCTTCGTCGGCATCATGCCGGCCTTCGTGCCATCCGTGTTCAAGCCCGGCCGCGTCGGCGTGATCTCGCGCAGCGGCAGCCTCGGCACGCTGGTCTGCCTCAACCTGACCCGCGCCGGCCTCGGCCAGTCCGCCTTCATCGGCATCGGCGGCGATCCCATGCTCGGCACCACCACGCGCGATGCGCTCGAAGCGCTCGATCACGACAGTCGCACCGATGCAGTCGTCATCGTCGGCGAGATCGGCGGCGGCATGGAAGAAGCAGCGGCGGAATATGCCAAAGGCGTGGGGAAGCCGATGGTCGCCTTCATCGCCGGCGCCGCCGCGCCGCCGGGCAAAAAGATGGGCCACGCCGGCGCCATCGTCACCGGCAATGCCGGCAGCTATCCCGGCAAGCGAAAGGCGCTGGAAGCGGCCGGCGTGGTCGTCGTCGATACCCCTTCGCAAATCGCCGCGGCGGTCGCCGCGGGCCTCAAAGACGGTCGAACCGCCATGCAAGCCGCCGTCAGTCGGCAGTAAGGAAAGTCCTCGTGCCAGCAGAAACCTCGCAAGCCTTGCGGCCCTCCATGGCGATGGCCGTCGATTACGCTCCCGGCGTGGTCCTCTCGGCCATCGTTGCGGTGATTGGCTATGTGGCCGCGCCCTATGTCGCGCATGTGGCGCCGATCCCCAACATGGTGATCGCACTGGTGGTCGGCATCGCGCTTAATCCAATTGCCGCACGGCCGGCGGCGCAGCCCGGCATGGCATTCTGCGTGCGCACGGTGTTGCGCTGGGCGGTCGCCTTGCTCGGCTTGCGTGTCGGGCTTGCCGATATCGCCGCGCTTGGGGCGGAGACAGCCGCGTTGATTGTCATCGCCATGGCGGCGACCGTGGCGTCCGGCTTTGTCATCGCCCGCTGGTACGGGCGTGGGCCCGGCTTCGGCGCGCTGGTCGGCGTCGGCACGGCGGTGTGCGGCGCTTCGGCGACGCTGGCATGCTCGACGGTCGTGCCGGACTACAAGGGCAAACAGCCGGACATCGCCTTCGTCGTGGTCGCGGTCAATGCGCTCGCCACGCTGGCCATGCTGGTCTATCCGCCGATCTGCATCCTGCTCGGCTTCGACCCGCAGACCACCGGCGTCATGCTCGGCGGCACCATCCATGACGTCGCCCAGGTGGTGGGCGCCGGCTACGCCGTGTCGAACGCGGTCGGCAACACCGCGGTCATCGTCAAGCTGTTCCGCGTTTTCCTGCTGCTGCCGGTGGTGCTGGGCGTGGGCTGGTATTTCACCCGCATCGGGCTCAAGCACGGCGAAGCGCGCGTGCCGGTGCCGGTGTTCGCCATCGTCTTCCTGGTGCTCTGCGCCATGAACAGCACCATGCCATGGATTCCGTCGCTGCTGCCGACCTACGCGCCGATCAAGAGCGCGCTGGTTGAAGCTTCGACCTGGGGGCTGCTACTGGCGATCGGCGCCCTCGGACTCGGCACCTCGATCAAGACCATCATCGGGCTTGGCTGGCGTCACATCACCACGGTGCTGGGCTCGACCGCCGTCATCTTCGTGATCGTGACCGGCGGCCTTGTGCTGATGCGAATCTTCTGATCGTTCGGGCGGGTGTTTTAGCATGAAGTCTGCCGGCAACCGCGCACCCACCCTGGAACTGCTGCCGCGCTTTGCGGCCATCGTCGGCGAGAAATACGCCGTCACCGATCCGGCGGAGCTCGAGCCGTTCCTGGTCGAAGGCCGCGGCCTCTATCATGGCCGCTCGGCGATGCTGCTGCGGCCCGGCTCGACCGGCGAAGTGGCGGCAATCCTCAAGCTCGCCAACGAGACCGGAACGCCGCTGGTGCCGCAGGGCGGCAATACCGGACTGGTCGGCGGCCAAATTCCGCTCGACGGCGAGTTGATCCTTTCGCTCACCCGCCTCGACAAAATCCGCGAGGTCGATCCGGCCTCCAACACCATGACCTGCGAAGCCGGCGTGGTGTTGGCCAAGGCGCAGGAGGCTGCGGCCAATGTCGACCGGCTGTTCCCGCTCTCGCTCGGCGCCGAAGGAAGCTGCACCATCGGCGGCAACCTCTCGACCAATGCCGGCGGCACCGGCGCGCTGGCCTACGGCATCACGCGTGACCTGATGCTCGGGCTGGAAGTGGTGCTGGCCGACGGTCGCATCTTGCAACTGCTGCAAAAGCTTAAAAAAGACAACACAGGCTACGACCTGCGGCACATCTTCATCGGCGCCGAAGGCACGCTTGGCATCATCACCGCGGCAGTGCTCAAGCTGTTTCCGCGCCCGCGCGCCGTGGAGACGGCTTTTGTCGGCGTGCCGTCGCCGGTAGCGGCCCTCAAACTCTTGCATCTGGCGCAGGCGCGCGGCGGCGGCACGGTCACCAGCTTCGAACTGATCGTGCGCGAGATCATCGAGTTCGCCGTTCGTCACGGCAACGGCGTGCGCGATCCACTGGCCGGCAAGCATCCCTGGTACGTGCTGATGGAAGTGTCGTCGCAGCAGGGCGACGGGCTGCGCGAGAGCGTCGAGAGCCTCGAGAGCCTCCTGGCCGAGGCCATCGGGCAAAACATCGCCACCGACGCCACCATAGCCGCCAGCCTCGAGCAGACGAAATCATTCTGGCACCTGCGCCACGTGCTGCCGGAGATTCAGAAGCCGGAAGGCGGCTCAATCAAGCACGACGTCTCGGTGCCGGTTGCGGCGGTGCCGGATTTTCTCGCCGAGGCGAGCGCCGCGGTGCAGGCGCTGATCCCGGGCAGCCGGCCGGTGCCGTTCGGTCATCTCGGCGACGGCAATATCCACTTCAACGTCAGCCAGCCGGTCGGCGCCGATCAGGAGCAATTCCTGGCGCGCTGGGGCGAGGTCAATGCGGTGGTCGACAAGATCGTGCTCAAATATCACGGCTCGATTTCGGCCGAGCACGGCATCGGTCTGCTCAAGCGCAATTCGCTGCCGAAGGTGAAGGATAAAGTAGCGCTGGAGCTGATGCACGGCCTGAAGCGCATGCTCGATCCCAACGGCATTCTCAATCCGGGCAAAGTGCTGTGAGGCTCCGGCGTATTAAGAAGCGCGGGCCTTGATTGTGTCAGGGACCTGACATCGACCAAACCGGCCGAGATGGGAAGAAAACTGGCGGAGAGGGAGGGACTCGGTCCCTATTCCTGCCCTGGACCCAATTCACCCGCGCTTTCGCTGCGCGTAGCGACGCCGGTGGTACGAACGCAGGTACAATGGCGGCGCCGGCGGCAAGGCGCAAGTGCCGCCCTAGCGTCGGCCGGGGAAATTTTTCCGGCGCCGGTTAACAAGGGCGTCAACGCGGCGCTGCCGCCGTTGCCGGTCGCCGACCCGGCCGGCGGTGAGCGGACCCACGTCGGTGCTGTGACGGTGCCGGCGGCGACGCCCTCGCCTCCCCGTGCCCTTGCGCGCCGATGCGGCCGGCGTCACCGGCGGCGGCCGGTGCCATGCGTGTCGGCCCTGGCAGGCGCCGACGACGGGGGTTGCGGCGGCGGCGGCGCCGCCGCCGGTGCTAGCTTGCTCACTTGCTCACTTGCTCACTTGCTCACTTGCTCACTTGCTCACTTGCTCACTTGCTCACTTGCTCACTTGCTCACTTGCTCACTTGCTCACTTGCTCACTTGCTCACTTGCTCACTTGCTCACTTGCTCACTTGCTCACTTGCTCACTTGCTCACTTGCTATCGTGAGACCGTGGGCGATCGTAACCCAATTGCGGCAGGGTTGCTTGGCCTGGAATTCACGGTTAGCGCTGACGGCGGAGATCACAGGCATCTGTGGCGCTGCGGCTCACCGGCTCGCTTTCCTGGTTATTTGCCGCGCTAGCGCTCAGTCTGGTGCTGCACGGCACAACGATCCTTGCCGCAGTCACGTCAGGCGCATGGCTTAGCGAGACCGGCACCCGCGCATCCCTTTGAAAACACTTGCAGCACATTCGGGACTGACGGCGTTGTATCGCCGACGTAATAGCCAAGATATCTGAGCCTCGATGACAGATGACGCTGCCTAAGCGACGTTCATCTATGCGACTGATGTCGGCGATGGCATCAGGAGCACGCGTGCCTTCGCGCTTCCCTCCTCCAGAAGTGAATGTGCGCGGGCAGCGGCATGACCTGATGGTCGGGAGCTCGGATTACACCCGTCGCTAGCTAATTCGTGAGAGCCGCGGCGGCGCTGCGTAGCGTTGGGCCGTCCAACGCTTCTGTTGAATATCCGGTGAGTGTCACCGGGCGAATGAGCTGCCGAGCGTCGAAGGCGACATTGGCGCCCGCGACTGCACCGACCCGCGGCGGAACGGACGACGTTCGGCGAAACCATCAAGACCTACATCAAAGAGGTCACCGAAAAGCGCCCTGCCGAAGCTTCGCGCGCTGCCGAGAAATCGCGCCTTGAACGGTTCATGCGGGACGAGCCGAAGCTGTGTGCATATGCGGTCGCCCATCTGCGGCCTGAGCGCTTCGAGGAATATCGCGATCGCCGGTTCACTCAATTCGTGACCCGCGGCAAGGCTACCTCGCTCAAGCAGATCTAGCGGATCGCGTCGGCCATGCTCTGACCCTGCGAGACCAACACGACCTGTCTCAGCTTGGCGACAGTCTCTTCAGGTTTGAATCTCCTCCTCGGCGCGTCGGTCCTCCTTGAGGCCAGAAGACATACTTCAAGTTGCACCACTTCAACGAGGACGGATCAAAATCGGGACTCCTATCAAGCACGAGCAGAAAACTCCTGCTCGTCTGTCTCCCGTCGCTCCTGCGCGTCAGCTGAAGGCCGTGTTTTCCGCGCGCTAAGCTCTACCCATGAGCACCGCGATGCCGGATACGATAAGTACGGCAAATACGACGAGGCCCCACGTAACTACGGTTTCAGTCCAGGTCGGTCGTAGGCTCTCTTCCTCAACACTAGCCGCGGTGGGAGGAAACATGTCCGTCGTCATATGATGAACCCACGCGAAAGCGTCCACTAGTTGAAATGCCGCACCGGTAAAATAACAGGATGCTGTTAATGGGCTCTTAAACTTAACCTAGAGATAATCACCCCACTCATTTTCCCAAGCGTCCCATGTTATTAAGTGACGATTAACGTCGCTGTACGAAGTTCAATTAATTGTTAACCAACATGATTCGCCGCTAAGGCAAAAACCCGCAGATCTACTGTTGAGAATTCCTGATGAAAACCGCCTCTAATGGACTCAGCGGCAGGTGCGGCATATTACCGGACGAACTAGATTCGGTAGATCTAATCGAAGGCACCAAAAGAATACAATCGCGCGGCAATTATGGTGCGTTAGATGGAAACCCCATCGAGAGCACCGCCACCATTGACGACCCGCAATTACAAATTGACGGGTGAAATACCAAGCCGGTCCCATCGATTACCATTCGGTTTTGCAACCAACATCGGGCGACGACCGTTTTGTGAAGGCCGATCATGTCAAGCCCAAATCAGCATCCTGACAATGAAGACAAAACAAAGGCGATAGGCCTTTTTGAGCCAGAAGCTTATCGTTCATGGAAGTCTTGGACGGAAAGTGCATTTGGAGATGCAACGAAAGTTGAGAAACACACTTTCCAGGCCGAGCTTAGGCTGGCAGGAGTTCGCTTTGGCGGAAAGCTTAGGGTCCTTGAAATCGGTTTTGGCAATGGGGCCTTTGCAAGTTGGGTAATGTCGCAAGGTTGGATGTTCGTCGGCACCGAAATCGATCGGGAACTCGTGGTCCGCGCTCGCGCAAAGGGCTGGGACGCTCACTACGCCGGTGAAAGACTTGCCGATATAGCGTCAGGAAAACAGTTTGATTTGGTCGCAGCTTTCGACGTTCTAGAACATCTCACGCTTGCGGAAATCGTTGATCTTCTCGTAAGCGTGAAAAGCTTGCTTGCGCCGGGCGGCAAGTTCCTCGCACGGTTTCCAAGTGGAGACAGCCCGTTTTCTCGCGCAATTCAGTATGGAGATGTCACCCATCGATCCGTTATCGGCAGCGGAAGCGTAACTCAATTGGCCCTGAAAACGGGGTTTCGTGTCGTACAAATGCGTGCTCCTGCATTTCCGATCTTTGGACTGGGCATAAAACGGAGTGTGCGACGGATGGGTGTAGCGATGCTGCGAACCGTGATCGCGCGTATGGTGAATTTGGCATTTCACGACAATCGACCCAAAGTGGTCGAACCGAATATGGTAATCGTTCTTGAAGTATCGATTCATTGATCCAACGCCGTGCAAAGCCATCCAAGCGGCGAACATGAGATTTCGTTCACCGACTCAGCCGTCAGTCACCGCGACCGAGACGACTCGTGAGTTTGGCGGAAATAAACGTTCTTAAAGCCGAGACATTAAGACCGCACTCAGGTCTTTTGTCAGCGTGCGCCTCGACAGTGATGCGCGATGCAAACCACTAGATTGCCCCGCGTATAAAGTTCGGCGCGATAAAATTAGTAAATTTGATGAGAATCGCGAGCGTTACAAAGCCCCCGATATACGTAGCTGCTATCCAGGATTCGACGCTGAACGCGGAGACGGCGACCGGCACGCAGAAAATCAGCGCACCGATCCCGGATTCGGGGGTGTAAATGAACTCGAGCCATTTTCGCGTAAACCAACCGAGTTCAAGACCTATCAGGATGGACACAAGCACCACACCTAACCATCCGTAATTCCAGTATGCTTCACCGGTATAGGTTGGGGCCTGGGCACTTCCTCCTTCAACACCGACGTAGATCTTCAGATAAAGCTCCGGGCCAAACCGGGTAATGATTGGCTTTTCAGGCCACAGGACACGCGGAACCAAAGCCGCCCAACTGTCCGCAAGGCTGTCGCCTGGTCGCCCATTCCGCCATTCATCAATAAGAAATGACTGGGTGGAACCGTGAACAAACCGGTACAATAATGATTCTGTCTTACCTTCGTTATCAGAACTGGAATCTGCGCTGATATTTGTCAGCGCCTCAGAAAAAATGCCTAGCCGCTGTGCGGGCGTGTTTGTAATCGGATCATATTGTGATTGGCTCCGCATCTGATTCACCACCGGAGCAAGCAGAAAGAAATACCAAGCCGCCGTAACGGCGATTAAAATGATGGATGCCTTACGATAGTTATGCAGATAGACCCCTCCGGCCATCGCCACGAACGGAATCATTGCTGCCGTTTTTGAAGCCGCCAAAAGCCCCATGGCTATCATCGCAATCAGAATCAGGACGACGGCAATCTTTTGGTTGATAGGCAGTCTGTCCCACCCGGCAAAACATATAAGAACGGTAAGTGACGGCAACACCGCTAGTTTTTCAAGCGCACCGCGCAGAATAAGATTTTCCGGCACAGGAAAGGTGAGATAGACGGTCGCGATAATAAGCGACGACAGCAGCAATAATGACCAATTGAAAGGCTGCAACGAATTGAAAAAGCGATTTAGCCGGAGGCGGGGCACGGGAACATTTGTTATTTTGGAAACCGGCAGAGCAAAGATCAACACGATCAATACCGAAAGTGAGTTCATCAAGTTGATAGTGGGGAGATTGCGAACCTGATCAGGCTCGCTGAATAATAATTCGAAAATATAGCCTTCTGCGATCGTCGAATACGCGGTTCCAAATCCGAAAATTATGCCGCTACTAAGAACATAAATGCTGATGGCCGAAAAGCCTCCGCCTTTTGCATAGAGCTGATAGAACGAAAAAACAGAACCGAGCATGAAAATGTCTGCGGCCGCGCAATGTATCGAAATCGGCACTGAGTTGAAAATCACATTTCCCAGCGAAAACAGGAAAAAAAAGGCGGCATTGGCGATGGCAATACGGTAGGCCGATAGCAACCCGCCGCGAAAGCGGCCCGCAACTGGCTCAGCCTGCACAAGATAGTGGGCGGTCATTGCGTCAGACCGGCATCGTGGTCATTGCTCTCGCTCACAGCAAGAAACCTGCTAATTCGCGGCCATCAAAAGATGATACGGGAAACACTAATTCGGGAACGCCGGGACACCGAGGCGACTCAAGCTTATTTGAATTTCCGGTGGGCCGCAATTTCCAAGGCACGCGCGCTGCATCCGTCAAGACAACAGAGCCTGCTTGTCGGGCAGATGACTTGGTCTTCCAGTGGGTTCGCGCCATCGATGCATGCGGGACGATGAGGTGCATAAGCGGGATTCTGATTGCAATCCGATCTTGCGCAATTGACCTGTCATGCGACAGTAATGGCGCGAATCAGCCGTCCGGCAATGAAGCTGATTTTCCATGCAAATCGGATTGACGGGGCCGCGGCCCCCTGTTCTTTCTCATACAGAGATGACGGCATGAGCTTGGCTGACAGGATATTGGCCGGTTTCGAACATTACGCTAATGCGGTGTTCGTGCGAGTCTACATTCTTCGCGAGTTGCTGAGAGCAAGGCGTCGCGGCAACAAGATCAATAGCAGGATGCTGAAAGAATCGTTCACCCGCCCCCGATGGCAGGAGGATTTCGTCCTGCTGCTGCGGTTCTTCGATTCGAGCGAGACGGTTACGCTGATCGATGTTGGCGCGAACGATGGAGCGTGGTCGAAGAAATTTCTTGATATTTATCCAAATGCTTTTGTTCTAGCCGTCGAGCCAATTCCATCAAATTATCAAAGGCTGCTGGCGGCACACAGCGGCGACACTCGCATCGTTGCGCTCAATTCAGCCGTCAGCGAGCAACCCGGAAGGCTTGAACTTTTCCTCAACGAAGCCGATACATCCGGCGTCGGCGCGACCGCTCACCGTTACGATAAACAAATAACCGATTACAGCTCAACCGTGAAAAGCCATCACGTCGAAGCCGTTACGCTAAACCAATTGTTCGAGGACTTTCGCGATAGAATCAAGGGAAGGGTCATCGTCAAAATTGACGTACAGGGGCACGAGGCGAGCGTTCTCAAGGGCGCGGCAGCCGTTCTCAGTCAAGTCGACGCGATGCATATTGAAGTTTCGCTGTTCCAGTACGAAGGCCAGGAGCACGGATTATCGGAAATCGTACCGATGCTCTCCGCCGCCGGTCTGCACCTCGGACCCTATCAACAGTGCATCGGCCGCACTTTGAGCCGCTACCCATTCGAACTCGACATGGTTTTCGTGCGCAAGGAAAGCCTGCCGCGGCTACTGGGATACTGAACGGGCGGCGATCGCTGTCGCCGATCTGGTTGGCAGCGCTTTTCGTGTCACGCCCGCGACAGCATCATTTCCATGCGGTGATGACGGCCTCGCGAACAGACCTCACATGCAGCCTGATCGAGCCCAACGGCACGCGGCTCTCGACTGCTCCCATCGCCCGCAGGAGGAATGGCGGCGGATGGGTACCGAACGTTTTCCGAACCGCGCTCTGAGCCAGACCGAACGTTGCGCGATGTAGCGCGAACCTGCGGGCGCAAGCAGCCGCGAAGCCGCCGCGGAATGTCTCGCGGAACAGGGTCGGGTGCCACGGCCGGTGCAGAACCGCAGCCGATTTGAACCCGGCCGCAATTACTGTCTCGGTCAGATCTGAGGCATTCGTCTTGTATGGGTGTCCCGGTAAAAGCAACAGCATGTCGCTGCGTGTGATGCGGCCCGGATTACAAGCAAGAGAATGAACGAAGGCGAATAGATTGCTATCGGGGTCTCCGTCCAGCGGCAGGGCGCTGACCAGGTAGCCGCCCGGCTTCAATGCGTTGTAAATCGCGGCAAACAGCGCATCCGGATCGAATGAATGCTCAAGCACGTGATTGCTGAAGATGAGGTCGTAGGCCGCCGGTCGCTCAGCAAGAAAGCTATTGAAATTTCCGTGATAAAATTCCGCCCGCGCTGCTTCCAGTAATCCGGGAGTGATCTTGTCGGTCCAGTCGAGACCACAAATACTGGCCTTTGGCAGCCTCGCTCGCAATGTCGCAAGCTCCTCGCCCGCGCCACAACCGAGCGCAAGAACCGTCTCGCGGTCGGCGGGCACGAGACACATCTTCCATGCCCGGCTTGCTAGAGATTCCTCCGCAACATCGGCCGGCAGATCGATCGCGTGGAGAATGCCCGCGGCGGCAGCCCTGATTGCCGGCTCATCAGTGAGCTGTTCCGGCGTTAGCGACGCCAGAGCGTGGTGCTGCCGCGATTCGCGGCATTCGATGCTGCTGGTCAGCGCCGAAAAGCACTTTCTGTTGAGCGTCTCGTCCGGCCCGGTCAACAAAGGGTATCGTTGAATATAGCCATGCAGCTCGGTGTTGCGGACGTTGAACAGCAATGCGGGTTCATGCGCGGCAACGCCAATACCATCCGACATGGCGTATGCCTCGTTAGATTCTTCGAATCAGGTTCGCACGAACGATTGCGACGATGCCGAAAAGGCCGTTCCCGAGTCGCGACCTTTGCCCGGCCGGAAGCAGGAGATATCCGATCGGCAGGAATGTGAGCGCACTCCAGCCCGACACCGCAAAAAATAACATAAGAGGAGTTTGCGCGCCGGTCACGGAGCCGATCGCCAAAGCCACCGCGCCCGCCCAGACAAGAGCACCTGCGGATATTGCCAGACAGGATATCCAGTGCCGATAATAATTGATTTGCAGATGTTTTATTGTCATTGCCGGTAAAAGTAGGCCGACCGCGAGCGATTCGGCAACAGCGAGGCCGAATGCGATCCCCGACGCTCCGTACAGTTTTCCAAACAACAGACAAACGGGTATCGAAACGCCGATCTGAGCCAGATTGCTGATCGCCAACGGCCTTGCAAGGCCCGCGTATTGCGCGAGACTCAAGAGCGGAATTGCTGGCGCCACGGCCAGGATCGGAACCAACAGCCAGAACATGGTTGCCGGGTCGAAGAGATCAGCCCTTCCGGTCCAAAGCCTGATCGTTGCCGGCCCGAAATACAGCAGCCCGACGGCCAAAGCCCCACCGCATGCGGCAATGATGCGCCCGAGAATAGTTATCCCGCGTTCAACTTCGCTCGTGTTCCCGATATGCACCTGCGGGGACAGTTCAATGCCGCCGGCGGTCGATAGCATCACAATCAAGGTGCGGGCGAAATTTACGAAGCTGCGGTGCACGACAAAGACAACCAACGCTGAACCGCCCAATCCAAGCACGCTCAACAGCAGGACTGGTACTTGCAGCAAAATGGACGGCGCCGCATAGATGAATGCGTACCACTTCATCGCTCCGCCGGCCTCGCGCAACTCGGAAGCTCTCGGTACGACCGCCCGAAGCCGAAGGTAGGGATAGTGCCAACGAATGCCGGTGAACAGCAGCCCCCATCCGCCGACGACATGCGCGCACAAGTAAGTCAGAGCCATGACTATCGGCTGGGCGCCGAGTAACGCTGCGATAATTGCCGAAGCCGTGATGACCACGCTGGCGACGCTGTCGATAACGCTGCCCCGCGCATAATCTCCATGAGCGCGGAAGATTTGCGTTATCGCACTCTTGGTCGAATGAACAATCTGCACCAGTCCCAGCAGCAGAAAGACCCAGATCGCGCTCGCGGGGGCCAGACTGCGGATCGAAAGAAATGGATAAAAATAATTAAGAAGCGCGAGCGCGAACACTACGCCGACAAGCAGGGCGCCGAGCATGATGTATATGAACAGGCCAAAGCCGAGCAGTCGCTGGAACGACGGCGAATCACCCTGACTAAAGGCCTTTTGTAACTGATTGCCAAGAAAGATGACAAAGCCGAGATCACATAGGCCAAGCAGGCCTGCACAAGCCGAGATCATTACCCAATCTGAGTAGAGGTCTATCGGCCAGGCGCGCAACAGGATTGCAACCAGGACGAACCGGTCCGCAAAGGACACAGCAAAGCTGATAATTTGGCTCACAAAATTCCAAAACGTTTTCACGAACATGTTGATTCGATCTATTTGGCATACAGCGCTGTATCGGCATCGGCTTACTCAACATGCAGGGACTGAACAGGCATTGCGACTCTTCAAAGACATAATTTATTTCAATGCAGCCGACAAACATGTTATCGACTTATGAACTCACGTTCTTTGCACTAGATCCGGATTTAGATTGTTACATTCATTATTTATCTTGCAGACCGATTTCGTTTTGACCGGCTCTGTTTTGAGACCAAAGATAAACCCGCATTGCTTGCCTCAAACCTTTTCTTGTAAGCGACGAGTGCTATTGAAAAGCCGGGATAGCCCAGCGCAATACTGATCCACTTTCCTAGCCATCCGTCCAAGAGAACAGTTAGCACGCGCATAGGCAAACTTAGCGGCCATGAAATCACCGTGGGCGCTATACCATTTATGCCTCTTATCATTGCAGTCGTCATCTGGCTAAAGTAATAGCTGAGATATCCAATCTCCTCGATCTCGAAGCCGCAGTCGTTGCACAGTTCGCGAAGCATTGCCGGCGTGTAACCGCGGCGGACATGTCCGCCATCCTCCACCTGCCGGAATGGTCCGCGATCTCCCGCCGACATTGGATGGTAGTAATAATTCGGCGCCGACAGAAAGAGCCGGCCGCCAGGTTTCAGACAGTTGTAGATATCATGCATTAGCTTGCGATCGTTAAGAATATGCTCGATGTTCTCAAAGCACAGCACAACGTCGAAGCGATTGAAAAACTCGGTCCTTTCATCGAGACGGCGGACGTCGCATATCGGAAAACTGACACCAAGCAGCCCCAGCATCTTCGCGCGAGTCTCTGCGACCGCCTGATTACGTTTGTCCCAGCTCAGCCCGACAGCTTCAAAGCCACGCCGGGCGGCGCCCATCGTGAAAGCCCCGGTGCCACAACCGACGTCCAGTAAGCTTTCGCCCGGTGTTACGGTCACAGGCAGCCTCTGTCGCAACCAGCGCCACCGATCGACAACCATCGAATCGCCGTGGACCAAGGTCGCGGGCCAACCAAAGAGACGCACAAGGAGATTGCTCATCGCCGGCGTGGCTCCCAAATTCGCTGATCACTGCAGATTTTGTGTCACAACACGACCGCGCGCGCCCATTGGAGACTTGAGTCTCATTGAGAATTCAACAATTCTTTTGAATATCTTTCGGCATAGCAGCTCCACGAGAGAAGCTGGCGGTCCCTTGCAGAAAGTGGCGGCAGACCGGGTGGCACGGTTGCTTTTTCCAGGGTCGCGGCGATCCCGTCGGCAAGCGACTTCGCATCCTCATTGGTAACGACGCAAATGCGGGCACGCAATGCGGGGGAATGAGCGAGATCCAAGCCTCCAGTCCGATCCGTACAGACGAGCGGCAGCCCGCTTGCCAGCGCTTGAATCTGCACGAGTGCCAAGCCCTCCTCCCGTGAGGCAAGCACGAACGCTTGAGCTCGCGCATAGAATTCCTTGAGCCGCCACTGCGGGACCGGATCATAATGCGCAAATTGGGGGTCCTCCGGAAACGGCACGTCGCCGAGCCCACCAACGTGGATGAGCCTTACATCGCCCAGCCGCCTGATGGCGTCGACAAGTACATCGGCACCTTTCCGGTAGCTCCAGCCGCCGACAAACAGCACGGTCTTTCGACCAGACGGCACGGCACATTGTTGGGGAAATTGCTCAAGGTTGGCACCATAAGGGTTCTTGAACAGTTTGGCGGCGGCCGCAGATTGGCGCGCAAAGCTATCGACCACGTGGTTTGAAGGCACGACGATCCGGTCGGCCAGTTCGTAGCCAGCGAGTTCACGCCGGATCATGAAGTCACTCGGAAGTTGTGCGCCCGGAATAGCCTCGAGAATCTCTTTCTGCGACAGTATGTGCTGGCTACCGCGCTCAAGAAATACACGCGCGCCATACTCTCTTTTTGCGTAGACAGCGGCTTCAAGAAACAATCCTGACATGCAAATGAACACCTCGCACGGAGCGAGCCGAGCAATCACGGCGCGGTTCAACGCCCACACCATTAGTTTCTCATCTACGGCCGGAACAAGCTTGGGGCGCAACCACTCCCAGCCAAGAAACGGAAGCATTAGCGGCAGCAGCGCCACATGCGCCCGCGCAGGTAATCCAAACTTTAAGGCCCGCTTCCTCGGGACGTAAGAGTAGAATCGCACGTCGTGACCGAGCGCACCAAGCTCGCGCGCCAAATCAAGCACATGAAACCGTCCACCGGTCGCTATGGCAATTTTCAGGGAGCGCATTGCGTCATTTCAACAAACTTGGTGCTCTCAGGCCCGTGGCGCAGGATGGCCAAGGTTTCAAACGGTTTGTAGGCATCTATGAACTACTTTGCCTTGAAAGCTACGCAACCTACGGCACCCGTTCAAAGTCTCAAAAATTATATGCAACCATTCAACGATTCTTTCCAGTCACCAGAAAATAGCAGAATTGCTCTACGAATCAACGCAAGCTCGCGACACGAAACAGCTCTTCAATTTTCCATATCCATCAGAGACTCGGCGCGTCTCTCGCGCTTACAGTCGAAGTCATCGTGCCATGGGGAGATCATATATTTGAAAGGCGCAACCTCTTCGCTGGATTACCGGCACTGCTGAATTGTTCCGACCATCTCTCGCGCGCGCTCGCGCGTAGAATAGCCCGAAGCAAGACATCGGGCCCGGCCCTCATTCCCGAGATTCCGCCGATAAACGTCATCTGCAAGCAATTGCCGGACTTTCGCCATAAGATCGGCTTCGCTGACAAAGCCCGCATATTCAATGCCGTCCCTGAAATGCTGGTCGTGTTCGTCGGTCTTCTCAGCGACCATCGGCCGCCCCATTGCCGTACATTCAATTGATCGTGTCGTTATTCGATCGCGATTTATTTTACGAAGAAAACACAATGCAATCTTGCCGCTGTGCATTCCCGCACAATATTGAAGCCCATATCTTGCCTCCCGCATCGTCACCGAAGGGTGCATTATGCCGGCTTTCCAAGCACCAAGGTTACCGCTGTAGACCACAATCCGAAAACCTGCTTGCGCGAGCCGGTTAATAATGTTGCGCCGCTCATTCTCGAACGTCCCCATGAAAACCAAATCGAAATGTTCATACTCCTCGCCGACTTCTTGTCGGGTCATCGGGCGATGGATATCAGGATCGAAAGCGTTACCGATCAGAACCGGATTGCGCACGCCGCGCTGCCTAAGCTCGGGCACATTGAAGGTCTTTGTGGTAAAGAATACGTCCCATTCGGAGAATGTAAGTCGGGTCGTCCAGCTCAGGTTATGGGCGGCGATGACGTCATCAGGCGAGTAGTAGACCAGAAGCGGATCGCACAGCCGACGTATCTTGCGAAGCGCACCACGTGTAATCACGCGACTGTTGTCAACAAAAACGATGTCGGGCATCTCCGTGGCAACCGCAGTCACTAAATTCTCATTTTCGCCATCTACGTCCATTGGCCACCGCAATCTCCAGCGTATTCGCGCAATAGGACTGAGGCGCGCGCTCAATCCAGCGCCGACGCAATGTGCCACCGCAGTCACCCCCGGCGTTTCTCGGAATGCTTCGAATCGTTGCAAGGCAGTGCTCCCCGCCCACAATTGCGCATGGTAGAGCAGCTTCAAGAGGGTCGCTCCATTGCGTTAAGCACCGCCGCATTCACAACTTTTAACTTTGGATCTCCGCTCACCGCTTACGGCCGGCATTGCCGCGGCCAGGCACGATGCGATCGAACTGCTGGCGTAAACCTTCGAGGCACTGCCGATAGCTCCACTGACTAATGATTTCCCGACTCTTGTCGGATTGAGATTCGCGCAGGCGACGATTTACGACGAGAGACCGCAGTGCGGCAGCAAGACCGTCTATATCACCCGTCGTGAAGGAGTAGCCGTTTTCGCCTTCGCACAGGAGATCGGAAACACAGCCTACCTCCGAAGAGGCGATGATGGGCAATCCCGCGCACATTGCCTCATTGACGACAAGACCCCAAGGTTCGTCCTCGGATGGCAAGACAAAGATGTCACACGCCCCGAAAATACGCGGCAGCTTTTGCTGATTGATAAAGCCTGGGAAAACAGCGTTGGAAAGGCCTAACCTTTTGACCATGGCCTTAAGCTCCGCCTCCATCTCACCTGATCCGACCATGACGAGATCGAATTCCAGCCCCTCTGCGACGAGCGTCTGGGCTGCCCGCAACAGATCATCTGGATGCTTGCGACGCATAAATTTCGAGGCATAAAGGATAGCTGGGCGGCTCTCGGATATGTTGATCTCCCGACGCAGAGCTTTTCTCTCCTCAACAGTGAGTTGCGACATGCTAATGAATCGCTCATTGTCGACCGTATAGGGCACGATCGTTATCTTCTCATTGGGTACGCCCATCGATAAGTAAAACGCTTTATTGGCTGAACCGATTGCGAGAAAGCCATCAAAGGATTTATAGAACGCGCCGAGCAAAGGCCTTCGGATTGCTGTCTTAATTTTTGAACGCACCAGACCGAGGTGCGTTTCGCAGCGCATCAGAATTGGCATCCCGATCGACTTAGCACTCGCGAATGCAACATGATTTGCCGCTAAATTGTGACCATGCAGCCAAAGCACGTCGAACTTGCCATTGCGTATAGTATTCCAAAGATCCGGGGCAACGACTGAGAAGAAGCCATGTGGCGTGCCTATCTTTGCCGCCTGACGGACAAAGTGAAAATCATAGCCCTGCAGCAGATCAATATCCCACTTAACAACCTGTCCGAATCCCGCATCCTTCTCACCCCGGATGCTGTAGTCAGATAGATAAAGCGCGGTGACCTCGACATCGTTTGATGCATTCAAATAGCGATAGAGGGGCGCAAAATATTGGATCGGATGGGAATTTAAAACCGCAATATGGACCTTACGTATCGTCATGAAAGAGTTCCTTTCCGCCGACTATTGGCGTCACAAAATATTTCGAGCTATAGGTATTTATACCGATTCCTCGTCTGGATTGAATGTAAGCAGAGTCTTTGTCCCACCTTTCGGATCAGCATGTAATCTGAGAGCCTGTGGCGTGCATTTGATGTCGGACGCAGTATGGACGCGGCACATGGCGTAATCTCGAGCCAAACGAACGGATCGGGTAAAGCTGATCATCCGCGCCGGCACCGATATTTTTCGCTTCGCTGAGCGCCCGGCAGATCGCAGTGGGATATCCGCGCTGTTCGCAGAATATCGCTTGCCATTTGTGATTTATCTCCCACCGCAGACCGGCGGACGGCACTCATTGGTCGACCCGCGCCCAAGTGGATGAAAATATGCAAGACCTCGTGAATGTACTGAAGGATCAGGATGATTAATTCTTGTTCGCAAATCAGTTTCGAATTTGTCTTCGCGCCTCTTAGCCCGCGAGCGATAGCGACACTTTAGTGGTGAGTTGTCTGAAGGCACTCGACCTCAAACGAACGATTAGAAGAAGTTAACCTGTTAGCGTCTGTATCCAGATAAATCAGTCATTTTATTTTGTATAGACCCTAGGCAGATTGTGACGATTCAATCTTTTAGAAATAACGCTCGGGCACTTTTATCAAGTCACCGGGCATGATTTTAATGGTCGGTGATTGTGGATATTCACGAATGTCGTTGGAACCTGATCGCTGTATTAAGACCTTCGATGTATCGGCGCGGAAAGTTCCGCCACCAGCAATTGCGATTGCGCTCAATACATTGAGCCCGATTCGATATGGGTACTCGCCGGGTTTTTGGACTTCCCCGAGTACGTAAAAGGGCCGAAAGGCCAGCACCTCAACTGTTATCTGCGGATTACGAAGATAGGACACTTTAAATTTAGTTTCGAGGGCCTGCTGTAACTGGGGGGCCGTCATCCCAGAAACTTGGACGCTGCCAGCAAGCGGCAGCGACACGTATCCGGCTGCATCGACCTGATAGTCACCTGAAAGTTTGTCTTCGCCGAATACCGTCACGCGAAGCTTGTCACCAGCCTCGATCTTAATTTCGCTGAGCTGACTCGGTATTGCATTTGTACTTAAATCTTGGGCAGGGGACGGACCGCTATCAGTTGTACAAGCGGTCGTGAATAATGCCAGCGCAGTCAGGACACCAGCGATGCAAGACGTATAAGGAAGTCTCGCACTTCGGCCTTGTCCTTTGATCTTGGTCAGGCTCTTAAACACAAGCACGCCTCTCCGCCGGAGACTGGCCTCACGCGTAAAAAAATGTTCTGACGACTCTTGTTACTCCTAAGTATATTCACGATGATCATGGATCCTCGGGGCGGAGTGTAGAAGGTGAGGTGTCATTGTGATCACTGGCAGGGGGCCGGAGGGGTCATTCTGCAAGTGCCGTCAGGTTAACGATTAGATCACTACATAAACGAGCGATTGTTTCGACAGTCATGTAACGGGTGCCTGAGACGACATATTAATTTTCATTATTTTTGCTCGAGCAAGATCGCGCCAAGGAGAGTATAAATTAGTATCCTCATCGAAATGGCATCGTCGACCTTGGTGTGTCGCTAAGATCGGCCTCACTGAGCGGTCGAAGTGAAACGCTATGGAATCATCCGCCCCCTTCCAGCGGTCAATTTCAAGAACGATAGGCGTTCCAAGACCCGATAAGCAGGAAAGTATAGATGCCTGTGTCGCGCCGTCGTGGATCGTGGCAAGCGCCAACTGCCGCCGAGCCTGCAGACCATCCTTCGTCTTCGCTAACAGCCGCAGACGCGACCTGTCGAAATCCCCCCGGTGCAATACTGTCATGGCGAGCCTCCATCGTTTCCGAAGTATGACAAAAGCCGCGCCGATTCGGGAATCTCAAAAAGACCCACAAATTCAAGGATTGGATTTTAGCGTTGTTGAAGAAGCCCGACTGCGCTGACTGCGCTGCGTCCATTACTAGAACATATAAGAGCTTTATCTCTACCGAATCAAAGTGACAGCTGCTCTAAGTTACTGAAACGATAGTAGAAACGAGTTAAGGCGCCACCTATGAGTGGTGGTAATTTTCTGCGATACAATTTCTAGCAACATGAAGGCATCGTTCGCGGCTGCAAAGTCAGGCGCCGGACCATGCCTGCTTTAACAAGTGATTTTAGTTCGCGGCGGCCTAAATCGGGCTATGTTCACTTATCAAGCCGGACCAGATGATCAGACGAAGCGAGCCGGGACTCCTGGCGCCTTGCGGGAGTCGAACGGTTGGGTCGCTACCATCGCCTCCACTGTCATGCTGTATAAAATCTGTGGAAAAATGAAATTGGGAAATCTTTCGAGACCGCCAAGATGGCGAGACAATGTCGACACTAACTACGAGTCGAAGTATTTAATACCTAACTCGATAGAATAGGTACTTGAGAATCTCGGTCAGAAATGCACGCCGCCCTTCCTTATGTTGCCACCAATTATCTGCGGAATAATTTGGCTGATGAATTGCTCGCACTTTTACGACGACTCCCGCTGAGCGCAACTCTTTCGTAAAGATCCAGTTTACGCGCCGGGTATGAAACAAATCGGTTGGCACAATGACAGTTTTTGCCCCGCTGGTTTTCGCCCAATCCAAGACAGAACGTGCCTCTTCGTATGTATTTGAAACCCCAGTCCTGAGAGTCACGATGGCCGCCGTATCGGCACCCAGTTTCTGCACCTCTGCGAAGGTGCGATCGTGGAGAGTCGGCCCTATTTGTGGTTCGCCGTTTTGTGGGTTTACGACCACGATTCGCCTTCCGAGACCACGCTTATAGAGTTCGGCCGCCGCACGAGGACGCGTTTCAATTTCGCCGCCAAGTACAACAATGGCATCGGCGGGCTCGCTCAGATCATCAGAAACCACCCACCAAGCAGCCGCACCACGTAGTAAGATTGCATGCTCCACCCAGGCAAATGCCAAAAGTGAAGATAAGAAGACGACCGCTAGGGCGGTGTGCCAGGTTCGTCGAAACAGTTTCATAAACTGCGCATCTTCAATAATTGCTTTATATATTCCATCGTACTTGACGCGGTTGAAACTTGCTACATCCAATTAATTTGCGCCCGTACACTCATTGGCAAAATCAGAGGGACGCGGTGCGTCTGCGCATGATCGAGTAGCTCTTTCAAACCCTGACAGCAGTGGTCGGCGAGATCATTATAGGATTTTAAGATACTGTTAGTGCGACAATGATGGCGCTAAAATTGCCAGATGATTTCCGCCGGGCCGAGTTCGGAGACGCAGCGCAATATAGCCAACGATGAATTTCGAATTGTAATGCATCAAACAGATGGCGACACTTCCGATTCGCTAGCTTTGTTCATTCGCCGTTTTATGTTCGTCGCATAGCGCTCCCGCATTAGAAAGCCCGTCAGCTACCCGCCTGCGCCGCAATAATATCGACGATCCGTTCCGCTGCTTTTCCGTCCCACCGCTCGGGACGCCGCTCGCCTATTGGCGCATCGGTCAGCGCCGCTCGGACCGCTGCCGTGATTGACTTCTTGGTGACACCGCCCAGACGATTCGTCCCTTCGCTTACCGTGATAGGCCGCTCAGTGTTCTTGCGAAGCGTGACGCACGGAACTCCCAAGATTGTTGTCTCCTCTTGCACGCCTCCGCTGTCCGTCAAAGCCAGCCGCGCGTACATATTGAGACTTAGAAAGTCGATGTAGCCCAGCGGCTCTGTCATCCAGATGCCTTTCCCATCTAGTTGATCGGTAAAGAACCGATCAAATCCAAAATCCTTAATGCGTTGTCGAGCGCGAGGATGGACGGGGAAGACAATCGGTATATCTCCCATACTTTCGGACAATGCCTCTAGAATTTCCTCGAACACATCCGGATTTTCGACATTCGATGGACGGTGCAGAGTCAGTGTTGCATATGCCTTCGATTGAAGGCCAAGCTTCTCGTAGAAGCGTTCCCTAGTTGCAAATTCACGACACGCGATAAGTGAGTCAATCATGACGTTGCCAACGAAATGGATACGATCGGCGGCGACGCCTTCCCGAAGGAGATTTTCATCGGCGATCTTATCAGTCGTGAACAGATCGTCGGCAATCGCGTCAGTACAGAGGCGGTTAACCTCCTCCGGCATTGACATATCGAATGATCGGAGGCCGGCCTCTACATGCGCGACTCTTAGTCCGAGCTTCTTTGCCGTCAGCGTGCTGGCCAGTGTCGAATTAACGTCACCAACCACGATTACCAGATCCGGCATGAATTCTTGTAGCAGTGGTTCCAATCGTATCATAACAGCCGCGGTCTGCTGGGCATGGCTTCCCGATCCGACGCCCAGATTGACATCCGGCATCGGAAGCTTGAGATCGTTGAAGAACACCGTGCTCATACGGTCGTCATAATGCTGGCCGGTGTGGACCAATTTCTGGATGAAGCGGTCCTTTTTATTCTCAAGCGCGCGAACAATGGGCGCGATTTTAACGAAATTCGGTCGTGCGCCTACGATGCTGAGAATTCGCTTCATCATCGAGTCCTCATCGGATGGATTCCAGAAGCAACCGCTCGCTACCGGCCACCTTCGTCAGGACCGACGCCATTTCGCCCGCCCGCATTTTTCGGTCGTATCGTGGGGCCGCGGCTCGGCCGCTATGGCCCAGAGACCTGCGTAACGGTTCGTCTTGAGCAAGTAATAAGACTTTCTCCGCAAGCTCGACAGCATTTTCAGGCTCGAACAGCAGTCCTGCCTGTTCCTTCTCAACGATTACGGCCGATTCGCCGGCGACCCCGTGAAGAATTGGCAAACCCATCGCCATGCACTCAAATAATTTCGACGGAATAACATTGGTAAAAAGGGGATCGCGCTTCAGATGAATAATTGCGATGTCGATAAGCGACCAATAGCGCGGCACATCAGCTTTGGAAACCGTATCAAGAAACATCACATTCTTTAAACCCATGGCAGCGGCCTTCGCTTTCAGCTCCAGCTTCATCGCGCCGTCGCCGAGGAAGAGAAAGAGAATATCTTTTCCATCCGAAACCCTTGCGACTCTATCGGCTGCCTCCAAAATCGTGTGCAGTGCATGGGCGAGACCGTGGGTTCCTACGTATCCGGCCACGATCTTGTTTTCTATTCCTAGCTGCGCAGCAAGCGCTCGATCCTTGGGACCAGGATTGAAGCGATCAAGGTCTGCACCGTTCGTGACGACAAAGATCTTCCCTCCGTCGATACCGCGCGCGATCAAGGCAGCGTAAAATGAGTGGGTGACAGAAACGATCGCGGCGGCACGATGATAGAGAAACATCTCTATGCGCTCGAGTACGTGCAGGATTAACCCATCATCGAGTACACCAACCGCGCGGATCGACTCGGGCCAGAGATCACGCAATTCGAATACGAATGGCCGCCGCTTTATGGCGCCAACGAGATAACCGGCACAGGCCGTAAAAAACTGCGGTGACGTCGCGACGACCACGTCCACGCCGCGCACGAAAGGGGCCGCAAATATTGCTGCAACCATGAAACTGAAATAGTCCAGTGTCCGCAGGAAAAAGCCCTCGTTCGCCGTGATGTAGGTCCAGACCCGGACTACTTCCACTCCCTCCATGGTTTCCCGCTGCCATAGCCGATTGTGGTAGCCCGCAAATATTTTTCCAGCAGGAAAGTTTGGAACGCATGTTATCACCGTGACGTGATGACCTTGGCGCGCCCATTCTCGGCAGTGCTCCATGGTCCTGGACGCTGGCGCATTGACCTCGGGTGGAAAATTATCTGTCAAGAAAAGAATATTCATTTCACCACGCAAATTCGGTCGCGACTCGATCGCGTGTGAACGGGACGGTGATGCAGCGGGTCGGCACCCCTACCCCGAACTCCGGATGCCAAACGGACGACTCAATCATGGCTGGCGATGAGGTCTGCCAATTGATCGTCCGCTTCCCAACGCGCAGATTGCCAAATGCCCCATCGCGGGACGGAGTCTGCCCTATCGATACCTCTACCTCCGGCGCAAGATGAAAGCGAGCCACTGCCCGCCCAGCGCCGCCGATAACGGTATCGATGACTTTGAGGCATCCATCGGGAAATGACCATTCGCGACAATGCAACGGCCGCCCGGGAAGTATCGTATATCCGTTATGACAACATGCGACGCTGGTTGTCGGATTGTCGCGCACAGTGCGCGCAAGCACGCGCGCCCTGCGTCCCACCCTGAAGCCCGCCCAGACATCGCTCGAATTTTTGCCGTCGATCTCGACAGTACTATGCGCTGCCGTCGCGCGTTCAATTTGGCGCTGAGGCCCATCTCCGTAACAAGATGTGCCGCCATTCACCACGATGCGATTGATACCCAATGAGAACTCGAAGGAAAGCGTATCGGCATGGGAGTGACCAGGCAAATAGTCAGGGCCAATCGCCGCGACATCGAGGAATACGGTTGCGTCATTTTTTGCAACCCGGATATAACCCGAAGCGTCAAGCTGCGTAACAGTTTCATTCATCTCCTTGGTCGGCGCGAGGCCTAATCTTCTCCCATAGTCTTCAATCGCAGACCGCTCGGGGGCGATGCCGAAGGCGGCATCGTTAAAGAAGGCGATCTCGCCATCGGGATGGGTCATACAGGCATTCCAACGGCGCATTCTGTCAGCGGCGTTACACCAATGATTGACGTGATCCGACGACACGTGTCCCGGGAACGCACGGCTCACATTTATCAGATCGAGCACGTCTTCCAAAATAATCGCATGATACATAGGACTCAGTTCAAAATGTCCGCCGTCGGCTAGAATCTGCTCACCAAGTTCTGTCGCTAGAATCGATAGTCCTTTGTCGAGCCAGCGCATGGCCTCCGGTCCTTCAAAGAACAAACCGGCAAATATAAGAGCCTTGGCATTGGCGAAAAGATGGTTGCCGAGTATGTGCCATTCGAGTCGTCCTTCGAGCCATCGCGTCTGAATGGCTAGGCTTGTGATCCATGCTTCTCTTAGTTCTGATCCAGCCAGAGCCCATTTGATCCAATTCACGACGCGCAACGAAACTGGGTAAGGCTCCCATCCGTTACCTTGTGTAACCGGATTTTCGGCTATCCACCGCTCGATCAATTCGCGATGCCAAATACTTCTGTGCGCAGAGCTTTCTGCGGTCAGATCATCGAAGTAGTGAAGATTATAGAGCCACAATTTTTTCTGGGTCGGACTGTTCCAATCGGCTGCCGATCGAACGGTTGCCTCATGATTGAGAAAAACAAACTGTTGCGGGCCAAACATACTTTGCGGTTTAGCGATCGGTAGCACCCATGGCCCGCTCACTGCGCGCCGTGGAGGGGCGCGGCCTAGCTTCGGGCTCGGCCGTCGAACACGAAATAGCAGGCGCCCATAGATTTGCACCGGCTTGAGGTGGACGGTCGTATGATAAAGGCGTGCGATCGAAGCCATCATTTGCGGCTGGCCACCTCAATCGAAACACGGCTGACTTCAATAATTTCGGCAAGCGAGATGGGCGGTGGGCCACCACTTTTAACAGCTTCGACAAATGCGCCAACGCAGGCGGCCTGCCCCTTATCCTGGCGCCAGGATCTCATGCTTGAGAAACCGCGCCATCCATGGCCGACGAGTCTCTTATAATTATCAAGTGAGAGAACCCGGCCAGCGCAGTAAATCTCAAGCCGCTCCTTGGGGACCGCCTTGTGGCCATGAGAGAGATAATTGATCACGCCCAGGGATCCATCCGAAAACCGCAGAGTGATAACGGCTGTGTCAGGCTGGATCGGCCCACTTGGCGTCTTCAGATAAGCGACTTCAAACACTTCGATCGGAGCGCCGGCAAGATGACGCAGAAGATCGATAAAGTGGCAGCCTTCGCCAATAATTCGGCCACCGCCCACCTCCGGATCCTGCGTCCAGTGATCGTTTTCGATTGAGCCGGCATTAACGGTCATAACAAAACTCTTCGGTTCCCCCACGGTTTCGATGAGCGCCTTCGCCTTCATTACCATTGGAGCAAATCGACGATTAAAGCCGACCATAAGAAGTTTGGTGCCGCCTCCGTTTCTGAGATCGCTCTCTATACCTTTGAGTTCCTCGATCGAGAGACAGAGAGGCTTTTCGACGAAAACATTCTTGCCTGCTTGGAGTGCGGCGCGCACAAAACGAGCATGACTATTATGTCGAGTGGCAACGCAAACCGTGTCGATGTCGGCCGCGGCGAAAATGGATTCGGCGTTGCTGCCCGCATTGAGAAAACCGTACTTTCGGCCATAATGGATAGCGGAAACGCCACTTCCGGAAACAATCGTATGAAGACTGGCGCCTGCGCCTTTAAATGCCTTGAGCAGAACGCGCCCGCCATAATTGCCCGCGCCAATGAAGCCCATGACCGCGGATTTTGATATCCGATCCGGCGCTGCGTTTAGATTGATGCAACTCGCCGCGGCCGATGATGCCGCGTCGGGATACGTTATGAGAATTCCTAGCGATTTCTCCGAAGAAGTCAGCAGATCATAGGCTTTTGGCGCTTGTTCGATGGAGAATCGATGCGTGATTAGCGGACGGACGTCAATGCTCCCGGCGGCCATCATATCGAGGACGGCTTCAAAATTACGCTGCTCGGTCCAGCGGACAAATCCTAAAGGATAATCGTGTCCCTTCTCCTCATATTCCGGATCGTGACGTCCGGGTCCATAGGAACATGATACCTGAAATGTAATTTCATTCTCGTAGAAATCCGAACGGTTGAGCTCGAGGCCAGTTACTCCGATAAGCACAACGCGCCCGCGCTTGCGGCACATCTGCGCGGCTTGGGAGATTGGCTCGCTGCTTTTGGTGCTTGCGGCGATGAGAACGCCATCCACCCCGCGCCCACGCGAAAAAGCCAAGGCGTGGACGAGTGGATCCTCGCCAACTGAAAGATCAACGATTTCGGCACCAAATTTGCGCGCAAGCTCGAGCCGCGCCGGATCGTTGTCAATCCCGAGCACGCGACAACCATTCGCTCGAAGTATCTGGACCGCCATAAGCCCGACAAGCCCAAGCCCGGTCACAACGAATGCTTCCCCAAGCGACGGCGCCGCAAGGCGAAGACCCTGAAGCGCAATCGCGCCCACTACCGTAAAAGCAGCAGTCTCGTCATTAACGGAATCAGGACATTTGGCGCAAAGTCGATGAGGGACAACGACGATCTCGGCATGCTTGCCATTCGATACGACGCGATCACCAAGATTGAAGTATTGAGTGCCTTCTCCTGCCTCAATCACGCGTCCAATATTGCAATAGCCAAGCGCCATCGGCTGGTCGAGCTTGGAGCGTATCGCCTCAACCGTGGAGTGAAGGCCATCGACGCTGACTTTCTGAAGTGCTTGCGTCACTCTTTCCGGCTGCTGACGAGCTTTTGCAAGCAATGACCCGCGTGCAAAATCGACAAGCATCCGCTCGGTACCCGCGGAAACAAGGGTTACGGACGACGCGATACGCAGATGCTTTGGACGCACCGTCGGCGCCGGTACGTCTTCCACGAAAGTCCCGCCCCGCTTTATATCTTGAAGAATCTGCTTCATGACCGAATGCTAATAGAGTCTAAGCTGTCCGCCATAGCAGCGCATCGCTACACCCCAACTTATTTAATAGCCTCAATGAGCAAATAGAGACCCATACGCGTAGCCAATCGCCTCAAGAGCCACCGCGGCCAGAGAGCGATCGCAATATTGAGAAGAGCCCCCCCGTGCCGCGTCCCGACATTTCCCAAAAGTAGATCGCCATGACTCAGTTGAACGCGAACGTCCGCCTGACTGAAACCCGCTACCTCAAACATTCGTTGGGCATCTATTAAAGAGTAGGCTTTGGTGCCTGGGCTCTCAAGGTGACTAAAATAAATGTCCTCCAGGCTGCGCCTTGGATCCCCCAACAAAAGCCCATATCGAAGCCAGAGCATAAGGCCGACAAGAGACCATTTATGATAGATCATGACGCGCGCGGTTCCGCCGCGGCGAAGAACGCGGGCGACTTCCGCAAGACATTGAGGTGTATCAGGTGAGTGATGAAGTACACCCCATGAATAGACGATATCGAAACTCTCGTTGTCGAAAGGCAGCTTCTCGGCATCGCCTTGGCTCAGGTTGGAACGAAGTCCTTCGGAGACAAGCCTTTCTGAGGTAAACTTAAGAGCACGCGTCGTAAGATCAATGCCGCATAACGTTTGCGGACCAGAACGCGCCCAGAGCACATGATCGGCACCCATGCCGACGCCGATTTCGAGAATATCTTTTTTCGCGCCATCATGAAATTTTGCGAAATCAAGAATATATGGTTCAAGCCTATAGCGTTCGTTAGCCTGCTTTGTGAGATCAAAAAAAGGGTCTTCGGTAACTGCATATAGCTCACCACAGCTCTTTTCATTCCAGAAGCTGTGGACTCGATTCTTCAGTTCCGAATTATCGACCATGTTATCGCGCCCGAACCTATGCGCGGCTGGCTAGCGACGGGTTTGGTGCGTCAACGAATCGCCGACACCATAGCTCGATGCACATCAGCGAGAAAAGAGTATAGGACGCATCGACGCGCCCTAATTTATCATCATTAAGCAGTTTTTGTACTGCTTCAGGGTCGAAAAGGCCCCGCCGGATAATGCTCGATCGAGACAAAAGATCCTGCAATAAATCCTGCATGCCCCCTTTGATCCAACGTCGCAGCGGCGCCCCAAAACCTGTCTTGGGCCGGTCAATGACATTCGATGGCAGTACGTCCCGCTGGGACTCCTTTAATATCCATTTTGCGCACATAAACTTGTGTTTAATTTTCACAGGTATTTCTGCGGCAAACCGAAGCATTTCAAGATCCAGAAACGGAACACGTACCTCTACACCGGCCGCCATCGCCATTTTGTCGGTGTAGATCAAATTGTGGTCAGCGAGAAAAAATCTTTTGTCCAGCATAAGACACTTCTCGATGGGCGGCAGATCTGGATGCTCTTCGATCTGCTCCATGAGCGGTCCAGCAACATCCTCATTCATGAGCTTTTCCCTCACCTCAATCGAAAGGAGGTGACTGACACCCAATGCTGGTCCCCACATGAAGCTCGATACGACACGCCGGTCGTCCTCTTCGGCTGACACCTCAAGTATTCTAGATAGCTTTCTGGCCCAACCGCGGCGTCTGTCGAAGCCGGAAGCCAATTCGGCGAAATGCCGCCGCATCGAAATAGGTATCTTCCCCCAAACTGGATCGAATGAAAGCAAGGTGTGTCGTCGGTACCCAGTGAAAAGATCGTCACCACCGGCGCCCGATAGCAAAACCTTTATTCCCCGGCTACGCGCCAGTTCGCTGATAAACAGCACGTTAAGGCAAGCGGGATCGGCGATAGGTTCATCGAGAATCCCCACCATCTCGACAGCCCTGTCGCACATGGTACGTGCGGAAACCCGCACTTCAGACAATGGTACTTTTAGATGGGCAGCCACCTCTCGGGCATAAGGGAGGTCGTCTGAGTTGCCTTCATCCGCGCCACCATCAAGTTCAATCGTAAAGCAGTCTATGTCTGGCTGCCACCGCCGAGCAGCTGCAACAATCGCGCTCGAATCGATTCCGCCCGAGAGGAGAGCACCGACGGGTGCGTCGGATACCATCTGCCTGTGCACGCACGTTTCAAGGAGCGCTTGCAACTCGTCTGCACAGTCGCGCCCATTCCAATTTCGCCGCGGCTGATACGGTGGAGGCTCCCAATAGGTCCAGGTTCGTGCGGGCATGCCGTCACGAATGATCATGGCAGAGCCGGGCGCCAGTTTCTTGACATGCTCAAAAGGAGTTTGACCGCCAGGACACCAAAGAAATGTGAGATAGCGGCGAATGGCCGATAAATCGAGAGTGCGATCCAGCGGAACCAAGTGAAGTAGCGCCTTAATTTCACTGGCGAAGGCGAAGCTTGCCTCCGTGCTGGTATAGTAGATTGGCTTTACGCCCATCTGATCCCGTGCGAGAAAAATCTCACCGCGGCGCGTGTCATGAATTGCGAAGGCAAAAATGCCATTCAGCTTTTGAAGGATTTCAGTTCCGCAAATCAAATAGCCTGCTAGCAGCACTTCGGTATCCGAGTTGCTCTTAAAATTGTAGCCTTGATCCGAGAATTCCTTGCGCAGCGCAAGGTAGTTATAAATTTCACCGTTAAACGTAACGATGGCGTGACCATCTTGGCTCCTCATTGGCTGCTGCGCGGCTGAGGAAAGATCAATGATGGCAAGGCGAGTGTGGCCAAAGCCGATCAAGCCAGACGGGCTCACGTAGACACCACAACCGTCAGGGCCACGGTGGCCAAGACTTAAAATTGCGGCTTCAAGCGAGCGCGGATTTATCGCTGTACGAGAAGCTATGCCGACAATACCGCACACTATCTCAGGTCCTGTCGCGCAAAAATAAACATTTCAATATCGTCAAATTAAATTGAGACGACCTCATTATTCACATTGCCTAACCCGTGGATCAGGTTTTCCTAACGCGGCTTTGGGAATCTCATACTCGCGGCCCAAATTCCGCATTTCATTCAGCTTGAATTCAATCATCCGATGAACCTCCACCCTGAGATGCGCCCATGTGAAGCCCACGCGTCCGGCGCGCCAGGCGCCAAGCACAAAAAACGCATGAAAAAATAGCAGTACATATCTGAATGGCATCTTGCGAAAATTTGCCTTCAGCCACATGCGCCGTTGCAGTGCATTTCCAAAAAGCCGTGGTTCGGCTGCAAGCTTTGACTTTCGCAAAAACTCCACTGCCTCGACCGTAGTGTATTGATTCTGTTTGTTCCACCAAATGTGCAGGTTGGGACTATCGCGATGCTCCAGATCGCCGGAGACCAGCGTAACCCGCCCCTCCACCAACGGATGCTCGTTCACCCGGACATCGGAGAACCTGCAAGTGCCGGTGCGCCAAATTCTGACTAATGGCTGCCGAATTGGCAAAGGACGCCCCATAAACCACAGGCGGCGCTTTACGATTAGCGCGTCAGCGTCATTGCTTTCGATCGCAGCCTGAATAGCCAATTTCAGTTCGGGGGTTAGGCGCTCGTCGGGATCAAGTTTCATTGTCCACGGGGCGCTGATCGACAGCCCACTCAGTGCAAAATTCCACTGGTTGCCGAAACCCCTGAATGCACGCTGTACGACGTGTACCCCGTATTTCAATGCAATATCGATGGTCGCATCCGTTGAATAGCTGTCGACTAGGAAAATTTCTTGGGCCCAGCCGGAGACATTCTTGAGCACGGCTTCCATATTGTGCGCCTCGTTGAGCGCAAGCATAACAACGGCTAGCGGAACAGCTGGGCCGGCCGATGCATCGGCTTGAATGCTACTCATTAGCTGATTCTCAGCAAATTTCGCACAGATGATCGGTCCAAAAGGTTCGAAAGTGGCGTGCCTCAGGCCAACAGACCATATTCAATATCCAAGGATTCTTCAGCCTTCGAACACCTCTGAAGCTTGGTCAATTTGCATTGGAGAGCATAACTCGCTTTTGCGACCAACCTGAGCAGCAAAGAAATATTATAGAACCTATTGCTCATCCGAATCCCGCGAAGTTGCGCTTCTCTCGCGCAAAATCTCCAAAAGCGGCCCGATATCGAAGATTGGTCTAGAATTCAAACGTCCAAGGTTAAATTCGAGATGTTTTCGCGAGAACATTGAAAACAGTACCGTCCCCGAATGATTTGTCAGAAGCGAATAATCGACAAGCGCGGCTTGGATCGAGTGCGGGAGCGGCAGATTGTATTGTCTGAGCAGCAACGTCTTGAGATCGGGATGCGATTCAACCAAACGCGCGATATGCCGAATGCTGTCTTTCTGGCCAAAACTAGAATGCGTGACAATGTAGCATTTTCTCCCCGTAGCCTCGATAGCCAGCGCCAGTTGGTCAATTTGCGGTTGGAGTGGATTATTCGCGACTTGGACGTGGCTGATCGGGAGGCCAAGACGCAGTGCGCTGATGGTCGCATCCAGCGATCCGGCGATCCCAACAGCCCTTACGCGGCCGCTTGCTACAATACTTCCAAGCGCACTGTGTAAGTCGCCACTCTCGAGTTCACACGGTTCTGGATCGTGGAGTGCCAGCACATCAATGTAATCCGTACCAAGGCGTTTCAGGCTCCGTTCGATACTTTCGGATATGGATTCCAGCGTAAGGACAAGCCTGGTTGCGCGTGGCCGACCTTTCGATACGGTATCGCGTAATGAAGGTGCGTAGCTGAGAATTTCCCTTGCGAGCGGTCTAAGCGCCGATGCAAAGAAATTGACGCGCGGAGGTGAAATGCCAACTTTTGTAACAATATAAATTTCTGAGCGACGACCTCGCGAAAAATGATTGAATATCTCTTCTGCAAGTCCGTCTCCGTATGAAGGCGCCAAATCGAACCAATTGATCCCGTGATCAAATGCTTGGTTTAGAGCTGCCAGCCCTGCCTTTGCACTCACGCGCGACCCAAGTGATGCGCATCCAAATCCGATCCGCGAAGGCCGAGGATATTGCGCGTGTGTCACGAAGCTATTACTGGTGTTGATTTTTTGATCAGCCCAAAAAGGTGAGCTGAAAGGCGCAACGCCATTGCAGTTGCGGAAAAAGTCGGATTCGCTTGGCCAGACGTCCTAAATACCGAAGAGCCAGCAAGAAAGAGATTTTTGACCCCAAAGACTCTGCAGTTCGCATCGACGACGCCGTCTTGGGATTTGTACCCCATGCGCGTGAGGCCAATTTGATGAAATCCGTCGGTCGCCTGTTCGAGAATAGCCATCGGGCGTTCTGCAATAGTATGATCAAATTCAAGCTTCCCCACGTGAATCGCGCGAAGTCCCTCGTCGAGGATTTCATGCGCGCGGCTAATTCCTTCAGCATCGCGCCTAGAAAATCGCAGATCGACCGAGATCCGCCGCATCCCTAATGCATCCATTTCGTTGATAAGACTGACGCAACTATCGCGGTTCGAGAGATGTTCAGCATGGAAATGGAGCGGATATCTTCCATCGCGCGTCGGCAGAAAAAAGAATGGCTTGCGTCTCTTTCTCAAAATACGCTGACAAGCGACGCCAAAGAATGCCGATGCGGTCGCCGGAAGATCGAGAATAATGTTGCGAATATGCGCAGGATATCGAGCTTCTTTACCAACTTGCGAGCGCCGGATCGCCTCCGCAACAAAGAGACGACCCAAAATGGGAATGGAGAGCAGGAGAAATGCAGCAGACAGCATCCCACTGCCATGCTGAGGATCGGCCATTCTGGGATTTTCGGGGTAGAAGGAAATATTCGGAATACCAGCCTTAATCTGAATCGCACTAGAAAGCGTCAATAGTCGCCTTTTCACAGAATCAATATCGCCGCGATAATCAAACAATTTTGCCAGTGCCGGAGTGGAAAACTGTATATTCGCAATTCTGCCTGATAAGTGTCCCATATAATAGCGGCCTAGCGTTCCTTCTGCTCCTCCAAAAAGTCGAGGAAGACGTGTCTGAACATTAAGAAGCAAGCGTGTTGTCTCAAGACCTCCGCAAGCAATAACATACGTCTTAGAACCTCTAAATTGCTTGAGCATTGCGCGCGACGCGACCGTCACCCCAATAACGCGCTCATTTGCATTATCGAAATCAAGACCAACCACGGTGGCGTCGAGCACGATTGTCAAAGATTTAGGCAGCGTTCCGGTCAATAGGCGTTTGGCCGTATTAGGCTCGTTGGTCCAGCGCTCAAGCCGGTCCATCCGGATCTGAGTATTTTCATGCAATCCCATATCCTTATTTTCTTCCGAGAAATCTGGTGGTCCGCAGCCCAGCATTTGCGCCGTCTGGGCGTAATATGGAGTTAGGTCGGATTCAGAAATCGGCCACATGCTGTCAGAGCTATAATCCCGCTTTTGAAAATCGATCGCATCCAGTGGAAGACAGCGCCCCCCCCAAAGCCAAGAGGTGCCACCCAAGGCACGGCAGACCGCCAGCGGCATCTGCGCATGGACTCGATCCGAAACAATGTGTGCCGAAGACAAGGCTTCACGCGCCTTATCTGGCTTCCGCAGTCCTGATTCAAACAACAAGACTGTAAGCCCGCGGGCGCACAGATCGAGCGCTAGGCAAAGTCCAACTGGGCCGCTGCCTACGACACACACATCGTGCGTCATCACCTCCGATAGGGCTGCGATACCTTCAACGAGTTGCATGCAGATGGGAGGGATCAACCCATGTCAATTTGAATCCATTGGACATCAATAAACCCTCGATGGCCGAAGGTACGTGGCGTCGCCCCTGTTCCTCAAGGACTGCAAAGTGAACTTCAACAAAAAGTTCTCGCAGTTCAGGTCGCTTCAATGTCGCTGTCATGCCCTCTAAGACTTCCAGTTCATGACCTTCGACGTCGATCTTAATCAAATTTGGAGCACGCGCATCATTCTTTGCAATTATCTCGTCGCCGCTTACAACGGCAATTGTTTGAGAGTCATCACCCATGAATTCTTGTACTATCATGGAAGTGGTGCCAAATTGATCTTTGCCCCGCCGGAATGCAGCATGGCCGCCTTCGTTTGAAAGCCCGATCGTCGCCACAGAGATGTTGGGTAGAACTCCAACCGCCTTGTTTAAGAGTCCCACGTTTTGAGGATCCGGCTCAAATGCAATAACCTGTCCGCTCGCCCCCACCCATTTGGCAAATTGAAGCGTATACCAGCCGATATTGGCTCCAACGTCCCAAACGCAATCGCCTTCCTTAATTGCTTGCTGCATTGCATGTTGAAGCCGTGTTTCATATCCGGCTGTCCCAAGCAGCTTTCCAAGAAAGCGGTTGAGACCAAGGCGCCGCGTAAACCTTCGAAATTTAATAGCGGCTGGATGAGAGATTAGGGACATAGCGCCATCGCTCTTCGGCCAACGGAAGAGTGTTTCATGGATTTCGACAGTTGTTCTGCTAGCAGATCTTGCGGAATATTGTTCAGGACGGTGCCTCGCGCCTCTCTCACCCCACTCTGGTCATCCCCCGGAGTCATATCAATAGAGGAATACGGTCGGCTAAGGTTATAGGGGCGCCTTCGTTAAGCAAAGAACGATCGACGCGCGCACTGGTGCCATCCGGAATGTGGCTGGAATTCGGTCGCGCGATCTCCCAGAACAAGAGGGTATCGTTTCAGGCTGTGAGGCTAACAAAAGCTGCCCTCAAGGAACTGAACAATGCGATAATTGAAGCAATAACCAAGATGGCCACCGAGCATGAAAAGCGATGATCCGTCACTTGTTTCAGGTGGCCACGTCGTTCTTCGCTTTGCGCCGCGTCTGGCTCAGATGGTCCTTGTCGATCACCTCGCAGCAGAAGCCTGCAAGCAATTGCGGACCCCACGCGTATTGGGCTGGCCGGGTGGGTCCTTACAATCAGTGCATCGGAAGCAACTTTGCGGCACGAATGCGATTTTCAAGATGTGCCGATAGTCGGTACCGCTCATTATGAAACTAGAGGTTGTGCGGCAATGCCACGGGTCCGCCGCTTCCGCGTGCCTGCGGGTAGCGGCGGGTATGCCAGGAATCGTCATCGGCGGCTAATCGGTCCGACCGTATGCCCAAGTCTATTCGCAAAGAATGCCGCAAAGCCAGCATGGTATCAGTATGGTTAACCGACTCTTAACGAATTTCCGCAAGTAAATAGACCAGAGTGCGTGCTGTGTGCGCCTGCATCGCGGGCAACGTTGTAAGCCGAGCGCGCCATCCTCCCATCGCGCTCGGGCGCAAGAACCATCTCTTCGTCACCTCCGAGAGGCGCTGAACATTGAATAATTCTAGCCTCACTAATTGCAATTCTCAAAATGAATGGCTTCGACCCTCCAAGCTTATCTCACCGATATGCTGACCGAGATCGTCGATCGCGATCCCGTGGGCCGTCTCGACAACCTCTCGCCCTTCGTCAACGCCAAACGGGCACTCGAAAGGGCTATGGCCTGACAAAGACGCTTACAAAAGGCCTTTCAGCTCGAGCAATAATTTTTGCACTTGCACTATGTGCAAGCTGTGGGCCAGCCCTTTCACAAACGGGTCCTGAACCACCACCTCGAGCGATCTTCTACTCCAACATTAAGCCCCTGGACGAAACAATCGCTCTTAAGCAGAGCGATCCGCGGCCAACTTCGGCGGGCAATGCGCTGCATGTTTTCGACTGGCTACTTTATGGGAACATCACACTTGGTGGTGTCTATGACAGTAACGTATTTGCCGTGCCAACCCAGCAGCAGGTTTACGGAATGCGCTTTCAACCTTACGTCATTGCTGAGAGGAACACCGGAATCCAGCGTACCCTGATCTACGGCACTGGAGATATTCGATATTATCCTTCACTTGGCCTCACGGATGTTGTGAACGCGACTGCTGGCGTCGCCCATGTGTGGGAAATCGAACGCGACTTTGTGTTCCGTACTCAAGCTGAAGCGACCCGTGGGACTGAGTCGTCGACCTTGAACACCGCGCTAAGTGCACCAGGGACCTATACAGGGCCAGTAAATTACATGAGCTTGTTTGGCTCAACCTCCATTGAAAAGAGCTTCGGGAATTTCTTCACGGCCGTGGGCGGAAGCGTGACTGGGACGACCTACGACGACGCAAAGGATAACTTCGGTGTCGTTGTCAACGAGCAAGACCGCAACGGCACGATGTCGACCGTCAATGGCAGGATCGGTTATCACATATCGCCAGTCATCTATGCGTTCGTTGAGCCGTCGCTGAATTGGGGGCGCTTCAACGGATCGGCGCTTGATTCTGATGGATATCGGATTGTTGGCGGGCTGGGATCTGCTCGCATCAGCCTGTTCGATGGCGAAGTCTATGGCGGCGTTCTGACCGAACGTTTTACCGATCCGACCATTCCAACGCTTTCACGGGGAATCTACGGCGGGCGGGTGTCGTGGTTTCCAACCCGCTTCATTACGGTTACCGCCTCCGTCGATCAGTCACTCGGCACGTCGGATTTCAGTCCTAATCTGTTTAGTCCCGACTCAGTTACAATGGTCAGCACGGCAAAATTAATGCCGTCATGGTCGGTGAACAGAGAGTGGAAATTGGATGGCCGCCTTGTGTTTACACAGTCTGACTTCATGAATTCTACCCGGCAAGATAAATCAATCGAAACTGGTCTAGTAGTTACGTATCATCTGAATTCGCGCTTCGATTTAATGTTGGACGTCAGTCACACGCAGTATGCGAGCAATATAGATGGTGCGAATTATAAGCGTGATTTGATCTCGTTGGGCGGAAAGACCAAGTTCTAGATTTATATACTATGTAAATCTTTCAGTTAGCGGAGTTTATATGCGTAAGCTTGAATCACTTCTGGAGAATTGGATTGTGAGCAAGGCTGTCAATACCAACTGCGCAAGATTGCGGCTCTTTCGAGATTTCCGAATCAGCGCGGCTCTGATTCAATTTGGCGAACGACAAAAAGCTCGCCATGCCGGCGAGTTTGCCGTCACCCGCGTCCGCAATGGCAAATAGCCGTCTTCGCAGTGTACTCCGATTGAAGGGATGGGCTGTGAACGAGAAGTGTATTTGTCGCTTCTATAGCAAAGAAAAGCTGGTCGCACGGTCCAAACAGCCGAGCTGGAAACACGCGCATCAGTCTCGTTCCGATCGGCCAATAGCGGGCGGGCTGAACTGTATCTGTGCGGTGGAATTCATGTCGAACCATATCTTCTCGCCTCCATCGCAATCCTGGATACTATGATCGATCTCAACTGGTATCTGGACTTCCTATTTCGTCACGCCCGCATAATTCTGGGAATGGCGGGAATATGCTTGGCAACAGCGTTTTTTATTCTCTCTTTCACAGTTCCTGAATATACCGCGTTTTCTCAAATCCTACTCGACCCGAAGAGACAGAATTTACTGGGTCCTGAAGCAATCTCACCCACATCTGAGCTTCTGCTCGATGCTGCCTCGGTTGATGGCCAGATTATGATTATCAAATCGCGGTTTTTGTTGACCCGCGTCGCCGAAGAAATGAGACTTGCTTACGAGCCTGGTTTTGGAATCGAGCCGCAACCTTCCCTACTGTCGCAGATCAAAACACAAATTCTGAGGACAAAATCAAGCGATGATGGCGACATCGTCGGCTCCGTGAATACGGTAGCCGACCAGAAAGAACAGTTAGAACGCGGTCTCCTTCGTGCTGTTGGTGTGTTGCAGGGCCACTTGAGCGTGGCGCGCGTTGGCCGGGCCAATGTTCTTGAAATAAAATATTCGTCTCCAAATAAACTCATGTCGGCGGAGATCGCCAATGCATTGGCAAAATTTTACATCGCCGATCAATTGGAGTCCCGACATCAGGCTGCCCAGCGCGCTTCCGAGTGGCTCGCTGATCTTATCGTGCGGCTCGGAAATGAGCTTCGGGCTTCAGAAGTTAAGGTCGCTCGCTTCCGTGCCGAACATAATATGGTCAGCGCTGTCACGGGAGCGGCGGGAGAGCAGCAGCTGTCGGAACTCAATGTCAAGCTTGTAGCAGCAAGAACCGAATCGGCCGAGAAAAAGGCGAAATATGAGCAAGCGCAACGTATTGTCGCGGAAGGAGGCAATCTTCAATCGATCCCGGATGTAATGCGTTCAGGGGTCATCTCCGCCTTGCGCGGTGCGCGATCAGAAATAAGCCGACGCGAAGCGGATCTTGTCGCCAAATACGGCGAAAGCCATCCGGCGGTCGTCAATGTGCAGGCCGAGCTGCGAGACAATGAACGCGAAATCCGTGCGGAAATATCGCGCATCATCACTAATCTGAAAAATGATTATGATGTTGCTAAAGCACGCGAAGCCTCGCTTGAGCAAAGCTTGGGCGTTGGCGGCGTGGATGGCACCGACAACGCGGTAGCGATGCGTCTGCGCGAACTAGAACGGATCGTTAGCACCAACAAGACGTTATACGACCTGTATCTGACGAGAGCTAAGATATCAGACGAACAGGCTAATTTTGAAGTTCCGCAGGCGCGGATCATTGCTCAGGCCATCACACCTGGATCCCCAAGCTATCCAAGCAAATCCCGTTTCGCATCGTTGGGCCTGATCCTCGGTCTAGTCGGCGGCATCGGCGCGGCATTTCTTAGTGAAACACTGCGAAGTGGATTTATTTCCCCGCAAGATGTTGAACGGGTATTGGAGATGCCGGTTCTCGCCTCAGTGCCTGCCTTGACCAAAAAAGACCTTCAAATCGGCGGGAGCTTGAGAATTCCGCACATCTATCTGGCCAAGAAGCCACTGTCATTATTCGGTGAAGAAATTAGAACCTTACGCGCCAATATCCAGATGTGCGACGCAGATGATCTGCCAAGGGTTATTCAGGTCACCTCCGTCGTGCAGGGCGAAGGCAAGACAGCGATCGCACTGTCGATAGCCCAATCGGCCGCTACAAATTATCCGAGAGTGCTATTTGTAGATTGCGATTTACGGCGTTCGGGAGCCACAAAAATGTTTGGCTTGGCAGGGAAGCCGGGCCTTGTCGACTTGCTGGCCGGATCAATCTCCCTGGAAGGCGCAATTAATAGTGCGGCTGGGTCTGCGTTTTTCATTATCGGGAATGGCGCTTCGACATTTAATCCACCCGATCTCTTGTCTTCGGGGCGCATGGAGTCGCTTTTGCGGCATTTGAAATCAACGTTTGATTATATCGTTCTCGACAGCCCGACGATCGGGCCGGTCATCGACGCGACAGTATTGGCCAAATTTTGCGACAAAGTCGTATTTGTTACGCGATGGAACAAAACTCCTCGCGATATTGTGGCTCGAGCCATGAAACAATTGCGGCAGGAGAAAAAGGTCGCCGGAATCGTACTCAATAAAATCGACATCAAACTCAGCAGCCGATATAGCGGCTATTATTATACGAAATATTATGGAGCAAATTCTAAAGATCCGCTCACGAACATGCTGAGGCGAATGAGCCGTTTATAATTGGGGGCAGGTTTCCTGATTCTATGGGAAGTGGCAGGGCTTAAGAAGCTGAAATCCGATCTGCTGGTATGCAAAGAATGGCCCGGCGAATAGAGGTCGCGGAAATTATTCCGGATAATCAACGCTATGTCGTGCGCGCCGTCATTTTGATGGGATAAATAGCAATGTGCGGAATCGTCGGCGCATTTAGTTTTAGTCAAGAGGCTAAGCCAATCGATCGGCTGTTGGTCGCCCGGCTAAATGACATGCAGCGTCGGCGCGGGCCTGATGGTGAGGGACTGTGGTCGTCCGATGACGGTCGTGTCGTATTTGGACACCGTCAACTCGCGGTCATCGAAACTGGAGATGCAGGTGCTCAGCCCATGGCCGACGTAACCGGCCGTTGGGTCATAAGCTTCAATGGTGAAATTTATAATCACGTAGCTCTCCGTCTAGAATTGGAACGCATGGGGCGAACCTTTTCAACAGCGAGCGATACCGAAGTATTGATCAACGCCATTGCTCAATGGGGCGAGGATGGCGTCAAAAAACTACGCGGCATGTTTGCCTTTGCGCTGTGGGACAAGTTAAAGCAAGAACTCTGGCTGGCCCGCGATCCATACGGCATTAAGCCGCTTTACGTGGCGATCGCACATGGTTCTATCTGGTTTGCATCGCAAGCGCGAACCCTAGCGAACGTTGCATCTATAGATACCCAACGAGACGCAGCTGCTGTCGTAGGATTATATCTTTGGGGCCATGTGCCCGAGCCGTTTTCGTGGTGGCTGGGAATCGGGGCGTTCCCACCAGGTCATGTACAACGGATTCGCAATGGATGCGTTCCGCAACCACCAAAAGCTTATTATTGCATTCAAGAAGCCTACGGCACTTATCACGCCGCGCCGTTGGAGTCGGGCAAATTGCGCGACGTGATGCTCAATTCGGTTCGCCATCATCTCGTAGCCGACGTACCGGTCGGAATCTTTTTGTCGTCCGGAATCAACTCGACCATAATCGCCGCACTCGCTACCGAGCTCGGCACAAAAGTAAATACAATTACACTGGCCTTCGATGAGTACAAAGGAACGCCTCGTGACGAGGCTCCTTTAGCGGAGTCGATCGCCAAACAATTAAACAGCAACCATACGACGGTACGAATAAACCGTTCTAAATTCGAAACGCTCCTGGATGACTTTCTGAATGTGATGGATCTGCCAACTATCGACGGATTGAATGTCTATTTGGTGAGCCATGCCGCGGCGAAGCAAGGCCTGAAAGTGGCGCTGTGTGGTACGGGTGGCGATGAGTTATTTGGCGGATACGCTTCCTTTCGCCAGATACCACAATTCTTGCGCTGGTATCGCTATCTCGCTTTCTTGAGGCCGCATAACAAACAATTTCAGAAATATGTCGCCTCGATCTCAAGGGCGCTTTGCATCAATCCCAAGTTTGCGGGCGTTTTGAAGTACGGAGATAATCTCGCGAGTTCCTATCTCTTGCGACGAGCCCTCATGCTCGAGGAAGAACTGGAGCTTTTGCTTGATGAAAGCTGGTTGAATGAGGGCATCCGCCGTCTTTCCACGATTGAGGCGATCAGCGAGACGCTCAGCGCAAAGCCCTTGAATGATGCGAACGTTCATGCGCAGCTTTCATGTCTGGAATCTTGTTGGTATATGCGCAACCAGCTGCTGCGGGATGGCGATTGGGCAAGCATGGCTTGGGGAGTCGAATTACGCATGCCGTATGTCGATGTCGATGTTCTTAAATCTCTTGGTTCCGCTATCGCCTCCAATGCTCCGCCCAATAAAAAAGAGTTATCACGTTGCTCTACAATTTTATTGAGAGAATTAGCGAAGCGACCCAAAATAGGATTTTCAACCCCTTTGCGAGAGTGGACAGTCGGCCGCGTAGACGAGACATCTCAAGGTTTAGCCGGATGGTCGTCTAAGCTGCATCGACATTTTCGGAGCTATTCCAAGGCAACTTTCTACAGTGACCGCGGGCTGAAATGTTCGATCACTTTCGTATTCTAGCGCTGTTGAGCGACGGATTCGGTGGTTTCGGAGGCATCTCAAAATTCAATATAGATTTACTCGAGGCACTCGATGCATGCGATATCGTCGAACGAGTGTATGTGTTGCCACGCATTATCTTAAACCCAATTGACCGACCCATTCCAGAATCGGTGGTGTTCGATCGTAAGGTAGCGAACGATAAGGTTCTCTTTGTGCGGAAATTATTGGCGGTTTTGCTGCAGAGGCAGAAAATTGAGTTAGTGATTTGCGGGCACTTAAATCTTTTGCCGCTCGCCGCGATTGCCGCCTTTTTTTGTCGCGCGCGACTAGCTTTGATTATTCATGGTGTTGAGGCGTGGTATCCAAGAAATTGGCTGGTGAGATTGACAACAAAGGCCATTGTAAGTTTCGTCTCTGTGAGCCAGTTCTCAGCGGAAAAATTTACTTTATGGTCCGGCGTTCCGATGGACAGAGCGTTTATTTTGCCCAACAGCGTGGATCTCAATCATTTCAGACCGGCTGACCGCGATTTAAAATTGGCCGAACGGTATGGTCTTGGGTCAAGCAAAGTAATCCTCACAGTCGGACGTCTCGCGGCACAAGAGCGGATGAAGGGTTTCGATGAAGTCATCGATCTCATGCCGCAATTGCTCGATCGGTTCCCCACGTTAAAATATCTAATTGTCGGAGACGGGTCAGACCGTCAGCGGCTTGAAACGAAGGTTAGAACTAACGGCCTTTCCCGCCATGTCGTTTTTACAGGACGAATTTCCGATCAGGAAAAAGTTATGCATTACAATCTGGCAGATGCTTACGTCATGCCAAGTGCAGGCGAAGGCTTCGGCATCGTCCTTATTGAAGCGGCGGCATGCGGCCTCCCAATCGTGGGCAGCAAAGTCGATGGCTCCCGCGAGGCACTTCTTAATGGGCGCATAGGCTATCTCGTTAATCCCAGCAGTCAGTCCGAATTGCTAGAAGCAGTGACATCTGCGCTCAGGAATACCGCACCTCGGCAAAGGAGTGATCTAATTAAGACCTTTGACGTGCCGAACTATAGAGCTCGCGTGGCTCACTGGATCCAACAAGAATACAATGCATATTATAAAAAATTATCTGCCTCTCACAGAACAAGTTCGCTGTAGCTCCATCATCCGGGCAATCTCGAGGTGACCGGTCGCGATATCAAGGCACGACATCGTAGGCTGCTAACGCAACACAGCGCCACTCCAGATTGCAACACCTGCGCCATCTTGAGCACCGCGTCTTGACTCGAGACCATAGGCAAATCGAAAGATCGAGGCCCGTTTCGTTGCGTGATGGATAAGTCGCTCTTCAATTGAGGGTTTGATGGGCGCAATCATATCGCGAATCACGGCTTCTTGCTACGAATCTCGCTAAAAGATGATTGTCATCATGAAACAAGTAGACCGTATGCACAACCGCTTCCGATGGTAGGTGGTAACTTGCGCCGAAAAATACCCTCTTCGCGGAAGCGGTTCTTTTCGCGGATCGCTGTTTTTGATCTCGTATGGGCGAGCACTTGCCCGGCATTGGCATTCCTCATACGTGACGGAAGAATCAACAGTATCAATAATGTTGCCATTTATTGCGGAATTGCATTGATCACTTCGCTAATTGTCTTTCAGTGGTTCAAAGTTAGTTCTTCGATTCCGATGTTTTTCTCGGTGCACGATGCGTTCATTTTAACACAGGCCTGCGTGATTATTGTCTCCTTGACCGTGGTCTTACTTTTTGCCTTTGCTCGTCTTAACGAGGCGCCACGATCCGTCCCGTTTTTGCATATGTTCGTGTTGGCAAGTGGGTTGCTGGGACAGCGCACTATGTCTCGGCTGTTTGCAAGGCAACGAGCCGGAATTATATCTAGCACGCCCGGCAAGACACTCGAAAATATTCTTATATTAAGAGCGTCGCGGCTGGCGTGGTTCTTCTCCAAGATGATCGAAGAGTTTGCTTTTCACGAAAGTCGTATCGTTGCAATCCTCGATGAAAGGCCTTGGCTTTATAATCGGTCGCTTAATGGTTACCAAATTGTAGGGTCTCCGACGAATCTTGCAAAAATCGTCGATGAATATGCCGCGCATGGCGTTGAAATTCACAAAGTCGTCATTGCTTCAAGAAATAGTAGCGTGACAGACGAAATGTGGGACGAGGTGCGCGCAGTATGTACTGCGAAGAAAATCAATATTGAATGGCTTCATGAAAAACTCTTTTATCCGGTCGCAGGGAATGCCGGATCTCCGCGGGCGGCGACAAGTCAGAACAACTTGGTCCGAGGAGTCGCAGATCGGCCCTATTGGAAATTCAAGCGCTTTCTGGACTATGTTATTTCAGTCTTTGCCATAATTGCCGTTGCGCCGCTTGCGATATTATTGGTTATATTAATACTCATCGATGTGGGTTATCCGATTGTTTTTTGGCAACAGCGGATCGGTTACCACGGTCGACCACTCCACTTGTATAAGTTTCGAACTATGCGGGCTTCCTTTGATCGCAAGGGTCGTCTGATAGACGATTCAAAACGCATATCTTCTATCGGTCGGCTGTTGCGACGAAGCCGCCTTGATGAGATTCCGCAGCTATTCAACGTATTGATGGGCAGCATGTCGCTGATCGGCCCGCGACCTCTACTTCCAATAGATCAACCCAAAAGCACAAGTTTTCGCCTCCAGGTTAGGCCGGGCATATCCGGGTTGGCCCAAGTCAGTGGCGGAAAATTGTTGTCCGCTGAAGAGAAGAACGCGCTGGACGAATGGTACATACAGAAGACGTCTTTGCTGCTCGATGTCAAAATTCTGCTTCTCAGTGCATTGACGCTAGTGCGCGGTGACCGACGGAACGAAACTCTTGTTTCAATGGCCCTTGCCGAAAAATAATATGAAAATGACGAATTGCGACATCGTTGTCATATTTGTAACGGCAAAAAGTCTCGTGCAGTGGCAGAATAGAGCCTGCCCGTGACCTTACAGCGGCGCACTATACTTACGATGATCGGGTGGCCAAACGATGAAGCGACTGGCCCCGTACAAAGTCTTATTGAACTCGCGGATGCGCTTGCAGGAACATACGAATTCAAAGTTATCGCACGCGAGCGGAAGTTCGCGAAACCGGTGGGGAAGCCAAAACCGCCCGGTTGGTCAAAATATCGTTCGTTAGATCGTTACTGGTGCAACACCTCCCGCTTCGGACCGAAAAATTTTGCAGCATTGATACGCAATACGCCGCATGATGTTCTTATCCTAAATGGCTTTTTTGATCCTGAATTCACAATACCAGCGCTCATTCTGCGTCGTCTCGGACTAATACCAAGTCGACCGACTATACTTTCGCCACGCGGTGAGTTCTCAGCTGGTACCGCCGCCATGCGAAAACTGCATAAAAAGATTTACCTCCGCGCGGCCCGTTGCCTCGGCCTCCTAGATGGCGTGTGGTTCCATGCCACTAGTGTGGGTGAATCCGCGGATGTGAAGCTTCACGTCCCTCGGCCCGAGAAGGTCGTTATCGCACCCAACGTCCGCCTGCTTGACAGTTGGCAGCTATCGTCAAACGAGGCAGTGGCAGGTGCTCCGCTTCGGCTTATTTATCTCAGTCGCATCGACCGTAAGAAAAACCTCGACTTTGCTCTCAATGTGCTGCGGTCGACTAAGGGATCAATTGAATTCGATATCTACGGTCCCGTTAACGATGAAGCCTACTGGCGTGTCTGCCAGTCAATTATCGCGGAGATGCCGGACAACGTCCAGGTTCGCTATCGGGGCGTCATTGCAAATGCTGCCGTGCCAACTTTGCTCGCGGGTTACGATGCATTCTTCCTACCAACATATGGCGAGAACTTTGGGCATGCCATTTTCGATGCTTTGGCTGTCGGCCTTCCGGTTCTCATCAGCGATCAGACACCGTGGCGGGATTTGGAGCGGCGAGAAGCGGGCTGGAGCCTGCCATTAGATCAGCAGAATTTGTTTGTTCACGCTATTGATAATTTAAGGAAGATGGGTGCGATCGACCGCAACAGGCTGCGTAGAGGAGCGCGCCAGTTGGCACAGGCGTTCGTGGCTGAGAGTGACGCGGTGGGCCAGACCCGCAAGATGCTGGAAATGGTGATCGCTGACGCTAGGTCATTTAACTGACCATCCTTCACGCTTTAGCCGACTGAACAAGTTCTCTCGACTGAAAGCCGCGGTCGAACTGGTCGGCGAGCATCGACGTAAGACTCTCCAGCATCCGCTCGTTTTTTGACTAGATCGCGATCGCGGCGATTTGAAAGCAGGGCTATCCCAGCCGCATTGACGATGGTGAGCAGAATGGTTCCAGTGAAATGATCTCTAACCCGCTGGTTCAAAAGATCCGCTAGGTCACGACCACTTCAAATCTTCAGTCGCGCGTAATTCCGGAACAAGCATCCGTCACGCTCGCAATTCGGGGGTATACTCGGTAGCGCAGACGCCACAATCATTCTATCGGCAGGCTGTTCAGATCTCTCGGACTGAATCGTAAAAATGCAATGTGGTTGATAAAGCCAGATTGCAGGTTCCGAGAATAAAACGTGACCGAAATTTGAACAGTCACAATACTACGCTGCAGCCCATGAAGTCCTTAGGTCGATTAAGTTCTACGAGTCCAGTATTTGCTCAACGGATCCGATCCAGGCTGTCAGGCAGAACGCTTGAAGAAGCCGTCCACCTCTTGCCAAGCTGTTTCGAAACTTGGAAACTGCGGAAGGTGGATTGCTGTTTCCGGCGATGGCTAAATGACGTGTGAGAATTCGAACCTACGCCATCGCAGTTGCAAGTTTTGGTGGCCGTCGGTAGGACAACCAGTCAGAGTCCGCGTGCCTGACGCTATCTCAACTGCGCATATTCACTAATGTGCACGTAGTTCGCCGCTTTCCGGCGCGGGGCTCGGGTCGGCGACCACCAGTCCCGAGGCGAAACGGAACTCGCGCACCAGCTCTTTGTCGAGCTTGGGTCCCATATCGAGCAGGATCTGGTACGCTTCCTTGCCGGACATCGGCTCTTTGTACGATCGCCGTTCGATCAGCGCGCCGAAAATATCCGAAATGGTCATGATGCGGACGAGATCGGAAATCTTGCCGGCTTTCAGGCCGTGCGGATAACCCATTCCGTCGAGAAGCTCGTGGTGATGAAGCACCATGTCGACCATATCCTGATCAATGTCCGGCACCGATTTGAGCGCATCGAGACCGTATTCGGGATGTTTGCGCATGACGATCAATTCGTCCTTATCGAGCGGACCAGGCTTTTCCAGGATCGAAATCGGAATACGCGCCTTGCCAATGTCATGCAGCATTCCGGCAAATGACAATCGCTGGCAGTCCTTTTTGGAAAAGCCGAGATGGTGGCCGAACGCTACGGCGACGCCCGTTACCACAAGTGAATGCTGATAAGTGAGGCTGTGATGCCTGCGGACGGTGCTGATCCATGAGCCGAGGCCCTGCGACTCGATGCAGTCGACAAGCACTTTGCCGGCTGAATGGACCTTTTGAATATCGAGCGGCGCGCCGAGACATGCCGAGGAGAAGACGTTTTCCAGGGCATCGAACGCGGGCGCGACGGCTGGGTCGCTTTTGAGCGGGGGGTCCGCCGTATCGAAGGCAAGCGAGTCAAAGTCACCCCATAGGAGTTTCAGCAGGGCCCTGCCGTCGATCGGCCGATGGATGACGTCCGTCGCGCCCAGCGCGCGAGCTTGTATTTTCTCGCTGTGCGAGGTTTCGTCGATGACGAAGACGACCTTGCTGTCCTTTGGCTTTCGCTTGAGCCACTCTTTGGTTTCCAGCAGATGGCGGCCATCATGCATATCGATGTCGAAGACAAGATACGGCTCCGGCGCCATCTCGTGAATTTGGTCGAGCGAACGGAAGCGCAAGTCGAAGACGCCCGCCAGTTGGCGTTGGATCGCTTCGGTCCCAGTTTTGCCGTCGACAAAAATCGAGAGCTGATTCATGCCCAATCCCTCAAGCGCGGTCTTCCTGACCTAACGCCACGCGATCTTGGTGTGCCGGTAAAATCCTCGATGTCGGATGGTTCAATGCCTGCCGCGATGAGGGTCTAGTCGACGGCGGCGCCGTAAACTCGTCGGCAAAAATGCGAAAAAAATGTGCACGGGATTCCTCCTGGCTTCCATTCCCACCGACGTTCTTCCGGCGTTACAGGTTGTAAAATTTGCCATCTAAAATATAAGATTGCGAAAAATAAGACAGTTAAAAGATTGTGAATATGAGGTAGACCGCCGATCAGATTAGGGGCCACCACGATGGTCCCGCGCGATCACCAGCGAGAAAATGGATTCTAATCCCGCTACACAATCGGGTTCGAAAAGCGGAGACGGCGGGTAATTGTCGCTTTGTCAGTACTCGAAACTTGTCATCAATGAGGGGGGCAAGCCTATCGACGTGGCGCGTGACCGCGCACATTGACAAGGACGGTGGCCAGCCACGGCCGGAAGGACGGCGCTTGCCCCTCCAATGATGAAGCTTGCCACCAGCAAAATCGGCGGGTCCATCTCACGGTCATACAGAACTGAATTCCTATGCGCTCCCACACAGTTCTGGTGAGGAAGGGGGCGCTGCCATCATTGCGCGCGTGTGAAGCGCGCATGCGCTTGCGCTTGGCCGGCGCGGCGGCGCCGGCTGGTACATTTGCTGGTACATCGACTGGTACGGACACGCGGGAACACCTCGGTTGAGGCGTCGCCCGCGTGAAACGGCCCTGTTACGGGGCCTTTAGCCGATGAATTGGGGAACGAGGAATTGGCGGAGAGGGAGGGATTCGAACCCCCGATACGGTTGCCCGTATGCCGCATTTCGAGTGCGGTGCATTCAACCGCTCTGCCACCTCTCCGGAGCCCAAAAAGAGCCTGAAAAAGCCGATTTGGACGGCTGCTATCTAACCAAGCGGGCCAAGAGAGACAAGAGACAGACAAGGCTTGGCCGGCGTATATTATGTGTGGCCAAAGGGAAACCGGCCGCCGGCCAGCGGCGGGATGCGATCCATCATGAATTTCGACCGTATTCGCAAGGAAACACGCGGCATTTTGCCAACCTTGGGCATGGTCGCGGCGGTTACGATCTTTGTCTATTCCATTGTCGTCGAGACCGGACTTGGCCACGGCTCTGTGGTCTATCTGATTCCGGTGGTGATCGCGGCGTCCCGCTGGGGCATCGTCTCGGCGATCTTTGCCTCGGTCTGCGGCGTGCTCGCCTCCGCCTTCTTCTTCTATCCGCCGCGCTACAGCCTCCGTATCGCGGACCCGCACGAGATCCTCAACCTAATTCTGTTCATCTTCGTGGCGCTGGTGGTGAGCCAGCTCGCGACCCGGCTCAAACGCCAATTGGAGACCGCGCACCAGCGCGAAATCGATCTGCGCGACCTCTATGCGTTTTCGCGGCGCCTTGCGGCGGCGTTCGACGTGTCCGACATTCACGCCGCGATCGAAAACCACCTGGCCACCGTCATGCAGCGCAAGGTGGTCCTGTTCGCGAGCGCGCGCGAAGCGTCCGCCTCGAGCGGACGGCATGCCGGCGTCGCCGTGCCGGCCCAAGTTCTCACCGAAGTGACGCGCGTCGCGTCCGGCCAGCGCAACGCCAACAGCGGTGCGACGGTGACGGTCGACAACGGCGATATCTGGCTGGTCCACGCGGTGTCGCCCAAGAGCTCCGAATTCGGCGTCATTGCCATCAATCTCGGCCCCGAATCGCGGGAAGGCTCTGATGATATGCGCATCCGGGTCGACGCTGTGCTCGCCGACGCGACCGCTACGCTGGAACGGCTGGGCGTTGCCCGTGCGATCAGCGACGCACGCATGCGCTCGCAGACCGAGCAGTTGCGCGAGGCGCTGATCGGTTCGGTCAGCCACGAATTGCGCACGCCGCTTGCCTCCATCCTCGGCGCCGCCACGGTCTTGAGCGCGGCACCGGCGCTGGCAAACGAGAAAAAGTTGCGCGCGCTGGTGCACGACGTGCGCGACGAGGCCGAACGCCTCAACAACGATATCCAGAACTTGCTCGATGCCAGCCGCATTTCAAGCGACGGCATCAAGCCGCATATTGAATGGGCCGACCCGGCCGACATCATTAATTCGGCGATCGAGCGCTGCCGCCGCCGCATGGCGGACCGCCGCATTGTGCTCAATCTGCCGGCCGACCTGCCGCTCATCCGCGTCGATCCGGTGCTGGTGCAGCAGGCGCTGGTGCAGGTCTTCGACAACGCCGTGAAATACTCGCAAGCCGGCTCGCAAATCTCTGTCAATGCGCGCGCCTGCGACGGCCGCATGATTGTGAGCATTGGCGACCAGGGCGCCGGCCTGACCTCGGCCGAACAGACCAAAATATGGGAGCGCTTCGCGCGCGGCGAGCGCCACGCCGCGACTACCAGCGGCTCAGGCCTCGGCCTGTGGATCGCCACCGCGTTCGTCGCCGCTAATGACGGCAAGATAAGCGCTATCAGCGAAGGTCCCGGTTTGGGCACCGCGGTGATGATCGAATTACCGGTGACGCAAGCAGCGGTCCCGCAAATGGAAGGTGACAGTGATGAGTGAGCCATCCTCGATCGTGCTCGTCGTCGACGACGAGATTCAAATCCGCCGCTTTCTGCGCACGGGTTTCGAACTCAATGGCTTTGTGGTGCACGAGGCCGATACCGGCGCCGAGGCGATCCGTTCGGCGACGCTGCGGCCGATCGATCTGGTGATCGTCGATCTTGGCCTGCCCGACATGGACGGTTCCGAAGTGGTCGAGCGCATCCGCTCCTGGTCGAGCGTGCCGATCATCGTACTGTCGGTACGCTCGACCGAAGCGCAGAAGGTCCATCTGCTCGAACTCGGCGCCGACGACTACGTGGTCAAGCCGTTCGGCATGGCCGAACTGCTGGCGCGCGTGCGCGTGGCGCTGAGACGTCAAATGCGCGCCGTGAGCGGCGAGCCGACCGTCAAGATCGGCCCGCTCAACATCGATTTGGCCGCCCGCGCGGTGATGCTCCACGACAAGCGCTTGACGCTGACGCCGAAAGAATACCGGCTGCTGCAGGTTCTGGCGCAACATGCCGGCAACGTGGTCACCCATCAACATTTGCTCAAAGAGGTGTGGGGCTCGATCCACGTCCACGACACGCATTATCTGCGCATCTTCGTGCGCAAGCTGCGGCAGAAGATCGAGCCGCATCCGGATTCGCCCAAGATCCTGGTAACCGAACTGGGGGTCGGCTACCGGCTGGCGCAAGGCGAGGCAGAAAACGGCGCTTTAAACGCGGCCGAAGCGCCGGCCAAGAGCACAAGCTGAGGGCGGCGCTAGGCCGCTGAAAAGCCTAATTCGCGCCTTTCCTTGACAATTTGCACGCTTCCCCGCCATAAGCATGGCCATTGCGGGCCCTCGGGTCCGCATGCTTTTTCAAGGGCTGATTAAGCCCTTAAAAACACACAACAAACCGACTGAAAGAAGCCGGTCCGGAATAATCCGAGCACCGGGGTCGAACACAAAGGAAGAACGATGTTCGCAGTCATTAAAGCCGGCGGCAAACAGTACCGGGTGGCCGCCGAAGACGTAATCCGGATTGACCGGGTGACCGGCGAGCCGGGCCAGATCGTCGAGTTCGGCGAGGTGCTGCTGCTCGGTGGCGACGCCCCGCAGATCGGCACGCCGATGGTTCAAGGCGCGACCGTTGCCGGCGAGGTGCTCCAGCACACGCGCGGCGATAAGGTGATCGCTTTCAAGAAGCGCCGGCGCAAGAATTCACGCCGTAAGCGCGGCTATCGGCACGAATTCTCGGTGATTCGCATCACCGAGATCCTCACCGATGGCGCCAAGCCGTCGAAGGAAGCCAAACCCCGGCCCCAGCGCGAGCCGAAGGTCAAAGCTGAGGGTCAAGCCGAGGCTAAGCCGGCCAAGGCCAAGAAGCCGGCCACGAAAAAGCCGGCTAAAGCAGCCACAAAGGCCAAGAAAAAGTGAGATGATTCCTTCACGGAACCGGTGTAAAGAGTAACGGAATTCAAGAGAGCGGATATGGCACACAAAAAGGCAGGCGGATCCTCACGCAACGGCCGCGATAGCGCGGGCCGGAGCCTTGGCCTGAAGAAGGCGGGCGGCGAGATCGTCGTCGCCGGCAATATCCTTGCGCGTCAGCGCGGCACCACGTGGCATCCCGGCCGCAATGTCGGAATTGGCACGGATCACACGCTGTTCGCCCTCGTCAACGGAAAGGTTCAGTTCGCTACCAAAGCCAAAGGCCGCACCTACGTGTCCGTTGTACCGATGACGGAGGCAGCGGCCGAGTAAAGGTAGACCAAAATTCGAGGTCTGCCGGACATCCAGTCAAACCGGCAGGGCTCAATGGGCTCTGAGAGGGGGAGACGGGTGACCGGCTCCCCCTCTTCGCATTTTAAACTGCAACCCTGGAGCCCGTGTCATGACCCTGCTGGAGCAAATACCGAGAGAGACCTTCCACGAGGCGAGTATCCCCGTCCTCGAGACCAAGCGGCTTTGCCTGCGCGCGCCGCGCCTCGGGGACGCTAAAACGGTAGCGACGCTCGCCAACGACCGCCGCATCGCCGAAAACACGGCGCGTATTCCGCATCCTTACAAGATGTCGGATGCCGAGAGTTTCATTGCCCGCGCCAACCGGGCCGGCGGCGAGACGCTGTTCCTGATCACGCTGCGCGACAAGACGATCGTCGGCGCTTGCGGCGTGGTGCTGCAGGAGCCCATGCCGGAACTCGGCTATTGGCTCGGCGTCGACTATTGGGGCAAAGGCTACGCCACCGAGGCGCTGCACGCGGTGATCGACTACGTCTTCACGGATCTCGCGCACGAGGCGCTGCAGGCGGGCGCGCGCGTCACCAACCCAGTCTCGCGCCGGGTGCTGGAAAAGTGCGGCTTCCAGTGGACCGGCGTCGGCCTCTATCGCATCGCGTCGATCAAGTCCTCGGCACCGATCGATCGCTTCCGGCTCGAACGCGGCATTTGGACCGCGCTCAAAGGCTGGGGACGATCGAAGAAAGTGATGTGATCGCGACGCTCGCAACCGCGGAGTCAATCCAATGTATCAGCCGCCGCACTTTCGCGAAGACCGGCTCGAGGTTCAGCACGCGCTGATCCGCTCGCAACCGCTCGGACTGCTGGTGACAGCGGGGCCGGGCGGCTTGCAGGCCAACCATATTCCGTTCCTGGTCGACACGGATGGTTCGCCCCATGGCACGCTGCGGGCCCATCTCGCACGCGGCAATCCGCAGTTGGCCGAGCTGGCCGCGGTCGACGAATGCCTCATCGCGTTCCAGGGGCCGCAAACCTACATCAGCCCGTCACTTTATCCGACCAAGCACGAGCACGGCAAAGCCGTGCCGACGTGGAATTACATCACCGTGCACGCCTGGGGTCGTCCGCAGGTCATCGACGACGTCGCCTGGCTGCGGCGCCAGGTCGACGATCTCACCGCGCACAATGAAGCCGCCCGCCCCGCGCCGTGGACCGTCTCCGACGCGCCCGAGTCTTACGTGGCGGCCCAGCTCAAGGGCATCGCCGGCATCGAAATCCCGATCGCGCGCATTGAGGGTAAATGGAAAGTCAGCCAGAATCGGCCGGCGGTCGACCGGGCCGGTGTGGTTGATGGCCTGCGCGGCAGCGGCGGCGACGCCGAGATTATGGCGGCGCTGGTCGCGGAGCGTGGCAAGAACGAACCCTAGACCGCTAGCCTCCGGCGCGCGATTGCGCGACACTGGCGAAAAATTTCGTCAGGGAGGACGACCATGGCCTACGAACTCGACCAGTTCATCGCCGATTGCAAAACCGCGCTCGCCCACGATCCTGGCCCGGCCGGCCGCGAACAGGTGCGCGGCAATCTCGAGCGCCTGTTGGCGAACGCCGAGTTCGTCAAAGACTATTGCGGCGACGACCAGCCGAATGGCGTCAAGGTACTGTACGAGGACCCCAAGCTCGGCTTCCAGGTGCTCGCCCACATCAATGAAAAGGCGCACAAGTCGCCGCCGCACGATCACGGCGCCTCCTGGGCGATCTACGGCCAGGCGACCAAGTACACCGACATGATCGAATGGGCGCGCGAGGACAACGGCGCCGATCCCAAGCATGCCGAGCTCAAGCCGGCGAAGCAGTACCGGCTCACGCCGGGCAAAGCCGGCATCTATCAGGACGGCGCCATCCATTCCATCGATTATCCCGACCATGCGCGCTTTGTCCGCGTCACCGGCACCGATCTTGAAAAGATCGAACGCATCAAGATCGACTTGCAGACCGGTGAAGTGCAACCGATCAATTCACGCCAGGCGTCGTGAATCTGCGTGCAGCCATAGCGATGCTTCGTCCGGTCGCTCCGGCTGCCGTCAAAGCCATGCTCGGCGACGGCGGCGAATTGGCGTTGATCGACCTGCGCGAGGAACTGATCTTTTCGCGCAGTCACCTGTTGTGGGCGCGCAATGTGCCGCTCAGCCGGTTCGAATTGCGCTTCGCTCGCCTAGTGCCGCGCAAAGCGACGCGCATCGTGCTGGTCGACGACAATGACGGCCTAAGCCAACGCGCCGCCGCCGTTCTCGCGCGCGCCGGTTATATCGACCTTTCTTATCTCGATGGCGGCAATGCGGCCTGGACTGCCGCCGGCTTCGAATTGTTCTCCGGCGTCAATGTACCGAGCAAAGCCTTCGGCGAATTCATCGAACATGCGAGCCACACGCCCTCGATCGGCGCCGGCGAACTCGATGCGCTGCTGCGCGCCGGCACCGACATGGTCGTGCTCGACAGCCGGCCCTATGACGAATATTCGCGCATCTCGATCCCGACCGGCATCAACGTGCCCGGCGCCGAGCTGGTGCTGCGGGCGCACGACATCGCGCCCTCGCCCGAGACGCTGATCGTGGTCAATTGCGCCGGCCGCACGCGCAGCATCATCGGCGCGCAGTCGCTGATCAATGCCGGCGTGCCCAACAAGGTGGTGGCGCTACGCAACGGCACCATGGGTTGGCATCTCGCCGGTTTCAACTGCGACAAAGGCAAGGACGCCCGCTTCCCGGCCGTGACGAAGGAAGGGCTCGCTTGGGCAAAATCCAAATCCGTTGAAGTGGCACGCCGCTTCGGTATCGACCTCATCGACCGCGCCGCGTTCGCGCGCTGGCGCGCCGATGAAAGCCGCACGACCTACGTCTTCGACGTGCGCGATCCGGCCGAATACGCGGCCGGCCATTTCCCCGGCGCCATATCCGCGCCCGGCGGGCAGCTGGTGCAGGCAACCGACCAATATGCCGGAACGCTCGGCGCGCGCATCGTGCTCTCCGACGACAACGAGGTGCGCGCGGTGATGACCGCCTCCTGGCTCAAGCAGATGGGCTGGCGCGACGTCGCGGTGTTGCCGGAAGCGGGCGACGAAAAGGGCTGCCCTCCCGCCACCGTGCTCGGCACCGCGCCGGCCGATGCGGCCATCGAATTCTCCGACGTACTGGCGATCGACAATATCAACGTCATCGACCTGTCGAGCAGCCCGAATTACCGGCGCGGCCATATTCCGGGCGCCTGGTTTGCAATCCGCGGACGGCTCGACCGCGCCCTGTCCGGCATAACGTTGCGCAGCATGATCGTGCTCACTTCGGAGGATGGCACGCTCGCCGGCCTCGCCGTCGAGGAGGCGCGCGCGCTCACAGACAGGCCGGTGCGCTGGCTCAAAGGCGGCAATGCCGCCTGGACCGCCGCCGGCTTTCCGCTTTCCACCGACGTCAAAATGGCGGACGAGCCGCTCGACGCATGGCTCAAACCCTACGAGCGGCCGGGCGATCCCAAGGCCGCCATGAATGAGTATCTGTCCTGGGAAATCGATCTGCTGACGCGTATTGAACGCGACGGCACGACGAATTTCACAGCGGCGGCGCGATAAGCCTCCGTTCATTCCCGCGACCGCCTACGCTCGTTTTGCGAGCTACGGCGCGCTGGGAGTCCGCCGAAGCGTAGAGCGCGAAGGCGGAAAGCGGAAATCCAGCGTTTTTGGCCCTGGGTTCCCGCTTTCGCGGGGACGAACGAGAACTCTACTGCTTCAGCGCCGCTTCGAATTTCTCGCCGAAGTCCTGGAGCTCGTCCGCTTCGATATCGCTGACGGCCCAAAGATTGAGGCCGTTCTCGCTCCAGCGTCGCACGTTGAAACCGTGCAGGCTCTCCATCGTCGCGCCGCGATGGCCGGAACCGGGCGCCGGCGCGCAGAACAAATTGATGATGTGGACGCGCCGCCGATAGACGATCGCCGCCACCGGCTTGGCGTCGACATAATCGAGCCTTCCGCCCAACAGCGTGAAGCCCTGCGCGGTCAGGTCGGCGACCGGCGGCGCGACATCCAAACGGCCGTTGAACCACGGCTTCACCGTGTGCTGGTCGCTCGAGGCCACGTCGATCAGATGCTGCGCCTGCAGCGAGCGCAGATGCGCCGACACGACCTCGTCCAAAATGCGCTTTTGCTCGTCGCCGCGCATCACCATCAACAGCAAACCGGATGCAGCAATCGCGGTGGCGCCGGCGCCGGCCGCAAAGCCGCCGAGCACCGCGCGCCGGCTCGACACCGAACGCGGCGCCGGCAGCTTGCCTTCAATGCGCGCGCGCAGGCTCGCCGGCGCCGTATAGCGCAGGCTTGTCGGCGTCATCGCTTGGCGCAGTTCTTTGAATTCACGCAGCCGGGCCGTGCAATCGGGGCAGCCGGCGATATGCGCCTCGACCTCGCGCGCGTGGCCGGCGTCGAGTTCGCCGTCGATCAATGCGTGCATCAGCACGCTTGCTTCCTCGCAATTCATAGCGACTTACCCCCGCCTTCGGCCGCGATCCAGGCCTCGCGCAACAGGCCGCGTGCGCGCGCCAGCCGCGACATCACCGTACCAATGGGCGCTTCGATCACCGTCGCGATGTCGCGGTAGGACAGATCGTTGATCTCACGCAGCACGATCACTTCACGGAATTCCGCCGGCAATTCGCCGATCAGCCGCCGCATGGCCTCCGAATCTTGCCGGCGCAGCATCGCCTGCTCGGGCGTATCGCCATCCTCGCGCCAGACCGGCTTGGCCTCGCTCTCGTCGTCCGCCGTGAACACCAGCCGCGTGTTGCCGGCGTAAGCCGCATGGCAGGCGTTGCGCAAAATCGCGAACAGCCACGGCTTGATCGGCCCGCCGCGGAACGTGCCGAAGTGGCGGAATGCGCGCAGGTAACATTCCTGCACGGCGTCGTCTGCGTCGCTCGCGCTGCGCATGAGGTACCGCGCCAGCGTGTAGACATCGTCGAGATGGGGCAATGCGAGCGCCTTGAAACGCTCCGCCGCGTCGCCGCTCAATTCAACGCCGCCCGCCATCATCGCAGTCCCGGCCTCGTTCGCGGCCATCACACATCGTTCGGCACCGTTCACTCGACCACAATCGTGCCCGTCATGTGCGGATGCAAGGAGCAAAAATACGGAAAGCTGCCCGGTGTCGCAAATGTGAACGAGAACTTGTCGTCCGTATCGAGCGCCTTTGAGCGGAAGACAAGCGTCTTCGACGTCACCGTGTGCGGGATGTCGTCGTGGTTGACCCAAGTGACGGTGTCGCCGGCATGCACCGTCACCTGTTGCGGATTGAAGACGAAGTTGTCGATCTTCACTTCGATATTGGCGGCGCGCGCCGGGCTGGCCGCGGCAATCGCCATGACGACGCAAACCAAAAGCAATCTAATCATTTTCCTTTTCCCTCATGATTCCCGCGGCGTTCGCCAACACTCCGCTCATTCCCGCGCAAGCGGGAATCCAGAGCCGCAATGCACGGCATTTGTTTCCCCGCATGTGCGAACACGAACGGGATTAGGATTTCAGCGGCGTGTCGATGATGGCGAGCCGTTGCTCACCCTGTTTGAAAGTCACGGATGCCGTGCCAAGCAAGGTGCGCAATTTTTCGTCCGGTACCTTCATCGGCCCGGGTGACGGCGCGGTACCCGGCGCTGGCTGCGGAAATGCGGTCGAGCGCGCGGTGTGGAAGGTGACGTTGCCCTCGACCTTCTGCATCACCTGGTGGATGTGGCCGTTGAGCACGGTGACCGAGCCGAAGCGCTTGAGGTAACCGAGCGCCTGCGCGCTGTCCTCGGTGCCCCAGCCCCATTGCGGATAGATTGTCCACAACGGGATGTGCGCGAACACCACGATCGGCGTCGACGCCGAGCGGCCCTTGAGATCGTCCTCGATCCATTCGAGTTGCTCGTTGCCCAGGCTGCCCATGCCGCCGCCTTTCAGGTTGGCGACGTTGACCAGGCCGATGAAGTGCACACCGTTGGCGTCGAACGAGTAATAGCCCGAGCCCTTGGTGCCGCGGCCATAGCGTTCCTTGTAGAGCTTGATGTCGGGATCGATGATGTCGTGCTCGCCCGGCACGTAATGCACGTCGAGCTTGGCCTGCGAGATGATCTTCTCCGCGTCGTCGAACTCGGAGTCCTTCGACAGATGCGTGATGTCGCCGGTGTGGATCATGAAGGCCGGCTTCTGCGGGATCGCCTTGATGTAGGCGATCGCCTCTTCCAGCGTACCCTTGGCGTTCGGGTTGGCCGGCTTGTCGAAACCCATATGGCTGTCGCTGATCTGCAGGAACGTGAGACCCTTGGTCTCCGCGGCATTGGCCTCATCGGCCAGCCCGAGCGAATGCGGCACGCCGCCGGATATGGTCCACAGCACTCCGGTGCCGGCCCAGGTCATGCATTCCAGCACCTTGCGGCGGCTGGGGCCTTCATTGTGGTCGGTCATGGTCGGTCTCCCTGACGCGTCATGCGTTTCGGGGACTAGATCGGGCGGCGGAGCGATTTATTCCCGGCGGGCCTGTGGAACTGCGGCGGGCAATACAATATACGCTGGCATCGGGCGTCATGGCCGGGCCTGTCCCGGCCATCCACGCCTTGTTTCTACCGCTACACCAATAAGGCGTGGATGCCCGGCACAAGGCCGGGCATGACAGGGAAAAATGAAATTCCTCGACGAAGCCAAGGTCTACGTGCAGTCCGGCGCCGGCGGCAACGGCTGCGTCGCGTTCCGGCGCGAGAAGTTCATCGAATTCGGCGGCCCCTCGGGCGGCGACGGCGGCAAAGGCGGCGACGTGATCATCGAGGCGGTCGACGGCCTCAACACGCTGATCGACTACCGCTACCAGCAGCATTTCAAGGCCAAGTCCGGCGGGAACGGCATGGGCAAGGACATGCACGGCGCCAACGGCAAGGACGTGGTGCTGAAGGTGCCGGTCGGCACGCAAATCTACGAGGAAGACGGCGAGACGCTGCTCGCCGATCTGACGCGCGTCGGCGAGCGCATCACGCTGATGAAGGGCGGCAATGGCGGCTTCGGCAACGCCTATTTCAAGACAGCGACCAACCAGGCGCCGCGCCACGCCAATCCCGGCCAGCCCGGCGAGGAACGCACCATCCGCCTGCGGCTGAAGCTGATCGCCGATGCCGGTTTGATCGGCCTGCCCAACGCCGGCAAGTCCACATTCCTCGCCGCGGTCAGCGCGGCCAAGCCGAAGATCGCCGACTATCCCTTCACGACATTGCACCCGCAACTCGGCGTAGTGCGTATCGACGAGCGCGAGTTCGTACTCGCGGACCTGCCCGGTCTGATCGAAGGCGCCCATGAAGGCGTCGGCCTCGGCGACCGCTTCCTCGGCCACACCGAACGCTGCCGCGTGCTGCTGCATCTCATCGACGGCACCGGCGAGGACGCCGGCCACGATTACAAAACCGTGCGCGCGGAGCTCGAAGCCTACGGCCAGGGCCTCACCGACAAGCCGGAGATCGTCGCGCTGTCGAAGGCCGATGCGCTGACGCCGGAGGCGATCAAGAAACAGACCGCGAAGCTGAAGAAGGCCTGCAAGAAGACGCCGCTGGTGCTGTCATCGGCCTCGGGCCAAGGTGTGCAGGACGTCTTGCGCGCGCTCTGGAAACACATCGACCAGGCGCGCGAAGACGCCGACACGTCGAAAGCCAAAGAAGAAGCCTGGCAACCATAGAGATTTTTCCTGTCATTCCGGACGTCGCGAAGCGGCGATCCGGAATCCAGACAAAGGGTATAGAGCGTGTTTCTGGATTCCGGGTTCGCGCTACGCGCGCCCCGGAATGACGAAGAGGAGGGACCCCATGAAAACCCGCGCAGCCGTCGCCTGGCAGGCCGGCGAGCCGCTCACCATCGAGACCATCGACATCGAAGGCCCGAAGGCCGGCGAGGTCATGGTCGAAATCATGGCGACCGGCATCTGTCACACCGATGCCTACACGCTGTCGGGCGCCGACCCGGAAGGCATCTTCCCGGCGATCCTCGGCCATGAAGGTGCCGGCATCGTGCGCGAGGTCGGCGAAGGCGTGACCACGCTCAAGGCCGGCGACCACGTCATCCCGCTGTACACGCCAGAATGCCGGCAGTGCAAAACCTGTTTGTCGCGCAGATCGAATCTCTGCACCGCTATCCGCGCCACGCAAGGCAAGGGCGTTATGCCGGACGGCACGTCGCGGTTCCGTTGCGACGGCGATGCCGTGTTCCACTACATGGGCTGCTCGACGTTCTCGAATTTCACCGTACTGCCGGAGATCGCGCTGGCCAAAGTGCGCGAGGACGCGCCGTTCGACAAGATCTGCTACATCGGCTGCGGCGTCACCACCGGCATCGGCGCCGTCATCAACACGGCGAAGGTCTGGCCGGGCGCCAACGTCGCGGTGTTCGGCCTCGGCGGCATCGGCCTCAACGTCATCCAGGGCGCGCGCATCGCCGGCGCCGACAAGATCATCGGCATCGATCTCAATCCGGCGCGGCGCGCCATCGCGGAGAAATTCGGCCTCACCCATTTCATCAATCCGGACGAAGTCGGCCGCGACAAGGTGGTGCAAGCGATCGTCGACCTGACCGGCGGCGGCGCCGACTTCTCGTTCGAATGCATCGGCAACGTGCAGGTGATGCGCCAGGCGCTGGAATGCTGTCACCGTGGCTGGGGCGAGTCGATCATTATCGGCGTTGCTGCTTCAGGCCAGGAGATTGCGACGCGGCCGTTCCAACTGGTCACCGGCCGCGTCTGGAAGGGCACCGCCTTCGGCGGCGCGCGCGGCCGCACCGATGTGCCCAAGATCGTCGACTGGTATATAGACGGCAAGATCAATATCGACGATCTGATCACCCACACCATGCCGCTTGAGGCGATCAACTCCGCCTTCGACCTGATGCACGAAGGCAAGTCGATCCGGAGTGTCGTGATCTACTGACGCGGCTTGCCCTTGGTGCAAAGCCGGCGTTCGCCGAGGCTCGGGATATAGGTGCAATCCGACGCGCGGAAGGTGTGATAGGCGGCGGTGCAGGCGGCGATGTCGCACAGCGGCTGCGCCGCCGCGGCCGGCGCTGCGGGCTTCTGCGCCAGTTCATCGTCTCTGGCGGCGCCGAGCGGCGTGACGATCAGCGGTGCGAGCGGCTTGTCAGCGGCGGCCTTCGCGTCAGGCGTCTGGACGCCGGCGCCGATCGGCGTGCCGATATGACTCACCGCCCGCATCTCGCGCCGCGTCGCCGACGACGGCACGACCAGCGCGTCCCATTCCAGCATGACGCTGAACACGGCCGTGAGCAGGATGGCTAAATAAACAAAAAATGGCATCGCGCGGCCAAACCTCCTAAGTCAACGCGGCGCGGCGGCTCCGGGTTCCAGCCCCTGCCGCGACTGCCGCTCTTAGTATAGCCTGCTGCCGTGCCGACGATCCTGCTTACCCACAGCCCCGACATGCTTGCGAACTACTACGGCGAGAGCGCGCTTACCGCGCTGCGCAAGCTCGGCACGGTGCGGCGCAATGATTCGGGCCACGTACTCGACACGCAAGCGCTCATCGAGGCCGCACGCGGCTGCGACATCGTCATCTCCGACCGGCAGACCGCCGGCCCGGCCGAATTCTTCGAGAACGCTCCCGACCTCGCCGCCTTTCTGCGCGTCGCCGTCGACATCCGCAACATCAACGTCGCCGCCGCGAGCGCCCATGGCATCCTGGTGACGCAGGCGAGCCCCGGCTTTGCCGCTTCGGTGGCGGAAATGGCGATCGGCTTCATGATCGATTGCGGCCGCCACGTCAGCGAGGCCGCCGAGACCTATCGCGCCGGCCGCGTGCCGCAGGCGCGCATGGGCCGCCAACTCAAAGGCGCGACGGCCGGCATCATCGGCTATGGCGTGATCGGCGAATATCTTGCGGACCTGGCGCTCGCCTTCGGCATGACGGTGCTGGTGGCCGATCCTTATAAGAAAGTCGTGGCGACGGGGCTGACGCAGGTCGCGCTGCCCGATCTCCTGGCGCGTTCGGATTTCGTCGTCTGTCTCGCCGTCGCCGACGAGGCGACCGAGAACCTGATGAACGAAGCGGCCTTCGCCGCGATGAAGCCGTCGGCCTATTTCATCAATCTGTCGCGCGGCAATCTGGTGGACGAGGCGGCGCTCGCCGAGGCGCTCGACGCAAAACGCATTGCCGGCGCCGCGCTCGATGTCGGCCGCGCGGCGGACCAGATGCCAACGGCTTCGCTCGCTCGCCGCGCCGACGTCATCGCCACGCCGCATATCGCCGGCCTCACGTCCGACGCCGCCGAGCACCAGGCGTTCGACACCGTGCGCCAGGTCGAGGCGCTCATCGCCGGGCGCGTGCCGGAGGGGGCGGTGAATGCGGGGAGGGCGCGCCGGCTGGATCGTCTGCGGCGGAGTTAACGCTAGCTTCGCTCGCCATGACTTATTCCGCCCCGCCGTGCTAGACACGCCGCGCATTCAACTGCTTTGCCGGGCTCAATGTCGCAAACCCCCACCCTCTCCGCCTTCCGCCGCATCGTCGTGAAGGTCGGCTCGTCGCTCTTGGTGGACGCCGCCGCCGGCTCGCTCAAGCGCGACTGGCTGGCCAGCCTCGCCGCCGACCTCGCCGCCCTGCACAAGAAACAATGCGACGTCATCGTGGTGTCCTCGGGCGCCATCGCGCTCGGCCGCGCCGTGCTCAAGCTGCCGGCCGGCCCGCTCAAGCTCGAGGAGGCGCAGGCCGCGGCTGCCGTGGGGCAGATCGCGCTGGCGCGCGCCTGGTCGGAAAGTTTAGGCGCGCACGCGCTCGCCGCCGGCCAGGTGCTGGTCACCTTGGGCGACACCGAAGAGCGCCGCCGCTATCTCAATGCACGCTCGACCATCGCCAAGCTCCTGGAATGGCGCAGCGTGCCGGTGATCAACGAGAACGACACCGTCGCCACCACCGAGATCCGCTTCGGCGACAACGACCGGCTCGCCGCGCGCGTCGCCACCATGATGAGCGCGGACCTGTTGGTGCTGTTGTCCGACGTCGATGGGCTCTACGACAGGCCGCCGTCGCAAGCGGGCGCTCAGCGCGTGCCGGTGGTGGCGCGGATTTCGCCGGAGATCGAGGCGATGGCGGGCGCCTCCGAATCCGCCACCGCGCGCGGCGGCATGCTGACCAAGATCGAGGCCGGCAAGATCGCCACCACCGCCGGCACGCATATGATCATCGCCTCGGGCCATGTCGCGCATCCGCTCAAAGCCATCGCCGACGGCGCGCCCTGCACCTGGTTCCTGACGCCGGCCAATCCGGTGACCGCGCGCAAGAAGTGGATCGCCGGCTCCTTGGAGCCGCGCGGCGCGCTCGTCATCGACGCCGGCGCGGTGAAGGCGCTGCGCGGCGGCAAGAGCCTGCTGCCGGCCGGCGTCGTCAAGGTCGAGGGCGCGTTCGGGCGCGGCGACGCGGTCGTCGTGCGCGGGCCGGACGGCGCCGAGATCGGCCGCGGCCTTATCGCCTTCGACGCCGAAGACGCCGAGCGGATCAAGGGCCGGTCCTCGGCGGACATTCCTACTCTTCTCGGCTTTGCCGGACGGATCGAGATGATCCACCGCGACGATCTCGTGCTCGGCGGCGAATAGTCGGCGAGCTCACGCCCGACGCTGTCCACAATTATGCCGCAAGCAATATGTGCAGGCTTCTCAGGGCCGAAAGACAATTTCACAAATGAGTCCTTGCGGACGCCAGTCGAGTTGCGCTTGGCCTTGAAGCTGCCCCGACATTTGCTCGAGGACTCGACTGCCGAAGCCCTTGCGGCCCGGTTTCCGCACGGCCGGACCGCCCCTCTCCACCCAGCGAAGCACCAACTGTCCGTCCGCCCTGTGCTCCCATTTAACATCGACGTGTCCCTTGGCCTCGGACAGGGAGCCGTATTTGGCGGCGTTGGTCGCCAGTTCGTGCAAGGCGACCGCGACGGCTTGCGCGGCGGTCGGCTCCAATAAGGTCGGCGGACCGTCGATGCTGACGCGCGTTCGGCCGGCCGCGAAATAAGGCGCGAGCTCCTGATGGACGATGGCCGACAGTTCGGCGCCAAGCCAGCGCGTCTCGACGAATAACGAATGAACGTTCGCCAGCGCCTGGAGACGTCCTTCAATCGCCGTCTTCAGTTGTTCGGATGAATCGGACCGGGAAAGCTTTACGATTGCCTGGACGCTCGCGAGCAGGTTCTTGCTCCGATGCTCCGCTTCCCGGGCCAGCGTGACGATTTGCTCCTGGTTTCGCCTTTGCTCGGTAATGTCCCTGGCGATCTTCGAGGCGCCGACGATCCTGCCTTCGGCGTTTTTCACCGGCGAGACGGTCAGCGAAACGACGATGAGGCTGCCATGCTTGCGTTGCCGGACGGTCTCGAAATGATCGATCCGCTCGCCGCGCCTGATCCGGTTTAGAATCTCCACCTCTTCCTTTTGCCGGTCTTCTGGAATCAGAATCGCAATCGATCGCCCGATCGCTTCCTCGGCCGTGTAGCCGAAAATACGTTCTGCGCCTCTGTTCCAGCTTGTGATGATGCCGTCGAGGCTCTTGCTGACAATGGCGTCTTCGCTCGACTCGACGATCGATGCCAGCGAACGCATCCGCTGTTCGGCGAGTTTCATTTCGGTCAGATCGTGCGTGACGGTTCCGTAGGCGACGATGACGCCGGATGCGTCGCGAACCGGATAGATGTTGTACTGCACCGGCACCAACTCGCCGGTCGTGAAATTGCGAAATTTGAGTTCACCCGACCAAAAGCCGGTCTGGCGAACGGCCGGCAAGACTTCCTGGAGAATTTTAGGTTGGTCGTCCGCCGCAAAATAATCGATGATTTGCGTCGAATGGACGGCTCGCAAGTTGCGCAATCCAACGAGCCTGCGGCCGGCATCGTTCACGAACAGTGCATTGCCTTGGAGGTCGGCGATGCCAATGAATTCATGGGACGTCGTCACCAGCGACGCCAGCATCCGCACAATATCGTCTTCGCTGTTGGCCTCGCCGAGTTCCCGCGCCAGCAGCGATAGCTCGTCGGTTGTCATACCGATACTCTCACAGCCGCACTCAAAGCACTCTCTGGCCCGCACTCAAAGGCGGACGGCAACGGAAGGTAAAATAGTAGCTGACAATGCATGCGGTGACCATCCGGCCCGGCGCAACTCAAGAAGTTCTATTCGGAGTATGCGATCCCGGCCGACTCGTTCGCGCGGGCGGTCGCCTACGCGATCGCCGAGCCGGATGACGTCGACATCAACAAGATCCTGTTCCGGCCGACGCGGCAGGAGTTGTGAGCCGCCGGGTGGATCAAGGAACGGATCGGGATGATCGACCGGGATGACCTTGTTCTCGGCGGAGAACAGCAGGAAGAAGAACCAAGGCCAAGTCCGGCCACGTCTTTCGGACCACTCGGCCAATGGCCGACTGGCCCCGCGGCTATCCCCGGCCTGACCCGCAGCCCGGTTTCCGGGCGGCCGAGTAGGCCGAAGGCCCAGTCAGTGCCGGCGGCTGCGCGACTTCGTCGACCTCCGGGTCGCGCCGGATTTGCGCTGCACCGGGTGGGCCGGCAGCGCGAGAAATGTGCCGTCGGGAAATTCCAGATACCGGCTATAGACTTGCACCTCCTCGCCGGATTGGCCCTCGCGGCGGCGACCTTCGATCACGAACTTGGTGCCGACCGGAAAGCGGCTGGGGAGACGACTTGAACTATACGCCATGACACCCTCCACGCGCATGATCCCGAAATGAAGAAACCGGCTTTCGGAAAGACCATGCGCCATTTGAGCTGCCGCACCCTGCCAACCCAATGTGTAGGTCAATTGACCGGTTGCAGCGGGTGGCCGGTTATCCACGCAATCCCCAGCTAGCCCTGTGATTTTCGAGCAATAGGGCCCACCTCGCCCCCGCCGTCCCGACGTGTTAGGAACCAGTTCTTGGGGTTTGACAGGCTTTTCGACATGAGCGCGCCGCTGAAAAGCATTGAAGGGACTGGGGATATTGCCGCCCTTATGGCCGAGATCGGCCGCCAGGCGAGAACCGCCGCCCGAACGCTTGCGCTAGCTTCCACCGCGCAAAAGGACCGCGCCCTGCAGCTCATGGCGGACGCCGTACGGGCGGAGAACGCCCGGATTTTGGCCGCCAATGCCGAGGATATCGCCGAGGCGCGTGCCTCCGGCGTGACCGGCGCCTTCCTCGACCGCCTTTCTCTCGATGTCGCCCGCGTGGAAGCGATCGCCGCGGCCATCGACGCCGTGCGCGCGCTGAAGGATCCCGTTGGCGTCGTTACGGAATCGTGGACGCGACCGAACGGCATGACCATCGAACGCGTGCGCGTGCCGCTGGGCGTCATCGGCATCATCTATGAAAGCCGGCCGAACGTGACCGCCGACGCCGGCGCGCTATGCCTGAAATCAGGCAATGCGGCGATCCTGCGCGGCGGTTCCGACAGTTTGCGCTCAAGCCGCGCCATCGTCGCCGCGCTCGGCCAGGGCTTGCGCGAGGCCGGCCTGCCGGAAGCCGCGATCCAACTGGTTCCAACCCGCGACCGTGCCGCCGTTGGCCTGATGCTGGCGGGGCTGAACGGTGCGATCGATGTGATCGTGCCGCGCGGCGGCAACAGTCTAGTCGCGCGCGTGCAGGCGGAAGCGCGCGTGGCGGTCTTCGCGCATCTGGAAGGCGTCTGCCATGTCTATGTCGACAAGGCGGCCTCGCTCGATATGGCCAAGACCATCGTGCTCAACGCCAAAATGCGCCGCACCGGCGTCTGCGGCGCGGCCGAGACCCTGCTGGTCGATCGCGTCGGCGCCGACAAATTTCTCAAGCCGCTGGTCGACATGCTGATCGAGGCAAAATGTGACGTCCGCGGCGATAAAGCGACACAAGCTGCGGACAGCCGCGTCAAACCGGCGACCGAAGAAGATTGGTCGACCGAATATCTCGACGCCATTATCGCCGCCAAGGTGGTGGATGGCATCGCCGCGGCCATCGCACATATCGAGCGCTACGGCTCGCATCATACCGATGCCATCGTCACCGAGGATCAAACGGCGGCAGACAAGTTCCTGCGCGAGGTCGATTCGGCGATCGTGCTGCACAACGCCTCGACCCAGTTCGCCGACGGCGGCGAGTTCGGCTTCGGTGCTGAGATCGGCATCGCTACCGGACGCCTGCATGCACGCGGGCCGGTCGGCGTCGATCAACTCACCACCTTCAAATACCGCGTCCACGGAAACGGTCAGATCCGGCCGTGACAGCGCAATTACTCGCCCGCACCGAGCGCGTTCTTCCACCCCACGCGCCCGGCATGAAGATCGGCCTATTCGGCGGAACATTCGATCCGCCGCACGAGGCGCATCTCGCTGCAAGTCTGCTCGCGCTCAAGCGCCTCAAGCTCGATAGCGTGTGGTGGCTGGTCACCCCCGGCAATCCGCTCAAAAATACACGCGGACTCGCCCCGCTGGAGCAAAGAATTGCCGCCGCCCGCGCACTGACAAACCACCGGCGCATTTACGTGAGCGGTCTCGAGGCTGTCATTAAGACGCGATATACGTATGACACCATCAAATGGCTTAAGGCTCGATGTCCACGGGTCCGGTTCGTTTGGGTGATGGGGGCGGACAATTTACGGAGCTTCCACCGCTGGCAGAAATGGCGTCGCATAGCCGAGTTGGTGCCGTTCGTGGTGATCGACCGCCTCGGCCCGAGCCTTTACGCGGCAGCAAGTGCAGCGGGGCAGGCTCTCGCTCGCGCCCGTATTCCGGAATGCGCCGCCGCCAGCCTCCCCTATTGGAAGCCGCCGGCCTGGACCTTTCTGCACGGCCTCAAATCGCCGCTGTCCTCAACGGCGTTGCGTGCGCTGCGCCGGCGCGGCGGAACTTCCGTCCGCGAGGGTGGCAAGAAAAAGACAAAGAGTGGAAAGCGTCGAGCGAAGTGACTATCTTGATGACGGCCCCAATGCGAGCCGGGGCGGGTGCTACGAACGTAAAGGGAAACAGCCTCTGAGCAAACCTGCACTCTCTCGGGCGTCACGACATACGCCCGAACCCGTCTTGAAGCGCCCGAGCGCCAAAGAGACGCTGAAGATCGTCCTCGCGCGCCTTGACGACATGAAGGCCGAGGACAGCGTCACTATCGATCTCACCGGCAAATCCACGATTGGCGACTTTATGGTCGTGACCTCCGGCCGGTCGAACGTCCATTTGGCCGCCATCGCCGACAACCTGGTCAAGGACCTGAAAGGCGCTGGCATTACCGGCATCCGGGTCGAAGGTCTGCGGCAAGGCGACTGGGTGCTGGTCGATGCCGGCGACTTAATCGTCCACATCTTTAGGCCGGAAGTCCGCAGCTTTTATAGCTTGGAAAAGATGTGGTCGTCGGGCCGACCGGACGCGAGGCAGTCCAGCTGATACACTGACGATACAATGCGTATCGTTGTCGCCGCCGTAGGGCGCCTGAAACGGGGTCCGGAAACCGAGCTTTCCGAGCGTTACGCCAAGCGCGCCGCGCAAACCGGCCGCAGTCTCGGTCTGCGCGACATCGACGTCATCGAAATCAGGGAAAGCCGCGCGGATGATGCCGGCAAGCGCATGATCGAGGAATCGATTGCGCTCGCCAATATCATCCCGCAGCGCGCGGCGGTCGTGCTGCTCGATGCAACTGGCGAGAACCTCGACAGCGCCAGCCTTGCCGCCCAATTGGCAAAATGGCGCGGTGATGACCGGCCGGCGGTGGTGTTCATGATCGGCGGTGCCGACGGCTTGGCCGCCACATTGCGCGAAAAGGCCGACTTGCGGCTCGCCTTCGGGGCCGCGACCTGGCCACACCAAATGGTGCGCATTATGCTCTTGGAGCAGCTTTACCGCGCCACCACCATCCTCGCCGGGCATCCTTATCATAGGGCATGACCGCCGCAGATCGGTCTTAATCCGGCCCAATAGATTGGCTCGAACATTGGTCTTGCCGTCCCAACTTGCGGGCGTAACGTGCTTCTGATGATTTGCTTTGAGGGATTCGAGCCGCGATCCGCGATTGTCGCAGTGCTCGCGCTCGGAATGCCGGTCGCCCTCGCTGCCACGGTGCTGGCGCAAGAGCGACCGGCGCAATTCGCTCAAACCGACAAAGCCGAAAAACTCGATTCACTCAACCAGCACGACCTGGACCTTAAGGCCGCACGCGATGCACAGAGCAAGTCGATCGAGACCGAGGCCGCGCTCAAGCGCGAGATCGAACAGATCGGGTCAGACCGCCGCAAGCTCAACCAGGACCTGATCGACACCGCCGGGCACATCCGCGGCGTCGAAGCGCAGGTCACCGCGACCGAAGCGCGGCTCAAACCGCTTGACGACAACGAGCGCAACATCCGCAAGTCGCTCGACGGCCGCCGCGCCGTAATCGGCGAAGTGCTGGCCGCGCTTCAGCGCATGGGCCATCGCCCGCCGCCGGCTTTGATCGCAAGCCCGGAGGACGCGTTGCAATCCGTGCGCACCGCCATGTTGCTGGGCGCGGTCCTGCCCGAGATGCGGCACGAGGTCGAGGCGCTCGCCAACGACCTCACAGCATTGCTCAATGTTCGCAAGCAGATCACCGCCGAGCGCGACCGCTTGAAAAACGAAGTGGCCTCGCTCGGCAACGAGCGCACGCGCGTGACCGCGTTGATCGGCGCGCGCCAAAAGCAGCAGGCCGAGCGGGAGAAGGCGCTCGACGCGGAACGGACGCGCGCTGCCCAATTGGGGCGTCAGGTCGACAATCTCAAAGATTTGATCGCCAAACTGGAGCAGGGGCTCGATCCCGCGACTCGGGCGGCCCGCGAGGCTGCTCGCAGTGATACGCGCCCGGCCATGGCGGCGCTACATGATGCGGGACGGCTGGCGCCGGCAGTTGCCTTTACCTCGCTGCGCGGGCGAGTTCCAATTCCGGTTAACGGCGTCAAATTGAAGGAATTTGGGGCACCGGACGGCGTCGGCGGGCAGGAAAAGGGCATTTCCATCGCGACCCGCGCCGGCGCCCAAGTGACCGCGCCGGCCGACGGTTGGGTGGTCTACGCCGGGCCCTTTCGCTCCTACGGACAACTCTTGATCCTTAACGCCGGCAACGGCTATCATATCTTGCTCGCTGGGATGGAGCGGATATCAGTAGATCTCGGACAGTTCGTGCTGACCGGAGAACCCGTTGCGGTGATGGGAAATGGCTCCCATATCGCGGCAATCCTCGCGACAGGTTCCAGCCAACCGGTGCTCTATATCGAATTTCGTAAGGACGGGACTCCCGTCGATCCAGGCCCATGGTGGGCATCTGGCGAAGGTGAAAAGGTTCGCGGATGATGCGCAAGACCACACTTATACTCCTCGGCGCGGCAACTGGTGCGGCAATGACGCTGCTCGCAACACAGCCGCACATGATCTTCCTTGGTTCGAGCGCCAAAGCGGCGGCCGCGGACACCTATCGGCAGCTTAATCTGTTCGGCGACGTGTTCGAGCGCGTGCGCGCCGACTACGTCGAGAAACCGGACGATCAGAAGCTGATCGAAACCGCCATCAACGGCATGCTGGCCGGGCTCGATCCGCATTCAAGCTACATGGATCCGAAGAGCTTCCGTGACATGCAGGTGCAGACCCGCGGCGAGTTCGGCGGGCTCGGCATCGAAGTCACCATGGAAGACGGCCTGATCAAGGTCGTGGCGCCGATCGACGAGACGCCCGCGGCCAAGGCCGGCATCATGGCCAACGACATCATTACCCAACTCGACGGCGAGCAGGTCCAGGGGCTCACCCTGAATCAGGCGGTCGAGAAGATGCGCGGCCCGGTGAACACCAAGATCAAGCTCACCATCATGCGCAAGGGTCAGGACAAACCGATCGACATATCGATCACCCGCGACATCATTCGCGTGCGCTCGGTGCGCTCGCAGGTCGAAGGCGACGATGTCGGCTATATCCGGCTCACGCAGTTCAATGAACAGACCACGGACGGTTTGAAGAAAGCGATCACCGACATCACGGCGAAGGTGAGCAACGACAAGCTCAAAGGTTACATCCTCGACCTGCGCAACAACCCGGGCGGCCTGCTTGACCAGGCGATTTCGGTGTCGGACGCGTTCCTGCAGAAGGGCGAGATCGTGTCCACCCGCGGCCGTAACCCCGAAGAGACCCAGCGCTTCAACGCGCGGCCTGGCGACCTGACCGGCGGCAAGCCGGTGATCGTCCTGATCAACGGCGGCTCGGCGTCGGCGTCGGAAATCGTCGCAGGCGCCTTGCAGGATCACAAGCGGGTCACGGTCCTCGGCACGCGTTCGTTCGGCAAGGGCTCGGTGCAAACCATCATCCCGCTTGGTTCGGGTAACGGCGCGCTGCGGCTGACCACCGCGCGCTACTTCACTCCGTCCGGACGTTCGATTCAGGCCAAGGGCATCGTGCCCGACATCAAGGTCATGCAGGACCTTCCGGATGATATCAAGGCAAAGACCGATACCAGCACCAAAGGCGAGGCCTCGCTGCGCGGCCACCTCAAGGGCGACGCCGGCAAAGAACAGACCGGTTCGCAATCCTACGTTCCACCGGACCCGAAGAACGACAAGGCGCTCGTCATGGCGGAAGACCTGCTGCGCGGCACGCAGGTGAATTCAGCCTTCCCGCCGAACCCCAAGGCGCCGGTGCCGAACTAAGCACGGCGCTATCCGCAAAAAGCCGAGTTTCAGCGGGGCGGCTCAACAGCCGCCCCGTTTGTTTGTGGCAAGCCCGCCCGAGTCGTCGCGTGCTAAACTCCATGGATGATTCGCCAGGATTTTGGCCTTGTCATTGGATGATCTGAACGCCCCCCTCGGTCAGAAAAAGCGGAATAAGGGGTCGAAGCTTCCGGTCGCCGGCCCGCAAATTCTGGCGGGCGTACTTGGGCTGTTCGGGATTGCGGTCGTGGCCTGGGCGATCTTCGGCAACGATCCCCTAGGCGGCGAGCCCACCGCGGTGGTCGCCACCGGTCCGGTCACCAAAATACCCGCAAAACCGGACGGCGATGGCCAGCCGCACGCCCGCCACGACGGAGCGGCATCCCAAGCCAAGCCCCCCGAAATGGTGGCCACGCCTGCCATCGTTCCCCTGCCCCCCGGAGCCAAGACCATCACCATTATTGATGGCTCCAGCGGCAAACATCAGAACGTGATCGTTCCAGGCAAATCGAGCGACGTTACGCCGACGGCGGCAGGCGACCAGCGGTTCTTGGAAAACACCCGCCACGGCGCCATTCCGAAGATCTCGGCAGATGGCGGGCGGCCGTTCGTTGTCTTCGCGCATCCGCGCAAGCTGCCCGCCGACAAGACCAATGCCCCGCGCATCGCCATTATCGTCGGCGGACTCGGCATCAGCGCGACTGGCACCGCCGAAGCGTTGGCGAAATTGCCGGCGCCGGTGACGCTGGCTATCGCGCCCTACGGCGAAAATCTCGAAGCTCTGGCGGAGCGCGCGCAGGCGGCTAACCATGAGGTGCTTTTGCAGGCCCCGATGGAGCCGTTCGACTTCCCCGACAACGACCCCGGACCGGAGACGTTGCTGACCACGCTCACGGCGGACCAGAACATCGACCGGCTGCATTGGCAGATGAGCCGCTTCCAGGGCTACGTCGGCATCGTCAGCTATATGGGCGCGCGCTTCACCTCGTCCGAACCTTCGCTGGCGCCGGTGCTGCGCGAGACAGCCAAGCGCGGGCTGATCTACGTCGATGACGGCGCCTCACCGCGCAGCGTCGCCGGCCAAATCGCCGGCAGCCATAGCTTCCCGTTCGCGAAAACCGACGTCACGATCGACGCGTTGCCGACGCCGGTTGAGATCGACCATGCGCTGGCGCGGCTGGAATTGCAGGCGCGCGAGCACGGCACCGCCGTCGGGCTCGCCAATGCGCTGCCCGCAACCGTTGCCCGCATCGCCGAATGGGCGAAAAAAGTGGAAGATCGCGGCTTCGTACTGGTTCCCATTACCATGGTGGCGACGAAGGAAAAGTCGTCGTAACGTCATTCACGCGCTCTAAATGCGCGGTGCCTGTGACGGAGTTGGAATGCCCCCCTTTGAATCCCTGCCCTATCGCCCCTGTGCCGGCACTATGGTGCTTAACCGCGCCGGCCTCGTCTTCATCGGCCGCCGCTCGAGCGGGCCAGAGCACATCGACGCAACCCATGTCTGGCAGATGCCGCAAGGCGGCATCGACGAGAATGAAGACCCATACAAAGCGGCGCTGCGCGAACTGTACGAGGAAACCAGTATCCGCTCGGTGGAGAAGCTCGGCGAAATCGCCGAATGGCTCGCCTACGACATCCCGCGCGATATCGTCGGCGCCGCCTGGGGCGGCAAATATCGCGGACAAAAACAAAAGTGGTATGCGCTGCGCTTCACCGGCGAAGAAAGTGAAATCAATATTCTCACGCCCGGCGGCGGGCACGATCCGGAATTCATTGATTGGCGCTGGGTGACGATTGGCGAATTGCCCGATCTGGTGGTGCCGTTCAAGCGGCAGGCCTACGAGCGGGTGGTGAAGGAGTTCGAAAAGTTCGCGCAAGCCTAATCCGCACGCCGCTCATTCCCGGACAAGCGGGAAGCTAGAGATGGAAATTCAGACGTGAACGATTGTTGTCTTGGATCCCCGCTTTCGCGGGGACGAGCGCGACTGCACTAATGCATCGCCGTGCCGGTCAGATGCCGATCGACGATCTTGTAGTGATCGAGCCGCGTGATCAGTCTGTCGAGTTCGGAGCCGGGCTCGGTCTTCTCAATGCGGCTTTCCAATTCGCCGATGCGGGTAGCGATCGTGGCGCGATCGATATCCTCGACTGCTTCCGCCACGTCGGCGAGCACGGTGAGGCCGTGCGCCGACACTTCGGCGAAGCCGCCGAGCACGACGATCTTCTGTGCGCCGCCCATGCCGTGCACAGTCAGAATGCCCGGCCGCAGCGTGGCGACGAACGGGGCGTGATTGGCCAGCACACCGAAATCGCCTTCGGCGCCAGGCACATCCACTTGCTCGACCTCGCCGGAGAACAACAGCTTTTCCGGAGAGACTAGATCGAAATGAAAGCTTGCCATTTGTCGTTCAAGCCCTGTTCCTGCCGACCGCGAAACCCACTCCCATGCCGATCACACCGCCGATCAACGTGATGATGGCAATGTGCTGAACTTGGCTGCTGGTTAGCGGCTCGTTGCCGTGCGCGACTTGGTTTCCCTTCACTTCAATGCTCAATGGCCCCAACTTGATCTCAGCCGATTCGGGTCGCGTCATGTAGCCGGACAGCGCCCCGGCCAGCAGCCCGATGATCAGAAAGACGATCAGGTTGGAGCGGACCGGCATCGTTACGCCGCTTCCGCAGCGAGCTTCTTGCCCTTCTCGACCGCCTCTTCGATGGTGCCGACCATGTAGAAGGCTGCCTCCGGCAGATGGTCGTACTTGCCTTCGCACAAGCCCTGGAAACCCTTAATGGTATCGGCGAGATCGACAAGCTTGCCGGGCGAGCCGGTAAACACTTCGGCGACGAAGAACGGCTGCGAGAGGAAGCGCTCGATCTTGCGCGCACGCGCAACCGCGGTCTTGTCCTCTTCCGACAATTCGTCCATGCCGAGAATGGCGATGATGTCCTGTAGCGCCTTGTAGCGCTGCAAAATCTGCTGCACCTGGCGCGCCACCGCGTAGTGCTCCTCGCCGACGATGAGCGGCGACAACATGCGCGAGGTGCTATCGAGCGGGTCCACCGCCGGATAAATGCCCTTGGCGGCGATGTCGCGCGACAGCACGGTGGTCGCATCCAAGTGCGCGAACGAGGTAGCCGGCGCCGGATCCGTCAAGTCGTCGGCCGGCACATAGATCGCCTGCACCGACGTGACCGAGCCCTTGTGGGTCGTGGTGATGCGCTCCTGCAGCGTGCCCATGTCGGTGGCGAGCGTCGGCTGATAGCCCACCGCCGACGGGATGCGGCCGAGCAGCGCCGACACTTCCGAGCCGGCCTGCGTGAAGCGGAAGATGTTGTCGACGAAGAACAGGACGTCCTGGCCCTGATCGCGGAAATACTCGGCGACGGTGAGGCCGGAAAGACCGACGCGGGCACGCGCCCCCGGCGGCTCGTTCATCTGGCCGTAGACCAGCGCGCACTTTGAGCCCTCGACCGAGCCTTTGCGCGGGTCCTTGTTGACGCCCAATTCGATCATCTCGTGATAGAGGTCATTGCCTTCGCGGGTGCGCTCGCCCACGCCGGCGAACACCGAATAACCGCCGTGCGCCTTGGCGACGTTGTTGATGAGTTCCATGATCAGCACGGTCTTGCCGACGCCGGCGCCGCCGAACAGGCCGATCTTGCCGCCCTTGGCGTAGGGCGCGAGCAGGTCCACCACCTTGATGCCGGTGACCAGAATCTGCGCCTCGGTGGACTGGTCGGTGTAGAGGGGCGCTTCCTGATGGATTGCGCGCGTGGCCTTCGCATTGACCGGACCCGCTTCATCGACCGGGTCGCCAATCACGTTGATGATGCGACCCAGCAATTCCGGGCCGACCGGCACGGCAATCGGCTGGCCGGTGTCGGTGACTTCCTGGCTGCGCACCAGGCCTTCGGTCGAATCCATGGCGATGGTGCGCACCGTCGATTCGCCAAGATGCTGGGCGACTTCCAGCACCAGCCGATTGCCGCCATTTTTCGTCTCCAAGGCATTGAGAATAGCGGGCAATTCGCCTTCGAACTGCACGTCGACGACGGCGCCGATGACCTGGGTGATCTTTCCGACTGCGTTCTGTGCTGTGGCCATTTTAATCCTCTTAGAAACTCTATTTCTCGGTGTCAGAGCGCCTCTGCTCCGGAGATGATCTCGATCAGTTCCTTGGTGATCATCGCCTGGCGGGTGCGGTTATAGGTCAGCGTCTGCTTGCGGATCATTTCGCCGGCATTGCGGGTGGCGTTGTCCATGGCGCTCATGCGCGCGCCCTGCTCGGAGGCGGCGTTTTCCAACAGCGCGCGGAAAACCTGCACCGACAGATTGCGCGGCAGGAGATCGGCAAGAATTTCGTCTTCCTCCGGCTCGTATTCGTAGGCCGCCGATGCTTCGGCTTTTTCGAACACCGGCGGGATGATTTGCTGCGCGGTCGGGATCTGCGCGATCACCGACTTGAAGCGCGAGAAAAACAGCGTGCAGACGTCGAATTCGCCGGCATCGAACAAAGTTACGATCTTTTTGGCGACCATCTCGGCCTGCTCGAAGCCGATCTGCTTGATGCCGCGCAGCTCGATCGTTTCGATAATCAGCTTGCCGTAGACCCGGCGCAGCTGGTCTTGCCCCTTGCGGCCGACGCAGAGGATTTTGACCTGCTTGCCTTGGCCGACGAGCGAATTGATGCGCTCGCGCGCCAACCGCACGATCGACGAATTGAACGGGCCGCACAGGCCGCGCTCGGCGGTGCAGACCACCAGCAGATGCACCTTGTCGTCACCGGTGCCGGCCAGCAGCCGGGGCGCGGAATCACTGCCGGCTACCGCCGACGCAATCGAACCCAGCACCTTGCTCATTCTCTCCGCATAAGGACGCGCCGCTTCAGCCGCCGCCTGCGCGCGGCGCAGCTTGGACGCCGCGACCATCTGCATGGCCTTGGTGATCTTCTGCGTCGCCTTGGTCGCGGCGATGCGAACGCGCATGTCCTTGAGGCTAGCCATTCGGTATCAATCCTTGCGGATCACGCTTTCGAGGGCTCACGCGAACGTCTTGGCGTAGCCGTCGACCGCGTCCTTGAGCTTCTTTTCAGTATCGGCGGTCAGGTCGTTGGTCTTGCGAATGTCCTCAAGGATGGCCTTCTCGTTGCGCAGCAAAGCGAGCAGTCCGTTCTCGAACTTGCGCACCTGCGCCACCTCGAATTTGTCGAGATAGCCGTTGACGCCGGCGTAGATCACGCAGGCCTGCTCTTCCATCTTCAGCGGCGAGAACTGCGGCTGCTTCAATAGCTCGGTCAGGCGCGAGCCGCGCGCCAGGAGACGCTGCGTGGTGGCGTCGAGATCGGAGCCGAATTGCGCGAAGGCGGCCATTTCGCGGTACTGCGCGAGCTCGCCCTTGATCTTGCCGGCAACCTTTTTCATCGCCTTGGTCTGCGCCGCGGAGCCGACGCGGGACACCGACAGGCCGACGTTCACCGCCGGGCGGATACCCTGATAGAACAGGTCGGTTTCCAGGAATATCTGGCCGTCGGTGATGGAGATCACGTTGGTCGGTATGTAGGCCGACACGTCGTTGGCCTGGGTTTCGATGACCGGGAGCGCGGTGAGCGAGCCGCCTTTGTTGGCGTCGTTCATCTTGGCGGCGCGCTCGAGCAGCCGCGAATGCAGGTAGAACACGTCGCCGGGATAGGCTTCGCGGCCCGGCGGGCGGCGCAGCAGCAGCGACATCTGGCGGTAGGCGACCGCCTGCTTCGACAGATCGTCGTAGATGATGACGGCGTGCATGCCGTTGTCGCGGAAATATTCGCCCATGGTGCAGCCGGAAAACGGCGCCAGGAACTGCATCGGCGCCGGATCGGACGCGGTGGCGGCGACGATGATCGAATAATCGAGCGCGCCCTGCTCTTCGAGCACCTTGACGAATTGCGCGACGGTGGAGCGTTTCTGCCCGACCGCGACATAGACGCAATAGAGCTTGATCTTCTCGTCGGTCTGCGCGTTGAGCGGCTTCTGATTGAGGATGGTGTCGAGCGCGATCGCGGTCTTGCCGGTCTGGCGGTCGCCGATGATCAATTCGCGCTGGCCGCGGCCGATCGGGATCAGCGCGTCGATCGCCTTGAGGCCGGTCGCCATCGGCTCGTTCACCGACTTGCGCGGGATGATGCCGGGCGCCTTGACGTCGACGCGGGCGCGCGTGTCGCTCTTGATCGGGCCCTTGCCGTCGATCGGGTTGCCGAGCGCGTCGACCACGCGGCCGAGCAGGCCCTTGCCGACCGGCACGTCGACGATCGAGCCGGTGCGCTTGACGGTCTGGCCTTCCTTGATCTCGCGGTCGTTGCCGAAGATCACGATGCCGACATTGTCGGTTTCGAGATTGAGCGCCATGCCGCGCGTGCCGTTCTCGAACTCGACCATTTCGCCGGCTTGCACGTTGTCGAGCCCGTAGACGCGGGCGATGCCGTCGCCGACGGACAACACCTGGCCGACCTCGGAAACTTCGGCTTCCTGGCCGAAGTTTTTGATCTGCTCTTTCAGGATGGCGGAAATTTCTGCGGCGCGGATATCCATCAGCGGGCCTCTTTCATCGCGATCTTGATCGCATTCAATTTGGTGCGGAGAGACGAGTCGACCATGCGGCTGCCGACCTTGACGATGAGCCCGCCGATAATGGCGGGCTCGATCCTAACGTCGAAGTCGATCTCCTTGCCGCCGGTCACCGATTTGAGAGCGCCCTTGAGCGCGTCGAGATTCTTGTCGCTGAGCGGCTCGGCGACAGTGACCTGCGCGATCACCTCGCCCTTGTGGCGGGCGGCGAGCCCGCGGTAGGCGCGGATCATGTCGCGCACAGCGAACAGCCGGCGGTTGGTGGTAATGACGCGCAGGAAATTGGCGGCCAGACCCTTGATGCCGGCCTTGTCGAGGATCGCGGCCAGTGCACGCAACTGCTCATCGGCGCCGAATACCGGGCTGCGCACCAACCGGCTGAGGTCGGGATTGTCGGCGATCAGGCGGTCGAAGCGCTCGAGATCGGCCTTGACGACGTCTACCGCCTTGTTGTCGAGCGCCAACTCGAACAGAGCATTGGCATACCGCCCTGCCATGCCGGAAATAATCGGATCTGTGCCAGCCACTGGACGCTCGTTTTCGTTACTTCATTCACAGGCCGGACGCCGTCGCAGAATGGCGGCGCAAATGATTGGAATCCAAGAGGGAATTCCGATTCTTGAGGACGTCGCGGAAGCCCGCGGAAACCCCCATGAAATCGAGGCGCTAGCTAACACAGGGCCGGGGGCGGTGCAACATGGCGCGCTGCTTCGGGTCCATGATCCGCCGCGGTGCGATGCCCATGGCACCCGATTTTGCAACTCTGGGATACCTCGCCACGCGCGCGGGCTGCCTATAGCTTGCGCGGCGATTTCCTACCCGGGAGCCGACGGCACATGTCGCCAAGAAATGCCAAGAGCGACGCCGCCACCACGGCCAAACTGCTGGTCGTGTTGCTCGCCTTCGCCTGGGGCTTCAACTGGATCGCCGCGGCGGTGGCGCTGCGCGAGGTGTCGCCCTGGAGCCTGCGTTTTGACGGCGCCGGCATCGGCGCCGCGACCTTGTTCGCCGCAGCCCTCCTCACCGGACACGATCTGCGGGTACCGCGTGGCGAACTCCGCCATGTGATGGTGGCCGGCTTTTTCAACGTCGCGGCGTTTCAGATCCTCTCCGGCTTCGCGCAACTCAGCGGCGCAACCAGCCGCGCGATTATCATCACCTATTCGATGCCGATCTGGACCACGCTGCTCAGCGTCCTCCTGCTCGGCGAAAAGCTCACCCGCATTCGCATCATCGCCTTCGCCTTGTGCGTGGCGGGGCTGGCCGTCCTGTTGTGGCCGCTGTTCGCCAACGGATTTCCGCCCTTCGTGTTCTATTCGCTCGGCTGCGCGCTGAGCTGGTGCATCGCGACGGTCTACATCAAATGGGCGAAGGTCAAAATCGAACCGCTGGCCAATGCGGCCTGGCAATTGCTGTTCGGTTTCCTTTTCGTCGCCGCCGGCACTTTTACGTTCGAAGGGCTGCCGCGGCTGTGGCCGCTGGCCGGCGAAACGGTGCTGGCGATTCTCTATGTCGGGCTGTTCGGCGTGGGTCTCGCGCATTTTCTGTGGTGGTCGATCATCGGGCGATTGCCGACCATCACGGCATCGCTCGGCTCGCTGCTGGTTCCCGTGATCGGTGTCACGGCCTCCGCCGTCATTCTCGGCGAACGGCTGACCGCGCCTGACATCGTCGGCTTTCTGCTGATCTTCGCCGCCGCAGCCTGCGTGCTGCTGCAGCCGAGCGTCAAGCATGTGGAGATGCCGGAATAAAAGCTCCGCCGTTTTCTAGTTCATTAGTCGAATCATCAGATTCGAAAGCCTGCCCTGCGCTACGCGGGACCCAAACGCCCTTTTTTCGGCAATTCAGCAAACTATTTGTTCGGTGCTGCCGGGCTAGTAGAAAAGGTTACACGAAATGACACAATCGAATGTCGAAACGACGCAAATTCCCGGCACAGACTTGAAGCCTTCGCGCATCGCGCTCGGCACTTGGGCCATCGGTGGTTGGATGTGGGGCGGCAGCGATGACGCCCAATCGATCCGCACCATTCAGTCCGCGGTCGATCGCGGAATTACGCTGATCGACACAGCCCCGGTCTACGGCTTCGGCCATTCCGAGGAGATCGTCGGCCAAGCGCTAGCCGAAGGCGGGCGACGCGCAAAGGTCGCCATCGCCACAAAGGTCGGACTCGCATGGAAGGACGGCAAGCCGTTCCGTAACGCCAGCCGCAGCCGCGTCATGCAGGAGATCGACGATTCGTTGCGCCGGCTGAAGACCGACGTCATCGATCTCTATCAAGTGCACTGGCCCGATCCGAACGTGCCGTTGGAAGAAACCGCCGGCACGATGAACGACCTGCTCAAGGCCGGCAAGATCCGCGCCATCGGCGTGAGTAATTTCTCCACGGCGCAAATGGACAAGTTCCGAGCCGTGGCGCCGCTTCATACCGAGCAGCCTCCCTACAATCTTTTCGAGCGCGAAATCGAGCGCGACGTGCTGCCTTACGCTAAGCGCAACAAGATCGTAACGCTTGCTTACGGCGCACTGTGCCGCGGCCTGCTCGCCGGCAAGATGACGCCCGATACGAGATTCAGCGGCGACGATCTGCGCCGCAGCGATCCGAAATTCCAGCCGCCGCGCTTTGCGCAATACTTGAAGGCCGTGGCCGCGCTCGATCAATTCGCGCAGAAGAATTACGGCAAGCGGGTCGTGCATCTCGCCTTACGCTGGATCCTCGACCAGCAAGGCGAAGGCTTCGCCTTGTGGGGCGCGCGCAAGCCGGAGCAACTTGACCCGCTCGATCAGGTCTATAGCTGGCGGCTCGACGCCGGCGCGATGGCGGACATCGATCGCATCCTTGCCGCCACCATCGAGAGCCCGGTCGGCCCGGAATTCATGGCGCCGCCGGAACGCGCTGCGGCCTAATAAAAGCTCTGCGGATCGACGTCGACCTCCAGCCGCACATTGCCGCGCGGCTTGGCAGCGGCGGAAAGCCACGCCCGCAAGTAGGCGGAGAGATCGAAGCCGCGCGGTGCCTTCACCAACACGCGAAAGCGATGGCGGCCGCGCACCACCGCGATCGGCGCCTCGGCCGGTCCGAGCACGCGCACCTGTTCGTCTTTGGGCGCGGCCGTGGCCAGCGTGCGGCCGTAGGATTCCGCGGCGTGCCGCTCGTTGGCGGTGATGACGAGGCTGGCCAATCGCCCGAACGGCGGATAGCCGGTCTTTTCGCGCAGCGCGATCTCGCTCGAATAGAAGGCCTCGCGGTCGCCCAGGATCAATGCCTTCATCACCGGATGTTCGGGCTGGTGCGTCTGCAGGAACCCGACGCCGCGCCCCTCCTCGCGGCCGGCGCGGCCGACCACCTGATGCAGAAGCTGGAAGGTGCGCTCGGCGGCGCGCGGATCGCCGTTACCAAGGCCGAGATCGGCGTCGACGATGCCGACCAGATTGAGCTTGGGGAAATGATGGCCCTTGGCGACGAGCTGGGTGCCGATGACGATATCGAAGCGGCCCTCCGCCACGTCGTCGAGTTCCTGGCGCAGGCGCTCCATCGATTCCACCAGGTCACTCGACAGCACCAGGATGCGCGCGCCGGGGAACAGTTCGGCCGCTTCATGCTCCAGCCGCTCGACGCCGGGACCGATGGGCGCGAAGCTTTCGGTGGCGTGGCATTGCGGACATTCCGCTGGCGGCGGCATGGCGAAGCCGCAGTGATGACACACCAGCCGGCGCTTGAAGCGGTGATCGACCAGCCAGGCGTCGCAATTCGGGCATTGCAGGCGGAAGCCGCAGGCGCGGCACAGCGTCAGCGGCGCGTAGCCGCGCCGATTGAGGAACAGCAGCGCCTGCTCTTTGCTTTCGAGCGCGTTCTTCACCGCCTCGGCCAGCCGCGGCGCGATGAAGCGGCCGCGCGGCGGGCCTTCGCTGCGCATGTCGATCGCCTCGATGGTCGGCAGATGAGCGCCACCGAAACGCTCGGGCAGATGGATGCGTTTGTAGCGGCCGCGCCGCGCGTTGACCTCCGATTCGACCGAGGGCGTGGCGGAAGCGAGCACCACCGGGATCTTGGCCACATTGCCGCGCACCACCGCCATGTCGCGAGCGTGGTAATGCGCGCCGTCCTCCTGCTTGTAGGCCGGATCGTGCTCCTCATCGACGACGATCAATCCGAGATCGGCATAGGGCAGAAACAGCGCCGAGCGCGCGCCGACCACCACCGACACCTCGTTCGCGGCCACCGCCGCCCAGGTGCGCGCGCGCAGGCGCGGCGATACTTGCGAATGCCATTCCGCCGGACGCGTGCCGAAGCGCTCGGTGAAGCGGTCGAGCGACTGCGCCGTGAGCGCGATTTCCGGCATCAGGATCAGCGTCTGCCGTTTCTTGCGGATGTTCTCGGCCACCGCTTCGAAATAAACTTCGGTCTTGCCGGAGCCGGTGACGCCGTCGAGCAGCATGACGGTGTAGCCGCCCTGATCGACGGTGGTGCGCAGCGCGTCGGCAGCGGCGAGCTGACCGAGGGAGAATTCCGGCTTGCGGAAGTCGGGATCGGGCGGCCGCGTCACCGGATCCGGCGGCAGCACCACGGTTTCTAGCGTACCTTCGTCGATCAGACCGTCGATGACACCCACGCTGACGCCGGCCTCGCGTGCGGCGTCGCCCTTGGCGCGCGTGAAGCGGTCAGCGAATAGCGCCAAGACACGGGCGCGCGCCGGTGTCATGCGGGCCGGCTGCGGCCCCGCGAGCCGCACACCGACGCGCTCGCGCGCAGGCCCGAGATGCTCGCCCATGCGCAGCGTCATGCGCAGCACCATGCCGCGCGGCGCCAGCGTGTAGTCGGCGACCCAGTCGACGAACTTGCGCAGTTCGGACTTGAGCGGAGGCACGTCGAGCTTGTCGGCAACGTCCTTCATGCGGTTGTGGAGGCGCGGATTGGGCGCCGGGTTCTCCGCCCAGACCACGCCCATGGTCGCGCCACGGGCGCCTAAGGGCACCGCTACCAGGTCGCCGGGCGCAAGCTCGAGCCCGGCCGGCACCCGGTATGAATAGGTCTGGTCCAGCGCCACCGGCACCAGAACATCGATCACGCGCGTGCTCATGACGGTTGATCTAGGCCGATTCCGCGCGCTTAAGGAAGGGTGAAGAAAGCGGTGACACTGTGGACGCCATGAGCACGCTTGCCGCCGCCCCCGACGTGACCGCCGAAATCGGCCGCTGGCTCGGCTATCTCAGCGCCGAAAAGCGCATGTCGCCGAAGACGCTGGAAGCCTATCGGCGCGACGCCGGCCAGTTCCTCGATTTCCTCGGGCATCATCTCGGCGGGGCGCCGTCGCTCAAACAATTGGCCAAGCTCACGCCCGCCGACGTGCGCGCCTTCATGGCCGCCCGCCGCGCCGAAGGCCTCTCCAGCCGCTCGCTGATGCGGGTGCTGGCCGGCGCCCGCTCGTTTGCCCGCTTTCTGGAGCGCAATGGCAAAGGCAAGGTCGGCGCGCTGTCCGCGGTGCGCGCGCCCAAGATCGGCAAGACTTTGCCGAAGCCGCTGACCGTCGCTGCGGCCAAACGGATCTCGGACACGGATTTGCGCGCGGGCGAGGAACGCGAGCCATGGATTATCGCGCGCGACGCCGCCGTACTGGCGCTGCTCTACGGCTCGGGCCTGCGCATCTCGGAAGCACTCTCGCTCAAGCGCAAGGATGGCGGCGTGCACGACGTCATCACCGTCACCGGCAAGGGCAACAAGACGCGGATGGTGCCGGTGCTGCCGCAGGTGGCGAAATCGATCGCCGATTACGTCGAGCTTTGCCCGCTAGACCTGCCGGATGACGGGCCCTTATTTGTCGGCGCGCGCGGCGGACCGCTGTCGCCGCGCGTCGTACAACTCGCCATGGCGCGCTTGCGCGGCGCGCTTGGCCTGCCCGACACGGCGACGCCGCACGCCTTGCGCCATTCTTTCGCCACTCATCTTCTCGCGCGCGGCGGCGACCTGCGCGCGATCCAGGAACTGCTTGGGCATGCTTCGCTGTCGACCACGCAAATCTATACGGCGGTCGATTCCGAGCGTTTATTGGAAGTTTACGCCAGCGCTCATCCGCGGGCCTAACGACCCCTTGCGCAGACCTTAAGTTTCATATCATCGTCGCCGCCCTATTTACCTCGGGAGCGGGCGATGAGCGCACATGAAAACCTGGAACACGCCGAGCACGCCGAGCACGCTTCGCACGGCGGCAACAAGAAGATCGCACTGCTGATCTCAGTGCTGGCGCTGTTCCTGGCCTTTTCCGAAACGCTCGGCAAGAGCGCGCAGACCGCCGCCATCACCGAAAACGTCCACGCCAACGACCTCTGGGCCTTCTACCAGGCCAAGCACATCCGCGGCACCATTCTGCGCACCGGTGCCGAGCACATGCAGATCGAGGCCGATCGCGCCACCGATCCTGCCGTCAAAGCCAAGCTTGCCAAAACCGCCAAGGAGTGGGTCGACACCGCGAAGCGTTACGACGACGATCCGGAAGGCGGCGAAGGCCGCAAACAGCTCATGGCCAAGGCGCAGGCAGCCGAGCATAAACGCAGTCTCGACATGGCACGCTATCATAACTACGAATTCGCTTCGGCCGCCTTCCAGATCGGCATCGTGCTGGCTTCGGCGCAAGTCATTACCAGTATGGTCGTCCTGGGCTGGCTGTCGGGCTTGCTCGGCGTCGCCGGCCTCGCGCTTACAGGTCTTGGACTATGGGCGCCGCACGCCCTGGATTTCTTGACCCACACCGCGGAACATTGACCGACGCGGATTCCGGCGCAATCACGCCGCGCGGCGATAGGCGTTCCGCCGCAGCTTCATCACCCGGCGCAGGAAGCGCCCTGCGCGCTGCGGCTTCAACAGCCAGGCTAGTTGCCGCATGCGTTCGCGCACCGGCTCGGTGATTTCGTGCGCCCAATCGCGCGCCCACATGAACCAGTCGAACATGCGCGCGAACCAGCCCATCTGCAAAAGCTTGCCGCGCGTGGCGTCGAACACGAAGGCGGTGACGCCGAGGCCGATGAGCTTGGCGAGGATCAGCACCAGGCCGGCGGCGAGCCATTGCCGTTTGGCGAGGAAAAAGACCTCGAGGAACTTGAGCGGCAGCAGCACGATGAGGGGAACGATGAAGACGCCGAGCGCCGCCCAGGGTGGCAGCCCTTCGATTGTATCCTTCAACCAAACTTTGACCCGACCCCAGGGAATGACATTGATGGCGCGCGCAACGATGGGCTCGAGATGATCCCACAGCCACGCTTCCAGCAGGAATAAAAGCGCGAGAATGACCCAGAACGGGCGGAGCCAGCGGCGCATGATGGGGAATGTAAGGTGCCGATTCCGGCCGCAAGTAAGGCGGGCCTTTCTGTATCCCTCCCTGCTTCGCGGTGTGGCGATAAACGAACGCCTAACTCCTCACCCTGCCGCCATCCACGTTCAGCGTCTGCCCAGTGATGAAAGCGGCGTCGTCGCTGGTGAGGAACGACGCGGCGCCGACCAGGTCCTCCGGCACCTCGACGCGCTTGATCGCCTGCATTTGCGCGATGGCGGCGAATTCATCATCCATGGTCTTGAAATGCGGCCGCGGCGCACGAACCAGCGTGCCGGGCGAGCGGGTCAATCCGGGCGCGATGGCATTGACCGTGATGCCGTCGCCGGCGAGATCGGAAGCCAGCGCGCGGGTGAAGCCGACGATACCGCCTTTGCTAGCGACGTAATGGGCAAAGCCGGTGACCACCGAGCCGAGCGTCGACGACGCCATGTTGACGACGCGGCCCCATTTGCGGGCACGCATTCCTGGCACGAAAGCGGCGGTCACCAGGAAGGTGCCGTCAAGATTGATCGACAGAACTTTTCGCCAGTCGGCGAAGGTCATCTCGGGAAATTCTTTTTGCGGGAAGATGCCGGCGCAGTTGATGACGATGTCGACGTGGCTGAATTGGGCGCCGACCGCCTTGGCCATCGCGGCGACGGATTGCTCGGACGACACGTCGCAATTGACCGCGATGGCTTGCCGCCCGGCGGCTTCCACCAGCTTCACGGTATCTTTGCCGTCGGCGAGATCGACGACGGCGATGTGCACGCCGTCTTCGGCCAGCCGCTTGGCAAACGCCTGCCCGATGCCGTTCGCCGCGCCGGTGATGACAGCGACTTTGTCCTTGTGACCTTTGGCCATTGTTTCTCCCTGCGAAATTAGTTTCTGAGCGCTAAAACCATCATTTGTCATCGCCGGGCCGCGCGCAAGCGCGAGTCCCGGTGATCCCGCTTAGGAGAGCGTGGAGTAGATCGGCCTCATGGTGAGGAGCATCGCGAAGCGATGCGTCTCGAACCATAGGCCGCCCCATCCTTCGAGACGCCCGCTTCGCGGGTTCCTCAGGATGAGGGCGG
>CAVZXY010000007.1:0-127674 GCA_963779345.1 uncultured Alphaproteobacteria bacterium | reverse complement strand
ATGGCGTCGTGCTGACCGACTTCGAGGAGATCACCGCGTCACTGTCTTCTTACAATGATTGGTGCCGCGCCTGGTCGGCGCGCGCAGCGCATCACGAGGCGCTCGGCCGCGAGGCCTTGGCGGCTAAGCATTTCCTTACCGCCGGCGAATGTTTGCAGCGCGCTGCAGTCTACTACCATTTTGGCTCGTTTCTGTTCGCGCACGATCCGGCGCAGATGAAGGCCGCGCACAAAAAGCAGATCGAGTGCCGGCAGATGGCGCTGCCGTATCTCAGCCCACCCGGCGAACGGGTGGAGATTCCCTACCTCGGCAAGACCCTGGCCGGCATTCTTCGCAAACCGGCGGGCATCGACAAGCCGCCCGTGGTGGTGATGGCGGTCGGTCTCGATTCGACCAAGGAAGAATCCGACGCCTACGAGATGCCGTTTTTGGCGCGCGGGCTAGCGACGCTGGTGTTCGAGGGACCGGGCCAGGGCGAGGCGCAATACGACTTCCCGATCCGCGGCGATTACGAAGTACCGGTCAAGGCCGTCATCGACTATGTCGAGACCCGCAGCGACCTCGACAGCAAGCGCATCGGCATGTGGGGCGTCAGCCTCGGCGGCTATTACGCGCCGCGCGCGACAGCCTTCGAGAAACGCATCAAAGCTTGTATCGCGCTCGGCGGACCGTTCGACTTCGGCGCGGCCTTCGACACGATACCTGATCTGACGCGCGAGACATTCCGTATCCGCAGCCACTGCAAGAGCGTCGAGGAGGCACGCAAAAACGCTCAAACGCTGTCGCTCGTCGGCATCGCGCAGAACATCACCTGCCCAATTTTCATTGTGAACGGCAGGCTCGACCGCGTCGTCCCCGCCGCCGACGCCGAGCGGCTGGCGCGCGCGGTCAAAGGTCCCGTCGTGCTGATGATGATCGAAGACGGCAATCACATCGCCAACAACCGCGCCTACCGCTGGCGCTCGCAGAGCGCGGATTGGATGAAGGAGCAGCTTAAGTCGGGCTGAAACGCCGCTCAGATTCCGCGCCAGAATTGAAACAAATGATACCCGCGAAATGCCAGACGCGGATCGAGCCCGACGAATTCGCAGCTGCGGAAGATGGCGCCCCATAGCATCGAATTCAGCCCCGGCACGTAAAATAACGCCACGATCATCAGCAATGGAGCGACCGGCGCGAGGCGGCGGCCGAGATTCCGCGCCGACTGCGGCAGGAATGGCGCGACGATGCCCCAGCCATCGAGGCCCGGACAGGGGATCAGATTGAACAGAAGCGCAGTGACCTGGAGCATCGCCAGAAACGCCAGCGAAGCCTGCAGCACCGGCGCCGCCGCGAGCGACTGCGCGCCGCCTTTGAGCACCAGCATCAGCAGGACCAAGACCGCAGCCGTCAGCAGCGGGCCGCCGCCGGACACGAGAGAGCTGTAGAACTTTCGACGCAGCAATGAAGTGTTTATGTAGACCGCGCCGCCCGGCAGACCGATGCCGCCAATCGCCATAATCATGAGCGGAAGCAGTATGCTGTACTGCGCATTGGTATAGTGCAGCAGGTTCAGCGTCAGGTAGCCCTTGGCTCGCACGGTGCGGTCGCCGCAATGGTAGGCAATGATCGCGTGGCCGAACTCATGCAGGCAAAGCGCGATCAGGTAGCCCAGCAGAACGAAAGGGAACGCAAGACCCCGCGCATAGTCCGGCCGCCAGACCATCGCCACGGCGAGCGCCAAAAACGCGATCAGCAAGATTAAAAAGACCGGGCTGACGGCTCGGTCTCCAGCCGCCTGCGGCGCCTCGGACGCCTGTCTTCCCCCGTCGGACATCGTGCCGTCCCTCGCTTAGATTCCAATAAACCCGCGCGGGAACGAATGCATCCGTTCGATGCCCGTTTGCTGTAATCACCACCATCTCGCCGGTTTGCACGCCGGCTTTGCCGTCGCGCGTCGTGACGTTGGGCTGGATCACCACGGTCTGCCCGGAGCGGAATGGATCCTCCGGCAGCGGCCCGGCCGGGCGGCTCTGGCAGCCCAGCACCGGCGGCAGATAACCGCCGCCATAGCCGTGCAACAGGTCGTCGATGATGGTGAAGCCGGCATCCTCGATCACGCCTGAGGCGTCGATCACCTGCGCCGGCGTGGTGCCAGCCTTCAAAACTTTGACGATCGCGTCGAAGGCGGCGTCGGCGGCCGCGTGCAAATCGCGGTAGAGCTTGGTCGGCTCGCCTAGCGCGAAGCTGCGCAGCACTTGGCCTGGATGGTCCCAGAACGCCGCGCTGATCTCGGCCACCACGACGTCACCTTTTTGCACGCGGCGCGTGGTCGCAAACTGCCGCGGCACGCCGAGATCCGGCGCGGACATCGACGTTACACCGATGTAGTGAATAACGTTGGTCGCGCCCTGCGCAATATACGCGCGCTCGATTGCCGCGCCGAGCTCGCGCTCGTTCAAGCCCGGCTGCAAACTGTCACGCAGCGCCGCCATGCCGAGATCGGTGAAATGCGCGCCGATGCGCAGCCAATCGAGCTCTTCCGCCGATTTCACCTGCCGCAGCCTGGTGTAAGCGCGCGTCAGGTTGGCGACGTTCGGATAACGCGCGGCGAGGCGCGCGTGCTGCTCGGCGATGAGCGGCCCGATATAGCCGATGCGGCCGCTGCGCGATCGGCGCTTGTCGAGCACCTCGATCGCCGCGGCAATCGACGATTCGCCGCCCCAGGCGACGTCCGCCTTGTCGGCGATAAGACGCGCCTGCGGCGCGTGGTTGACCCACTGCACGAACAGTGCGTCGCGCTCGCCGGGCGTCAGCACGCCGACCGCCTCGGCGGTCACCGGCCATTGCGTGATCCATTGCACCGCCGAGCCGAAGCGGTTGAGCCCGCAAAATACGAGATGATCGCAGTCGTGCTCGGCGAGCAGCGCCTCCACGGCCGCGCACCTGCGCGCCATCTCGGCGTCGGAAAAACGCGGGATTTCGGCGGCAACGATGCGGGCGAGATGCGGCGGCAGCGTCACGGGGTCTTCTTCGGCAGCGCCACGATCATGTCGAGCTCGATGCGAGCGCCCGGCGAAGAGAGCGAATTGATGCACACCGTGGTTGAGGCCGGCCGCCAGTCGCCGAAATATTTGGCCATGGTCGCGTGCATGGCGTCGGCCTCGCGAAAGTCGGTCAAATATTTCGTTACTTTCACAACGTCGCGCCAGGTCGCGCCGGTGTGATCGAGGATCGACTTGATCGCCTCCATGGCGCGCGTGGTCTGCTCCTCGATCGAGTGCGGATGCACGTGCTCGGCTTCGACATGCGGATGCTTGTGGTAGAGCGGCGAGGGCGTCGCGCCCGACAGGAACATCAGGTCGCAGGCGCCGACGATATGTACAGCCGGAGCGTAAGGCATCGTGTGTGCCTCCTCCGGCTTCGGATGCACCGGCTCGAGCTTAAAGCCGCGCTGCGGTTCGGTTCTCACGTTCATGGCGATCTCCTTCGAAAACGTCCGGCAATTTGCGACCGAAACGCGCTCCAGCGCAACCGGTTGATCGCTGCCAAAGAAACGCTAGGGTGCGCCCCGACACCGCCCTTGGGAGACCGTAATGCCCTCGACCATCCTCGATTCCGCGGTATTCCGCGACATTTTCACCACCGAAGCAATGCGCCACGTGTGGTCGGACGAAAACCGCGTGCAGAAATACCTCGACTTCGAGGCGGCGCTGGCGCGGGCGCAAGGCAAGCTCGGCATCATCCCAAAAAAGGCCGCCGCCGAGATCGTGCGCCACTGCGACGCCAGCAAGATCGATATGGCCAAGCTCAAGCAGGCGACCGAGCGCATCGGCTATCCGGTGCTGCCGGTGGTGCAGCAGTTGGTCGGCCTGTGCAAGGACGGTCTCGGCGAATGGTCGCATTGGGGCGCCACCACCCAGGACATCACGGACACCGCGACCGTCCTGCAGATCCGCGAGGCGCTCGATATCGTAGAAAGTGACCTCAAAGCCATCTCCAACGCGCTCGCCAAACTCGCCAAGAAGTACCGCGACACGCCGATGGCCGGGCGCAGCAATCTGCAGCAAGCGGTGCCGATCACCTTCGGCTACAAGATGGCGACTCTGCTCGCCTCCTTTGAGCGCCACAAACAGCGCCTGAAGGAGCTGCGTCCGCGCGTGCTGGTCGGCGAATTCGGCGGTGCCGCCGGCACGCTATCCTCGCTCGGCAAGGAGGGACTCAAGTGCCAAGCCGGGCTGATGAAAGAACTCAAGCTCGGTCAGCCCGCGATTTCCTGGCACACCGTGCGCGACACCATCGCCGAGGTCGGCTGCTTCCTCGGCCTCGTCACCGGCACCTGCGGCAAGATCGCCTTCGACGTCAAACTGTTGATGCAGACCGAAGTCGAAGAAGTCTATGAGCCGTTCCACCAGGGCCGCGGCTCGTCCTCGACCATGCCGCAAAAGCGCAATCCGATATCGTCGGTCTACATCACGGCGCAGACCGCGATGGTGAAGCAGCTCGTGGCTGCACTTTTGGAGGCGATGGTCGAGGACCACGAGCGCGCCACCGGCCCGTGGGAGATCGAGTGGATCGCGCTGCCGGAAATCTTCATGTTGTCGGCCGGCGCGCTGGCCCAGACGCGCTTCCTGGTCGAAGGCCTGCAGGTCAACGAGAAGAAGATGCGCGAGAACCTCGACATCACTAAAGGCCTGATCATGTCGGAGGCGGTGATGATGGGCTTGGGCGCCGCCATGGGCCGCAACCGCGCGCATGACGTGGTCTACGACCTCTGCCGCGAAGTGGTGAAGACCGGCCGCCCGCTCATCGACGTGCTGGAAGAAGACAAGGAAATCCGCCAGCACGCCAGCCGCAAGGAATTGGAGAAAATGGTCGACCCGGCAAACTATCTGGGCGTCGCCGGCGAGATGGTCGACCGCGTGCTGAAGATGCGCAAATAAAAACGGTCCCCGTTTACACGGGGACCGTCATCCCTCCGAGCAACCGGGCTAGGCGCCGGCCTTAGCGCCCGCCTTCTTGTTCTGCCGGTTGTGCACCAGATCGTCGACAACGGCCGGGTCGGCGAGCGTCGATGTGTCACCGAGATTGCCGAATTCGTCCTCGGCAATCTTGCGCAGGATTCGCCGCATGATCTTGCCCGAACGCGTCTTCGGCAGGCCGGGCGAGAACTGGATCAGGTCGGGCGAGGCGATCGGGCCGATCTCCTTGCGCACCCAGCCGACCAGCTCCTGGCGCAGTGCTTCGGTCGGCTGCTCGCCCGCCATCAGCGTCACATAGGCGTAGATACCCTGCCCCTTGATGTCGTGCGGATAGCCTACGACGGCCGCCTCCGACACTTTCGGATGCGCCACCAGCGCACTTTCTACTTCGGCGGTGCCGAGTCGGTGGCCGGCGACGTTGATCACGTCGTCGACGCGGCCGGTGATCCAGTAGTAGCCGTCCTCGTCGCGGCGGCAGCCGTCGCCGGTAAAGTAACGGCCGATATAGGTCGAGAAGTAGGTCTGCACGAAGCGCTCGTGGTCGCCGTAGACCGTGCGCATCTGGCCCGGCCATGAATCGGCGATACACAGGTTGCCACTGCCGGCGCCTTGCAGTTCCTTACCTTCGGCATCGACGATCTGCGGGATGACGCCGAAAAACGGCAGCGTCGCCGAGCCCGGCTTCTGTGCGATCGCGCCGGGCAACGGCGTGATCAGAATGCCGCCGGTCTCGGTCTGCCACCAGGTGTCGACGATCGGGCAGCGGTCCTCGCCGACCACGTGATAGTACCACTCCCAAGCTTCCGGATTGATCGGCTCGCCGACGGTACCGAGCAGGCGCAAACTTTTGCGCGAGGTCTTCTTCACCGGATCGTTGCCGCCCTGCATCAGCGCGCGGATCGCTGTGGGCGCGGTGTAGATGATATTGACCTGGTGCTTGTCGCACACTTCCCAGAAGCGCGAGGTCGACGGGTAGTTTGGCACGCCTTCGAACATCATAGTGATGGCGCCGTTACTGAGCGGGCCATAGACGATGTAACTGTGGCCGGTGACCCAACCGACGTCGGCGGTGCACCAGTAGATGTCGCCGTCGTGATAGTCGAAAACGTATTGATGCGTGATCGATGTGTAAACCGCGTAGCCGCCGGTGGTATGCAGCACGCCCTTCGGCTTGCCGGTCGAGCCCGAGGTGTAGAGGATAAACAGCGGATCCTCCGCGCTCATCTCTTCGCACGGGCAATCGGCCGGCACAGTCTTGGCGATCTCGTCGTAATAGACGTCGCGCCCGGCTTTCATGTTCACTTTCTCGCCGGTGCGGCGCACGACGATGATGCTGGTGACACCACCGGCTTTGTCGGCCGCTGCATCGGCATTCACCTTTAAGGGAATCTTTCGGCCGCCGCGCACGCCTTCGTCGGCGGTGACGATGATAGGCGACTTGCAGTCCTCGATGCGGCCGGCGAGCGAGTCGGGCGAGAAGCCGCCGAACACCACGGAGTGGATGGCGCCGATGCGCGCGCAGGCGAGCATGGAAATCGCCGCTTCCGGAATCATCGGCATGTAGATGGTGACGCGGTCACCCTTCTTGACGCCGCGTGCCTTTAGCACGTTGGCGAAGCGGCAGACTTCGGCGTGCAACTGCTTGTAGGTGAGTTTCTTGTCGTCCTTCGGATCGTCGCCTTCCCAGATGATCGCGGTCTGGTCGCCGCGCTTGGCAAGATGCCGGTCGACGCAGTTGTAGGCGATGTTGAGCGTGCCATCCTCGAACCATTTGATCGAGACGTTGTGCGGATCGAAGGAGGTGTTCTTCACCTTGATGAAGGGCTTGATCCAGTCGATGCGCTTGGCCTGCTCGGCCCAGAACCCGTTCGGATCTTTGACCGAGCGCGCGTACATCTCCTGGTATTTGGCCTTGTCGGCGAAAGCGCGTTTCTGCCATGCAGGCGAAACATCGTAGATCTTGTCGGACATCGGAACTTCCTCCCTGCCCGCGCCTTACGCCGCGGGCACCGTCTTCATTGTTGGGTCTATTATGCGACGGTGATTGCACGCGCGACAAGGCGCGCCAAGCCCCACTTTTGGCGGGTTTTAGCCGCCCAACCCGCCCCTAAGACGCGGTTGTCCAGTACCGGGATAGTGAATTCGGCTACAGGCCGCCCATCTTGCAGACGAGCTTCCACTCGTCGGCCGTCACCGGCTGCACCGACAGCCGCGTGTTGTTGGCTAGCACCATCGCCTTGAGCTTCGGCTCGGCCTTGATTGCACCGAGCGTCACCGGCTTGGGCAACGCCCCGATTGCTTTCACGTCGACGACGACCCAGGGCTCGCCCACCTTCGCCGTCGGATCAGGATAATGAGCGCGCACGATCTCGACGACGCCGACGGCCGCCTTTTCCTCGCCGGAGTGATAGAAGAAGGCGCGGTCGCCCTTTTTCATCTTCATCAGATTGAGCTTGGCTTGATGATTGCGCACGCCGGTCCAGGCTGTACCCTTGGCGCCGCTTTTCATCTGCTGCTGCCACGACCACGCCCCGGGTTCGGATTTCATCAGCCAGTAGGCCATGTCATTCCTCCGCCTTGATCGGTCTTGTCAGCAGCGACTCGATTGCCTTATCGACGCTCAGTTGCCCGGCAAGAATAGCGGCGACCGCAGCCGAGATCGGCATCTCGATATTCTTCTCGCGCGCCATCTCCAAAAGCACCGGCGCGGTGAAGGCGCCCTCGGCCAACTTGCCGTGCGCGGCGCTGGCCGGCCCTTCGCCTTTGCCGAGCGCGACGCCGAAGGAGAAGTTGCGCGATTGCGGGCTCGAGCAGGTCAGGATCAGATCGCCGAGGCCGGACAAGCCCATCATCGTTTCGGTCTTGGCGCCGTAAGCTTTGCCGAAGCGCACGAGCTCCGCAAAGCCGCGCGTGGTGAGCGCCGCCGACGCGCTCGCGCCGAGACCCTTACCCGTCACGATGCCGGCGGCGATCGCCAAAACGTTCTTGGTGGCGCCACCGAGTTCGACGCCGCGTACATCGGTTGAGTGATAGGGCCGGAACGTGCCGGTGTTCATCGCGTGCGCGAGATCGCGGGCGACCGCCTCGTCGCCGACCGCGACCGTCACCGCCGTCGGCAATCCGCGCGCTACGTCGGCGGCAAAGCTCGGCCCCGACAGGATCGCCGGCACCGCATTCGGCGCGCATTCGGCGATGATCTCGGTCATGAACTTGTGCGTGCCATGCTCGATGCCCTTGGCGCAGGCGATAAGCGGCGAACCGGCGGCCATTGTCTGCGCCAGCGATTTGACCACCGAGCGCATCGCTTGCGCCGGCACCACCAGAAGGATCGCGTCGCTGCGCGACGCCTCGGCCAGCGCGCGGGTCACCTTGATGCTGTCTTCAAGGCGAACGCCCGGCAGAAAGCGGCTCTCGCGCTTGCTCGCCAGATGCTCGGCATTGCCGGCGTCGAATTCCCACAGGGTGACGTCGCGCCCGGCGCGCGCGCAGGTCTGCGCCAGCGCCGTTCCCCAGGCGCCGCCGCCGAGCACGGCGATGCGTTGAATGGTCATGCGCTATGCTCGCTCATTTATACGCCGCCGTGCGTTGCAGTTTGCCCTTGGCCGCCGCGATCTCGTCGAGCGGCCAACGCGCGCGCGGCGCCACATCGAGCGTATCGGTGAGCCCGAGCGCCAGCCGCTCGCAGCCGGCCCAGGCAATCATGGCGCCGTTGTCGGTGCACAACTCGAGCGGTGGCACCACCAGCGGCGTGCCGACCTCGAAGGCGAGGCGGTGCAGCACCCGGCGGATCGCCTGGTTGGCGGCGACACCGCCGGCGGCGACCACTGCGGTGGGTGTGCCGTATTTGGCGCGAAAGATACGTATGCCCGCACGTAGCCGGTCGAGTACCACATCCACCACCGCCTGTTGGAACGAGGCGCACAGATCGGCAACATCCTGGTCGGACAGCGGCGCGATTCTCTCGGCTTCCAGACGCAACGCGGTCTTCAATCCCGACAGCGAGAAATCCGCTTCCTTGCGTCCATGCATGGGCCGCGGCAGCGCGAAACGTGTAGCGTCGCCGCGCGCCGCTTCCTTCTCGACCAGAGGTCCGCCCGGATAGCCGAGGCCGAGCAACTTGGCGGTCTTGTCGTAGGCTTCGCCGATCGCGTCGTCTTGCGTGGTGCCGATCCGCACATAATCGCCGATCCCGCGCACCGCGACGATCTGGGTGTGGCCGCCGGAGGCGAGGAACAGGCAATAGGGGAACGGCGTGGCGTCCGTCAGCCGCGCGGTCAGCGCATGGGCTTCAAGATGATTGACCGCGATCAGCGGCTTTTCCCGCACCAGCGCGATGGCTTTTGCCGTGGTCAGGCCGACGATCACGCCGCCGATCAGGCCGGGGCCGGCGGCGGCGGCGACGCCGTCGAGGCTGGAGTAGTCGAGCGCAGCTTCCGCCATGGCTTCGGCGATGATCAGGTCGAGCGCCTCGACATGAGCGCGCGCGGCGATCTCCGGCACCACGCCGCCGAACTCGGCGTGCTGTTTGACCTGCGACAGCACGATATTGGACAAGATCTTGCCGCGGCCGTCCTCGGAACGCTCCACCACCGCCGCGGCGGTCTCGTCGCAGGTCGTCTCGATGCCGAGGACGATCATTTCTGCCTCCGGCCCTCCCTTTTACAGGAATGGTGCTCTAAAAGACGCCCTAGCATTGAGAGGTAATATGACGCAATCCACCGCCCCCTTGCGCATCGGCACGCGTGGCAGCCCGCTGGCGCTGGTGCAAGCACGCACCGTGCGGGCGCGGCTGGCCGCGGCGATGGGGGTCGATGAGGAGGCGATCGAGCTTGTTATCATCCGCACCTCGGGCGACGCGATCCAGGACCGGCCGCTGGCGGAGGTCGGCGGCAAGGGGCTGTTCACCAAGGAGATTGAGGAAGCGCTGCTCGGCGGCCGCGTCGATCTGGCCGTGCATTCGGCCAAGGATATGCCGACCTTCTCGCAGCCCGGGTTGATGCTGGCGGCTTGTCTTGAACGCGAGGATCCGCGCGACGTGTTCATCAGTCGTAAGGCTGGCTCGCTCGCCGAATTGCCGCAGGGCGCGACCCTTGGCACCGCCTCGCTGCGCCGACAGGCCATCGCCAAGCGTGCGCGTAGCGACTTGTATGTGATGCCGCTGCGCGGCAACGTGGAGACGCGGCTGCGCAAGCTCGACGGCGGCGAGGTCGATGCGACGATCCTGGCGCTCGCCGGCATGAAGCGGCTCGGCCTCACGCAGCACGCAACCAAGATCATGAGCACCGACGAATTCCTCCCGGCGGTCGGACAGGGCGCGATCGGCATCGAGGCGCGCGAAAACGACATGCGCACGCGCGAAGCTCTGGCGCGCATCGATCACGCTGACACCTTCGCCGCGCTGTCGGCCGAGCGCGCGTTCCTTGCCGTGCTCGACGGCTCCTGCAAGACGCCGATCAGTGGTCACGCCACGCTCAGCGGCGACACGGTGGAATTTCGCGGCTTGATCGCGCGGCCTGACGGCACCGCCGCCCACGACATTGCCGCGACGGGCCATCGCGGGGACGCAATCAAGATTTGCAGCGAGGCCGGCCGCGAATTGAAGCGCCTCGCCGGCCCCGGATTTTTCGATTAGCGCATGATCGCGAAAAGTGGAAACCGGTTTACGGAAAAGATCATGCGCAGAGAAACATGACCATGCGTCTCGTCGTCACCCGACCGCAGGCTGATGGCGAACGCACCGCCGCCGCGCTGCGCGCGAGCGGGCATGAGGTGCTGCTCGCGCCGCTCATGCGGGTCGAGCCGGTCGAGGCCGATCTTTCCGGCACCTGGGGCGCGGTCATCATCACCAGCGCCAATGCGCCGCTGGCAATCGCCGGCAATCCGTCGTGCAAGATGTTGTTCAAGCTACCGTTGTTCGCGGTCGGGCAGCGCAGCGCGGAGGCGACGCGCGAAGCCGGATTTACCGACGTCACCGCGGCCGGCGGCGACGTGCGCGACCTGGTGCGGCTGATCGCCGAGCGGCGCCCCGACGCCGCAGCGCCGCTGCTGTATCTTGCCGGCGAAGACCGCACCGCCGATCTGGTGGGCGAACTGGTCATGCACGGCATCGCGGCCGAGATGGCCGTGGTCTACCGCGCGGTCACCGCGCCGTTTCCGCCCGAACTGACCGCGGCGCTGCAGGCCGGCAAGGTCGATGCGGTACTACATTTCTCGAAGCGCAGCGCAGAGAACTACCTTGCCGGCGCGGCGCAAGCTGGTGTCGCCGGCGAGGCGCTTGGCGTGCGACATATCTGCTTGTCGGCGCAGATCGCAGCCCCGCTCGCGGACGCCGGCGCCGGCCGCATCGCCATCGCGCCGCGGCCGAACGAGACGGCGTTGGTTGCAAGCCTGGAGCGGGCGCAGGGTTGATTGGCGCGCTATCGCCAATTGCGTTATTTCCTGCAGGGCGGGTGGGCCGATTCGTCGAGGAACTGCATGGCAGACAAACGCACCACGCCGGAAGCGCCCGAAGAAGCGCCGAGAGCCCGCAAGCTGCGCCAGAAGGGCCGCGCCGCAAGAAGCGCGCTGGGCCAACCATTGACCTAACCGCGACGGAAGTACCGCCTGCACAGCCAGCAGCGGCGCCGCAGCCCGAGCCGCCGCCTACCGCGGAGGAGCCCGCACCAGCAAATGCCGCCCAGGCAGAAGCTCGCCCGGCGCAAACCGGCGGCGCGTTTGGCGTGGCTGCGCTTGCCGGCGGCGCGGCCGGTATAGTTGCCGCGTTGGTGGTTCTACTTGGGCTCTATTTTTCCGGCCTGCTGCCCCTGCAACAGGCGACGTCCGCGACGACGACCACGCAAGTCGCAGGCGACAACCAAGCGTTAGATTCGCTGACACAGCGCGTCGGCAAGATCGAGGAGACGATCAAGAATTTTCCGGTCGGCGATGCCGGCGTCGCCGAGCGGCTCGCCGCCGCCGCCAGTGCCATCAAATCGCTCGGCGTCGCGCTCGCCGCGCTCAATCGCCGCAGCGACGATATCGCCGCCAATGCAAGCCAAGCGCGCGAGCGCGCCGAAGCGGCGCAGAAGGCGGTGGCGGACCTGCAAACGTCGATCAAAGCAAACGCGCCTGCCGGAGCCGCGCGCGCGGACATCGAAGCGTTCGACAAACGTATCGCCGCACTGGAGAGCGCGACCCAATCGGCGCAAGCCGACATCGGCAAGATCGCAAGCAAGAACAGCGGCAACGACACCGCCGCGCGGCTGGCCTTGAGCGCGGCGGTCCTGCGCGATGCCGTTCTGGTCGGCGCTCCCTTCGCCAACGAACTCGCGGCGGTCAAATCGCTTGGCGGCGCCGACCAGGCGCTGGCGCCGCTCGCGCCTTTCGCGACAAGCGGCGTGCCGACCGCGCAGTCGCTCGCCGACGAACTGCACGCTCTGCTCCCGGCCATGCTCAAGATTTCCGGCGCATCGGCGCCGGAAGGTGGCTTCCTCGAGCGGCTGCAGGCCAATGCCGGCAAGCTGGTGCGGATTCGTCCGGTTACCGCGCCGACAGGCGACGATGCGGCGGCGGTGCTGGCGCGCCTTGAGTTCGACGCGTCGAAGCCCGACCTTGCAGCGGCGTTGAGCGATCTAGACAAGCTCGACGGTGCGACACGTGCGCCGGCGCAGGCCTGGATCGCCAAGGCGCAAGCCCGCCAGGCCGCGCTCGACGCCGCGCGCAAATACGCCGCCAACACGGCGCGCACACTTGGGTCCAAGGCGGGAGCACAATGATCCGGGTCGTCACGTTCCTGTTGGCGGTCGCGGTAGTGGCGGCCGGTTTTGTCTGGTTCGCCGATCGGCCAGGCGATCTCGTCATCACCTGGCCTTGGCTCGATCAGATCTGGCCGGGCCATGGTCGCATCGAAACCTCGGTGATGGTGGCGGCGCTTGCCGTGGCCGCGCTGATGATCGTGCTGATGGTGCTTTGGACCATCGTGCGCGCCATCTTACGTTCGCCCGAGCAGGTGTCGCTGCTGGTCCGCCATCGCCGCGCCGCCAAGGGCCATCTCGCGATCTCGCGCGGGCTGATCGCCATCGGCGCTGGCGATCTGCTCGGCGCACGCAAGTCCGCCGAGGAGGCGGCGAGGCTCTCTCTGGGCCATCCGCTTGCTCTGCTGCTCACCGCGCAATCGGCGCAGATGGCCGGCGACCGCAGCGCCGCCGAGCGCGCCTTCCGCGAGATGGCGCGGCGCGAGGACACCAAGCTGCTCGGCTTGCGCGGGCTCTACATCGAGGCACAGCGGCGTGGCGACTCACTCGCCGCGCGGCTCGCCGCCGAGGAAGCCGGCAAGGTTACGTCGCCGCCCGCCTGGGCCGGACAGGCGGTGCTCGATTATCGCTGTGCCGCTGCCGACTGGTCGGGCGCGCTCGACGCGCTCGATCGCATGAAGCCTGCGCTAGAGAAGCCGGACCACCGCCGTAAGCGCGCTGTGCTTCTAACAGCCCGCGCGTTGGCGCTCAACGAAAGCGATCGCGGCGGCGCACGTGCCGCGGTGCTGGAAGCCGTCAAGCTCGCGCCCGATCTGGTGCCGGCGGCGGCGCTCGCCGGACGGCGGCTGGCAGAGGCGGGCGAACAGCGCAAGGCGCGCAAAATCTTGGAGAAAGCGTGGGCTGCCAACCCGCATCCCGATCTCGCCGAGGCCCATGCCGATTTGCGGCTGGGCGACAGTGCGCGCGAGCGCCTCTCGCGCATGCAGAAACTCGCCGACCTCGCGCCTGGGCACATCGAAGGCGCGATTGCCGTAGCCAATGCCGCGCTCGATGCGCGCGACTTCACCGTTGCACGCGCCGCGCTCGCGCCTTATCTCGCGGCGGCGACGCGGCGGGTCGCGACCTTGATGGCGAATATCGAGGAGGCCGAGCACGGCGACGAAGGCCGCGTGCGCGAGTGGATGGGCCGCGCCATGCGCGCGGCCGGCGATCCGATGTGGACCGCGGACGGCACCGTTTCCGAGCACTGGATGCCGGTCGCGCCGAACGGCCGGCTCGACGGTTTCGCCTGGAAGGTGCCGCTGGCCGAGATCGGCATCGTGCGCCCGGTGATCGAGGCCGCGCCGCCGCCGCCACAGCCTGCGAACGAGGCGATCCCGCTTGCGCCGCCGGCGCCGCCGCCGGAAACCGGGCCGGAATCGCCGCCGCGCAAAGCACAGAAACCGGCTGCCAAGCCCGCCGCCCAGGCCAAGCCGGTCGAGCCGGTAATCCCGCTGGTGCACGCCCCTGACGATCCGGGCCCGGATTCAGCCCTGGAAAGCGATCCGGTCCCCGAGCCCACGTCGGCCCCGCCGCGCGCCCCCTGGCAGCGTTTTATGCAGTTATTTCGCTAGGCGGCCGTCGGGAACGCAGCCGTATTGCTATTCCGGACTTGCGTCGATATGAGTGCCAACATTCAGCCGGCGTAGCTCAGCGGTAGAGCATCCGCTTCGTAAGCGGGTGGTCGGGGGTTCAAATCCCTCCGCCGGCACCAGCCTTAGCTCGCTTCGCGAGCTAAGGCTCGGCCAGCCATTCACCGACTATCGAGCGAAGCGGGCGAGTTCACACATCCCCCGGGCTCAGCACCTCGGCCGACGAGTGCGCCTTGATCTCGCGCACCGGCGTCTGGCCGCGAATATCGCGGCCGGTCGGACGCCAAGTGCAGATCTGACTCTCGTCCACCCAGACCGTTTTGAATTCACCGGGCACGCAGAATTCCGCGAACACCAATTCTTCGTCGGGCGCGGCCTCAAGATAGTGCCGTTCGAGGTCGGGATAATAGATCACGTCGCCCTGCCGTACCGGGAACGGCTGCTCGCTAGCGTAGACGGTGCCGCGCCCGCGCAGCACATACATGAAATGCTCGGTACCAACGTGATGATGATTGGCGGCCGCGGTCCCCGGCGGATAAATGATCATCTCGCCTTTCACCGCCTTGGTGCCGAACAATTTCGGCGTCACCAGATAGATGCGCTTGCGTGCATCGTGCTCGGAATCAAGCACCGGCTCGCGCGTCCAGTCGACGACGCCGAACGCCGGCTGATTTTTTGTGAGCGCGGGATCGAAGCCCGCGGCATCGGGAATTTCGCCATAGAGCAAAACGGCGCCGTCGCTCGACGACAGGGTGGCCGCAAAGCCTGGCGGCAAGAACGCCACATGGGCCTCCGTAAGCGTCTCGCGGCCGCCGGCATGCGCGAGAATCGCCTCGCCGTCCAGCATCTGGAACCAGGCCAGCCCTTGCCCCGGCACCGCCAGGCGGGCCGTGCCGCCAGCGGCAATCGTCAGCCGGTCGAGCAGGATATGGGTTCCTCTGACGCGTTCCTGCGTCAACAGACGTTGACGCGCGGCGCCGCTTACATCCGCCTCGGCGGCAACCGCGCTTTGATTGAGAATTGTGGCCATGGCACCCGTCTCCCTCGCTGGCGAGATTCATTTTTGTTGTTTTCACTCCAAATCTTACAGTTTTTGCACGTTGAACGGTCACCAAAAATCTGCATCGGGGGCATGGATCCCAGGAACCAAAACCGGCTCGCCGCGTTCCTCCCGCCAGACTCCCCCGCGCGTTCCGCGCCAACGAGGAGGCTACGCCATGTGGACCTCGCTGTTTGCCGTTACCGCCGTGATCGCAATTGCCCTGACCATGGCCGCGATCGTCGTGGATTCCGTCAATGGAGGAAAGTTCCGTTTGTAAGCGCGTCCTGTCTGAAGCGACCCACTTGGGGCGGCCTGCGGGCCGCCCCTTTTTATTGCGAGAGGCGCTACCCCGCGCGGGGAACTTTGCCATACTAGGTGCAATGCTGCCGCCCCTGATTCTGTCGAGGCGCTTTGCGCCGCTGTTCGCCTGCCAGTTCTTCGCGGCATTCAACGATAATTTTCTCAAAACCGCGCTCGTCTTTCTGATCTTGTTCAACCGCAACGGCGCAGACGCCGAGGCTCTCATCACCCTCGCCAGCGCCGTTTTCATCGCGCCCTATTTTCTTTTTTCCGGCCTCGGCGGCGAAATCGCCGACCGCTACGACAAGGCGCGCGTGGCGCAGACGATCAAGTTCGTCGAGATGTTCGTCGCCGGCTTGGCGTTCGTCGGCTACGCGCTGCATTCGGTGCCGATCCTGTTCGTGGCGCTCGGCGGCTACGGCGTGCTGGGCTCGCTGTTCGGACCGGTCAAATACGGCATCCTGCCCGACCATCTGCGCCGCGAGGAACTGCCTACCGGCAACGCGCTGGTGGAGGGCGCTACCTTCGTCGCCATCCTCGCCGGCACTATCGTCGGCGGGATGGCCTCACACCGCGGCGGCGACGTCGCGGCTTTTGCCGCGTTGGTGATGGGATTTGCCCTTGCCTGCTGGCTGTCGGCGCTGTTGATCCCGCCGACCGGCGAAGGCGCACCGCGGCTCAAGGTCTCCGCCAATATCGTCGCCTCGACCGCAGCGATGATCCGCCATCTGCGCGCCGACGCGCGATTGTGGTGGGGCGCCATGGTGACGAGCTGGTTCTGGCTGGTCGGTATCGTCGTGCTGTCGCTGCTGCCGCCGCTGATCAAGACGTTGATCGGCGGCAACGAAGACACCGTCACCGCCTATCTCGCACTGTTTTCGATCGCGGTCGGCGCCGGTTCGGGCCTGGCGGCGACAATCGCGCGCGGCCGCATCAGGCTCAACACCACGCTCGCCGGCGCGGTGCTGCTCGGTGCCTTCGCGCTTGACCTCGGTATCGCGACCTACGCAGCCGTGCCCGCGCTGGCGCCGCAAGCGCCCGGCGCGGTGCTTTCGTCCGGGTTGGGAATTCGCGCCGCTATCGATCTCGCCGGCATGGCGATCTCCGGCGGGCTATTCATCGTGCCGGCCTTCGCCGCGGTACAGGTCTGGGCCGGCGCGGCCTATCGCGCGCGCACCGTGGCGGCGGTCAACGTGCTCAATGCGGCCTTCATGACCGCAGCGACCGTTGCCGTCGCCATCATGCAAAAATTCGGCATCACCGTGCCGGCGCTGTTTGCGATGATCGGCGTGGCGACGCTTCTCGTTGCCGCCGCGATCTGGCGCACCATGCCGGCCGCATAAGCTCGCGCGGAAACGGGCGATCCCGCGCCGACGCCGGTCAGACCTCGGTCAGCGATTTTCCGCCGCCGCCGGTCAATTCGGCGATCTTGCGCGTGCGTACGACCTCGTTGCGCGCGCCTTCGTTGTGCGTAAACAATTCGAGCGTTTCGGTCTCGTCGTCGACGACCGGAGCCAGCGCCGCATCCATATAATCGTGACGCTTCGCGCTTTTGCGCACGCCACGCAGCTTGGAATCGATCCTGTAGTAGGCCCACGCCAGCTGCGCGTTCTTGGAGACGATCTCCCAGAGGCGCTTGGGATAAAAGCTCCAGACCGGCTCGATCGGCATGCCATAGCGGCGGTCGCGCCGGTAACGGCGGCGGAATATGCCAGTTTGCAACGGATGCATTTTCTCGATCTCGACCGCCTTGGAGAAAATCCACAAATGCGAGGCGAGATGCGACACGCCGACGTCGAACGCCGCGGCGCGCCGCAGAATTGTTTCAATGTGATCCGGCGTATAGAAAATCTTCCACGCACTTTGATAAATGTCTTCCCACTGCGCCTGCGACATTTTCGCATGCCCGGTCACGACATGTTCGAGATCGTACTTGTTCATGTCGGGATCCATGGCGACGCCCTTCTGCCAGAGCACCTTGTGATCCTCCGATCCCGGCAGCGGCGTCAGATTAAAGAATTCCAGAATGTCGAGCGGCAGCTCCTTCTTGATGATCTCGATGTCCTCGCGGATCGACTCGGGCGTGTCAGCCGGGAAACCAAGGATGTAACCGGCATAAGTGATGACGCCGGCCGCCTTCCACGCCAGGATCATCTTGCGGTATTCGGTGATCTTGTTCTGCCGCTTCTTCGCCGCCAGGAGGTTCGCGGGATTGATGTTCTCCAGGCCGAGGAAAACCTTGCGCACGCCGGCGCGCGCCGCCTTGTCGACGAAGTTCGGAAGCTTGTGACACAAAGTGTCGACCTGGATCACCATCTTGACCGCGATTCCTTCGCGCTCGCGCAACGCGATGATGCGGTCGAAGATCGATTCCCAATCTTTGTTGCGGGCGAAATTGTCGTCGGTGACGAAAAACCAGCGGAAGCCCTGCACGTAGTGCTGGCGGATCAAATATTCGATGTCGTCGGGCGAGCGCCGGCGCGACTTTCGTCCCTGCACGTTGATGATGGTGCAGAACGAGCATTGGAACGGACAGCCGCGGCCGGCGTCGAAGCTGCCGTAGTGGTCGAGTGTGCGTCTCAACAGTTCAGGCGGCAAATAGGGCGTCGGCGTCGACTCGAGCGCCGGCAGATCGTCCATATAATTGTAAATCGGCTGCAGACAGCCGTTCGCGGCATGCTGCAGCACCTGGTCGATGCGGTTGTCCTCCGCTTCGCCAGCAAACAGGCTGCAGCCCATGTCGAGCGCGACCTGCAGATCGGCCTGCATCTCCGGCAGCATGGCGATGCAGCCGGAAACGTGAAAGCCGCCGATCACGACGGAGACGCCGGCCTGGCGGAGCGGCCGCGCGATGTCGAGCGCGCGCGGGAACTGGTTCGACTGCACGCCGACCAGCCCCACCATGCCGAAGCCGTCGTGCCGTTTGAGCAGCGCGACGATTTCTCTGACGCGGACGCGGGTATTCGTTTCATCGATCGCCGTAATGTCGATGGCGACGTCGGGTCCGAGCACATGGCGCTGCGCGGCATCGGCGGCGAGCGCGTAAAGACTTGCCAGGGAATTTGATGGAATTCCCGAACGCATCCATTGGATCACGTAGCCGTCGTCGTCATAATGCGACGGCTTGATCAGCACCAATTGAAATCGCCGCTGGTGGGCAAATGCCGGCGCCAGCATTGGTATGGCCCCTTGCTGCTACGCTTGCGGTAAATTCGCGATTGATCATTTTTCGCATAGATCACGCGGGTTGGAAACGGTTTAGGCCGTCCTTGGACCAATTTTGGCGCACAGACTGTGGCGTCCGGGAAACACCAGCACGCGAGATCGCCCGGCCCTTAGCCTATCTTTACGCTATTTCGAGCTTTCATCCGGGACTTCGCGCGCAAAGGCTATAATTGGCCCCGATCCACGGCTTATGGGGCAATGCGATGTTTCGGCGCGCGGAACTCTGGCTTGCGGTCGTTATGGCAGCCACACTGCCAATGGCGGCGCCGGCGAATGCGGCGACGCACGAGGTGGTCAGCTTCTCCGGTTTCTTGCCCGGCACCATAGTGGTGAAGACGCATGAGCGCCGGCTTTATTATGTGCTCGATGGCGACCACGCCCTGCGCTTCCCTGTCGGCGTCGGCAAAGCCGGTATGGCCTGGACCGGCAATGCGCGGGTCGAAGGCAAATTCGTCCGGCCGGCCTGGGCAGCGCCCGCTTCCATCCGCCGCGAAAATCCGCGTCTGCCGAGGGTTATTCCTGGCGGCGCGCCGAACAATCCGATGGGCGCGGCCGCGCTCACCTTGCGCGGCGGCGAATACGCTATCCACGGCACCAACCATCCGGAATTGATCGGCGGTTACGTCTCGCACGGCTGCATCCGCATGTACAATGCCGACATCCGCGAACTCTATCGCCTAGTCGACGTCGGCACGCCGGTGGTTGTCGAGCGTTAAGACGCGCGGCCCGCATCACGCAAAAAAGATTTAGCGCCGTCAGCGGAAATGGCGCCGCCAAACGCTCGCATTGAGTTGCGTAAGCACAACCTCAGATGGCACCGCGATACTTTTCGTGTGGGTCACTCGCAGCCGGGTGGCTTAAACCTGTGTGTTTCTGAGGCTTTTTCTTAGCAATTCGCGTCCAGGCCACAATTTATGGCAATGATCGGCACATGGCGCGCCCGCGCATCTCTCCGCAGCCGGAAGTCCCCGGCCTCGCTGCCCGTAGGATCGCGGCCGATATTCTCGACGGCGTCCTGCGGCGGAAGATCGCACTCGACGAGCAATTGTCTGGCAAAGCGGCCCATCCCGGCCTGCCGCTGCTCGCCGACCGCGACCGCGCGCTGATGCGTCGGCTTGCCGCCACCGTGTTGCGGCGGCTCGGCACTTTGCGCCACCTGCTCGGCGGATTTCTCGAAAAGGGCTTTCCCGCCGACGCGCCGCGCGTCGAGACCATTCTGCTGATCGGCGCGGCGCAGATCCTCTGGCTGGAAGTGCCGGACCACGCCGCGGTCGATCTATCGGTGCGCCTGGCGCAGGCCGATCGCCGCGCCGCGCGCTATGGTGGGCTGATCAACGCGGTGCTGCGCCGCGTAGCGCAGGGCCGTAGCTCGGCGCTCGCCGATCAGGCCTCGCGCGATACGCCGAAATGGCTGCTGGCGCGCTGGACCAAGCACTATGGCGCGGAAACCGCGCGCGCGATCGCCGCCGCCAACGGCCACGAGCCCGCGCTCGACCTCACCGTCAAATCCGAGCCCGAGTCATGGGCCGAACGCCTGCGCGGGCGCCGCTACCGACCGGAACCGTGCGCACATTCGCGCAGGGCGCGGTATCGATGCTGCCCGGCTTTAATGAGGGCGCCTGGTGGGTGCAGGATGCCGCCGCGGCGTTGCCGGCCCGCCTGCTCGGCGACGTGCGCGGCAAATCGGTTCTCGATCTGTGCGCGGCGCCCGGCGGCAAGACCGCGCAGCTTGCGTTCGCCGGCGCAAATGTCACCGCGGTCGATCGCTCGCCGGTACGGCTCAATCGTTTACGCGAGAACCTGGCCCGGCTGGAGCTGCAAGCCGCCACCGTTGCGGCCGATGCACTGGAATGGCAAAGCAGCCCGTTCGACGCCGTGCTGCTCGACGCGCCCTGTTCGGCGACCGGAACCGTTCGCCGCCACCCGGACATTCCCTGGCTCAAAAGCGAAGCCGATATCGCCGCGCTCACTTCGTTGCAGCAAAGGCTGCTCGACCGCGCCGTCGAACTTCTCAAGCCTGGCGCCGTCCTGGTCTATTGCGTCTGCTCGCTCGAGGCGGAGGAATGCGAAGAACAGATCGCGGCGCTGCTGGCGCGCGACCCGCGCGTTGCCCGTACGCCCGTCGCGGCCGAGGAGGTCGCCGGCCACGCCGAGTTCCTCACCGCCGATGGCGACCTGCGTACGCTGCCGCCGCAATTGCCCGATCCCGATCCGCGCTGGGGCGGTCTTGACGGATTCTATGCCGCCCGACTCACCCGCGCAGCATAGTTCCAGGCGGCCGTATTGGACCTTTGGCGACCCTTCGCTATCGTGTGGATTGCGCGCGAGAATCGGGCCGCGCGGCAGGAGACGGGCGCCTTCATGATGCGAGTTTCGCTCGCGGAGCGACTAAGGCTCTTTGGTCTCATTGCGCGCCGCGCATTCCGCAGCCTGTTAGGCCGCATCAGCACGCATCCGCTGCTGCGCTGGCGCTTCGGCTCGGCCACGACCGACCGCCTGATCATCGCGCCGCAGGATTTGCGCACCGCCGACGCCACCCGCGCCAGCGAAATCTATGCCGGCCGCTTCGCCTTCGCCGGCAAAGTGGTGATCTGCGACCGACGATCCCCCTTCGAGATGACGCCACCGTCCGACGAATGGGCGGTCACGCTGCTTAGCTTCACCTGGCTGCGGCATTTGCGCGCTGCCGACAGCGCCATTTCCCGCGCCAACGCGCGGTCGCTGATCGACGACTGGATCAACCTGCAGGGCGGCTGGCATCCGGTCGCCTGGCGTGTCGATATTCTGTCGCGCCGCATCGTCAGTTGGCTCAGCCAGTCGCCTTTCATCTTGCAGGACGCCGACGCCCGTTTCTACCGCCGCTTCCTGCGCAGCCTGACGCGGCAGGTCCACTGTCTGCGCCGGACGCTGAAACAATCGCGCGACGGCCTGCCCCGGCTGCAAGCGGTGATCGCGCTCAATTATGCGGCGCTGTGCCTGCAGGGGCAGTCGGGCCACCTGCGCGGCCATGCGCGCCGCCTGATCGAGGAACTACGCCGGCAGATCCTGCCCGACGGCGGACACATCAGCCGCAATCCCGGCGCGGTCATCGAACTGCTGGTGGACCTGCTGCCGCTGCGTCAATTGTTTACCGCTCGCCAATTGCAGCCGCCGCAGGCGCTCAACAACGCCATCGACCGCATGATGCCGATGCTGCGTTTCTTCCGCCATGCCGACGGCAATTTCGCGCAATTCAACGGCATGGGTCCGACGTCGATCGATCTGCTCGCCACCGTGCTCGCGTACGACGACGCCCGCGGCGCGCCGGTGTCGAATGCGCCGCATTCCGGCTATCAGCGCATCGACACCGGAGTGACCTCCTTGCTGATGGACACGGGCCGGCCGCCACCGCTCGCCTTGAGCCAGGAGGCGCATGCCGGCTGTCTGTCGTTCGAACTGTCGTGGAAGGCGCATCGGCTGGTGATCAATTGCGGCTTGCCGGCGGTGAACAAAGAAACCTGGCGCCAGGTGGCGCGCGCCACCGCGGCGCATTCGACCGTCACGTTCAACGACGTATCGTCGTGCCGTTTCCTCGAATCCCGCCGCCTGCGGCGGCTGCTGTTCGGCGCGCCGGTCATCGCCGGACCGCACGACGTGAGGGTGACGCGCGAAGACTCGGCCGACGGCACGAATTTGACCGCCTCGCACGATGGCTATGCCAGCGCCTTCGCCGTGATCCATCACCGCAAGCTGCGGCTTTCCGCGGATGGCCGCGCCCTCGACGGCGAGGACGGCTTCAAGCCGGCCACCGGCGGCACGCTGCCGGTCGACAAAGGCGATGAATTCGCCATCCGCTTCCATCTGCATCCGTCGACCAAGGCCAACCGGCTCTCGGACGGGCGCGGCGTGATCCTGCTGCTGCCCGACCGCGAGTTATGGACCTTCACCAGCCATGGCGAAACCGTGCGCATTGAGGAAAGCGTCTATCTCTCCGGCTCGGACGCGCCGCGCCGCACCGTGCAGATCGTGATTTACGGCCACGCCCGCAGTGAAGCCACGGTGCGCTGGACTTTCCGCCACACCCCGCCGGTGCCGCCCGGCACCCGCCCCGAACGGGCGGACGAGCCGGAATTACCGCTGTAATCACTGTGGATGCCCGCCAAAACCGGGCGAATCCCGAATACACTTCCGCCCGCTTCCTGTGCTAGCCCCTCGCACAAGGAAAGCACATGACCAGCCACCCGCGCCGCATCACCCGCGCCCTGCTGTCCGTTTCCGACAAGGCGGGTCTAATCGAGTTCGCCGCGTCGCTCGCCGGCTATGGCGTCGAACTTGTCTCCACCGGCGGCACCGCCAAGGCGCTGAAAGACGCCGGGCTGAAGGTGATCGACGTCGCCGAGCTGACCGGTTTTCCCGAGATGATGGACGGCCGGGTCAAGACGCTGCACCCGAAGGTGCATGGCGGCCTGCTGGCGATCCGCGACAACAAGGAACACGCCGCGGCGATGGACAAACATGCCATCAAGCCGATCGATCTCCTGGTGGTGAACCTCTATCCGTTTGAGGCGACCGTCGCCAAAGGCGCGGCCTACGAAGACTGCATCGAGAACATCGACATCGGCGGGCCGGCTATGATCCGGGCCGCCGCAAAAAACCATGCCGACGTGACCGTGGTGGTCGAACCCGCCGACTACGACAAGGTGCTGGCCGAACTCGCCCAGCACAACGGCATGACCTCGCTGGAGCTGCGGCAGCATCTGGCGGCCAAGGCCTACGCACGCACTGCAGCCTATGACGCAGCGATTTCCAACTGGTTCACCGACAAGCTGCACGACAATGCGCCCGATTACCGCGCCTTCGGCGGCAAACTGATCCAGCCGCTGCGTTACGGCGAGAACCCACACCAGAGCGCGGCGTTCTATCGCGCGCCCGACGAGCGCTTCGGCGTGGCGTCGTCGCGTCAGCTGCAGGGCAAGGAACTGTCCTACAACAACATCAACGACACCGACGCCGCCTATGAATGCGTCGCCGAGTTCAATGCTGGGCGCACCGCGGCCTGTGTCATCGTCAAGCACGCAAATCCTTGCGGCGTGGCCGAAGGAGACAGTCTCGTCGATGCTTACAAGAAGGCGCTCGCCTGCGATTCCACCTCCGCTTTCGGCGGCATTGTCGCGCTCAATCGCACGCTCGACGCCGGATGCGGCCAAGGCGATCACCGAGATATTCACCGAGGTGATCATCGCGCCGGACGCGACCGACGAGGCGATCAAGATCGTCGCCGCGAAAAAGAATCTGCGCCTGCTGCTCGCCGGCGGGCTGCCGGATCCGCGCAGCTTCTGGCTGGACGGTAAAGTCGGTCGCCGGCGGACTTGCTGGTGCAATCGCGCGACAATGCGGTGGTCGACGAGATGCAGCTCAAGACCGTCACCAAGCGCGCGCCGAGCGAAGCCGAGCTCAACGATTTGCGTTTCGCCTTTCGCGTCGCTAAGCACGTGAAGTCGAACACCATCGTCTATGCCAAGGGGCTCGCCACGGTCGGCATCGGCGCCGGACAGATGAGCCGTGTCGATGCCGCGCGCATCGCCGCGCGCAAGGCGGAGGACGCGGCCAAGGAACTGAAGCTTGCCGCGCCGATGACCAAGGGCTCGGTGGTCGCTTCGGATGCGTTCTTCCCGTTCCCCGACGGGCTACTGGTCGCGATCGAAGCCGGCGCTACCGCGGTGATCCAACCCGGCGGCTCCATTCGCGACGCGGACGTGATCAAGGCCGCCGACGAGCATAATGTCGCGATGGTGCTCACCGGTGTCCGGCATTTCAGGCATTAGCGACTATTCTCCCCTCCCCCTGGTGGGGAGGGGTTGGGGGTGGGGGTCGCCGTGAGTGAATGCCGCTACCGCTACCCCCACCCGGCGCGCTGCGCGCGCCACCCTCCCCACAAGGGGGAGGGTAAGCGAGTCACCCCCGCGCCAAATCTCCCAACAGACTCGCCGCGACCGACAGCTTCGACAGCGTCAGCCCCGAGCCGGCGATTTCGTGGATGGCGGCGCGGATGCGCTCGACTTCCGCGCGCCGCGGCTTGATCCATTCCTCGACCGCGCCGGCCCCTGCCGCGCCATTGCCGACCATGGCGGCGGTGAGCCGCCGTTCCGCATCTCCGATTGAATTGAGCGCGCGGTCGAGCGCCAGGCGGTCGAAATAATCCGCCACCGCGATGCCCGGCACCGCGCCGATGACGCGGTCGAGCTGGAAGAAGGCCTCGGTGGCGAAATAAGTCGCCGTCACTTCGGCGACCGGCTTCTTGGCACGGTCGGCGACCAGCACGATGTCGGGCGCCGCCTTGAGCAGCGGCAGGTTGGCGAGACGCCGGGCAAGTTGCTGCGGCACGCCCGCCCGGGTGAGCTCGCCGAGGCGGCCATCGCGCGCTGCCGCCGCCGCTTTCGGCAGCGCGTCATCGAGCGCCGCCGCAACCTCGGCAATGCCCTCTTTATAGTGCGCGATGCCTTTCTCAAGACCCTGCTTGGCATCGACGTGACGCAAGGCCCAGACGATACGGTCGAGCAGCAGATCCTGCACCATGGCGTAAAGACCGAGCTGCGTCTGGCCGGAGATTTTATTGTCGAGACCGTCGATCTCGGTGTTGAGCGCGACCATGTCGTAGCTCTGCCGCACGGCGGCAAAGGCCGCAGCAATGGCGGCGGCGGACGCGCCAGTCTGGTCGGCGATGCGCACGATCAGCGTCGCGCCGCCGCGGTTGATCATCGAATTGGTGAGTTGGGTGGCGATGATTTCGCGGCGCAGCCGGTGGGTTATGCAGCGCCTCGTCGTAGCACTCAGACATTTCCTTGGGGAAATAGCGCTCGAGCTCGCGGCCGAGATAGGGATCGTCCGGCACCTTGCTGGCGAGCAATTCGCTGTAAAGCGAGAGCTTGGCATAGGCGAGCAGCACTGCCAGTTCCGGCCGCGTCAGCGGCAGCGTTGCGCTTGCGCCGCTCGGCGATCGCCATTTCGTCGGGCAGGAATTCCACGGCGCGGTCGAGCTCGCCGCGGGCTTCCAGTGTCTGCATGAGCCGTTGCTGGAAACCGAGATCCTCGAAGCCACGGCGCTGCGCCAGCGACAGCGCCAGCGTCTGCTGGTAATTGTTGCGCAGCACCAGCCGCGCGACCTCGTCGGTCATCTCCACCAGCAGCGCATTGCGCGCCTCCATGGTCAGCACGCCGGAGCGCAGCAGCGGCGACAGCGCGACCTTGATGTTGACCTCGACGTCGGAGGTGTTGACGCCGGCTGAGTTGTCGATGGCATCGGTGTTCAGCCGGATACCGGCGAGTGCCGCCTCGACGCGGCCGCGCTGGGTCATGCCCAGATTGGCGCCCTCGCCGATCACCTTGCAGCGCAACTCGGCGCCGGTCACGCGGACGGCATCGTTGGCGCGGTCGCCGGCCGCTTCGTCGCTTTCCTGCGACGAGCGCACGTAAGTGCCGATGCCGCCGAAGAACAACAGATCGACCTGTGCCTTCAGGATGGCCTTCATCAGCTCTTGCGGCGTCACGGCCTCAGCCACGCCGAACAGCTTCTGCGCCGCCGGGCTGAGCCGGATTTCCTTGGACGAACGCGGATAGACGCCGCCGCCCGCGGAAATCAATGTCTTGTCGTAATCCTGCCAGCTCGAGCGCGGCAGATCGAACAGCCGCTGTCGCTCGGCGAAAGCCTTCGCCGGATCGGGATCGGGGTCGATGAAGATGTCGCGGTGATCGAACGCCGCCAGCAGCTTCGTGGTCTGCTCGCGCAGCATGCCGTTGCCGAACACGTCGCCCGACATGTCGCCGACGCCGACGCAGGTGAACGGCGTCTCGTGGATGTTCACGTCCATTTCGCGGAAGTGGCGCTTGACCGATTCCCAGGCGCCGCGCGCGGTAATTCCCATCACCTTGTGGTCGTAGCCGGCCGAGCCGCCGGAGGCGAAGGCGTCGCCCAGCCAGTAGTCGTGCTCGATCGACAGCGCGTTGGCGATGTCGGAGAAGGTCGCGGTGCCCTTGTCGGCGGCGACCACCAGATAGGGATCGTCGCCCTCGTGCCGCACCACGCAGTCGGGCGGGATGATCGCTGCCGTCGTGATGAATGTTGTCGGTGATGTCGAGCAGCGTCGATATGAACAGCTTATAGGTGGCGATGCCTTCCGCCTGCACGACGTCGCGGGCCGCGCCCTTCGGCATATGCTTGGGCACGAAGCCGCCTTTGGCGCCGACCGGCACGATCACCGCGTTCTTCACCTGCTGCGCCTTCACCAGCCCCAAAATCTCGGTGCGGAAATCCTGCGGCCGGTCCGACCAGCGGATACCGCCGCGCGCCACCTTGCCGAAGCGCATATGCACGCCTTCAACGCGCGGCGAATAGACGAAGATCTCGTAGAGCGGGCGCGGCAGCGGCAGGTCGGCGATCTCGCCGCTCTTGAATTTGACCGCAATCATCGCCTTGGGCTGGCCTTCGGCGTCGGTCTGGAAGAAATTCGTGCGGATTGCTGCCTGAACCGCGTTGACGAAATGCCGCAGGATGCGGTCCTCGTCGAGGCTTTGCACGTTCTCCAATTCCTTTTCGATGGCCTCGACGATCGTCTCCTGCTTGGCGGCGCGCTCCTCCGCGGCGCCCGGGCGCGGGTCGAAGCGCGCGTAAAACAGCTCGACGATGTCGTCGACGACCACGTAATGCTTCACCAGTGTCGCCCACATATAATCCTGTGAAAACGGCACGCGTATCTGGCGCAGATAGCGGGATAACGCGCGGATCAGCGCCACGTCGCGCCAGCCCAGCCCACCGGCAAGCGTGAGCGCGTTGTAGCCGTCATTCTCGGCCAGCCCGCGCATAACCATCAGAAAGGCCGCCTCCAGCCGCGCCTTCCCGGTGTCGAGGTCGATTGCCGTTCCGTCGCGACGTTCCAGCAGCATGTCGTGGAACCAGACGGTGCGGGCGCCTTCACCCCTCGGCTCGATATGGTAAGTGCGCTCGTCGACGACCTTGAAGCCCATATTCTCCAGTACTGGCACGCGTTCTGACAGCGGCAGCGGGCGGGCAAAGCTCCAGATTTTGAGGCCCACGGCGCGTTGCTGCTCGTGCAGCCGGTGATGGAAGTCGACGCCGAGCGGACGATCCTTGGCCAGGCCTTCGATGAGGTGAATATTGCTCGCCGCCACGCTGGGGGCATACGTATCCTGGAAAGCGTGGGAAAACGCATCGCGATAGCGGGCGAACAGAGCGCGCGCGCGTTCCGGCGGATTGACCAGTGCCAGCGCGTCGCTCAATCCATCGGTCCACGAGCGAACGATCGCCGCGACGTCTCGCTCCAGCGCCGCGCCATCGATGGCCGGCGTCGCTCCGCCGGAGCGCCCGATGACGAAGTGCACACGCACGAGCGGGCCTTCCGGGAAGAACGGGTAGAACGCCGAGACGTGCCCGATAAAGGTGCGGCTCAAGTAGTCGCCGATCTTGGCGCGAAGCTCGCTGTCGTAGCGATCGCGCGGCACGAACACCAGCACCGACACGAAGCGGTCGAAACGGTCGCGCCGCGCCAAGACGCGCACGCGCGGCCGCTCGTCGAGTTGCATGATGGCGAGCGCAAAATGATAGAGCGTGTCTTCGTCAATCTGGAACAGTTCGTCGCGCGGAAAATGTTCCAGCACGTTGGTCAGCGCCTTGCCAGAATGGCTGTTGGCGACGAAGCCGGCGCGCGCTTCGACGCCGGCGATCTTGCGGCGCAAATAAGGAATGCTGTGCGCGCTACGGGTGTAAGCGGTCGAGGTAAACAGTCCGATGATGCGCTGTTCGCCCACCAGATTGCCCGACGCGTCGAAGCGCTTGATACCGATATAGTCGAGATAGACGCGCCGGTGCACGCGTGCATGGATATTGGCCTTGGCAATGATCAGAAGCCGAGGTTCCTTGAGAAACGCCATGATTTCCGGCGTGTATTCGAGCAGTTCCTCGCCGCGCTTGAGCACGCGCAATTCTGGCAGCCGCATGATGCCGAGGGCGCTGTCGAAATCCGGCTCCAGCGCATTGCCGTCGAAGGTGTAGTTGCGCACGCCGAGGAAGGTGAAGTTATCGGCCAAGAGCCATTGCAGGAACTGCACCGCCTCGGCGATTTCGTCCACCGGCAGCGGCGGCGGATTGGTTTTCAGATCGGCGACAATACCGTTGGCGCGCTCGAGCATGGCGCGCCAGTCCTGCACTGCCAGCCGAACTTCGCCGAGCACCTCGCCAAGCGCGCGCACGATGTCGGCGCGCGCGCCCTCGTCGGCGATCGGATCGAGATGGATATGGATGAAACTTTCGCGCGCGCTGCCGGCGGCGTCAGGCGCCCCGAGCACCGCAAGGTTCGCGCCGTCGCGCCACACGCCGAATACCGGGTGCGCGACCAGTTGCACGGCGAGCCGGCGCTCGGCGAGTTCGCCCATCACCGAGTCGAACAGGAACGGCATATCGTCGTTGACGATCTCGATGACCGACACCGATTTGGGCGCGCCCGATTCTTCGAGCGTCACGGTCTCGCAGCGGATTTTCGGCGCGCCGGGCTGGCGCTCCTTGAGAAAATCGTACCCCCGCTCGGCCAGCTCGGCGAGATCGGTAACCGAGTAGCGCAGCACATCTTCCGCCACCGTGCGGGAGAAGAGCCGCACGACGAACGTAGCCGGGATATCGCCGCGGCGTTCCGTCAGCGCGGCGCCGGCTTGCTCGATGGCGGCGCGGGCGGCGTTTTCGTGCTCGCTGGCGGGAACTTCGGCGATCATGGAAGCGGATGCTGGTTGAGTGAATTGGTCGAGCATGGATCAGCAGTCTTCTTGTTCCAAGGCGGCCGTCGAGAGCAACCCACCATTTGGTGACGCAGCCGTGACGGCATTGCAAAAGACCGTGAGCCGGCACCTTAAGATGCTGACCTAAAAGGCGAAAGCATGGTCGCGCGGTCGTATCGCGGGCTTTGAGAAAATTGTAGTCTTGCCGGCGGGACAGGGACAGCAAGGGACGCGGGCGATGAACAAGAACAACAAGCCAGTCAAAACCGCCGGCAAAGCGGCCATGGCGCGGCCGGCCGCGACGAAGCCGTCGCTGCACGCCATCAAAGGCGGCAAAGCGGCATCCAAATCGGCCGCGGCAAAGCCGGCGCCGCTCAAAACGGCGCCTGCGGCGGCCGACGACGCGCCGGTGATCGCGCTCAATCTGCCGATGGCGAAGCTTTCGCCGGCCATGGCCGCCTATTTCAAGAAATGCCAGGATAGACTCGGCTTCATTCCCAACGTGCTTGTAGCCTACGCTTTCGACATGACGAAGCTCGAAGTCTTCGTCGCCATGTACAACGACCTGATGCTGGGCGAGAGCGGGCTGTCCAAACTCGAGCGCGAGATGATCGCGGTCGCGGTATCGTCACAGAACCGTTGTTATTATTGCCTGACTGCACACGGCGCGGCGGTGCGGCAATATTCCGGCAATCCGCTGCTTGGCGAGCAGATCGTGATGAACTATCGCGCCGCGCGGCTCAACAAGCGCCAGCGCGCCATGCTTGATTTCGCCGTCAAGCTCACGGCGCAGCCGGCCAATGTCGAGGACGGAGACCGCGAGCGGTTGCGCCGCGCCGGATTCTCCGATCGCGACATCTGGGATGTCGCAGCGGTCGCCGGCTTCTTCAACATGTCGAACCGCATCGCTTCGGCGGCCGACATGCGGCCGAACACCGTGTATCACGGGCAGGCGCGCTAGTTTCCTTGCTCCGCGCGAAGCAGTATTCCGTTTATTCCCGCGCAAGCGGGAATCCAGGTAAAGTCAAAAAAACTGGGTCCCCCGCTTTCGCGGGGACAAGCGGGAAAAATTGATGCGCCGCATATTCGCATTCGTCATTGTCCTGTTCGTCGCTGTCGCGGCTCACCCCCAGGTCGCGCCGGTCGACCGTACGCCGGCTATTCCGCCAGCAACCGCGATCCTCGCCCATAACGGCATGGTGGTGGCGCAGGAAAGCCGCGCCGCCAGCATCGGCGTCGAGATCCTCGACCGCGGCGGCAACGCGGTCGACGCGGCCGTGGCGGTCGGCTTTGCCATGGCGGTGACCTATCCGCGCGCCGGCAATCTCGGCGGCGGCGGCTTCATGGTGATCCATCTCGCCAAGAGCCTCGACACGACGATCGATTATCGCGAGACCGCGCCCGCGGCGGCGACGCCGACTATGTTCCTCGATGACAAGGGCAATCCCGATCCGGCGAAGTCGCGCGATAGCGGCCTCGCCGTTGGCGTGCCCGGCACCGTGGCGGGTCTCGCATTGGCACACAAGAAATATGGCTCCGGCAAGCTGACACTCGCCGACTTGATCGCGCCGGCGATCCAGCTCGCGCAGCAAGGCTTCCCGGTCGAGGACGACACCGCCGATTCGCTGCCCAAGGCGCGCGAACGGCTGGCGCGCTGGCCGTCGTCGGCGGGGATTTTTCTCAATGGCGGCGAACCGCTGCATCAAGGCGACCGGCTGCGGCAATCCGATCTTGCCGATACTTTACAGGCCATCGCCGATGGCGGGCCGCGCGCCTTCTACGAAGGCCGCATCGCCGAGGAGATCGCAAAATCGGTGCGCGACGCCGGCGGCATCATGACCGCGGACGACTTGAAGAACTACCACGCAGTGGAACGCGCACCGGTGCGCGGCAGCTATCGCGGCTACGACATTGTCGCCATGCCGCCGCCCTCCTCGGGCGGCGTGGCGCTGATCGAGATGCTCAACATTCTGGAAGGCTACGATCTCGGCAAGCTCGCGCGCGCCGACGCGCTGCACGACATGATCGAGTCGATGAAGCGCGCCTACGCCGACCGCGCCGTCTACCTGGGCGATCCCGACAGCGTGAAGATGCCGATCGCCGGCCTGCTCTCGAAGAAATATGCCGCTACGTTGCGCGCGAGCATTACCGACAAGGCGACGCCGGCCGCCGCCATCAAGGCCGGCAAGCCGGCCGACACCGAAGGCCGGAACACCACGCATTTCTCCATCATCGACCACGACGGCAACGCAGTGTCGAACACCTATACGCTGAATTTCAACTACGGTCTCGGCCTGGTCGCCGACGGCACCGGCGTCCTGCTCAACAACGAGCTCGACGATTTCACCGCCAAGCCGGGCACCGCCAACGCCTATGATCTCATCGGCTTTAACGCCAACCTGCCGGGGCCGGGCAAACGGCCGCTGTCGTCGATGACGCCGACCATCATCCTGAAGGACGGCAAACCGTTCCTGATCACCGGCTCGCCCGGCGGCAGCCGCATCATCACCACGGTGCTGCAGGTGATCGCCGACGTCATCGATTTCCATATGCCGGTCGACAAGGCGGTCGGCGCGCCGCGCCTGCATAACCAGTGGCAGCCGGACCAGACATATGTCGAGCCGGGCTTCGCGCCCGCGGTGCTCGATGCGCTCAAAGCGCGCGGTCACGTCATTGTACCGACCGAGCCCTACAGCTCGGCCAATTCGATCGAGGTGATCCCGAAAGCCGAGTTCACGCCGCGGCAATATCTCGGCTCCGCCGACCGCCGCACGCGCGGCTCGCTCGCGGCGGGATACTGAAAATGAAAAGCCCGCCTTCGCCAAAGCTATCGCGGACAATCTTTGCTACATGAAAGTTGGCTTGCCAGTCTTCGCTCCGAAGGAGCGAAGACTGGAGCGGGCGAAGGGATTCGAACCCTCGACCCCGACCTTGGCAAGGTCGTGCTCTACCCCTGAGCTACACCCGCATCCGTTAGAAAACTGGCCGAAATCGCGATCCCGGCCGCCAAGCCCGTTCCTATAGCCAAAAGGTTGACCACTTTGCAACAACGGCGGGAAGACGCCGTTAATCGCGCTTAACGCGGCGCTTGTGGTGCGCATTGGGGCGGGTGGCGCCCTACCGCAGGCCGGTCCAGAACGGATTAGGCGCGCAAAAACCGCGGTTTCCGGCGATGACGTTGGGGGTAGCATTCCTCGAAGCCGCGGTAGCTGCAATTCGTGGCAACGTCGCCATGGCCCAGCGACACTTGCGAGCACCAAGGACCTTCCCTGGCCGCGCTTGGCGATATGGCCGAAGTCAAGCCGGCAACCGCTAAGGCCGCTAAGAGCAAAATCCGTATGTCCGCGACCTTTCCGGTTGCATCCTGACGAAAACCACCGCCCGTCATATAAGCGTTCCTGCCATGCCCGTCAGCCCCGACCAGCTTTTCGCCTATCTCGATGAACTCGGCATCGCGCACACGACAGTCAAGCATCCGCCCGTATTCACAGTCGAACAGGCCGCCCGCCTGCGGGGCGAGGTTGCCGGCGGTCACACCAAGAACCTGTTCCTGCGCGATAAGAAACACGAATTATATCTGGTGGTCGCGCTTGAAGACGCAGAGATCGACCTCAAAGGCCTGCACCGCCAGCTTGGCGCCACCGGACGCTTCTCGTTCGGCGCGTCCGATCTGCTGCGCGAGGTCTGGGGCGTCGAGCCCGGGTCGGTCACGCCGTTCGGCGCCATCAACGACCGCGAAGACCGCGTCACCGTGGTGCTAGACAGCGCCATGATGGAACACGAGACGCTCAACTATCATCCGCTAGTCAACACCATGACCACCGCGATCAAGCGCGACGATTTGGTGAAATTCCTGCAGGCGACCGGCCATATCCCCCGCATCGAGCGGGTATCCGGGCCTTCGTCGGGCGCGGCCTGACCCGATTGCATTCAAGCCCCGGATAACCCATTTAATCGGCATGGAACCGGGCCTTGCGGCCCGCCAATCGGCTAATGGCGAGGGACTATGCTGCAAAACGGCGGGGGAGCGACGGCGGCGGCCGACGGCGTGGTGGTCGAAACCACGACGCAAGGCTTCATGAAGGACGTCATCGAGGAATCCAAGCGCCAGCCGGTGCTGGTGGATTTCTGGGCGCCCTGGTGCGGACCCTGCAAGCAACTCACGCCGATCCTGGAAAAGGCGGTGAAATCCGCCAAGGGCAAGGTCAAGCTCGCCAAGATGGACATCGACAAGAATCCGGAAATTCCCGGCCAGATGGGCATCCAGTCGATCCCGGCGGTGATCGCCTTCTCTAACGGCCAGCCGGTCGACGGCTTCATGGGCGCGCTGCCCGAAAGCCAGGTCATCGCCTTCCTTGAGCGCGTGACCAAAAGCAAGATCGGCGCCGAGGAAAAAGACCAGATGAAAGCCGCGGACGAAGCGCTCGCCGCCGGCAACGCGGCGGAAGCCGCCAATCTCTACGGACAATTGCTCACGCAGGACGGCGGCAATATCGCGGCGCTCGCGGGTCTCGCGCGCTGTTACGTGCTGACCGGCGCGCTCGAGCAGGCGAAGCAGACGCTTGCCATGGTGCCGGAGGCCAAGCGCAACGATGCGGCGGTCGCCGCCGCGCGCGCCGCGCTCGAACTCGCCGAGCAGGCGAAGTCGGCCGGCCCGATCGATGAACTGCAAAAGAAAGTCGATGCCAATCCGCTCGATCATCAGGCGCGCTTCGATCTCGCCACCGCGCTCAACGCCAAGGGCAAGCGTAACGAGGCTGCCGATCATCTGCTCGCTATCGTCAAGCGTGACCGCAAGTGGAGCGATGACGGCGCGCGCAAGCAACTCGTGCAGTTTTTCGAGGCCTGGGGGCCGACCGACGCGGCGACCGTGGAAGGCCGCAAGCGGCTGTCTTCGATTTTGTTTTCGTGACGATTGCACGCCGGGACGGCGCCGGTGCGCGGAGCAAAGCGCAATGCCGATGAACGCTCAATATCGCGGGCCTATCGATCTACCCGAAATCATCCCGGTGTTTCCGCTGCCGGGCGCACTGCTGTTGCCGCGCGGACAGATGCCGCTCAACATTTTCGAGCCGCGCTATCTCGCCATGATCGACGACGCCTTGCGCGACGGGCATCGCCTGGTCGGTATGATTCAGCCCGATGTGGCGCATAGCGGCCAGTCCGACAAACCGCCGCTGTTCAAGATCGGCTGCGTCGGCCGCATCACCCAGCTCGCCGAAAGCGGCGACGGCCGTTACCTCGTCGAGCTTACCGGCGTGGCCCGGTTCCGCATCGAGCAGGAACTGCCGGTCAAGACCGAGTATCGGCAATGCCGCGTCACTTATGCGCCCTTCGCCGATGATTTCATCGCGCGCAAAGGCGAGGAGGCGGTCGACCGCACGGCCGTACTCAAGGCGTTGCGCGCCTTCATGAAAGCCAACAAATTGCAGGCTGACTGGGAAGGCATCGACCAAGCGCCGAACGAGGCGCTGGTCAACGCGCTGTCGATGATGTCGCCCTATGGGCCGCCGGAAAAACAGGCGCTGTTGGAGGCGCCCGACTTGAAGACGCGCGCCGAACTACTGGTTGCCATCACCGAGATAGAACTCGCCAAGAAGAACACCGAGGGCGAGACGCCGCTGCAGTAGCGTTTCTCCCCTCCCCTTGCGGGGAGGGGTCGGGGGTGGGGGTGGTAGTTCGCGAATAACGTCGACCCCCACCCGGCGCGCTCCGCGCGCCACCTCCCCACAAGGGGCAGGGTAAATCTGCGGGATTCGCCGTGCTATAACAGCGATGAAATCGGAGGCCTCGCCATGCCCACCACGCCCACCACTGAACAGCCTGCCGGCAGTATCGATCCCAAGCTGTTGGAAATCCTGGTCTGCCCGCTGACCAAGACGACGCTGGAATACGACGCCGCCAAGCAGGAGTTGATCTCGCGCAAAGCCAAGCTCGCCTATCCGATCCGCGACGGCATTCCGATCATGCTGCCGGAAGAGGCACGCAGGTTGGATTAAAACAAGCCGCCAAAATTCGATTGGGAAGGAAACCGCCAATGATCAAAATCTGGGGCCGCAACACTTCGTCCAACGTGCAGAAGGCGATGTGGGGGGTCGGCGAGCTTGGGCTCGAGCACACCCGCATCGACGTCGGTGGCGCTTTCGGCAAGAACAAGGAGCCGGCTTACCTGGCGATGAACCCGAACGGCCTGGTGCCGACGCTCGAGGAAGAAGACGGCTTCCTGCTATGGGAATCGAATTCCATCGTGCGCTATCTTGCCGGCAAGCACGACAAGAACAACGTGCTGGAACCGAAAGACGCCAAACAGCGCGCGCTCGCCAGCCAGTGGATGGATTGGCAGTTGTCGGTGGTTGGACCTGCGATCACGCCGGCGTTCTGGGGCCTGATCCGCACGCCGCCGGAAAAACGCGACGCGGCGGCGATCAAGACGTCGCAGGAGAAGACGGTCGCCGCAATGCTGATGCTCGAGGCGCAACTGGCCAAGACGGCCTACGTCGCCGGACCGGCATTCTCCTATGGCGATATTCCGGTCGGCGTCATGGTCTATCGCTATCGGCAACTCGTGCCCGATCGCCCATCGACGCCGAACCTCGAGCGCTGGTTCGAGGCGATCTCCAAGCGCAAGCCGTTCCACGATCACGTCGGCAGCATTCCGCTAAGCTAAAGCGCCTCGCCCCTGAGCAACTTCGGCACGTCGCCGGTAAAACCCGCCGCCTCGCGGATGAACACGCGCTTGAGCGCCGGCAGGCGTTCGACCACGCCGAGGCCGAGGTCGCGCACCAGGCGCAACACGTCGGAGCTGTTGGAGAACAATCGATTCAAGCCATCGGTGGCGACGCCCATGGTCATGGTGTCGAAGCGGCGCCAGCGCTGATAGCGCTCGAGCACATCGGCGCCGCCGATATCGAGCCCGAGCCGCGCCGCATCTGCGACTGCTTCAGCCAAAGCAGCGACGTCGCGCAGGCCCATATTGAGTCCCTGCCCGGCGATTGGATGAATGATATGCGCGGCGTCGCCGACCAGCGCCAGCCGTTCGGCGATAAACGAGCGCGCGGTAAACAGGCCAAGCGGAAAAGCGCGGCGGGGCCCGATTACTTCGATGTCGCCAAGATGCAAGCCGAAGCGCTTCTCCAGCTCGTCATGGAATTCGCCATCAGGCAGCGCGACGATTCGTTCGGCCTCGCGCGAGGTTTCGGTCCACACGATCGACGAACGTTTTCCCGTCAACGGCAGGATGGCGAATGGGCCCGCAGGCAAGAAATGCTCTTCGGCGCGGCCATTGTGTTCGCGCTCGTGCGCCACGGTGCAGACGATCGCCGACTGATCGTAATTCCAGCCGTGGCTGGCGATGCCGGCCTGCTCGCGGATTTTCGATTTAGCCCCATCGGCGCCGGCCAGCAGCCGCGCCGAGATTGTCTCGCCGCCGGCGAGCTGTACGTCGATCGCATTCGCGGTGTGTTCGAAGCCGCTGACCGAATCCGCTCGCAGGTCGACACCGAGCTCTTTTGCTTTTGCGACCAACGCATCGATCAGATGCCGGTTCTCGACCATGTGCGCGAAGGGTTCGCCTTCTTCCACATCGCCGCCGAAAGTGAGGAAGGTCGGCCGCACCGCGTCATCGAGCTTTGAGTCGGTCACCACCATGTCGAGCATCGGCTGCGCGTCGCCTGCGACCGCGTCCCAGACGTCGATCGCCTCGAATAGCCGCCGCGCGGCCGCCGCGATCGCCGAGGCGCGCGGGTCCTTCGATGGCGTCGCGGCCAGGGCTGGGTCCACGACCGTTACCGCGAACGCCTCGCCCAGCCCCTGGCGCAGCGCGATCGCCAATGCCAGACCGGCAAAGCCAGCCCCGCCGATCAGCAGATCGGCCTTTTTATGGTGGTCCTTCAGGGCCTTCGGCATTGGCGGCGTTCGCGGCTTCCTTGTAAAACTCGGCGCAGCATAGCAGGTTGGGGTCAGGATTTGACCTATACCGGCCGCACCCATGACCTCCCCCGCCTCCGCCGTCCAGGATTTGCTTAATCTTCTCGACCTCGAGCCGCTCGAGGTGAATCTGTTCCGCGGCCGATCGCCGCAAACCGGCTGGCAACGCGTGTTCGGCGGCCAGGTCATCGGCCAGGCGTTGGTCGCCGCGGTGCGCACGGTCGAGGGCCGCCCGCCGCATTCGATGCATGCCTATTTCCTGCTGCCGGGCGACCCCAAGACGCCGATCATCTATGACGTCGACCGCATGCGCGACGGCAAAAGCTTCACCACGCGGCGCGTCACCGCGCGTCAGCACGGGCATCCGATTTTTTCCATGCTGGTGTCGTTCCACACTGACGAGCCCGGCCTCGAGCATCAGGCGAAGATGCCGGATGTACCGCCGCCGGAAAAACTGCCGAGCGAATCCGAGGTGCGCGAAAAAATCCTGCCGACAATGCCCGATCCGGTGCGTCGTTACTACGAGCGCGAGCGGCCGATCGAGTTGCGTCCGGTCGAGTTCGACCGTTATCTCGGCAAGAAATATCCTGAGGGCCGCTTTAACGTATGGGTCAAGACCACCGGCCGGCTGCCAGACGATCCGGCCATCCATCAATGCGTCCTGGCTTATACTTCGGACATGGGGTTGCTCGATACCGCGCTGGTGCCGCACGGTCGCACGCTGTTCGAAAAAGAATTCATGGCAGCAAGCCTCGATCATGCGCTCTGGCTGCATCGGCCCTTCCGCGCCGACGAGTGGCTGCTGTACGCACAGGATTCGCCCAATCTGCACGGCTCGCGCGGCTTCTCGCGCGGACTTATATTCACCCGGGACGGCACGCTGGTCGCCTCGGTGGCGCAGGAAGGCTTGGTGCGGCGGCGCAATCCGTAATGTCGATATGAAGCGATCGTTTGCTGCGTTTGCGTTTCTGCTCTCGATGTCGGCGGCGGCGCTTGCCGCTTCCGGTCGGCAGCCGGCGCCGCCCGGCTCATTCTCCGGCGCGCCGCCGCAATACACGCATTTCTCAACACCCGAACTCATGCGCGGATTTCTCGCGCTCTCATTCGGCTCCGATCTACGCATCGGCGCGCGTCCGCGGGGCATCCGCCGTTTCGATCATCCGATCCGTGCCGCCGTGATCGCCGGCGGCAGCGTCAACCGTGCGGCGGCCATGCGCCGTGTGCTCGAAGAATACGCGCAACGGGTTCCAGACCTACGGCTCAGCATCGCGACCGACGCCGCGCCGGCCGACATCGAGGTGCGCCTGATCGATGAAAGGAATTTCACGTCGGCGTTGCGCGTGGCGTTCGGCGCCAAGATCGCCAGGACCTTCATCGCGCGTACCAATCCGCAATGCATGACCAGCGTGAAGTCGAGCGCCGACGGCAGCATCCTGCGCTCAGTCTCCTTCATTATCGTCGACAAAGGCGACGATGTCTTCCTCGACTGCGCCTACCACGAGTTGCTGCACGCTTTTGGCCTGTCGAACCACGACCAACGCAATCCGTGGACCACCCTCAATCAGCAGCGGATGGTCGGTTACATGACGGTCTATGACCGTGCGCTCCTGACCTTGCTCTACGACCCGCATATTCGGCCCGGCATGACCGCGCGGCAGGCGCGGGCCCGGCTGCCCGGCCTGATCCGCGATCTCGGCCTCGCAGCGTCAGACAAGGGCAAATAGGACAATAAGACTGTCCTAATACGACGCTTTCCCAGGCGAATGCCTTTGGAAACAGCAATTTTGCCGCTTAATTTTTTGCCTATCTGTCGATAGGGTAGGCAAACAAGCCGTGCCGGCCGTCGCCGGGAAGTTTTCGTCGTCCCCTGGCGTGTGATCCGAAAGATGCTGCCCCGACTTAGATCAAGGGGCGGACCCGGCTTTCGGGCTAAGTCAGGCGCCATCCAGAGATCTGCCGGGAAGGAAAACCATGAAGCTGGTCATCGCGGTCATTAAGCCGTTCAAGCTCGACGAGGTGCGCGACGCCCTCACCCGCATCGGCGTTCACGGCATGACCGTGAACGAGGTCAAGGGCTATGGGCGGCAGAAGGGTCACATGGAGATTTATCGCGGCGCCGAATACGCGGTGAATTTTCTCCCCAAACTGCGCATCGAGGTCGCGGTCTCCAGCAGCCAGATCGACCAGGCGATGGAAGCAATCGCCGCCGCCGCCAAGACTGGACAGATTGGAGACGGAAAAATCTTCGTCACGCCGCTCGAGCAGGCCGTGCGCATCCGCACCGGCGAAACCGACGACAGCGCGCTTTAGAAACTTGAACTCCCGGGGGAAATGAAATGACACGGGCGCAACTACGCCTCGCGGCCGCCGTATTGGCGACACTAGCCGCGTCACCAGCTCTCGCGCAAACCGCCAAGATCGACGCCGCCGACACCGCCTGGATGATGGGCGCCACCGGCTTGGTGCTGATGATGACGATTCCGGGTCTTGCCTTGTTCTATGCAGGAATGGTGCGCAAAAAGAATGTACTCGCCACTATGGCGCAGTGCATGGCCGCCACCTTTCTGGTTTCAGTCTTGTGGGCGGTCATCGGTTATTCGCTCACCTTCACGGGCGACGGCGCTTATATTGGCACGCTCGATCGGATCTTTCTCAATGGCATGACGCTCAATTCGATCTCGCCGTTCGCCAAGACCATCCCCGAAAGCCTGTTCATGATCTATCAGATGACCTTCGCGGTCATCACCGTGGCGCTGGTGGCGGGCTCGGTCGCCGATCGGATGCGCTTTTCCGCGTTTCTATTGTTCTGCGTGTTCTGGCTGCTGCTGGTCTATGTGCCGATCGCGCATTGGGTTTGGGGCGGCGGCTTCCTCGGCAGCTATGGCGTGATCGATTTTGCCGGCGGACTGGTGGTGCATCTCAACGCCGGCATCGCCGGTCTGGTCGCGGCCACCATGATCGGCAAGCGGCGCGGCTACGGCAGCGAGAATCTATCGCCGCATGATCTGACGCTTGCCGTGATCGGCACCGGCCTGTTGTGGGTTGGCTGGTTCGGCTTCAACGGCGGTTCGGCATTGGGCGCCAACGCACGCGCCGCCATGGCGATCACGTCGACGCATCTCGCGGCCAGTGCCGGCGCCTTCACCTGGATGGCGCTGGAGTGGTGGACGCGCGGCAAGCCGTCGGTGCTCGGCATGATTTCCGGCGCGGTGGCCGGCTTAGGCACCATCACGCCGGCCTCCGGCTTCGTCATGCCGATGGAAGGCGTGCTGATCGGGGTGATCGCCGGCGGCGTCTGCTTCTGGGCCTGCACCTGGCTCAAGATCAAGCTCGGCTACGACGACTCGCTCGACGTCTTCGGCGTACACGGTATCGGCGGCCTGACCGGAACTTTTCTTGCCGGCGTGCTGGCGGTCGGTGCTTTGTCCGCGAGTCCCGAATTGCCGGGCGGCATATCCGGCCTGCTCGAAGGCAATCCACGGCTGGTCTTGGCGCAACTCGTCGGCATCGCCGTGACTCTGGCATGGTCCGGCGTCATGACATTCGTTGTGCTCAAGCTCGTCGGCCTCTTCGTCCCGTTGCGGGTGCGCCACGAGGATGAAGTGATGGGGCTCGACGTCACCCAGCACGGCGAGGCGTTGCAGTAGCACGCAAGCGAGCGGCATCTACCGCTGTCGCGGGTACGGTCTTGCCATCTCCAAGCGCCTGCTTAAAAATTATGCAGGCCCTGTATGTCTTGGCGCGACATTGGGCTAATGCCTCATGGGGCATTCGGCCGCCGGTCTCAATGGTAAAAATTCGTTCATTAAATCAGCCAGATGCGGGCCAGTCGGGCATCTGGCACGGCAATTGATTCTACTGGTCCGGCCATGCCCGTAAAGCTTGCTTTGCGCGCGGGGCTCAGTGAACCCGCCCGCACTGCGTGAATGTACAAAACGGGCTCAAGCGGGGATCGAATCCATGAAAATCGTCATGGCCATTATCAAGCCTTTCAAACTCGACGAGGTCCGCGACGCTCTGACCTCTATCGGGGTGCAAGGTCTAACTGTCACCGAGGTCAAGGGTTACGGGCGTCAAAAGGGCCACACAGAAATCTACCGTGGGGCCGAGTATGCGGTGAGCTTCCTCCCGAAAATCAAAGTGGAAGTGGCGGTGGCAACCGATCAGGTTGACAAGGTCATCGGCGCCATCTCCGGAGCCGCCAAGACCGGCCAGATCGGCGACGGCAAAATCTTCGTCTTTGCCATCGACCACGCCGTGCGTATCCGCACCGGCGAAACCGACGCTGCGGCTCTCTAGTAACCCGCACCGCAAAACAATACGGACAGGAGTTAGACCATGACGTTGAAGAAATCCTCCCGTGCGGGACTTGCAGCTCTCGCTCTCGGGGTTCTGCTCAGCCTGTTTCTGAGCTTGTCGACGTATAGTACGTCGTACGCTCAGACGCCGGCTCCCGGCGCTGCTCCGGCCGCACCAGCGGCCGCACCCGCACCGGCGCCGGCGCCGGCGCCAGCCTGCGCCAACGATCCGGATCCGAAGAAGGCCGTCACCGCCAAGTGCGCGCCTAACTCGGGCGACACCGCCTGGATGCTCACCTCCATGGCGTTGGTGCTGATGATGACCATTCCGGGCCTTGCCTTGTTCTATGGCGGCATGGTGCGCAAGAAGAACGTCGGCGACACCGTGATGACCAGCTTCGCCATCACCTGTCTGGTGACGATCGTCTACGCCATTCTGACTTACAGTTTGGCGTTCACGCCAGGGTCGCCCTATATCGGCGGGCTTAGTCGTGTGTTCTTGCAAGGCATCCTGAGCGACATCTCGACCGGCGCAGGGAATCCAAACGGTCTCGCGGTAACGATCCCCGAGACCGTATACATGTGCTTCCAGATGACCTTCGCGATCATCACGCCTGCCCTGATCGCGGGCGCCTTCGCCGAGCGCATGAAGTTCTCCGCCATGCTCTGGTTCATGGGCCTGTGGTCGATCTTCGTCTATGCGCCGATCGCACACTGGGTCTGGGGCTCGGACGGCATGCTGTCCTCCGCCAATTCCGACGCCTTGGTCAAGGTGCTCGATTATGCCGGCGGCACCGTCGTGCATATCAACGCCGGCGTCGCCGGCCTGATGTGCGCCATCATGCTCGGCAAGCGCAAAGACACTGGCCCCGGTCACAACATGGTGCTGACCCTGATCGGCGCCTCGTTGCTGTGGGTCGGCTGGTTCGGCTTCAACGCGGGTTCGGCGGTCACCGCCGGTCTGCAAGCCGGTATGGCCATGACCGTGACGCAGATTGCCACCGCGGTCGCGGGCTTCACCTGGATGCTGGTGGAATGGGCGGCGCGCGGTAAGCCGACCGTTATCGGTATCTCCTCCGGCGCGGTCGCCGGTCTCGTCGCCATCACTCCGGCTTCGGGCTTCGTCGGCCCGGTCGGCTCGATGGTGATCGGCGTCGCCGCTGGCGTCGTCTGCTACTGGGGCGTCACCGGCCTCAAGCGCATGCACGGTGTCGATGACGCACTGGATTGCTTCGGCGTCCACGCGGTCGGCGGCATCGTCGGCGCGTTGCTCACCGGCGTGTTCGCCATCAGCGAATACGGCGGCACCTCCGGCCTGATCGAGGGCAATCCCGGCCAGGTCCTCAACCAGCTCGAAGGCATCGTCATCGTGTTCGTCTACGACGCCATCGTGTCGCTGATCATCCTCAAGATCATCGACGTGATCATCGGCCTGCGCGTCTCCGAAGAGGTGGAACGCGACGGTCTCGATCTCGCGCTGCACGGCGAAGTCGTCCAGTAGCGGTAACAAGCTAGCGGTAGGGGCGGAAACCCGGCACTGTCCCTTCCGTCGAGGCCCTCGGTTCGCAAGAGCCGGGGGCCTCTCTCTTTTGGTCGTCCCGACAAAGAAAAAGCCCGGCGCAAGCGCCGGGCTTCATTCGTTTTCTCGGCAAAGCCGGTGGATCAGGACATTGCCAGGATGGCCGGGTCGATATAACCGGCAACGCCCATGAAGGCCGCAACCGCAAATACCGCAAAGCCGAAATAAGCCACGCCCCAAAGCGATGGCGACATATGATTGGTCATGTTTTTCATCCCTGTTTCAACTACGGGGGTCACCCTAGAGGCCCTGTATTAATGCCCCTTCAATTGGCACCAATTCCGATTTCCAATGGTTAATCAGGCCTGAACCTCGCCCCGATTTTGAGGTCCGTCGTTTCCGCGGCTGGTGGATGCAGACCGCCTGAGCGTAGGCATGACAGGCGGCCCTGCCGTGTTCCGATGGTTAATCGGGTCTTAACCTCGCCGTATCTAATGTGGCGTACCGTACTGCCGCGGGTCCATCCCGCCTCGTAGCCCCATGTCAACAATGACCGCCCAGCGCGAGCCTTCCAATAATCCTGCCCCGGCGGTCGAAGGCCGCTCGCCGTTCGTGCGGCTGACCGAGCTCATCGCCGGCATCGCGCCGGACAAGCCGGCCATCAACCTGTCGGTCGGCGAACCGCAGCACCCAATTCCGTCTTTTGTCGGCCCCGAACTCGCCGCCCATCTCGATGAATTCGGCCGCTATCCAGCCAATAAAGGCAGCGACGCATTCCGCCGCGCGGCCGCCGAATGGCTCGGCCGCCGCTACAAACTGAGTCGACCGGTCGACCCCGAACACGAAGTGCTCGTGCTCAACGGCACGCGCGAGGGCCTGTTCCTCGGCGCTATCGCCGCCAAGCGCTGGGTCCGCCCACGCGCCGGTAAACCCGCAATGCTGATCCCCAATCCGTTCTACGCCGCCTATGGCGCCGGTGCGCTCGCCGCCGATTGCGAACCGGTCTATCTGCCGGCGACACGCGCGAGCAGCTTCCTGCCCGATCTCGACGCGCTCGACGACGCGCTGCTGGCGCGCACGGTCGCTTTCTATCTTGCCTCGCCGTCGAACCCGCAAGGCGCCGTCGCCTCGCGCGCCTATCTCGAAAGGCTCGCCGGGCTTGCCCGCCGCCACGGCTTTCTGGTGTTCGCCGACGAATGCTACTGCGAGATCTACAGCGAGCACGCGCCCGCCGGTATGCTGGAAATCGCCGGCCCCGACTTCGCCAATGTCGTGGTGTTCCACTCGCTGTCCAAGCGCTCGAACCTGCCCGGCCTGCGCGTCGGCTTCGCCGCCGGCGACCGCCGCTTCCTGTCGGCATTTCTCGAACTGCGCAATATCGCGGCGCCGCAGGTGCCGGGTCCGGCGCAGCACGTCGCGGTCGCCGCCTATGGCGACGAGGCGCATGTGCAGGAGAACCGCAAACTCTATTCGGCCAAGTTCGACCTCGCCGACCAGATCATCGGCGACCGCTACGGCTACAGACGTCCGGCCGGCGGTTTTTTTCTCTGGCTCGACGTCTCGCAATTCGGCGGCAGCGAAATCGTGACCAAGCGGCTGTGGCAGGAAGCCGGCGTGCGCGTGGTGCCCGGCCGCTACCTCGCGCGCGAACAGGCCGACGGCTCAAATCCCGGCGCGGACTATATCCGCGTCGCCATGGTGCAGGACAAGGCGACCACGGCAGAGGCACTGCATCGCCTCGTCGCGGTCCTTGCTTGAGGTAAGACCCATGCCCGCGATCGACCGCAGCCTCGACGCCGTCGCCTTCGTCACCGAGCATTTCCGCGACATCGTTCGTCGGCGCCTGAGCGAGATCGCCGGCCTCGCATTGATTACGCTGGCATTCCTGGCGGCCGTCGCGCTCGCCACCTGGTCGGTGCAGGACCCCTCGCTCAGCCACGCCACACAGACACCAGTGCGCAATCTGCTCGGCTTCCCTGGTGCAATTTTCTCCGATCTGGCGATGCAGCTGCTCGGCCTCGCGGCCGTCATGCTGCTGGTGCCGGAACTTCAGCTCGGTTGGCGGCTATTGGCACACCGGCCGGTTGGCGAAAAATGGCGCGGTCTGCTGTGGATTCTCGCCACGTTCTTCGCCGCAGCTTTCGCCTCAACCCTGCCACGCGTCGGCTCATGGCCGCTGCCGACCGGCTTAGGCGGCGTCTTCGGCGACGCGCTGCTGCGCATTCCGGCGATGTTTATCGGCCGGCCGCTCGCCGGCATGCTGTTTGGCATCGCCACCGTAGTGGCAATTCTTTTCGCTGCAGGCTTTGGCAGCAAGCAGCCGACCGAACGCGCCGTTACGCGCGATGTCGATGAAGACGCCGACGAAGACGAAGGTGATCATGCCTCGGCCTGGCTCGGCATGATCGCGCATGCGCTCTTGAGCTGGAAGGCGCGCGCCGGGCGTATGTTACGCGGGACGCCGCGCCCGACGCTGCATGCCGCGATGCCGGGCGCAACCGGCTCGCGTCAGGAGCCGCGCTTCGATGGCTATGCCCGCGGCGCCATGCCCGCCGAGCCGGACTTTGCCGGCGAAGACGATGAAGACGACGCGCCGCCCACCCCGCGCCGCCGCGCCGCGCCGCGCGTGCCGACGCGCCGCTCCACCAGTGGCTATCAGTTGCCTTCGCTCAATCTGCTGACGGCGCAGCGCGCCTCCGAGCGCACCACGCTGTCGAAAGATCTGATCGACGCCAACGCCACGGCACTGGAAAGCGTGCTCGGCGATTTCGGCGTGCGCGGCGAGATCATCAACGCGCACCCCGGCCCCGTGGTCACGCTGTATGAACTCGAGCCGGCGCCCGGCATCAAATCGTCACGCGTCATCGGCTTGGCCGACGACATCGCCCGCTCGATGAGCGCGGTGTCGGCGCGCGTCGCGGTGGTCTCCGGCCGCAACGCCATCGGCATCGAATTGCCAAACCCGACGCGCGAGAAGGTGTACTTGCGCGAGCTCTTGACTGGCAAAGACTACAATGAAAGCGCCGCCAAACTGCCGCTATGCCTCGGCAAGACCATCGGCGGCGAGTCGGTGATCGTCGATCTCGCGCGCATGCCGCATCTCTTGATCGCCGGCACCACCGGCTCCGGCAAGTCGGTCGCCATCAACACCATGATCCTTTCGCTGGTCTACCGCCTGCGCCCGGATCAGTGCCGGCTGATCATGGTCGATCCCAAGATGCTCGAACTCTCCGTCTATGACGGCATCCCGCATTTGCTCACGCCGGTGGTTACCGATCCGAAGAAGGCGGTGGTCGCGCTCAAATGGGCGGTGCGCGAGATGGAGGAGCGCTACAAGAAGATGTCCAAGCTCGGCGTGCGCAACATCGACGGCTACAACGCGCGCGTCGCCGAAGCCAAGACAAAAGGCGAGACACTCACCCGCACGGTGCACACCGGCTACGACAAGGAAACCGGCGAGGCGATCTACGAGAAGGAAGATCTCGAGCTGGAGCCGCTGCCCTATCTGGTGGTGATCGTCGACGAAATGGCCGACCTGATGATGGTCGCCGGCAAGGACATCGAAGGCGCCATCCAGCGCCTAGCGCAAATGGCCCGCGCCGCCGGCATCCACGTCATCCTCGCCACCCAGCGTCCGTCGGTCGACGTCATCACTGGCACCATCAAGGCGAATTTTCCGACGCGCATCTCGTTCCAGGTCACCTCCAAGATCGACAGCCGCACCATTTTGGGCGAGCAGGGCGCCGAACAACTGCTCGGCCAGGGCGACATGCTCTATATGGCCGGCGGCGGCCGCATCAGCCGTGTGCATGGACCTTTTGTGTCCGACGATGAAGTCGAGAAAGTCGTGCGCCACCTCAAGACGCAGGGGCATCCGGAGTATCTCGAAGAGGTGACCGCCGGCGATCCGGAAGAGGGCGAGGACGGCGCGGTGTTCGACGCGACCGGCATGGGACTCGCCGAAGGCGGCGACCTCTACCAGCAGGCTGTCGCCATCGTGAAGCGCGACCGCAAAGCCTCCACCTCCTACATCCAGCGTCGGCTGCAGATCGGCTACAACCGCGCCGCCTCACTAATGGAGCGTCTCGAAGAGGAAGGCATCGTTGGCCAACCCAACCATGCCGGCAAGCGCGAAATTCTAATCCCGGAAAATCCAGCCGATGACCGTTTCTAAATCTCGCCGTTTCGGGACCGCCCGAATCAGAGCATGATCGGAGCCGCGAAATAGCCACAGCCGGCGCGTACAGGATTTGCCACAGAACTTGAATTCAAGCAGGGGCGCGAGCGAGGCAGAAACCGTTATGGCGCAATATCTTAGTGCGCGAACCAGCCACATACTGGCGATAGCATTTTCATTTGCCTGCCTGGCAGCCGCGCCGGCAATGGCACAGAGCGTTCCGCTGCCGAGACCGCGTCCTGCGGTCGAAGCGCATCCCATGACCACCGGCTCTATTGGCGCGCCCAAATCTGTGGTCCCTGCCGCGGCGCTCAGCGCCCGCGCTCAAGCGCCGCAGGCAGCGTCGGCACAGCCGCCCAATCCGGTATCCAATCCCTTCGCCGCTTTGCTCGGCAAGTCCGGCTCGACCACGGCGCTCAGCGCCGAACAACGCGCCATCGTCGAGAAAGTGGACAATTATCTCTCCAACATGCAGGTGATGACCGGCAATTTCGTCCAGATCGCGCCGGACGGCCGCCGTACCCAGGGCGAGTTTTACATATCCAAGCCCGGCCGCGTGCGTTTCGAATATGACGACCCGAGCCCGATCTCGCTGATTGCCGACGGCCAGTCGGTGGTGGTGCGCGACCGCAATCTGGCGACGCAGGACGTCTATCCGCTGTCGCAAACGCCGTTGCGCTTCCTGCTCGCCGACCATGTTAACCTGATGAAGGACACCAATCTTGTCGCGGTCTATGCCGACGACGTGTTCGTCACGGTAGTGGTCGAGGAAAAGAACAGCGTGGTCGGCACCAGCCGGCTGATGATCATGTTCAACGCCAAGGACATGCAGCTCAAGCAGTGGACGGTGACCGATCCACAGGGCTACGACACTACCGTCGCGGTGTACAATATCGACACCAGCAAGCGGCCCGATCCCAGCATGTTCAAGATCGATTACACGCGTTATCACAATTGACTTTTTCGTCATGCCCGGCCTTGTGCCGGGCATCCGCGCCTTCAGATATGACCACGAAATTAAGACGTGGATGGCCGGGACTTCCTGTGCAAAGACGGCGCTTCGCGCCTTTTGCCCGGCCGGGACGAATGGAATTTCGGTGCCGCGTATTTTAGATTGGCAAGCCATGTCCCTCAAAATCACAACTTGGAATATCAATTCCGTCCGCCTGCGCATTGATCTGGTCGCCAAATTTCTCAAAAGTGCGCGGCCGGACGTGCTCTGCCTGCAGGAGACCAAGTGCCCGGACGACGCCTTTCCGCTCAAGCGCTTCAAACGGCTCGGCTACGAGCACGCCGCGCTTAACGGCCAGAAGGGCTATCACGGCGTCGCCGTGCTCTCGCGCCGTCCGTTCGAGAGCTTCAACTTCGATAATTTCTGCGGCAAGACCGACTGCCGCCACGTAAAGGTAGTGCTCGGCGCGCGCGGCGGTTTGAAGCAACCCATCACGCTGCATAATTTCTACGTGCCGGCCGGCGGCGACGAGCCGGATCCAGAGCTTAATCCGAAATTCGAGCACAAGCTCGATTTCCTCGACGAGATGCGCGCGCACACCGGCCTGCGTCCGGAGAAATCACAGCGCGCGATTCTGGTTGGCGACCTCAACGTCGCGCCGCTCGAGCACGACGTCTGGAGCCACAAGCAGATGATCAAGGTGGTCTCGCACACGCCGATCGAATGCGAGAAGCTCAATGCAGCGCGCAATGCGGGCAACTGGATCGACGCTATGCGCGTGCACACGCCTGAGCCGGAGAAGCTCTACACGTGGTGGAGCTATCGCGCGATGGACAATTGGCGCGCCGCCGATCGCGGCCGCCGGCTCGATCACGTTTGGACGTCGGACGCGCTGGCCGACCGCGTATCGGCGATCAAGATCGCCAAGGATTACCGCGGCGCCGAGCGCCCCTCCGACCATGTCCCGGTGACGGCAACGATCGAACTCTGATTATTAGCGTTTTTCCAGCATTCGCTTCACGCCGCCCAGTTCGCGCGTCCAGCCGTCGACGCGCTCGGCCACCAATTCGCGCAGTTTCTGGGCGGCGGCCGGATAGCCTTCCAGCATTTTGCGAAACAGGCTGCGCGAGATGCGGATCACCACCGTCGGCTCCTTGGCGATCGCGGTCGACGCGCACACGGTGTCGCTGAGCAGCGCGCGCTCGCCCACCAGCGTGCCAGGGCCGGCGGTGAATTGCTCGCCTTCCAGCGGCGAGTTCGGCTCCAGCAGCAGCGAGCCTTCCTGCACGACATAGCCGCCGTCCGCGAGTTCGCCGGCGTAGAACAGCACCGCGCCGCTCGGCAATTGCCGGGTTTCCGCGCCCATCGCGAGGATGCGCAGCGCCGGTTTGCCAAGCACCGCAAAGGTCGGCACCTGCTCGAAGAAGGCGATGTCGTCATCGAGGGACATGGGTTCATTCCGTCATTCCGGGTTCGCCGCTGTGCGGCGCCCCGGAATGACTGTGGATGGTCCGCTCACGGCACCAACTTGTAGCCGCCGGCTTCCGTCACCAGGATCGCGGGCTGGGCGGCGTCTTTCTCGACCTTCTGCCGCAGCCGGTAAATATGCGTCTCCAGCGTGTGCGTGGTGACGCCGGAATTATAGCCCCAGACTTCCTGCAATAGCGTCTCGCGCGATACCGGCTTCTGCGCGGCGCGATAGAGATAGCGCAGGATGGCGGTTTCCTTTTCGGTCAGCCGGACCTTGCTGCCCTTCGGGCTGAGCAAGAGCTTGGAGCTCGGGCGGAAAGTGTAAGGCCCGATGGTGAAGACGGCGTCCTCGCTCGCCTCATGTTGCCGCAATTGCGCGCGGATGCGCGCCAGCAGAACGGCGAAGCGGAACGGCTTGCTGACGTAGTCATTGGCACCCGATTCCAGCCCCAGGATCGTGTCACTGTCGGTGTCGTGGCCGGTCAACATGATGATCGGCGCTTTGAAGCCGTTCTTGCGCAGGATGCGAACCGCCTCGCGTCCGTCGACGTCGGGCAGGCCCACGTCCATGATCACCAGATCGACCTGGCCGCTTTTGGCCGCCTGCACGCCCTTGGTGCCGCTATCGACCGCGATGGCGTCGAATTCCTCGTGCAGCGCCAATTGCTCGACCAGCGCCTCGCGCAGCTCGGTATCATCGTCCACAATCAGGATGGTTCGTCGGTTCGGCATCGCTTATGGGGTCGCCTCGTGGGAATATTCACGAAGTAGAGCATTCAGGGCTAAAAGAGCAAGGGTGAACTGATATTTGGCCTGGATTCGGGGGGTTTTGGAGCGTGTCACGGGCAAAGCGCGATACATCATTGCGGCGGCTGATCGTGCGGCGAAAACCGGCACAGCCGGCACGCGGCGTAATGCAGGCCGGATCCATGACATTGCCCGTGGCGCTCGGCCGTAGCGGCGTCAAAGCCAACAAGCGCGAGGGCGACGGCGCAACCCCGCGCGGTCGCTTCAGGCTCAAGCGGCTGTGGTGGCGCGCCGACCGCCATCCGCGTCCAGCAACGCGATTGCCGGCCCGGCGCATCATGCCGCAGGACGGCTGGTGCGAAGACCCCGCCGACCGCCGTTACAATAGGCCGGTAAATGTGCCGCCGGGATCAACGGCCGACCGGCTTGCGCGCAAAGACGGCCTCTACGACTTCATCATTGAGATTGATCACAACACGCGCCCGCGCGTTGCCGGCCGCGGCAGCGCCGTATTCATCCACGTGGCGCGCCCGGGATTTGCGCCGACCGCGGGCTGTGTCGCACTGACCGTGGATTCGCTGCGCCGGCTGCTCGCACGCCTTGGCCCGCACACCAGCATCATGGTTGATTGATTCATACTTTAATCGTGCCTGCCACCTTTTCTTAAGCATAGTCGCGCGCCGCGACCGGCATAACCAAACCATTAACTGAGCGGGAATCGTGCCGCGATATTCCCCTGAAGGCAGGCCTGCCTACCGGAAATATAAATCGGGGCTGCGCGGGGGTGATCATGGACACATCAACGGCACATCATGCCCAACCGCCTGGCCGGACGGGAGCGGACCAGGTCGGCCGCGTCGTCGGCGTCACCGGTTCGCAAGCCACCGTCGAACTCAGCGCGCGCAGCAACGGCGGCGAGCAGCCGACAGTCGGAAAATTCATGGGCATGGTGACCGCCAAGGCCCTGATCATCGGCCTGGTCACCGATATCGGCGAACAAGCCATGGCGGCGCCAGCGGGCGGGTCGTCCTATCGCAAGGTCGCGCGTCTCGATCTCATCGGCGAAATCCGTTCCGGCGAAGGCGGTGCGGCGCACTTCCAACGCGGCGTCATGGAATATCCGAACATCGGCGACGGCGCGTTGCAACTCACCGCGCGCGAGTTGCGTCTTGTCTACGGCGCGGCCGATACCGACCATGCGCATGTCGGCGACCTGCAGCAGAACGCCGAAATCGGCGTGCACATCGACATCGACCAATTGGTGAGCCGGCATTTCGCCATCGTCGGCGCGACCGGCGTCGGCAAGTCGAGCGGCGTCGCCATCATCCTGCAGCAGATCCTAGATACGCGCCCGAACCTGCGCATCTTCCTGGTCGATCCGCACAACGAATATGGCCACTGCTTCGGCGACAAGGCGCAGGTGCTGACCCCGCGAAACCTGCGGCTGCCGTTCTGGCTGTTCAATTTCGAGGAAACGATCGATGCCTTCTTCGGCGGCCGTCCCGGCGTCGACGAGGAAGTCGAAATCCTATCCGAAGTCATTCCGCTGGCCAAATCGGCCTACCTGCAATACCGCACCAATACCGCCGAGCGCGCGCTGACCAAAAAGCGCGATCCGCGCGACAGCGGCTTCACCGCCGACACCCCCGTGCCCTACCGCATCGAGGATCTCATCAACTTGCTCGACGAGCGCATGGGCAAGTTGGAGAACCGCTCGCGCGCGACGATCTATCATAAGCTGATCGGACGCATTCAGACCTTCCGCAATCACCCGCGCTACGCCTTCATGTTCGAGAACGCCAATATCGGCGGCGACACCATGGCGGAAATCCTCGGCAGTCTGTTCCGGCTGCCGCCGGACGGCAAGCCGATGACCATCATGCAGCTCGCCGGTTTCCCGGCCGAGGTGGTCGAACTCGGTGGTGTCGGTGCTTTGCCGCATGGCATTCGATTTCGGGCTGTGGAGCGACGGCGTGGCCCCGCTGCTGTTCGTGTGCGAAGAAGCGCACCGCTATGCGCCTGCCGACAGGCAAGTCGGCTTCGGGCCGACCAAGCGCGCGCTCTCGCGCATCGCCAAGGAAGGCCGCAAATACGGCGTGTTCCTCGGCCTGGTGACGCAACGTCCGGCCGAAATCGACTCCACGATCATCTCGCAGTGTTCGACTTTGTTCGTCATGCGGCTGTCGAACGACCGCGACCAGCAGCTGATCCGCTCGGCGGTGTCCGACGCGGCGTTGAATCTGTTGTCGTTTATCCCCTCCCTCGGCACCCGCGAGGTATTCACCTTCGGCCCCGGCGTGGCGCTGCCGACGCGCATGCGTTTCAGGGAATTACCGGCGGAGCGGCGCCCGAATAGCGAGGCGATCGGCAACACCCGCTCCGACGCCGGCACCAATATCAGTCGCGACCTACTCTCCTCGGTGATCGAGCGATGGCGCAGCGCCAGCATGAGTCATCGTATGGGTGAGGAAGACCTCGACTACGCGTCGCCGCTCGACGCGCCGGCGCTGCAGTCGACCGCTCCGGTAGTGCCCGCGGCACCGGCCGCGCCGCCGCGGGTTTCGGTAACTCGACCGCATTCCTCTCCGCCGTCATTACCGGGTTTGACCCGGCAATCCATAATGGCGCGCCTAGAGCTTCTCGCGCTCCCCGAAAATTGCACTGCCAACTCGCACATGTGTGGCGCCGAGTTGGATCGCAGTCGCAAAATCCGCGCTCATGCCCATCGACAGCAGCTTGAGCCCGTTGCGCCGCGCGATCTTGGCAGTGAGCGCGAAATGCGGTCCCGGTGCTTCATCGAGCGGCGGAATGCACATCAGCCCGGAGACGGTCAGGCCATAGGCGTCGCGGCATTTCTCGAGAAACGCGTCGGCATCCTGCGGCAGCACGCCGGCCTTTTGCGCTTCGGCGCCGGTATTGATCTCGACGAACAGAAGAGGCTTGCGCTTTTGCTTGTCGATTTCCTTGGCCAGCGCCTCGCACAGGCTCGGCCGGTCAACCGAATGAATGGCGGTAAACAGCGCCACCGCTTCCTTCGCCTTGTTCGATTGCAGCGGGCCGATCAAATGCAGTTCGATGCCGGCGTATTTTTGCATCAGCGGCGGCCATTTGGCCTTCGCCTCCTGCACACGGTTTTCGCCGAACACGCGCTGGCCGGCGGCGATTGCCGGCTCGACCGCCTCCGGCGGAAAGGTCTTCGACACTGCGATCAGCGTCACTTCGGCCGGATCGCGCGCGGCGTCCTTGCAGGCGCGCGCAATCTCGGCGCGGACCCTATCGAGGCCGGTTTCAACAATGGCTTCCATGCCGAGCCAAATACCAGCTTGCCGTCTTACGCGAAAGCGGGACGGCAATCGGAAAATCAAATAAAAGGCCGCGGCCGGTGCGGACGCGCGTTGTCACCGGCAAGCAACGCGAGCGCGGCGCGGTCAAGCATTTCGAACATGCGGCCCTTCCAGCGGATGGCGTTCGACGCATAGAGGCGCTTGAGCGTCTTGTTGGTGTGCACCAGCGACATGCCGAGCGTGTCGGCGAGATGCTGCTGGGTGAACGGGAAATGGATCGCGCCGTCTTTGGTCAGTCCGCACTCCTCGGCGCGCGCGAAAAGATGCAGCAGGATGAACGCCGTGCGCTCGACCGCGGTACGCCGGCCAAGGCTGACCAGATATTCGTCGATCAGCTGCTCCTCGTGCGCCGCCAGCCAGGTGATATCGAAGGCGAGCGAGGGAAAGTGGCCGTACAATTCCCACAGTTTGCTGCGGGGAAACACGCACAGCACCAACGGCGTCAACGCCTCCACCGAGTGGTCCATTTCGCGCATCACCGTGCCTTGCAGCCCGACTATGTCGGCCGGGAGCGCGTAATTGAGGATTTGCCGGCGCCCGTCGTCCAGCATCTTGTAACGGAAGGCCCAGCCGCTCAGCACCGTATAGAGATGCTCGCTGCGCGTGCCCTCGCGCAGGAAACTGGCGCCAGAGTCGACGCGCAGCTCATCGATCTTGAATTTGCTGACAAAGCCCAATTCCTCGGGCGTGAATTCGCGCAGGCTTTCCCGCTTACGCAGCGGACATTGTTCGCACGATGTGTAGTGGCCGTTCGACCGGCCGTTGCCCAAGATCATAAATATGCAAGCCGTATGTCATTTTTAAATGCCGACGGATTCAATTCCGTGCACAAGAAAAAGTTCCATTGTGAAGTTGGGGTAGGCTTGATGGTGCAATCGGAATTCGTTCTCGCCGGCAAACGCTGTCTTGTGTTGGACGACGAATTGCTGATCGCGGTCGACATCCAGCAAATCCTGGAGGCCGCCGGCGCGAGCGTGATCTGCACAGGCACCGCCGAGCATGCGTTGGCGGCATTGCGCGGCGGCCCGCGTTTCGATATCGCCGTGCTCGACATTGTGCTGGGCGGCGCGGCGAACAACAGCTTGCGCGTCATCGCCGCCCTGACGGCGCAGAAAACGCCGTTTGTATTTCTCACCGGAATGCGCCGCATCGACGTGCACAATGCGACGTATCCTAAAGCGCCCGTAGTGGGAAAACCTTACCAGCCACCATTGCTGATCGACGCCATGCTCCGCGCGATGGCTGCACGCTGACGCAATTTCGATCTTATTGGTTCGCGATCAGGCCGCCGTCTGCCATTCCAGCATCACCTGCCGCGCCGGCTTGGCAAGGTGCACCTTCTCGTCCACGTTATTCACCAGGTGGACCGGAATAATGTGGTGCTGCCCGCCGGATTGCGGATCGCTCTTGGTCAGCACGATCGTGTCTTCGCCCTTCGTGCAATCGACAGTGCCCACGTGTTTGCCGTCGGCGCCGAGGACTTCCATGTGTTCCTTGATATCTTGAATTTTAATGGCCATGCCGCACCTCCTGTTACGCGGGCTAACCCGCACCGGCGGCGGCTGGTTCCTTTAAGTTAATCGTTGCCGGTCATTGGGGGGTATCGGCTTCCAGTTGATGGGTGGGTTGTTGCGAGATCCCCGGACTGGTGGATTGGGCTCGCGCCTCGGTTCTGATCGGGCTGATGACGACCGGTTCCAATTTCGTCAAATCGATCGTTTTCGAACTCATGCTCATGTTTTTTGTCTTTAGATCTTTCAAGTTGAGGAAGCCTTCGCCCTCGGGGAAGTGCAACGTCACGTAATCGGGAACGTCGCCCTGAAGTTCGGAAAAATGCAGAGTCGCGAGATAGAGACGATCGCCGATTTTCTTGAAGCGATAGGATAGTGGAAGGACCTGTAACTGGTCTTCCGAGCTTTTGGCATCAACAACCTTTTGATCGGCATCGACGAATTTGAGGCGCGCGGTGACTTCCCAATAGGGCCGCTGCCAGTTCTTGACGATCTCAACCGCGGGATCGACGATCTTTAAATAGCCCAGCGCGAAGATCGCGAAATAGAACCCCGATGCGCCTCCGGCCTTGAGTACGATCCCTGAGATCTTCCATTGCGTCTGTGTATTAGTTTGCGGAAACAGCCGATAAATCAGGATCGCCGGCAGCAGGGGCACCAGCACCCAGATCGTGAAGATGGCGCCGTATCCGAGCAGTACGATCAGATCGTTCATTGCCGCACTCCACAGCACCTACCTGTTTTTCCGCACAGGCCGAACCGCGTGAATTCGCCGGGCATGCTCCGTCTGGCCGCTAACGTGTCTTGGTAACAGCCCGCCGCCGATGCCGCCGCCGAAGGCCGGCAAAAATATTCTACCTATGGTTGGGAAACTTCAAGCCGCCCGATGACCGCCGGGGCCGCGAAGTGCTATTCCTTCGGCCGCACCCCTTCCATGTCTCCGCCCCGGTCCTTAAAAGACCCCACAAATGACCGCCGAATCGCAGAAAACCGAGCGCTATAACGCCCGCGCGGCCGAGGCCCGCTGGCAGAAGACCTGGGCCGAGGGTGGCATTTTCGCGACCAAAAACGACGACCCCCGACCCAAATACTACGTGCTGGAGATGTTCCCCTACCCGTCGGGACGCATCCACATGGGTCACGTGCGCAACTACACCATGGGCGACGTGGTGGCGCGCTTCAAACGGGCGATGGGCAATGCCGTGCTGCACCCCATGGGCTGGGACGCCTTCGGCATGCCGGCGGAGAACGCCGCCATCGACCGCAAGGTGCACCCTAAGGCCTGGACCTACGACAACATCGCCTCGATGAAGAAGCAGTTGCAGTCGATGGGACTGTCGCTCGACTGGGCACGCGAGATCGCCACCTGCGACCCGGCCTACTACAAGCACCAGCAGAAGATGTTCCTCGACTTCCTCAAGGCGGGGCTGGTCGCGCGCGAATACCGCAAGGTGAACTGGGATCCGGTCGATCAGACCGTGCTCGCCAACGAACAGGTGATCGACGGCCGCGGCTGGAGAAGCGGCGCCGAGGTCGAACAGCGCGACCTCTATCAGTGGGTGTTCAAGATCAGCGACTATTCGCAGGAGCTGCTCGAGGCGCTCGATGCGCTCGAGCGCTGGCCGGACAAAGTCAAGCTGATGCAGAAGAACTGGATCGGCCGCTCGGAAGGGCTGCTGGTCCGCTTCATGCTCGATCCGGCGACGGCGCCGAACAAGGAAACCGAGCTGGAGATTTTCACGACGCGGCCGGACACTTTGTTCGGGGCCAAGTTCATGGCGCTGTCGCCCGATCATCCGCTGGCCGCGGCCGCCGCCGCGAAAAATCCCAAGCTCGCCGCCTTCATCGCCGAAACCAAGAAGATGGGAACCTCGCAGGCGGCGATCGACACCGCCGAGAAGATGGGCTTCGACACTGGCATCAGGGCGGTGCATCCGTTCGACGCCAACTGGAAGCTGCCGGTCTATGTCGCCAATTTCATTTTGATGGAATACGGCACCGGTGCCATCTTCGGCTGCCCGGCGCACGACCAGCGCGATTTGGACTTCGTCAACAAATACGGCCTCGGCAATACGCCGGTGGTATGCCCGCCGGGCCAGGATCCGAAGACCTTCGTCATCACCGACGTCGCTTACGACGGCGACGGCACCATGATCAATTCGCGCTTCCTCGACGGCATGACGATCGAAGCGGCGAAGGAAGAAGTAGCCAAACGGTTGGAGAAGGATACGCGCGGCAACCGTCCGGTGGCGCAGCGCCAGGTCAATTACCGCCTGCGCGACTGGGGCATTTCGCGTCAGCGCTATTGGGGCTGCCCGATTCCGATCATTCACTGCGACACATGCGGCGTGGTGCCGGTGCCGGAAAAAGATTTGCCGGTGACGCTGCCGGAGGACGTGACCTTCGACAGACCGGGCAATCCGCTCGACCGCCATCCGACCTGGAAAAACGTCAAGTGTCCCAAGTGTGACGGGCCGGCGCGGCGCGAGACCGATACCATGGACACCTTCGTCGACTCGTCCTGGTACTTCGCGCGCTTCACCGATCCGTGGAATACCGCGGCGGCGACGACGCCCAGGATTGCAGACGACTGGATGCCGGTCGATCAATATATCGGCGGCATCGAGCACGCGATCCTGCATCTGCTCTATTCGCGCTTCTTCACCCGCGCCATGCACAAGACCGGCCATATCGGCATGGACGAGCCGTTCGCCGGACTGTTCACCCAAGGCATGGTGGTGCACGAGACTTACAAGGCGAAGAACGGCGACTGGGTCGAGCCGGCCAACGTCAAGATCGAAGGCCTGGGCGAGGCGCGGCGCGCGACGCTTGCCTCGACCGGAGAGCCGGTCGAGATCGGCTCGATCGAGAAGATGTCGAAGTCGAAGAAGAATACCATCGACCCCGACGACATCATCGCAGCTTACGGCGCCGACACCGCGCGCTGGTTCATGTTGTCGGATTCGCCGCCCGAGCGCGACGTGATCTGGACCGAAGAAGGCGTGCAGGGCGCCTGGCGCTTCGTGCAGCGGCTCTGGCGTCTCGCCGGCGAGATTTCCGATGTGAAAGCGCCGGCTGCGCGTCCGGCCGCCTTTGGCAAGCAAGCATTGATCGTACGCAAGGCCGCCCACCGCGCTTTGGCGAATGTCTCCGACGACATCGCCAGGCTGCGCTTCAACCGCTGCGTCGCCCACATCTACGAGTTCGCCAATGCACTGTCGGACGCCATCGGTTCGGCCGAGGCGGCGCCTTCGCCCGATTTTGCCTGGGCGCTGCGCGAGGCCGGCGACATCCTGGTACGCCTGTTCCACCCGATGATGCCGCATTTGGCTGAGGAATGCTGGGCCGCGCTCGGCCATCAGACCCTGGTTTCGGCCGAAACCTGGCCCCAGCTTGAGGCTGAGCTTTTGGTCGAAAACAGCATTACTTTGCCGGTGCAAATCAACGGCAAAAAGCGGGCCGAAGTGACCGTTAAACGCGACGCCGCCAATACCGAGATTGAGGCTGCCGTTTTGGCCCTCGATGAGGTAATAAAGGCGCTGGACGGCAAGCGCCCGAAAAAGGTCATCGTCGTTCCGCAGAGGATCGTGAATGTGGTGGCTTGAAACCCCGCGCCAAATTCCGCGCCAAATTCCGCCTCTCGCCCGTTTGGCGGTCGTCATGTTGCTTGCCGGCCTCACCGCCGGCTGCTTCCAGCCGCTCTATGGCACGCAGGGCTCGGCCGGCGGCCCCGATATCGGCGACAAATTGAGCAGCATCGAAGTGGCGCCGATCAATGTGCCCAACGGCACAAGGCTCTCTCGTGTCGGCGTCGAGGTGCGCAATAGCCTGCTGTTCGGCCTGACCGGCGGCGGCCCTGCCGCCCCGTCGAACTACAAGCTCGACATCAGGCTCGCCTCCAGTCAGTCGCAAGTCATCGTCGACATCAACACCGCGCGCCCGGACATCCAGGATTACGGCATCGACGCCACCTACACGCTGACCGATATCCGCACCGGCAAGAAAGTGGTCAACGGCCAGACCTTCTCGCGTGTGTCGTACGACATTCCCGGCCAGCAGCAGCGTTTCGCCGGCGACCGTGGCTTGCGCGACGCCGAGAACCGCGCCGCCAAGTCCATTGCCGACAATATCCGCTCCCGCCTGGCGTCGTATTTCGTGGCGGGGACGTAGAGATTTCCGCGGTTTCCACGTTGGCTAGCCCGAGTGCGCCGATCCAGGCGGCCACGCGGGACGGCTACTTCCTGCCGGTGATAAACGTCAGCGATCCGCGCTTCGCGGTGCCGGACGATCCCGACAGCCTGCGCAAACTCTTCGACATTGCGCGCGAGGAAGAACGCCGCAACCGGCGCATCCCGAAATTCATCATGCGCTGGCTGGCTGAAGTCGGCGGCCAAGCGTTCGCTCTTGCTTCGGCCGCTGTTCGCCGGCAACGCGGCGTTTCTCGACGGCATGGGCACCTATGTCATGAAGCTCGGTGCCGACAATTTGGTGCCGCCTTATGACAGCCCGATGGACCGGCGGGCGGCAGCGGCACCGAACCTCACCTTGCTGCGGCTTCGCACGCAACAGGTGGCGCGGCTGCTCGCCGACGCGCTGGTGCCGGAATTGGCGAAGGCCATGACCGCGCCGCTGCATGTGGTCAATATCGCCGGCGGCCCTGCGATCGACAGCCTGAACACATTGATGATCCTGAACCGCGCGCACCGCGATCTGTTGCGGCGGCCAATTGCGGTGCATGTACTGGATCTCGACGAGGCGGGACCGTTCTTCGGGAAAAACGCGTTGGCCGCTTTACGGGCGAATGGCGCGCCGCTCGGGGGGCTCGACGTCGCCTTCGACCACCGCGGTTATAATTGGGACGAACCGGCGCCTCTCGACCAGCTCGTGCGCGAGCTGGTCATGGCCGGCGCCATCGTTGCCGCCTCGTCTGAAGGCGGCCTGTTCGAGTACGGCGGCGACGCCGCGATTGTCGCCAATCTTAAAGCGTTACAGGCCGGCAAGGTGAAACTTATCGCCGGCTCGGTCACCGGTTCCGACGAAGCCTCGCGGCGCAGGATCACCGCCAGCCGGTTCAAGCTGATCCCGCGCGGTCTGCAGGGCTTCGCGCCTTTGGCCGCGCGCGGCGGCTACCGGATCGCGCAGGCCGAAACCGCGCAGCTCAGCGACCAGGTTTTGCTGCGACCTGCATAATTGATTAGTTTATCGGCCTCATGACCGCCATCAAAACCACCGACATCGACCGCTTCATCGCCAAGCCCGATATCAGCCAGCCGGTCGTGCTGGTGTACGGTCCCGATGCCGGATTGGTGCGCGAGCGCGTCGACGCGCTGGTGCGCGCCTCGGTCGACGATCCCAACGATCCCTTCGCGCTGGCGCGCATCGAAAGCGAGGAACTGTCGGCCAATCCGGGCCGGCTCGCCGACGAAGCCAACACCGTGCCCTTATTCGGCGGCCGCCGCGCCGTGCTGCTGCGGGTCAATTCGCGCCACAACATCGTTCCGTCGATCGAAGTCGTGCTGGAAGCGCCGCCGCGCGATTGCCGCATCGTCGTCGAGGCCGGCGAGCTGCGCAAAACCGCGCCGCTGCGTGCGCTGTTCGAAAAAGCCAAAGCCGGCGCCGCGATCGGCTGCTATCCGGACAATGAACGCGACTTGGCGCGGCTGATCGACGAGGAGATGCGCGCGGCGAACCTGACGCTTGCCGCCGACGCGCGCGCGGCGCTCACCGCGCTCATCGGCGGCGACCGTCTCGCCTCGCGCAACGAGATCCGCAAGCTCGCGCTTTATGCCCAGGGCAAGGACCGCATCGAGCTCGCCGACGTGATGGCGGTGGTGGCGGATGCTTCGGAACAGGCGCTCGACGGCGTCATCGACGCGACCTTTGCCGGCGAGACGCGCGAGGTCGAAGACCGAATTCGGCAAGGCGCGCGGCGGCGGATCGTCGCCGGCGGCGATCGTCTCGGCGGCGATCCGCCAGGTCGCCAATCTGCACAAGATGAAGCTTTCGATCGACGGCGGCGACTCGATCGATTTCGCCATGATGCGCGGCGCCCCGCCCGTGCACTTCACGCGGAAGAAACCGGTCGAAGCCGCGCTGCGTACCTGGACGCCGCCGCGTCTGTTGCGCGCCATGGCGCAGCTCGCCGAAGCCTCGCTCGACATGCGGCGCAACGCGGCGCTCGCCGAGGCGATCGCGCAACGCACGCTGCTGTCGATCGCGGTGAGCGCGCGGCGTAGGGAGAGCTAAGCACTCCATTGTTTAATCGGCGCAGGCGAGGAGCCGCGCGTAGCGCGGCTTCTCGAAGCATCGGCCGCCCCTTGCTTCGGAGAGCGCTTTGCGCTCACCTCAGGGCGCGCGTGGCGGCGCCGTTACAAATTCAACTGATAGCTATGCGGCACCCAGCGATAGGCGCCGCCCGCCTTCTCCACATAGCCCAGCCCCGGGTACGGCATGTGGAAGCCGGCGACGAACAATTTTTCGGTCGCCACCATGTCGAGGATGCGCTTGCGCGTGGCTACCGCTTTCTCCTTGTCGTCGTCGACGTCGAGATGCAGGTCCGGCCGTTGCAACGACACCACATAGTGCCCGCACGAGTCGGCCCAGTTGAGCACGCGCTTGCCCTCGCTCTCGATCATGAAAGCCAGCATGCCCGGCGAATGCCCGAAAGCATCGACCGCGGTGATGCCCGGCACCACCGTATCGCCCGGCTTGATCATGGTGGCGCGGTTGGCGAGCGGCACGACGATCTTCACATAGAGTTCGCGGTTGAACTTGCGCGCCTCGCGCACGTTCTCGCCCTTGTTCCAGAAATCGAATTCGGCGGCGCCGAACACGTAGCGCGCGTTCGGGAACACCGGCACGCCGCCCTTGGTCAGTCCGCCGATATGATCGGGATGGCCGTGCGTGATCACCACCACGTCGACGTCCTCAGGCTTGTAGCCGGCCTGCGCCATGCGCGCGACCAATTGGCCCGGCGGCAAGCGGCCCTTGATCTGCTCGTATCTCGGCCGAGAGCGAGCCGTTGCCGGTGTCGAACAGCACCAGTTCCTTGCCGGTATTGACCACCGTCGGGGTGAACGGGTGGAAGTAGCGGTCCGCCTCGATGCGGTTGGCGGCGGCCAGCGCCTTCACCTCGTCGGCATGCGCCTCGCCGCCGAACGAGGGCGTCAGCCCCGGGCGGATCACATAGCTGTCCATGATGGTCGCGACTTCGAAACCGCCGAGCTTGAAGCGGTAGATGTTCGGCAGCATTTCACCTTGCATTGAAGCGGGCACGCCTGTCCTCCCCTTGTTTTATCGGTCCGCGCGCCCCGCATTTATCGCAAGAATGGCGGAATAACCAGCGTCCGCGGCCCCATTTCCGGCGCGTTAGGATTGCCACAACCAATCTGTAATACCCTTGAAAACACTCGTTTTTCCGATTTGACGGGGCGCTATTGCCGAGCCAGCTCATCCAAGGGATCGAGGGCCGCTACGGGCTTTACGAACTCGACGCGCCCGCCCGCCGCGCGATCAAAAACCTGTGGCCGACAATTGCACCCGTCCTCGATCGGGCGGTCGACGGCATTCTCGAAGCCACGGCCAAGCTCGTTTTGGTCGGCCCGGCCGTCGCGCCGCACCACGCTTTCATCAAGCAGCTCGAACTGTCGCATTTGGAAGCGCTGCTCAATGGCGAACTCGACCAGGCCTATTGCGAGTCGTGCATTAAGACTGTCGGCGAGGAAGCCGCGCTCGGCTTCGACGCTCGTTTTCGCAGCACCGCCGGCAATTACGTCCTGCGCGCGGCGCTCGACGCGCTCGCGCGCAAGTACTGGTATTCGCCGACCAAGCTTGCGGCGAGTGCGAAACTTGTTTCGCAGGTCCTCGCCTTCGACGTCGCCAACGCCATGACGCTGCATCGCGAAGCGGCGGAGACAGCCGCCGACGCGCGGCGCCAGGCGATCGATGCGGCGATCGCGAGCTTTGCCGGCGATGTCGGCGACGTCCTGCAGGCCATTACCGATGCCTCGACCTCGCTCACCGCCACCTGCTCGTCCATGCGCGAGATGTCTTCCGACACGCTCAAGCGCATGGCGGTGGCATCGACTGCGGCCGCGGAAACAACCCAGCGCGTCGAGATGACCGGCGCAGCAACGGAAGAGTTATCCGCATCGATCCAGCACATCGGCCAGCAGGCGACGCGCGGTCTCGACATGGCGAAAGCCGCGGTCGGCGATACCCAGCACGCGCAGCAGGCGATCTTGTCGCTCAACAACGCCGCCGAACATATCGGTTCCATCGTCAACATCATTTCCACCATCGCGTCGCAGACCAACCTCTTGGCACTCAATGCGACAATCGAAGCGGCGCGCGCGGGCAACGCCGGCAAAGGTTTTGCGGTGGTGGCGTCCGAGGTGAAGGCGCTCGCCAACCAGACCTCGCGCGCCACCGAAGAAATATCGCACCAGGTCGCCGCCATTCAGGACGCCACGCGCAAGTCGGTCGATGAAATGTCCTCGATCGCGCGCGCCATCGAGCAGTTGACCATCGCGGCCACCAACATCGCTTCGGCGGTCGAGGAGCAAAGTGCGACCACGCGCGACATCGCCGGCAGCATCCAGACCGCGGCCGGCCACACCGCGAGCGCGTCCGCTGAAATCCGCTCGGTCGAACAGGCCGCTGGAACGAGCGCGACCGCGTTCAGCGATATCGCCGAGCTGACGGAGCGGGTGTCGGCGCGGGCGGGCGATCTCGAATCGAAAGTGGCGGCCTTTTTCAGCCGCGTACGCGCGGCGTGAAGGTGGACGGCGTACTCAACCATTTCCAATTTAATTGGAGCGTAGTCACATCGCGAACTCTGCGTGCTCCCCTCCGCCTTGTGGGGGAGGCAATAAGTTAAGATTGCCGCCCGGTCGCGCGACGCCACACTTGCCGGTAAACGCCGAGCTCGGTGAAACCGCCATCGACCGGAAGGTCGATGCCGGTGAGATAGCCGGCCGCTTCGCTTGCGAGGAACATGACCGCCTGGGCGACATCGTCGAGCGAGGCGCTGCGTTCAAGCGCCGTGACGTGCTCCATCGCTTCGACGAATTTATCGGCACCCGCAACCATCGGCGTCGGCACGATACTGGGATGCACAGCGTTTACTCGTATCTTCCAGTCGGCGTATTCCATCGCCGCCGCCTTGGTCAGCCCGCGCAAACCCCATTTCGACGCGCTATAGGCCGCCGCGAAGTGTCCGTTGATGCCGGCGGTCGATCCGATATTGACGATCGCGCCGCCACCGCTGTCGCGAATGACGGGCGCCGCCGCCCGGATGCCGAGAAACGGTCCGGTGAGATTGACCGCGAGCACGCGGTCCCAATCGGCGCGCGTTGTGCTGGCGAGATCGACGCCGCGCAGCGAAATGCCGGCATTGTTGACCAGCACATGCAGCGATCCAAAAGTAGATTTCGCAAACGTCACCGCATCAGCCCAATCTTGCTCTTTGCTGACGTCGAGGTGGCGGTAGTCAGCGGTGCCACCGCCGGCGCGGATCGATTGCACGAGCGCACCGCCGTCGGCGTCCAGTACATCGGCGACGACGACCCGCGCGCCGGCCTGCGCGAACAGCCGCGCCTCGGCCGCGCCCTGTCCGCGGCTGCCGCCGGTGACGAGCACGGTCTTGTTCTTGAAATCATGCTGCACGGCGCCTGCTCCCTCGTATTGCTACGCAACTAAACCAAATTAACGACCCGCGCGGCGTACATCTGCCCCGCGATTTTGTGCTTTGAGCGGTAATGATGCACCGTCTTGCGCCGTTGGGCGATAAATTTGCGGTGCTGTCTTAAGGCGTCATTAGAGATAGCCCATTAAACCGGCTTGCAATCGTCGAGAGGCTGCAATGTCGGAAGCATTACCGGGTCCTCATCATTGCCTGTCCACGGGGCGGGGCGTAGCGGAAATCGTCTACCGCAGCCTGCACGCCCAATGCGTGGCCCGCGGCGGAAACCTGTCGGTTGAAGACCTCGAGCGCTGCTACGCGGAAATTGTCGAAAGCTTTTCGTCCGGCTTCGACCTGTTCGAACGGCGGCATTTCCAATGCATGAACGCGAGCCTCAGCACGGCCGAAATGCCGTTTGCGCGCGACCGCATCCTCGCGACCATATTGCGCGCTTGTGCCGAGCCGGTTGCCCGGCAAGCCTTCCCGCAGCAGGTCGAGCAATGGGGCGAGCTGTGGTTGACCCCCCTCTTCGCCGGTTTTGCCCAATATGTCCGGCACCTTTGCATTGACGCCGATGCGCGCCTGATCGCGGCCTATGTCGAGGCTGGGTTGGCGCGAAAAGCCAAAATATCGCTCGCCGAACTGCTGAAACACAAAATCGTCCAGAACGTGCTGCGCGATTGCGCCCGTCCATTCGCGGAGCAGCCTGTTCCCCAGGCGATGGTCAGGCAGGTCTGCGACAGCCTCAATAGCTACAGCCCCCTGCCGGACGGTGCGTATGAAGCCAAGGCGGGCAAGGTCAGGGACGAACAGGTGCAGCATTTCCTCGGCTTGCTGGCGCCCCAGGTCGCGTCTATAGCCCCGCCGGAGGCTGCGGTGCATGAAGCGGAACTCTATTCGCTCCTCGACCGGAAGAAGAAGAGCGCGGCCTTGATCTAGCGCTCACCCGATCCGGCCGTCGCTTGCGCCGACCCCTGGCGCAATACCGAAACGACGCTTAGGCTCAAGCAGGTGTAAACCTGCATAACCTGGGGGCGGCCGATGGCCAAGAAAGCACGCAAAAAATCCGCTGCGAAAACGAAGAAGTCAAAAGGCGCGCGGAATAAGCGCAAAGCCGTCGTGCGTAAGAAGGCCAAGCCGGCGGCGCGCAAGAAGGCGGCCCACAAGGCCAAGCGGAAGGGCGTCATCGGCACGATCGTTGCCGACGTCAATGCCGTCGTCGACACCTTGGCCGAAGCCGAGCGTCTGCACCACAAAATGGAGCCCCACGTTTCGCGCGATCCGGAGTGATCGGTGGCACGCGGCCGGCGGAATTTCGCCACGTTCCGATTGCACAGCTGCGGTTTGCGGGGCGCGATCGCGGTGGACATCGTTATTGTCCGCCGCAATAACGAGCCGCGCCGATCATGCATGACACGACTAATGCTGCCCTCAGCAAAGTTCCCGAGGTCACGTTAACCTTTTGGCTGATCAAGATCGCTGCGACGACGCTGGGCGAAACCGGCGGCGACACAGTGACCATGACTTTTCACTGGGGCTATCTCGCCGGTACTGCGCTGTTCCTGGTTGCGCTCGCCGTGCTGGTGGCGTGGCAAATCGCCGCCGGTAAATTCCACCCGTACCTCTATTGGGCGGCCATCATCGCCTCGACAACCTTCGGCACCACCATGGCGGATTTTGCCGACCGCTCGCTCGGCGTCGGTTATGCCGGCGGTTCGGCGCTGCTGCTCGCTTGCCTGCTTGCGGTGCTGGCGCTGTGGCATTGGTCGCACGGCTCGATTTCGGTCGACACCGTCGCAACGCCGAAGGTCGAAGTGTTTTACTGGGCAGCCATCACCTTTTCGCAGACGCTCGGCACCGCGCTCGGCGATTGGACCGCCGATTCGACGGGCCTCGGCTACGAATATGGCGCGCTGGTATTTGCGGCTGGTCTCGCGATCGTCGCCGCGCTTTATTTCTGGGCCAACGTGTCGCGCGTGTTGCTGTTCTGGATTGCCTTCATCCTGACACGGCCCTTGGGCGCGACCGTCGGCGACTACCTCGACAAGCCCGTCCGCGATGGCGGGCTCTCGCTGAGCCGGCCCGCCGCGTCGGCGGCGATTGCCGTATTCATCCTCGCCTGCCTGCTGATCCTGCCGCAGCGCGCCGGCAAACATCCGGGCCGAATGCAAGAGCCGGCGTGAACCTGCCGACGTCAACCCGCGTGGCGCAACGGCACGATCACTTGGCTGCGTCGAGCACCTGACGGATTTTCCGCGCCACCGCGGCCTCGGTCAACGGTTTCGAAATTAGCTCGGTGCCGCGATCGAGGCGGCCCTGGTGCACGATGGCATTGCGCGAATAGCCGGTCATGAAGATCACTTTGGCGCCGGGGCGGCGGCGAATGACCTCGTCGGCCAGCACGCGGCCGCTGACGCCGGGCAGCACCACGTCGGTCAGCATCAAATCGAACGGCCGGTCGGCCTCCAGCAGGCGCAGCGCGCTGGCGGAATCCTTGGCCTCGATGACCTGGTAGTTCAGATCCCGGAGGATTTCCGAAGCGTATTCGCGCACGCCGTCGTCGTCTTCGACGATCAATATCGTCTCACCGCGGCCGCGTTCGGGGTCGCCCTGCTCCTCGGCGGACACGATCGCCTCTTCACCGTCATGCCGCGGGAAATAGAGCTTGATCGTCGTGCCTTCGCCCGGTTCGCTGTAGATCCTCACGTGACCCTTGGATTGCTTGACGAAGCCGTAAACCTGGCTGAGCCCCAGGCCCGTTCCCTTGCCGGTTTCCTTGGTCGTGAAAAACGGATCGAACGCGCGCTCGATCGTCTCGGCCGACATTCCAACGCCGTCGTCGGAAACCGCGATGAGAACGTACTGGCCGGGCGTGAGATCGGCATGGTGGCGGCAATACTCATCGTCCAGATAGGCGTTGCTGGTTTCGATGGTCAGTTTGCCGCCGTCCGGCATGGCGTCGCGCGCGTTGAGCGCAAGATTGAGCAGCGCCGATTCCAGTTCGGAAACGTCGCATTCGATTTTCCAGATTCCGGCGCCGCCGATCGTTTCCAGCGCAATGTTTTCGCCGAGCGAGCGGTTGAGCAGGTCGGACATGCTGACGATCAATTTGTTGGCGTCCACTGTCTTCGGATCGAGCGGCTGCTGGCGCGAGAACGCGAGCAGGCGCCGCGTCAGTTGCGCCGCCCGCTCGGCGCCGATCCGTGCGTTGTTCAGCGCGCGTTCGGCGCGCGCCTCGACCACGCCACGCTTGGCGATGCCGAGATTGCCGAGGATGATGGTCAGGAGATTGTTGAAGTCGTGCGCGACGCCGCCGGTCAACTGCCCGACGGCTTCCATCTTTTGCGCCTGCCGCAGTCCTTCCTCGGCCAGTTCGCGGCGCTCGGCTTCGGTGTAAAGCTCCCGCGTGCGGCGCATCGTCATCAGCACCAGCAAAAGCAGGACGATGACGGCGGGAATGCCGAAATAGAGGTGCGCCGACATCGTGCGCAGCCAGTCGGCAATGATCGTGTCCGTCGCCACGCCGTCGGACACATAGAGATTGCCGTAGCCCAGCTTGCGGAAGGCGATGCGCCGTTGCACGCCGTCGACCGAATGATTGGTGGTGACGACGGCGCCATTGGGATAGCGCGGCACGTTGAGCATGAAGCCGCTGTCGGGCCCGAAGCGCGTGATGCCGTTGGGCGGATCTGGATAGCGCGCGAGAATGACACCGTCGCTCTTGGCCAAAGAGAAACCGCCGCCGCCGGCGTCGTGCGCAAGCTGCGTGTAGAAGTCGGTGAAGGTCTTCGGCTCGACCGCGACCATGACGATGCCGGTAAACTCACCGTTACGCGACGGACGCCGCCGGCTGACGCCGAAAAACTTGCCTTGCCGCACACGCGGCTCCAGGACCGCCCCGACATAGGTCCCGGCGTCTTTGTCTTTTTGCGCCAGGAAATAGTCCCGGTCGGCAACGCCGACATCGTTCGGAACCGGGTAGATCGCCGAGGAGACCAGGGTGTGGCCATCCTTGTCGACGATCAGAATGGCATCGATGGAAGCCGTCGCCTTTTCAAGCTTGACGAGTTGCACGTGCAGCGCCTGCTCGGACGCCTCGATCTGCTCGTCGGTGAGATCGCCGGCGATGGCGTTGACGGCGGCGAACGTCAGATCGACGGACTGAAACACTCCGGCCGTGTGTTCCGCCATGATTCCAAGGCTTGCCGACAGCTTCTCGTCGGCGTGCGCGAACGCGTTTTGGTAGCCGATCCAGCTGGCATAGGAAAAAATCGCGACCGGAATGGCGACCGAGGCCACCAACATGATTTTCAGGCCGCGGATGGCGGCGTCGCGGCGGGCGCGCATAGGGCTCACTTAAAGCGTCGGTATTCGATTAAGGAACCTTATTGAGAAGGTATCCCTTGGGGAAGGGTTAAAAAGTTCCATAGCGGCGCGGGTTTTGGCCCCTTCCGTGGGCAAGAGGGATTTGGCCCGCCGCCCTTCGCGCCGTCAGACCTTGTTAAGCGCTCGGGCCTATGAATTTCCTCATGAGAAAAGCATTGCCCGAACACATGTTCTCCGAGACCGACAAACAGCCGCGGTTGACCACGTTGCGCAACTGGGTGCTCGATCAGAAGGTGACCGAGATCGAGATGACCGAGCGGCAGTTCTGGAATTTCGCGCAGCTGCAGCCGGTCGCCGAGAAGCCGTGGGCGACATTCATGGGCCGCGCTTTGCGCGTGCCGGATATGCCGGAAGCGGCACAAAAGTGCCTCGGCATCTACGACAAAGTCGGTCCCGGCTCGATCTGAGCTTCATCGAATTGTCGTTCCTTGTGGCGCGCCCAAAGTGCGCCCATGCAACCGCGCGCCATTGAGCGGCGCCGCCACGGCCGATATCGTGCTGGCGACCGAAGCGCCGGCAGGACCGAGGCAACGCATGGCGGCATGGATAACGAAGACCCGTGGAAGTGGATGCAGCGCTACGACGTGCGCCGCTTCGGCGACGTCATCCTCGACGAGAAAGAGCAGGAGCGCTGGTGCCGCGCCGTGCTGCTCGGCGGCCTGCCGTTCATGTGGCGCAAAGCGGAAGTCGCGCGCAACGTGATCTACGACCGGCTCGAATTGCGCGAAGGCGACAAGGTACTGGTCAGCGGCGAGTGCATCGAGCCCTGCGGCTTCGTCGACGACATACGCGCGCGCCTCGGCCCCAAGGGCGAGGTCCGCGTCATCGACATTACCGATGAGGCGCGCGACAACTACATCGCCAAGAAGCGCGGTAGATACGGCCAGCTCGCGACCTGGCAATGGACCTACACGCGCGACTTCGCCGACGGCGCTTTCGACTGTACCGCCTGCCTGCAGGGCGTGCAGCACACCGACGACTGGCGCGAGACGGCGCCGAGATGCTGCGCGTGACGAAACCCGGGCGCAACCTGGTGCTGGCTGAGATCGCCTATAGCCCCCGAGACGGCGATGAAGGTCGGACTCGACATGCACATCGAGTACGTTTTCGACAAGCTCTTGGCGCGCGTCGGCTGGAAGCTCGACGAGTTTCCCTACTACAGCCCGAAGGGCCTGGAGAAAGCCTTCGCCGGGCTGGTCAAGGACCCCGGCAGCTTCGTCTGGAAGGGCATCGAGATCTTCTGGGGCAGAAAGCCGTAAAGAGGCGCTTCAGCTTTTGGCCGCCGCCATCATGATCAGTCCGCCGACCAGGGCGAACAGCCCGCCGGCCAGTGCAGCGTATTGCATGATCATCACCGCCTGCGACGGCGTCTCACTGCCGTTGGTTGCGATATTAAAAACGGCGAGCGCGGTCGCGCCGGCGCCCATAAGCGCGATCTTGCCTGAGCTGGACGGCTTATGTCTGGTTTTGCCGCTTGGATTGTCGCTCATCGATGCCCCTCCGAATTAGCCAGAATAAGTATACGTCGCGAAAAGCCAAAGAGGGGTTCAACGGCGGGAGCCGAAATTTCCGATGCGCCTCAAGGGTGCTGGACTCGAGGGGCGCGACCTGCTGCGATGCCGAACCCCTTGAGCATAGGAGCTTTGCCGGTGCCGATCATCGATTCCCAGGTCCATGCCTATGAGGCGAACACCCCGAAGCGGCCGTGGCACGCCACGCCGAACTGGCCGCCGCACGTCACCGGCGACGAGATGGTGGCGGCAATGGACAAAGTCGGCGTCGACGGCGCCATCTTCATCTCCGCTTTCTCGCTGTACCAGTACGACGCCAGTTACACGCTGGTGGTGCAGAAGGCCCATCCCGGCCGCTTCGCCATCGTCAAGCCGGTCGATCCGGACGATCCGGCGGTGGCCGACGTCGTCGCCGACTGGAAACGCACGCCCGGCGCGGTCGGCGTCCGCATCATCCTGACCAAGGACCCGGGGCGCGAGCGCGACCCCAAGCATCCGGGCCTCGACCGCATCGCGCGCGCCGCCGCCGCGCAGGATTTGCCGGTGAACCTGTTGTGCTGGGGCAACCTCGACGCCGGCATGGCGCTAATCGACCGCAACCCCGACACGCGCTTCATCATCGACCACCTCGGCATCCTGCAGCCGCGCAAGCCGCCGGCGCCGGAGCAGCCGTGGGCTGAGCTGCCGAAGGTGCTCGATCTCGCCAAACGCAAGAACGTGGTGATCAAGGTGAGCGGCGCCTGCACGCTGTCGAAGGAGCCTTATCCGTTCGCCGACATCTGGGATCCGCTCGCCCGCGTGTTCGACGCCTGGGGATTCGAGCGCTGTCTGTGGGGCACCGACTGGACGCGCGCCTTCGCCGTCGTCAACTACGAGCAGGCCGTGAAGCCGTTTCTTACGACCGACCGGCTGAGCGACAGCGAGCGGGCGATGCTGATGGGCGGCGCCTGCGCCAAGACCTATCGCTGGGAGCCGAAGAAAGCTTAAGTCAGCCTGCAGATCGGCGGGTTTGAGGCCCCGGATGCCTTTCGCGGTATTTCGGCCCAGGGCCGCGCATGTAGTGCCGCTCGGGGCGATAGGAAACCGATGCCGGCACCAATTTTTCAAGCAGCCACCGGAAGAGGCGAGGGAACTGCGGTTTTCCGTTGAACAATGCCATGACCTTACGCTCGCGGTGTACGATGTCCTCAGCCGCGATTTTTGATAAATCGCGAAACGGGAGGCCTCGGTTTAGAGCCTGACGAACGTCTGCACGAGAAGGACGGCAGACGTCGCCATGATGACGTAAGGCAGCGTTTCCAGGACGAATCTCGACGTTCGCTCCAGCATGGGAAACTCCGTGAAATCTCAGGGCGGCAATCGCGCATTTCATACGCTTGGATGAAATTCAAACACCCGTTTGAGGCGGAACGATGACGTTCGACGCCGGGCGGGCGATCAAAGACGTTTGCATTTTATTGCAAGAGCCATTATGCAACCAATTCAAACACTTGTTTGAATTGGGATGACAATGACGCGTCCGTCGGAATACACCCGCAGTTCGATCATGAAGGCGGCTATCCAGCTCTTGGCCGACAAGGGCTACCAGGCCACGAGCGTTCGCGACATCGTGGCCAAGGCGCGCGTCAACCAGGCCGCCATCAACTATCATTTCAAGGGCAAGGACGGGCTCTATCTCGAACTGCTCAAAATGGCATTCGAGAAGCTGACGGAACATGCCGGATTCGATCCCGCGAAACTTAAGTCTCTTTCCCGCGAGGAAGCCCTGCGCAGTTTCGTGCATCAGCAGTTGCGGCCGCTGCTGTTTCGCGACGAGCTAAGCCTGTACATCCGCATATTCGCCTGGGAGGCCGCGCATCCCAGCAAGGTGTTTCTCAAGTTCATGGCGAAAAACACGGTCACCTATCTGACCGCCGCGGTCGACATCGTGCAAAAGTTCCTGCCGTCGGGCACCGACCGGCGGATCGCGATGTGCGGCGCCATCTGGCTGATGGGCCAATGCAGCACCTTCGTACGCAACCGTGAAATTTTCACGCAAGAGCCGTTCAAGATCAACCCGGACACTTCGTTTGTGGATGAGCTGGCCGATCTCATCTCGCGTCTGGCGCTCGGGGGCTTGCGACAGGCATCAAAGACACCTGATCGCTGATTGCTTATGCCAATGGGCGGCGCCTGGGAGCCGAGGAAGAATTGGCTTGTCGGGTGAGCCCAGGTGCGGCTCGTCCGCCGAAGGGCGAAGGCGGAAGCGCCGAGCCCAGCCGTGATTCCAGAAAAAATAGAAATGTGAAATGGCGGGCACGCTTCGCTCTAGCCCACCTACGCTCGCGGGGCTTTCGCCGGATGGAGCGGCACCAGCAGCGAAAAAGTGGTGCCGCGCGGAGCGGCCGGCCGCGTGAGTTCGGCCCCCAGTTGCTTGGCCAATGCCGTCACCAGGCGGGTGCCAAGCCGCTTGCTGGTTGCCTGATCAAAGCCGACCGGCATCCCGACGCCGTCGTCGCGGACCGATACAAAGACCGCGGTCTTGTCCGATTGGGTCACCCGTACCCAGATCGCGCCACCGGCGGGGTAGGCGTATTTGCCGGCATTGGAGACGAGTTCGTTGATGATGAGCGCTACGAGAATGGCGCGATCCGCGGCAAACTGAATTTTTTCCGCTGCTTCAAAGTGAATTGTGCACGGAGCGACCGAGCTCTTCAGGTCGCCGATGACCTCGCGCAGATAATCGACCAGATCGATATTCTCATAATCGGCATTGTACGCCAGACGCTCGTAGGCGCGCCCGACGGCGTTGACGCGGCTCGATGCTTCCTGAAGCCGCTCGCTCAAATCCGGATTGCCGACGTCGTTGGCTTGCAGTTGCAGCATGCTGGACACCACCTGCAGGCTGTTCTTGACGCGGTGATTGACCTCTTTGAGCAGCACTTGATGGCGGTCGAGCGCGGCTTGCAGCTTGCGCTGGTATTGCTGCTGCTCGATCGCCATGCCGAGAATGTTCGCGGCGCCTTGCAGGAAGGCGACGTCATGCTCGTTGAACTCGCCGTCGGACCGGCTGTCCACTTCCAGCACGCCGAACGGTGAGCCGTCGCCTTGCAGGATGACGTTCATGGCGCGGCGAATGCCATGCTCGACCAATAGTTCGGGTGTTCGGAAGCGCTGTTCGTTTTCAAGGTGATTGGAGATAACCGGCTTGCCGGTGCGCAACGCGTAACCGGCCGGCGACGCCAGATCGGCGCCGACGCTGGCTTTGCCGACCACGCCGTCATCCCAACCGACGCCGGCCCGCACCAGCAGCCGGTTCTCCGCCGGAATGTATTCAAGCACCTTGCAGTATTCGGCGCCGAGCCCTTCGGCGGTCATGCGGGCGGTATGATTGAGCATGCCGGCGAAACTGGTGCCCTGCAATGCGAACACGCCGAGTTCGGCGAGCAGCTCCTGCTGGCGAATGCGAAGCCGCAGCGCGCGACCGGTCAGGTCGTCGGTGTGCGGGTCGCCGGGCGCCTGCTCGACAACCGGTTTCGTCGGGTCGGATGCGGCCATATCGGGCGTAGCTCTATACCAAAGCCGCCGGCGCGGGAAACGCCGGTTTGAGCCTCGATTGGCTCCGAAAGTTCCACGAGGTTCTAGCAGCGGCGTGTAGCTCCCAAGCGTGTCCGCCGGAGCCTTTGGCGAAGGCGGAAGAATGCACCGCAACGGTTCTACATTTGCTAGCGCTGGAAAGTAGCCGGCGCGCCGCTGGCGTAGGCTGCAACCTCATGGGTTGGCGGAGCAGGCGTTGTTGGGGCAAAGAACGATCCGCCGAGCACGAAACCAAAGAGGAATACGGCGGCCACCATCAGGCCGACGAGGCCATCGTTGCGCGGCGGCTCTATGCTCCGCATCTGCTTGGCCAAAAGCTCCTCGTCGCGCTGGTCCATGGCGACCGATCCCCTTCAAGTGCGACTATAGAACTCACCAGCGCGACTGCGAGTTCCAGACTTGTCGGGAAAATCACCCGCCCCCCAACTTCCTCAACACCGCATCCAGCTGATCCAAATCCTTGTACTTGATGTGCAGCGTGCCGCCGTCGCCGCGGTGATCGACTTTCACCTCCAAGCCTAATGTATCCGACAGCCGCCGCTCCAGCGCGCGGATGTCGGCGTCCGTGGCGGCCTTGATGCCGGCGCGGATCTTCTTTTGCTGAGCGTCGAAGGTCGCGTCGCCGGGCTTGCCCTCGTCCTCGCGCACCCACTCCTCGAGCTGGCGCACGCTGTAGCCTTCGTCGATCGCCATCTCGGCGAGGATTTGCGCGTTGACATGGCCGACCAGAAGCCGCGCATGGCCGGCCGACAGTTTGCCGGCGCGCACAAACGCCTTCACCGGCTCGGGCAGCTTCAGCAGCCGCACCATGTTGGCGACGTGCGGCCGGCTCTTGCCGACGATCTGCGCCACCTGCTCCTGCGTATGATTGCACTGCTCCATCAGCGCGACGTAGCCGGCCGCTTCCTCGATGGCGTTGAGGTCGGCGCGCTGCACGTTCTCGATAATGGCGAATTCGAGCGACTGCACGTCGGTGGCGTCGACGATGGCGATCGGCACCTCGTGCAGGCCGGCGCGCTGCGCCGCGCGCCAGCGCCGCTCGCCAGCGACGATTTCGAAGTGCCCCGGCCCGCCGTGCTCGCGCACCACGATCGGCTGGATGATGCCGCGTTCGCGGATCGATTCGGCGAGCTCATTGAGCTCGGCCTCGGTGAAGGCGCGGCGCGGGTTGCGCGGGTTGGCAACGAGGTTCTCGATCGGCGCGCGGCGCGGCTTGCGCGCCGGTTCCGGCGCCGAGGTTTCCTCGCCGACATCGCCGATCAGCGATGCGAGGCCGCGTCCCAATCGCGAATGATCCGCCATCGCCGCCGCTCCTGAACTCCGTGCCACGCTGTGCTTCCTATCTTGCCCAAATATTCCGAACTTTATCCGTCACCCTGAGGTGCGACCCTCGCGAAAGCGGGGGGAGCCTCGAAGGGGCGACGGCCCGTGATTCTTGGGCCGATCATCCTTCGAGGCTCGGCGCGTTCCGCGCCTCGCACCTCAGGATGACGGCGCAACGAGTCACCCCGCCTTCAATGCCCGCTCGCGCTGGATGATCTCGGTAGCCAGCCGCAAGTAGGCTTCACTGCCGACGCATTTCAGATCGTAGACCAGCACCGGCTTGCCGTAGGACGGCGCTTCCGAGATGCGCACGTTGCGCGGGATCATGGTGTCGTAGACCTTGGCGCCCATGAACTGGCGTACGTCGGCGACCACCTGGTTCGAAAGGTTATTTCGAGAATCGTACATGGTGAGGACGATGCCGTGGATCGACAGCGTCGGGTTGAGGCTCGACTTGACCTGCTCGACCGTCTTCAACAATTGCGACAGACCTTCGAGCGCGAAGAACTCGCATTGCAGCGGCACCAGGATCGAGTCCGCCGCCGCCATGGCGTTGACCGTGAGCAGATTGAGCGAGGGCGGGCAGTCGACCAGGACGTACGTGTAATCGAAATTGCGCGGCCCCTTGTTGAGGTCGGCGAGCGCGGTGCGCAGGCGGAAGGCGCGGTCGCGCTCGCGGCCGATTTCGAGCTCGAGGCCGGACAGATCCATGGTCGAGGGCGCGATGTCGAGTTGCGGCACCCCGGTCGCCAGTACCGCCGCGCGCAGCGGCGACTTGCCGGTGAGCACGTCGTAGGTCGACACGTGCCGCGCCTTGCGCTCGATGCCAAGCCCGGTCGAGGCGTTGCCCTGCGGGTCGAGGTCGACGATCAGCACATGCTCGCCGATGGCGGCGAGCGCGGTGCCGAGATTGATGGCGGTGGTGGTCTTGCCGACGCCGCCTTTCTGGTTGGCGACCGCCAGCACGCGCGGCCGCGCGCCGTCAGGCTTGGCAGCTTGAGGGAACCGGACGACGTCGGGTTTATCGCTTGGCGTGTCGGACATTGGTGTTTTCCGATTGTGTTACAGCTACTTACCGCACTGCAATATGGCGAACGATGACGATCTTGCCTTCGGCGCTGGTCACGCTGGGTACGGTCGATCCTTCAATTCTCCAATATTTAGCGGCTTCGGTCAATTCAACCGCTACATCTTGTCCCTTCGGGAACAGGCCGATCGCGCCTTTCGCGATCAAAGGAAACGCCTGATCGCAGAGGACTTTCAATGGGGCGAGCGCGCGGGCCGTCACCACATGAACAGTTTCCGCAAAGCTTTCCCCAAATTTCTCCGCCCGCTCCTGGTGGACCTTTGCTGGAATTCCCGTTGCTTGCACCACCTCGCGCAGGAAGTTGGCCTTTTTGCCGACGCTTTCAACCAGGTGGACCATGGCGCCGGGGATGCCGGCCAGCGCGCAAGCAATGGGTATGCCCGGGAAGCCGGCGCCCGAACCGAAGTCGACCCACACCTTCGCGTCCGGTGCCAGCGGCAGGAGCTGCAACGAGTCGGCGATGTGCCGTGTCCACAGAATAGGAAGCGTGGAAGAAGCGACGAGGTTGAACTTGCTCTGCCAAAGAAGAAGCAGATCGACGTACGTCTTCAGCCGCTCTTCTGTTTCACGTGAAACAGGGGTGAGCGCGAGCGCGCGTTGTTTGTCGGCTGCGAGATCGAAAGCGCCCTGCCCGCTTTTGCTCAAGCGCGCTTCGCGGTCTTGCCGCGCTTCACATGCGCGACCAAAAGCGTCAGCGCCGCCGGCGTGACGCCGTCGATCTTGCTCGCATGTCCAATCGTGCGCGGCCGATTGTGCTGCAGCTTCTGTTTGGCTTCGTTGGAAAGCCCGCGCATGCTTTCGTAATCGAGATCATCCGGCAGCGTAAAGCTTTCATCGCGGCGGTACGCGGCAACGTCGGCGGCCTGGCGCGATAGATAGACGTCGTACTTGGCGTCGATTTCGATTTGCTCGGCGACTTTGGAATCGAGCGCGGCAAAGCGCGGCCAGACTTTTGCAAGATCGGTCATTGCGATGTTCGGATAAGACAGCAGCTCGAACGCGCTGCGGCGTTGTCCGTCTTTGTTGAGCGCAAGGCCGTGGCGTTCGGCTTCTTTCGGCGTCAGCGAAACCGATTTGGCGAATTCGCGCGCGTCGTTGATCGCAGACATTTTTTCGGCGTGCAATGTTGCGCGCATTTCACCGACACAGCCGAGCGCAATACCTTTACCGGTCAAACGTTGATCGGCATTGTCGGCGCGCAGCTGCAAACGATATTCGGCGCGCGAGGTGAACATGCGATACGGTTCGCTGACACCGCGCGTGACGAGATCGTCGATCATCACGCCGATGTAGGCCTGCGCGCGATCGAACACGATATCGCCGCCCTCGCCGGCCAACGACGCCGCGTTGAGACCTGCAAGAAGTCCCTGTGCCGCAGCCTCTTCGTAGCCTGTGGTGCCGTTGATCTGGCCGGCCAAAAACAACCCGCGCAAACGTTTCGTCTGCAATGTCGGATGCAATTCGCGCGGATCGACGTAATCGTATTCGATCGCGTAGCCAGGCCGTACGAACTTCGCATTCTCCAATCCGGGAATCGTCGCGACCAACGCGTGCTGAACTTCTTCCGGCAGCGACGTCGAAATGCCGTTCGGATAAACGGTGTGATCGTCGAGCCCTTCGGGCTCCAGAAAAATCTGATGGCCGTCGCGCTCGCCGAATTTGACGATCTTGTCTTCGATCGACGGGCAATAACGCGGACCACGGCTTGCAATTTGTCCCGAGTACATCGGCGAGCGATGCACGTTGGCGCGGATGATGTCGTGCGTCGCCGCGACCGTGCGCGTGATGGCGCATTGGATCTGGGGGTTTTCAATTCGCTGCGTCAGAATTGAAAACGGCTCCGGCGGATCGTCGCCCGGCTGCATTTCCAGTGCCGACCAATCGATGCGTGCGGCCATCGAGCCGCGGCGGCGTTCCGGTTTTCAAACGGCCAAGTGTAAAGCCGATCGACTTCAAGCGTGCGCGAAAGTCCCATGCGCCGGCGCTTCGCCGACGCGGCCGGCGGGAATTTGTTTTTCGCCGATGTGAATGAGGCCGCGCAGGAAGGTGCCGGTGGTCAGAACCACAGCGCCACAAGAAATCTCGCGGCCATCGGCGAATTTCAACTCCGCAGACGCGGCCATCGCGAATGACGAGGTCGTCGGCTTCCGCTTCGAACACCTGCAAGTTCGGCGTTTGCGAAATCGCCGCCTGCATCGCCGCCGCATAGAGCTTGCGGTCGGCCTGGGCGCGCTTGGCCGCGCACGGCCGGGCCTTTGCGGCGATTGAGAACACGAAACTGAATGCCACCTCGATCGGCAACGCGGCCCATCAGGCCGTCCAAAGCATCGATTTCCCGGACCAGATGGCCCTTGCCCAGGCCGCCAATGGCCGGGTTGCAGCTCATGGCGCCGACGGTGGCGAAACGATGCGTCACCAGCGCAGTGCGCGCGCCCATGCGGGCGCTAACGGCTCGCGGCCTCGCAACCGGCATGGCCGCCGCCAATGACCACAACGTCGAAACGAGAACCTATAGACTCTGCCATGGCCGGGCTTTTAGCGGAGCGAGGGGAAGGGGTCAAAAAATCCCTGTTTTGCCGAATGTTTCACGTGAAACATTGGCAAAACACTACAAAATTACCGCCGAACGCCTACTTCTTCTCAATTTTCTCGAACGGCATGTTCAGCACCGGCCTCGCCGGTCTTGGTCGATTTCCCCGGCGAGAAGGAATAAGGCAGTCGGCCCTTATTTGCCGATGCAGAAATCGCGGAAGATCACGTCCAGGATGTCTTCGACATCGACCCGGCCGGTGAGACGGCCGAGTGCGCGGGTGGCGAGGCGGAACTCCTCGGCCAGCAGATCCTCCTTGGCCGCAACCTCCGGCACCTGCGCCCGGTGAAGCGCAGCCAGCGTCTCCTCGAGCGCATGGCGATGGCGCTCCCGGGTCACCAGGGCGGACTCGGCGCCGCCGAGATAGCTTGCTGCCTGGCGCTCCAACTGGCTCAATAAGACGTCAAAACCCTCGCCGGTGGCCGCCGAAATACTGAATTCACAATCATTCTTATCGGATACTGATTCACTCCTTCGCGTTAACTGTTTAGTAACTACGTTAGTTAAGACCTTATTAGGAATGGGTTCCGATTCATCTCTTTCAATATTTTGTAATGCAGATTCATTATTTTGACGTCCCTGAATCAGGTCGATTTTATTGCGGATCAACCAGGTCGGAGGGGTGGCAGGGGCCCGCGCGTCCAATTCATTGTCGTTCCGGCGGGCGCCGGAGGCGGGCGCCGCCCCGGTCGAAATTGTTGCACCCTTTGCTGCAGCATTTTTCGCGTCCGGCTCGCCCGCATCCACCACCCACAGCACCAGGTCGGCACCTTGCGCGCGGTCACGCGCCCGCCGCACGCCCTCCATCTCCACCGGATCGCCGGTCTCGCGGATACCCGCGGTGTCGAGCAGCGTCACCGGCCAGCCGCCGAGATCGAGATGCACCTCGATGACGTCGCGCGTGGTGCCGGCATAAGGCGACACAATCGCCGCCTCGCGCTTGGCCAGCCGGTTGAGCAGCGTCGATTTACCGGCGTTCGGCGGGCCCGCGATGGCGACGGTCAAACCCTCGCGCAGCCGTTCACCACGGCCGCCTCCGGCCAGCGCCGCGGCGATCTCGCCTTCGAGCGCGCGTGCGATCGCCAGCGCCGGTCCCAGCAGATCCTCCGGCACATCGGCCTCGTCGGAAAAGTCGATGCGCGCCTCGGTGAGCGCCAGCGCCTTAATCAGCCTTTGCCGCCAGCCTTCGGCGCGGTTGCCGAGCGCGCCCTGCAACTGGCGCAGCGCCTGGCGGCGCTGGCCTTGCGTCTCCGCCGCGACCAGGTCGGCGAGGCCTTCGACCGCGGTGAGGTCGAGCTTGCCGTTCTCGAAAGCCCTCCGGGTGAACTCGCCGGCCTCGGCCGGGCGCAAGCCGGCAGGCGGGCAAGCGCGGCCAGCGTCGCCCCGATCACGGCGCGGCCGCCGTGCAATTGCAGCTCGGCGGTGTCCTCGCCGGTCTCGCTATTGGGCCCTGGAAACCACAGCGCCAGCGCCTGGTCGATGGTCTCTCCGGACGCGGATCGCGCACACGGGCGAGCGCGGCTTCGCGCGGGGCAGGGACCTTGCCGATCAGTGCCTTAAGCGCCTCGCCTGCGGCGGGCCCGGAGATGCGCACCACCGCGATCGCCGCTGGCGCCGCGGCCGGAGGAGAGAGCGAAGATGGTGTCGCGTTGCGGCTCGGACATCGCGGCGCAGGTGAGCGCCGGGGCGAGGGCGGGTCAAGAGCCCAATCAAATTCGAACTTTCAGCGTCGCATCAATGGATGGCGGAAAAGGGCATACACAATGATCGGTATCCCCACGGCGCCCGGCAATATCCAGAATGCCATCTCGGGAAGCTGCCGCCAAAACGGCAGGTTCTTTCCATTGTCCACGTAGAACGCCGTGACCAGCAATATGTAAGATGCGCCCATCCCGGTGACGTGCTGCGGCAACCAATTGCGCCGCTGGTTTCGCGCCGCCATCCGCGCCCAATATGCCGAGGCAAACGACAGCAGGCCGAGAACAAAGAGCTGAGCATCGTCCGCCCAGTGCACCACCGCCAGACCGCTGGCAGAAACGAACACCACGAACAAACACCAGAAATAGATTGATCCGAAATTCGAATGGCGGCCGCGCCCCTTGCGGCTCAGCATTGCGACAATTCCGCTTATGACGCAGCTGAGTCCAAACAGGCTGTGCACGCCCACGATCGTCAGGAAAACCGGCGAGTTTGACGGGATCGGGATGCCTGCAAATACAATCTCGTTCATGCGAGCAGCCTCGAAAAACGGCACCGTGAGGCGCGGAGCTTCTTTGTTGTGCGTCCGCCTACCGTGATCGCCGCCGGCGGGCGGCCGAAGGAGAGGGCGAAGATGGTGTCGCGTTGCGGCTCGGACATCACGGCGCAAGTGAGCGCCGGGGGAGGGGTGGGTCAAGGGGCACACATCAGCACCCGTGACTGTCTTCCTATTCAAGCTTTTTCGAAAATCGCCCCGTAATGGTACGGCGGCAATTCGACGAGCCGATGCAATCGGAATCCGGCCGGCTCAACCGCGGCCCGCGTCGCCTCGGGCGTCATCCGCAGCTCGGTCGCCGGCCCACGCAGCTCGCCGAGAATCGTCGTTTCCTCACGCGGCCGCGCATGCCAATTGACGATGGCAAAATGCCCATGCGGGCGAAGCGCGTTGGCCACCGCGCGCGCCAGGCGGGTCCGCTCCGGCACGCCATGAAATGCATTCGCCATGAACACCAGCCCGGCCGGCTGCGAAATGAGCTTGTCGATGTCGTAAGCGTTGCCTTCGATAAACGCGCAATTGGCGATGCCGCCTTCGGCGAGCCGCACACGAGCAACATCCAAAAGCGTCCGATCAATATCGATCGCGGTCACGCGACCGGCGATTTTGCCGATCTGCAGTGTGAACCAGCCGTCGCCCGAGCATAGATCGATGACGTCCATGCCGGCCTTGACGCCGACCTGGGCGAGAACCCCCGCTGGGTCGGGCCATAGCGCCTCCCACCAGCCGGCGGTCGGCATTTCGGTTCCCTTGAAGAATCCCGGCAGCGCCACGCACCCGGCTCCTTGTTGTTGTACGATCGACGTGTGGCCACGTGACGGGTGCCAAGCATGCCGCCGATTTCGGATAAACAAAAGGGCGAAACCGCGCCCCTCCTGCAAAACAAATCACCGCAGGCGGCTTCGGTGTTCTCGCCCGATGCGTTGTTGCGCGAGGCGCGGCGGCAAAAGGGACTGGCGCCGCTCGATGTGCCGGCCGTCTGCATCCTCGATCCCGACGGCGACATTCTCCGCCGCCTGCAAAAGACCGGCCGCGCCACGCGCTTCGATGGCTGGCCTTGCTATCACACTGATCTCTATACGTTTCGCCTGGGCGAGCGGACGGTCGGCATCATCGGCTGCGTTGTCGGCGCGCCGTTCGCCGTCTTGATCGCCGAAGAACTATTCGCCTGCGGCTGCCGCTTTCTGCTCAGCCTGACTTCGGCCGGGCAAATCACGGCCGCCGGACCGACGCCGTATTTCGTGGTGATCGACCGCGCGCTGCGCGACGAGGGCACCAGCTATCACTATGCCGCGCCGGCCGAATTCGCCGAAGCCGACGCGAAGCTCGTCGCGGCGGCGGCCGATGCGTTGCAGCAGGCGGGCTTGCGCATTCTTATCGGCCCAAGCTGGACAACCGATGCGCCGTTTCGCGAAACCGCCGAGGCGATCGATGCGGCGCGCGCCAAAGGCGTGCTCGCCGTGGAAATGGAAGCGGCCGCGCTTTACACGTTCGCGCGGGCGCGCGGCGAGTCCGTGCTGTGCCTCGCACATGTCACCAACACGATGGGGCAGGCCGAGCGGGATTTTGAGAAAGGTGAATCCGACGGGACCACGGATGCGTTGAAGGTTCTCGAGACAATCGTGCAAGCGGTGGCGTGACCGACGGCAGCGCTTGCCGCTGCCCCGAACGCAGGTGTGCTCCCTCTCCCTATGGGAGAGGTGAAGAGAGAACGCCGCTCGGACATCGCGGCGCAGGTGAGCGCTGGGGGAAACTAAAGGTCAAACGCTCAAAACGCCGCCGCGAAAGGCGGCATTATCCTTACTAATTCCTATACGCCTCCGCTGCATTTTTAAGAAAATTCTGAATGCGGTCATCGGCGCTATTTTCAGATTTGCCGTGTAGTTTCCACGACCTGATCGAGGACACTACCCACAATATTAAATTGGCGTTCTGATTAGATCAGTGCCGACCAGACTCTAAGGAGAATTGAAAAATGTCGACGTTATCGATTCGCGCTCACCATGTGCCGTATGGATCGTCGTTTACGGCCCTTGCGCGCATTATTTCTTGCGTTGGGACCTTCCTTGACGTGCTTGCCGACGCGGACCAGCAGGCCCGCGCGGCACGGTGGCATTGCGGGCAAACGATGCGCGTCAACGATGATGATGTGATTTAAACATTCGCGGCGAATTAAGCCGACAAGGCGCTCGACGTATGAATTCTATCAGGGTAGTCGCGGCGCAGTAATAATCTCTTCGTTGCGCTTCACGCCTTTTACCGGGCATGACAAATTAGAGCGCCGCCACCCCCATCGATTTCGATGTCAAACGGCCCGGTGAAACTCGGCACGTGCAGGAAGATGCGCGCCAGGGCATCGCTCTGGAAATAGCGCGCGTAGATGTAGTTGAAGGTGGCAAAGTGCGCAGGCTGCGGCGTGCAATAGACGTCGCACTTGAGCACCTGACTGAGCGAAGAGCCCGCGGCTTCCAGGCGCAGCTTCATTTGTTCAAGCACCAACTCGGCCTGGCGCTCGAACGGCAGGCACACATAGCTATCGCACAGCAGATATCCGATAATTGCATTAACAAGCGCGGTGGTGGCCCACTACATCCTCCGCGGCTGGATTACCCGTTTCCTGCCCCTAAAAGCCGCCCGAACGCCGCTGGATGATCGCCAGCGCCAAGTTCCACAAGTGGAAACTGCCAACGGATACGATCAATTTTATGGGGTCAATTTAATCGTCTCCTGAGTGCGCTGCGGTAGAGCAATAGCCGCCATGAGCCTGCTGCTGAATGCGCCCACGATTGTCTCGTCGCGACCGCGGCCGTTGCCGAGCGTCCGCTGGTTGAGCTGGACTATCGCCTTCGCCCTCTTCCTGTCCGCCGCCCTGGTCGGGATCGAAGGCTGGCAGATGTGGCATGTGCGCGAAGCGGGCCTGCGCAGCGCCAAGATCGTCACGGCGGGCCTCGCCGAGTCGCTGTCGCAGCAAATCGAAACGACGTTGCGCACCGCCGACACCGTCGTCGGCAGCCTGGTGCAGCGCGTCGAGGTCGAAGGCGTCTCGCCCGAGAGCGTGCAGCGCCTCTACGGCCTGATGACCTCTCTCGCCCACGCGCTGCCGGCCATCCACGAGATGGGCCTAACCGACAAGGACGGCAACGCCATCGTCAAGTCGCTGGTGTCCCATCCGGTCAACATGAATTACAGCGAGCGCGACTATTTCCGTTATCTGCAGAGCCACGACACGCGCGACGTTTTCATCGGCCAGCCGGTCAGAAGCAAAGTCGACGGCTCGCTCAACATCACGGTCTCGCGCCGCGTCAACGATGGCGACGGCCGCTTTGCCGGCGTCGTGGTGACGAGCGTGTCGAAATGCAATTCTTCCGCAAGCTGTTCGACACGCTGCAGGCGAAGTCTGGCGGCTTCATCAAACTGGTCTCCGACGACGGCACGCTGCTCGCCAGCAGCCCCGCTTCGCCGTCCGGCGACCGCGAGCTCAAGGCGCTGATCGCGGCGTCGGCCGACGCGCTCGAATATCGCTCGCCGCGAACCGGCGATTACCGGGTCGGTTCCTACAACCATCTTTCGCGTTATCCGATGACCGTCATTGTCGCCCAGAACAGCTCGGCGATTCTTAGCGAGTGGTACGGGCAGCTTCGCGTGCACGGCGCGATTGTTCTCTGCATCCTGGCGGCGATCGGCGTGCTGGGCTATCGGGTCGATCAGGCCAACCGGGCGACGCGCATCCAGGCCTTGCGCGACGGCCTAACCGGCCTCGCCAACCGCCGCTGCTTCAATCAGACGATCGAGCGCGAATTCCGCCGCGCGGTGCGCACCGGCCAGCCGCTGTCGCTGATCATGATGGACATCGATCTGTTCAAAAACTTCAACGATCACTACGGCCATCCATCGGGCGACGCTTGTCTTCGCGCCGTCAGCGCCGCGGTGCAGGACGTGTTGCGCAGGCCCGGCGACTTGGCCGCGCGCTTCGGCGGCGAGGAGATCGCGGTGCTGCTGCCGGGAACCGACGCCGCCGGCGCCGTGCAGGTCGCCGAGGACATGCGCGCCTGCGTGCACGCGCTCGCCATCCGCCACGAGGCCAGTCCGCATGACATCGTCACGCTGAGCGCCGGCGTGGCGTGCTGGCGTTCCGGGCAACCGGCGACGCCGGTATGGCTCGTGGGCGTCGCGGATGCCGCGCTCTACGCCGCCAAGGCGCGCGGCCGCGATACGTTCATGACGCATACGAACGCCGAGCGCGCCCGCGGCGGCGCCGCCGCTGGTGCCCGAAGAATCGTCCTGAGGCCGCCTCCGTCACACCGCCGCCACGCAATCGATCTCGAGGCCAAACGGCCCCGGCGCCTAGTCGATGAACATGACAATGCGCGACGGCGCCTAGCCGTGCTTCATTTGTCGGCCGGCTTCTTCTCCGCCTTGAAGCCGCGGAAGGCCCAGGCGGTGGCGAGCCCGAACAGCAACATGGCGATCGGTGGCCCCAACAGCAGGACGGGGATCACCAGCAGGTCGCGGTTCGTTTTGAATCCGCCATGCAGGCCGTACATGGTGAGATAGATCGCCCACCCCATCAGCCAGGCGGCGCAAAACAGCAGCCAGACGCGAAACAAGCCGCGTCGCCAATTGACAGCCAATGGTTCCTCCTCATCCGCTCTCGTCGAGCGGCGAGGAATGCCAAAATGCACCATTCTGACTGTGCCCATGGTTTTGTAATTTCACTGTAGCCAAGATCGCAACGCCGCGCGAGCCGAATACGTAGGCAGAGTCATGTTCCGTTCGGGGAACATTGGATCTTGCGCGACAGTTCGCGGTGATGTTGGAACCGAGCGGCCAGCGCCGCGGCCTGCCGGTGACCCGGCAGGCTCGAGTCAGTCCACATTCATCCCGCGTGTGAGGCGGTTGACCGCCAAAAGCGCGACGGCCAACCCAACGATGGCAACGCCGCCGGCCGACAGCAACACGTCAATCCACCAGGGCCACATCGGGCGCTCCTTATGAGAATTGAATTTGTCGCACGACGGACAAAAACGCTTCTCAAACGCCCCTGGTTCCACATGGACGCTCAAATACTTCGAATCACCGGTTGATCAATAATTTTAGGATCGCGGCGGACCTGCCGCAAGCTGACACGACGAAGCAGGACGTTCGCGGGGTTCGTGCGCTAGGATAAGCGGCCGATTTCAACCGGGGAGGCAGAGATGAAAGGTATTGCGATCAGATCGTCATTGGCGATGGGTTGCGCGATCGCGCTGCTGGCCGGCCTCGGCAACGCCGCGCGCGCCGCGGAACCGTACGGGACCTGGCTGCGGCCGTCGACCGGCTCGCAGGTGCGCTTCTACAACTGCGGCGGCAAGCTCTGCGGCAAGGTCGTCGCGGTGACAGATCAGGCGCGCAAGGGCGAGATCGGCAAGTCGATCCTGCATGGTGCGGTCAAGTCTGGCGAGAACACATGGACGGGCGAGTTGACCGATGCCGGAACCGGCAAGGTCTATTCGGGTACCGTCACGCTAGAGAGCGCCAGCGCGCTCAGCCTGCAAGGTTGCATCGCCCGCATTCTCTGCCAGAGCGAGACCTGGACCAAGGTGAAGTGACGACCGGCTAAAGCGCCGCCCTTGCCGTGTATGGCGCGCCTCGCGATTGCGCCGCGCCAAATCCGCGAGCCTTAATTAATCATTAACACCCGTCTCACATTATCTTGGGCATTCAATTACTCATGGAGGAAACCATGCGAACATTCGCGTTCCTCGTTTTTGCAGCCCTCATCGCGATCGCCGCGCCGGCCCAGGCCGCCAACGAATTCGGCAGCAAGGACGAAGCGGTCGCCATGGTCAAACGCGTCCAGGCCGAATTCAAAAAGGAGGGTGCCGAGGCGACCTTCAAGGCCGTCTCCGACAAAACGACCAAAGAATTCCACGATCGCGATCTCTATGCCTTCATCTACGACATGTCCGGCAAGTGCGTGGCGCACGGCGCCCGCGCGGCGCTGATCGGCAAAAATCTCATGGACCTCAAGGACCAGGACGGCAAATTCCTGATCCGCGAAATGGTCGACATGGCGAAAGGGCCAGGCAGCGGTTGGATCGCCTACAAATGGCCGAACCCGATCAACAACAAGATAGAGGACAAGCTCAGCTACGTCGAAAAAATGGGCGATTATTTCGTCGGCGTCGGAGTCTATAAGCAGTAATCCATCATGGACGCATTCGCCGTTTCACGGGCACCGGCAGCCGCCCTCAAATCCTTTTGGATTCTCCGGTCCCTGCTCGGCGTCGTCCACAATCTGTCCATCCAGATAAAGGCATCGGCAGCATCGGCGGTGCTGCTTATCTGCCTGCTCGCCCTGGGCGCCAATGCCTACATGACGTCGACAAAATCCGCGGAAGGTCTGCGGATGTTGTCGTATCAGCTCGAGCCGAAACTGCAGGCGCTTTCCGGCGTCAACGACGCCATCGTCGCCACTCATATGAAGATCTTCCGCTATGTTTCGTGGGCGAGCAACAGCGTCAGCAAGACTCTGCTCGACGTCCTTTATCACGAGATCGAGAACGACCTTTCCGGTCTGTCGTATCGCATCGGCGCGCTCAGCCGCCGCACGGATCTGTCCGCCGAAGAACGCACCACCATCGAAGGACTTTTGACCCGCTGGGAAAAGTGCAAGAGCCAGGCCAAAGACACCATCGACGTCGGCCAAACCGACGCGCCCATGGCGACAATGATGCTGGGGCAGACCGACGACAGCTTCAAAGCCGTCGACGCCGCCATCCAGAAGATGGCGCTCACCACCAATGAAACCGCCAACGCGGTCAGGGCGCGGCTCTACACCGATGCCGAGCGAACCAAGAAAATCGTCATCCTGGGCACCGTTCTTGGTTTTGTGGTCAGCGCTTTCGTCACCTTCCTGGTCGGCGCATCGATCGTGCGGCCGATCAAATCGATCACCGGTGTGATGCAGCAATTGTCCGCCGGCAAGACCGATGTCGAAATCGACCACCGCGATCGACGCGATGAGATCGGCAAGATGGCCGAAGCGATCGACGTATTTCGCAAGAACATGATCGAAATCCGGGCGATGGAGCAGGCCACCCACCAAGCCGAACAAAGTCGCGTCGCCGAGCGCACGGCCGCGATGCGCGCGCTCGCCGCCGAATTCGAGAAATCGGTCCAGCACTTCGCCAAGGAACTCACCGACGCGGTCGGCGCCATGCATACCAATGCCGAGGCCATGTCGCAGATCGCGGCGCAGACCCGCGACAAGTCGCGGTCGACCGCGGGCGCCGTCGTCGACACTCGAAGCAACGTCGATTCGGTGGCGAACGCCGCCGAAGAGTTGGCACAATCGATCGAGTTGCTCTCCGCGCAAACCCGAAACGCCCGCGAATTGACCAACAAGACGGTCGCGGAATCGGCCAGCGCCAGCGCCAACGTCAAGCAGCTGCGCGACGCTGTCAGCCAGATCGTTCCCATCACCGGCCTTATCCAAGCGATCGCCCAGCAGACCAACTTGCTGGCACTCAATGCCACGATCGAGGCGGCGCGCGCGGGCAGCGCCGGCAAAGGCTTCGCTGTGGTCGCCGCCGAGGTCAAATCGCTGGCGCAGCAGACCGCGAAAGCGACCGAAGAGATCAATCAGAAGATCACCGCGGTGAACGCTTCGTGCGGCGCGGTGGTCGGCATCATGGAGCAGGTCATCAACGCGATCGGCCGCCTCAGCGAAGACACCGTGGAAATGGCGGGTTCGGTCGGCCAGCAGGCGGCCGCCACCCAGGAGATCTCCAAGAACGCGCAGCAGGCCGCCGACGGCTCACGCCTGGTCGCGCATAATATTGTGGAATTGGACCAGAAGACGCGCGAGAACGACGATGCATCGGGGCAGGCGCTGGCCGGCGCCAAACGTCTGCTCGATCATGCGGCAATTCTACAGCGTCAGGTCGATAATTTCCTGCGCCACGTCCGCGCGGCGTGAGGGCGTAAATACCTCCAGCCCATTTCGACTTAATTACGCGGCTTTAATGACGCGACTTTAATTAACACCGCGGCTAATTTGTCCTCCGCGCAATCCGCGCTAGGCTGGACGAATGTCCGCTTCCCCCGATTCCGCGCACGAAAATCGCCTGGCACAAGCGACCTCGCCCTATCTGCTGCAGCACAAGCATAACCCGGTGGACTGGTGGCCGTGGGGTGCCGACGCCTTGGCCGAGGCCAAGCGTTCCAATCGGCCGATCCTGCTGTCCGTCGGCTACGCGGCCTGCCACTGGTGCCATGTCATGGCGCACGAGTCGTTTGAGGACAACCAAACGGCGAAGGTGATGAACGAGTTGTTCGTCAACATCAAAGTCGATCGCGAGGAACGGCCCGACATCGATCAAATCTACATGAACGCGCTGCATTTGTTGGGCGAGCAGGGCGGCTGGCCGCTGACCATGTTTCTCACGCCCGCCGGCGAGCCGGTCTGGGGCGGCACGTATTTTCCGAAGGATTCGCGCTACGGGCGGCCGGCCTTCACCGACGTGCTGCAGGAAGTGGCGCGGCTGTTCCGCGAAGAGCCGAACAAAATCGAGCAGAACCGCGCCGCGCTGTTGGTGCGGCTTGCCGACAAAGCGCGGCCGGCCGGCAAGGTCACTCTCGGGCTCAAGGAACTCGATGCCGCGGCGGCCCAGGTCGGCAATATGTTCGATCCCGTGAATGGCGGCTTGCGCGGCGCGCCGAAATTTCCGCAGCCGGCGATCCTGGAAATGCTCTGGCGCGCCGGCCTGCGCAGCGGCGACGCGCGCTTTTTCGAGACGCTCGAACACACGCTCGAACATATGAGCGAGGGCGGCATCTACGACCATCTCGGCGGCGGCTTCTCGCGCTACTCGGTCGATGAACGCTGGCTGGTGCCACATTTCGAGAAGATGCTCTACGACAACGCCCAACTGCTCGAGCTGCTCGCGCTGGCCTGGCAGCGCAGCGGCCAGCCGCTGTTTAGCCAGCGCGCACGGGAAACCGTCGGCTGGCTCAAGCGCGAAATGACCACGGCGGGAGGGGCTTTCGCGGCTTCGCTCGACGCGGATTCTGAGGGCGAAGAGGGAAAATTCTACGTCTGGTCGCTGAAGGAAATCCGGCAGGCCTTGGGGCCGGACGCCGACGATTTTGCGCTGCAATACGACGCTACCGCTGGCGGCAATTTCGAGGGTCATAATATCCTCAATCGCCTCAAAGGCTTACCGCGCAGCATGAATTCCGCCCCTGACAGCGCGGCGGCGCCCGGGCGCAGCAAGACCGATGCAGCACGAATTTCTATGCTGCGCGGTAAGTTATTGGAATTAAGAGAAAAACGGGTCAGGCCCGGGCTCGACGACAAGGTTCTGGCCGACTGGAACGGGCTGATGATCGCCGCTTTGGTCAATGCAGGGCTCATTCTGGAGGAGCCGGAGTGGCTGGCCATGGCCAAGCAAACCTTTGATTTCATTGCAGCAAATATGACCAGAGGCGACCGGCTTGGCCATTCCTGGCGCGCCGGCAAGCTGACCTTCCCCGGCCTTGCCTCGGACTTCGCCGCCATGATCCGCGCTGCATTGGCGCTATACGAAGCGACCGGCGAGGGCGCTTATCTCGAGCGCGCGCTGGCCTGGCAGCGCGCCTTCGACACCCATTACGCCGACCCCGACACCGGCGGCTACTATCTGTCGGCCGACGATGCCGACGACCTTTTGCTGCGGCCGCATTCCACGGTCGACGACGCCACGCCCAATCCCAACGCGGTGGCCGCGCAAAATCTCCTGCGGCTGGCGGTGCTGACGGGCGACGACGCTTGGCGCGCCAAGGCGGACCGCCTGATTGAGGGCATCCTGTCAGCGGCCGAGCGCAATCTGTTCGGGCATATCGCCTTGCTCAACGCGCTCGACCTGCGCCTGCGCGGCGCCGAGATCGTCGCCACCGGGCCGGAAGCCGATCGCTTCGCGCAAGCCGCACTCAAACTGCCGTTCCTCGACCGCATCGTGCTGCGCGCGGCGAGCGCCGGCGACCTGCCGGCGTCGCATCCGGCGCAGGAGAAGCTGAAGGTGGCCAGCACCAGCGCGGCCTTCGTCTGTGTCGGCGAGCGATGTTCCCTGCCGGTGAGCGAGCCCGGCAAAATCGCCGAAGCGGTCAAGGCCATGCGTTCTTGATCGTAGCGGTATTTACGAATGCGAACGGCGCGGTATAATTTTCCCGCCGGGCGACAATGAACGGGACATCTCATGCGTTACACGATCACGCTCGCCGCGTTGCTCGCCCTCATCGCCGTGTCAACTGCCCGCGCCGCGGAATGGTGCGGCTTCATCGACAAGGAGGGCGCGCCGGTGCACTGCGGCTATTCCAGCCTGGAGCAATGCAAACAATCGACTGGCGACAAGAAGGGCGCCTACTGCATGCCCGACCCGGGCTTCGCAAGCTTGCAGAGCGGACGGGTCAAGCTGGCAAGCAACGCGGGCGAGTAGCTCGCTTTGTCAGGGCCGGGCTTGGCCACGTGAGATGGGGTGAGCGTCCACGTCGTGCCTCAAATCAGCGCTCAGTCGACCCGCCTTCGCTAAAGCTTCGGCGGGCCGACCTCTCCCCGCATGCGAGGAGAGGTCAAGGTAATCAACCGCGCGGATTGACGAAGACGTAACCGCGCAGGTCGCGCACGTGCAGCCGCGACAGGCCGCCGCCCGAATTGTAGTCGCGGATCAGCCATTCGCCGTTGCCGGCGGCGGCTTCGATATACATCACATGGCCGCTGCGCACGGCGGCAAGACCAGCACGTGGCGTGGGCTCGCGCGGAAACAGCCGCGCCCAGTTGCTCGCGAGGTTCAGCCGCACGTCGGCGAGGCCGAGATATTTGCGCAGGCCGCAACCGCAGTAAGCATGCGGGCAGCCGTCCGGCCGCGTTCCGATCACTGTGCCTTGGTCGACCGAGGCGTAAGCGCGGTTGCCGCTGCTGTCGACCGCCGCCACCTGGTTCGGCTGAAACCCCGCGCCGCAGATCGTGCGGCCTTCATCGGTGAATTGACAGCCGGCGTCGGACATGCGCACGCGCACGTGTCGAATCCTGGCGTTCACATGATGATCACTTCGCTGGTAAATACCGTCCCGATGGCGCGCATCGGCAGGTTGATTGAGACAAGCAATGAGGAGCAAAACGACTGGCGCTCCTATGACCCAGAAACGATGCATGGTGTCCCTCTTTGGCTGGTGACATAGCCCCCCAAACTGCGCCCCTCCTGCGGCGCGACTTTCAAACGGCAGACGCAAAAATTCGCCGCTCCCGCAGGCGACCCTTGGGATCATTGACACGCGCGTGGAACGGCATGGAACCTCCCGGAACAACGAGCCCTTAACGAGCCACGGCAGATTGGGTTCCGCTGCTTTTTGTCACGGCGCATAAGGCGCTGAAATATCAAATAAAATGGCCGGCACGAGGCCGGCCATTATAGGCAAATTTCAGTTCTTAGGTATTCATGCTCTCGAAGAATTCGGCGTTGTTCTTGGTGTTGCGCAGCTTGTCGAGCAGGAAATCGATGGCGTCCATGGTGCCCATCGGGTTCAAGATGCGGCGCAGCACGTACATCTTCTTGAGCACGGCAGGATCCGTGAGCAGCTCTTCCTTGCGCGTGCCAGAGCGCGTGATGTCCATGGCCGGGAAGGTGCGCTTGTCGGCCACCTTGCGGTCGAGGATGAGCTCCGAATTGCCGGTGCCCTTGAACTCTTCGAAGATGACTTCGTCCATGCGGCTGCCGGTGTCAATCAGCGCGGTGGCGATGATGGTGAGCGAGCCGCCCTCCTCGATGTTGCGCGCGGCGCCGAAGAAGCGCTTCGGCCGCTGCAGCGCATTCGCGTCGACGCCGCCGGTCAGCACCTTGCCGGATGACGGCACCACGGTGTTGTAGGCGCGGCCGAGACGGGTGATCGAATTGAGCAGGATGACCACGTCGCGGCCGTGTTCGACCAGGCGCTTGGCCTTCTCGATCACCATTTCGGCGACCTGCACGTGGCGCGAGGCCGGTTCGTCGAAGGTCGAGGAAATCACCTCGCCCTTGACCGAGCGTTGCATGTCGGTGACTTCCTCCGGCCGCTCGTCGATCAGCAGCACGATGAGGAAGACTTCGGGGTGATTGGCGGTGATGGCGTGGGCGATGTTCTGCAAGAGCACGGTCTTGCCGGTGCGCGGCGGCGACACGATCAGCGCGCGCTGGCCTTTTCCTATTGGTGCCACAATATCAATCACGCGAGCCGAGAGATCCTTCTTGGTCGGATCCTCGTGCTCCATCTTCAGCCGCTCATCGGGATAAAGCGGCGTCAGGTTATCGAAGTTGACCTTGTGCTTGGCCTTCTCCGGGTCTTCGAAATTCAGCGTGTTGACCTTGAGCAGCGCGAAGTAGCGCTCGCCTTCCTTCGGCGAACGGATGTGGCCGTCGACGGTGTCGCCGGTGCGCAGGCCGAAGCGGCGGATCTGGCTCGGGCTGACATAGATGTCGTCGGGGCCGGACAGGTAATTCGATTCCGGCGAGCGCAGAAAGCCGAAGCCGTCGGACAGCACTTCGACGACGCCTTCGCCGATGATGTCGATCTCCTGCGTCGCCAGTTGCTTGAGGATGGCAAACAGCAGCTCCTGCTTGCGCATGGTGCTGGCGTTCTCGACTTTGTTTTCTTCGGCGAATTGCACCAGCTCGGCTGGCGTTTTGGATTTGAGGTCCTGGAGTTTCATTTCCCGCATGGGGGGCATTGATCCTTGGGAGAGTGACCGGCGGAGTCTCGAAAAATGCGACGACTCGCAACCGATTGACTTGAGGAGAAAGATCGCAGGTCTTGGGTAACGAGGGAGTTTTGGAAAAGTGCCCGGAACCCGATGCTGCGACCGGCCCAAACTTGGGTGCCGGAACGCGACTAGCATCCGCCTGCGTTCGGTGGGAGCACCCAACATAAGCGGGAACGCGCAATTTCGCAAGTGGCGACGGTGCGCTTGTGGACGAAAGGGCTTGTATTCAGAACGGCTTGACGGTCGCCAGGATCACAATGGCGATCATCAGCACTGTCGGTATCTCATTGATAATACGATAGAACTTCTGGCTATACCGGTTACGGTCGGCGGCGAAGTCCTTGACCCAGCGCACCAAAAATCCGTGCACCGCCGACATTGCGATCACCAGGACAAGCTTTGCCTGCAGCCAGCCGGCAGCAAGAAATGCGTCCTTGCCCATCAGCCAGATCAACGACAGCCCGACGAGCCAGGCCGCGATCATCGCCGGGTTGATGATCGCCTTGAGCAGCCGTCGCTCCATCACCTTGAAGGTCTCCGACTGCTTGGAGCCCGGCTCCGCGGCGCAGTGATAGACGAACAGGCGCGGCAGGTAGAGCATCCCCGCCATCCATGAGATGACGGCGATGATGTGCAGGGCTTTGAGCCAGAGGTACATTGATCAGCATCCTTTGCTCCTCATTAAAAGGAGCATCGCCAAGCCTATCCCCGCACCCTCTTCAGCATCCGCTCGACATGCGCGATCGGCGTGTCGGGCAGGATGCCGTGGCCGAGGTTGAAGATGAACGGCCTATCCGAAAAAGCCTTGAGCACGTCGTCAACCTCGCGGTCGAGCGCGGCTCCGCCCTGGCGCAAGATCAACGGATCGACATTGCCTTGCACCGGCACGCGGCTCTGGATCTGCTCGCGGGCAAACTTGCGATCGATATCGCTTTCCAGGCCGACCGCATCGACGCCGGTTTCCATCGCGTAACGCGGAATGTTTTTGCCGGCGCCGCGGGGAAATCCGATCACTTTGGTGCCTGGACGTTTTGCCCGCAGCCTGGCGATCAGACTTTTGGTCGGCTGCACACACCAGCGTTCGAAATCCTGCGGCGGCAGCGAACCGGCCCAGGTATCGAATATCTGCACGACGTCGGCGCCGGCTTCCAATTGCCGCACCAGATATTCAACCGACGCATCGACCAAACAGCCGATTATGTGCTGAAACGCCTCGGGCGCCTCCGCTGCCAGTCTTTTCGCCGGCGCCTGATCGGGCGTCCCTTGGCCGGCGACCATATAGGTCGCGACGGTCCACGGCGCGCCACAAAAACCGATCAGCGTCGTCTGCGGGCCGAGTTCGCTCTTGACGCGCCGCACCGTCTCATAAATCGGCGACAGCAGCGTCTGGTCCGCTTCCTGACGCAGCGACATCGCCGCTTGGGCATCCGCCAACGGTTCGAGCCTTGGACCTTCGCCTTCAACGAACCAGAGCTTGCGCCCAAGCGCCAGCGGTATCACCAGAATATCGGAAAACAGGATCGCGGCATCGAAGCCGAAACGCCGCACCGGCTGCAACGTAACATCCGCCGCGAATTCCGGATTGAAACAGAGATCGAGAAAGCCGCCTGCTTTCCCCCGCACCGCACGATATTCCGGTAGATATCTACCGGCTTGCCGCATCATCCAGATCGGCGGCACGGCCTGCCGTTCTCCGTTTAGTACGCGGAGCAACGGCTTTGTCCCCAGAGCATTGGTTTTGCCGGCTTCTTCCATAAAGACTCTTATAAGTTTCTTTGTAGTTGTTGTTAGGGCGTGGATTGGACTCATGCCTTTCGATCAACAGTCTGTCCACTGTGTCACGGCTATGGATTCAGAATCGCCCCCTATCCGGTATTTTGTCATCCACAAGCATAAGGGCCGTTTTTGCTGGCTTTTGATGTGCTATCCCCGCTCGTCCCCAAGGGGCTGTCCACATGGCTCCATAGCAACCGCAAATCGTTACGATGGTTGTCCCGCGGGCAGTCGTGTGGATGGAAATTGAACTCATTAGCGAGGTGAGCTTGCGCGACGGACAAAGCCGTGGCCTTCTCCCATCTAATCCACACGCGATCCCACAGCTATACAGATGCCAAACACCGGCTATTTCCATCTCCATTTGGTTTCCGATGCCACCGGTGAAACTTTGATCACGGTGGCCCGCGCTGCCGCGGCGCAATACGCCAATGTCTCGCCGGTCGAGCACCTCTACCCGATGGTGCGCTCGAGAAAGCAGATCGACAACGCGCTGGCCGAAATCGCCGAGTTGCCGGGCCTGGTGCTCTATACGCTGCTCGAGGAAGACCTGATCGAGACGCTGGAAAAGAAGTGCCGCGACCTGGCGCTGCCCTGCATGTCAGTACTGGGACCCGTACTGCGGCTGTTCCAGTCCTATCTCGGCGCCGAGACCATCCACCGAGTCGGCGCCCAGCACGTGCTCAACGCGGAATATTTCCAGCGCATCGACGCCCTCAATTACACGATGTTTCATGACGACGGCCAGCACGTCGAGGGCCTGCAGGAGGCCGACGTAGTGCTGGTGGGCGTCTCGCGCACCTCGAAGACGCCGACGTCGATCTATCTTGCCAATCGCGGCATCAAGACCGGCAACGTGCCGCTGGTGCCGGGCGTGTCGCTCGCGCCCGAGGTGGAGAAGCTGACGCGGCCGCTGGTGGTCGGGCTCTATGCCAGTGCCGAACGCATCGTGCAGATCCGCGAGAACCGGCTGCTGGGCCTGAAAGCGCACCGCGACGACGATCGCTATATCGACAAGGCGGCAGTGGCCGAAGAGGTCGCGTTTTCGCGGCGGCTCTGTGCCAAATACAGTTGGCCGTCGATCGACGTGACGCGCCGCTCGATCGAGGAAACCGCAGCCGCAGTGATGAAGCTGTTAAGTGAGCGCCGCCGCCAACCGGCGATGTGATATCGCGCCGGCGGCGGATGCAAAGCCGGGCTTACGGTGTTCTAAGTTCGTTGGGGTTGAGGAAATCCTTCATGTCGCTCTGGGTCAGTCCGCAGCCGCTGGTGCTCGCTTCGAAAAGCGACGTGCGCGGCAAGATGCTGGCGGCCATCGGCCTGCGCTTCGAGATCCGTCCGGCGCAGATCGACGAACGCGCGGTCGAGGCGGAAGCCGATCTGGCCGACGCGGCCGCCGTCGCCCGTTTACTCGCGCGCGCCAAGGCCGACGCCGTGGCGCGCTCGCTTCCCGGCCGGCTGGTGCTCGGCGCCGACCAGACACTGGCGCGCGGAGCAAAACGCTTCAGCAAGCCGGCCAGCCGCGCCGAGGCTGTCGAGCAGCTGCGAGCCTTACGCGGCCGCACGCACGAACTCAATTCCGGTCTGGCGCTGGTGCGCGACGGCACCGTTCTGTTCGATTGCGTTGACAGCGCGCGGCTGACCATGCGCGATGTTTCCGACCGTTTTATCGACGATTATCTCGATATGGCGGGGGACGCCGCCTTGGCGAGCGTCGGCGCCTACCAATTCGAAGGCGTCGGCATTCATCTGTTCGAGCGGATCCACGGCGATTATTTCACCATTCTCGGCCTGCCGCTGTTGCCGCTGCTCGCCTATTTGCGGCAGAACGGTTTTATCGATGGCTAGCGCATGATCCCGAAAAGTGGGTACCGGTTTTCGGAAAAGATCATGCGCGAGGATAAGGAATAATGTTCATTCTCGGCCTGACCGGCTCGGTCGCCATGGGAAAATCCGCCACGGCGAAGATGTTCGTCGACGAAGGCGTGCCCTTGCACGATGCCGACGCCGTGGTGCACCGGCTCTATGACGGCGAGGCCACGGCGGCGATCGAGGCGGCGTTCCCTGGCACCACCGCGGGCGGCAAGGTTGACCGCGACAAGCTCGGTAAGCGCGTGCTCGGCGATGCCGCCGCCATCAAGCGGCTGGAACAAATCGTGCATCCGCTGGTGGCTGCGGCTTCAGCGAAGTTTCTGGCGGAAGCCGAGCGTCAGGGCGCGCCGGTCGCGGTGCTCGACGTGCCGCTGCTGTTCGAGACCGGCGGCGACAAACGCTGCGACGCGGTGGTGGTGGTCTCCGCGCCGGCCGAATTGCAGCGCCGGCGCGCCTTCGAGCGTTCCGGCATGACCGAGGACAAGCTTTCAGCCATTCTTGGAAAACAGATGCCCGACGCGGAAAAGCGGGCCCGCGCCGATTTCGTGGTGGATACATCGCAAGGTCTCGACCACGCCCGCGCCCAGGTGCGTGATATTCTTAAAGCCGTCGCTAAGCTGCCGAAGCGGCGGCGCTGAGTCGCTACAGAAAGAATAATCGATGCGCGAAATCGTCCTCGACACCGAAACCACCGGGCTCGACCCTAACCAGGGCCACCGCGTGGTCGAAGTCGGCTGCATCGAGCTGCTCAACCGGATTCCGACCGGTGCGACCTTCCACAGCTATCTCAATCCGGAGCGCGAAGTGCCGGCCGAGGCTTTCGCTATCCACGGGTTGGCGACCGAGTTCCTCAAGGACAAGCCGCGGTTTGCCGACGTCGTCGATGATTTCCTGGCCTTCATCGGCGATGCGCCGTTGGTGATCCATAATGCGAGCTTCGACCACGGCTTCCTGATTGCCGAGCTCAAGCGCGTGGCGCGCCCGCCGATAGCGCGCGAGCGGCTGGTCGATACGCTGTTCCTGGCGCGGCGCAAGCACTCGGTCGGGCCGTACAGCCTCGACGCGCTGTGCGCGCGCTACGGCATCGACAGTTCGCGGCGCACCAAGCATGGCGCGTTGCTCGACGCCGAGATCCTGGCCGAGGTCTATCTGGAACTGATCGGCGCGCGCCAGGCGCAGCTCGGACTTGTCGAAAGCGGCGTGCGCCGCACCCGCGGCGGCGATGGTGCGGTCGCGCGGCGCGAGCGTGACGTAGCGCTGGCGCCCCGTATCAGCGATGCCGATCGGGCGGCGCACCGCGATTTCGTGGCGACATTGGGCGAAAACGCTCTGTGGCGGAACTATCTGCCGGACGGCGCCTGACGGCTCAGGTCTGCGGCGCCGGCGCGCCGGCCTGCACTTCGCTCATGCGCTGACGATAAAGTCCGACGAAATCCACCGGATCGAGCAGCAGCGGCGGGAAACCGCCGTTGCGCACGGTGGTGGCGATGATCTCGCGCGCGAACGGGAACAGCAGGCGCGGACATTCGATCAGCACGATCGCGTTCAGACTTTCCTGCGGCACGTTCTGGATGCGGAACACGCCGGCGAATTCCAGCTCGAAACCGAACAGCAGCTTGGCGTTGGATTCCGCCTTGCCGTCGAGCTTGAGCGTCACCTCGAAGTTGCCGTCCGCCATCGGCTTGGCGGCGACGTTGATCTGGATGCCGATCTGCGGCTGTGTCGTTGCCGGCGCCAGCGATTGGGGCGCGTTCGGGTTTTCGAACGAGAAATCCTTGATGTATTGCGCCACCACGTTGAGTTGCGGCTGCAGGTTCGGGGCCGGCGCCGGACCGCCATTGGTTGTGGACATGAAAACTCCTTACCGCCGCATGTGGTTTAATTCGGCGGTTGGCTAACACAGGGTCTTAAGGGCGACAAGGACGCGAGCCGGACCTTTGCGCGCGGATTCCTACCGCTTGCCGCGCGGCTCCTCGCGCCGGTCCGGCAGCGATGGGTCGGGCACCTGATGCCACTGCTCGCGCTCGAGATCGACCACGCCGTCGCTGCGTGTGGGCGCCGGCTTCAATCCGAATAGCGCGCCGAGCGCCCGCCGCAGCGGCGCGAGCAACAGCAAAAGGCCCAGGACATCGGTTATAAACCCCGGAATTAGCAGCAGAATCCCAGCCAACAGGGTGAGCGTCCCGGCGCTGTCGGCCTGCAGGGCGGAAAAACCGCCGTTGCCCACGGCGACGCGCATTCGAGCGATATGGTTACCCCCGGCATGGCGCAGCACCATGGCGCCGGCCATCGAGGTCGTCACGATCAGCGCCATGGCCCACAAAAAGCCGATGGCCTGCGCGATTGTGACGAACACGACCAGTTCCAGAACGGGCAGCGCCAGCACCGCCAACAGCAGGTATTTTGCTACATTCATTGGTCTTTCTCTGGATACCCGAGGTTGGCGTCGGCGTCCCGATCGTTTAAGCTTTGTTCGCGAAGCACAATTGCGCCGAATATCGGCGTTAGGCCTATGGATTGGCGCGGCCACCGGCATAGATAGTAGTGGTTGCCCCTGCTGCCATGGCGTCGATTTGGCTACGGCCCGACCTGCCGTTACGGTTACCGAAAGCATGCGAGACGTGTTCGATATCTACACCATCATATTCCTGGCGCTGGCGGTCTTCATTTTCCTGCGCCTGCGCAGCGTGCTCGGTCAGCGGACCGGCCGGGAGCGGCCGCCGTACGATCCTTACGCGGCGCGCGAGCCGGCGCGTCCGGCGACTGAGAATGTCGTCGCTCTGCCCAATCGCATGCCGGAAGCAGCCGCGCCGGCGCCGGCCGAACCGGTGGCGCCGGGCGAACGCTGGAAAGGCATCGCCGAAGTGGGCACGCCGCTCGCGGCCGGCCTCGATACGATCATTGGCGCCGATCCCAATTTCGATGCCAAGCACTTCCTCGCCGGCGCGCGCGCGGCCTATGAGATGATCGTCAACGCCTTTGCCGCCGGCGATCGCCGTACCCTGAAGAATTTGCTGTCGCGCGAAGTCTACGATGGCTTCGAGACCGCCATCTCCGAGCGCGAGAAGCGCGGCGAGACGGTGGAGAACCGTTTCGTTTCTATCGACAATGCCGAAGTTGCCGCGGCCGAGCTGCGCGCGCGCACCGCGCAACTGACCGTGCGGTTCCAGTCGAAACTGATAACGGCGACGCGCGACAAGGATGGCAACGTGACCGACGGCAACGCGGAGAAGATCACCGACGTCACCGACGTCTGGACCTTCGCCCGCGATCTGTCGTCGCGCGATCCGAACTGGAAGCTGGTCGCAACCGAAGCCGGACAATGACCGCATGGCGGCCTTCGCATTCCGCGCACAGATCGGTTTGACGCTCTCTCTGATCGCGGCGTGCGGATCGGCATCGGCGCTTGAGATGAAATTCCGCAACGCGCAGGTCGAACCCCTCAGCTTCGCCAAGCTCGACGGCTGGAAAGCCGACGACCACGCCGTAGCTTTCGCAACATTTATGAAAAGCTGTGGCGCCATTCTGCAGGGCACCAAGGCGCAGCGCGCGGCGCGGCCGATCTATGGCGCGCTCTACAAAGTCTGCGAACGCGCCAGCGCCGCAGGGCCGCTCGACCGCGAGCAGGCGCGCGTCTTCTTCGAGGACAATTTCAAGCCGGTGCGCATCCTGCCCGAAGTCCACACCTACGGCTATTACACCGGCGCGGACGGTTTCTTCACCGGCTATTACGAAGCCGAAGTCACCGGCTCGCGCGTCAAGACCGGAGACTACACAGTCCCGATCTACCGCGTTCCGGCGAGACTTGCGGGAAAAAAGAGCACGGTGTTCTCGCAATACGACCGCGCAGAGATCGATAAAGGTGCGCTGGCCGGCAAGGGGCTGGAGATCTGCTGGATCAAAAACCCGGTGGATGCCTTCTTCGCGCAGATCCAGGGCTCGACCCGCGTCAAGCTCGATGACGGCGAATTGCTGCGGCTCAATTACATCGCCAGCAATGGCAAGCCGTATACGCCGGTCGGCCGCCTCATGATCGACGCGGGCCTGTGCACGCCCGAAGACATGTCGATGGACAAGATCCGGGAATACATGGAAGCCAATCCCGACGAGGGCAAAGCGCTGCGCGAAAAGAACCGCTCCTTCGTGTTCTTCTCCGAGACACAGCTCAAGCCCAACGACGAGCCGCTCGGCGCGCAAGGCATTCCGCTGACGCCGGGGCGGTCGCTCGCGGTCGATCCCTCGATGCACGTTTACGGCACGCCGATCTGGATCGACGCCAAGTTCCCGATCACCAGCGACCTGCCGAAGGACACCTTCCAGCATCTGATGTTCGCACAGGATACCGGCTCCGCCATCCGCGGGCCGGCGCGCGCCGATATCTATTTCGGCCACGGCGAGGATGTCCCCCACATCGCCGGCCGCATCAAGCAGTTCGGCAAGTTCGTCATGCTGGTGCCGCGGGGCGTCGCGGTGGACGGGACCAAGCCGGAACTGATCGCAGGCATCCCACTGCCAAAGCCGCGCCCGCAGGACCTCGTGGCGGACGACGAGTTGATCACGACGTCGGCGCTGCCCAAGCGGAAGCGATGAGCTCCGGCAGCCGGCGCCGCGTTCTCTCCTACGAAGAGCGCGTGCTTTGGACCACTTTCACCAAAGCGATCGAGCCGTTGCACGCCAGCGCCCATTTCGACGTGGGCGATGACGCGATCGCGCCAATGCCTGCGTCGGCGCCGCTCGCAAAAACCGCGCCGATGCCGCCGTTCGCGCCGGCAAAGCCGGCGCCGCCGCCTTTGGCGCCGCTCGGCCGCCGCCTGCGCCAGCGCGTCGCGCGCGGCAAGGACGCGATCGACGCCCGCCTCGATCTGCACGGGCTGACGCAGGCGCAAGCACATTCGACGCTGCTGCGGTTCCTGCGCAACGCGCACGAGCGCGACGCCCGATTAGTATTGGTAATTACCGGCAAGGGCCGTGGCGGAGAGACCGGCGTCCTGCGCCGGCAAGTGCCACAGTGGCTCGGCCTGCCGGAATTCCGCTCGCTTGTGGTCGGTTTCGAGGATGCACATATCGCGCATGGCGGCGAAGGCGCGCTTTATGTGCGGGTGCGGCGAACGCGCCTAGTGCCGCCGATTTGAAGTTCCTGCAGCACTCGTCGCAGCTCATCCAGGAACTTCAACTCGATAAGCGGCACTATAACATATGCTTGCTAGTGCCCTTTGCCCCCGAAGTTCGTGTCAGAAAGTGCCGCAATGTTTCACGAACTTCGGAAGCGGGGCACTAGCCTGATCGGCGTTGGTGCAGCGTGTGAGGGAGCAGCAGATGTCCAACAAAACGAAGTCCCCCGGCAAAGCGCAGGAATCCGACAAGAAAGTGCTCGAGCGCGAGCTTGAGGAGGGCTTGGAAGAAACCTTTCCGGCCTCCGATCCGGTCGCGGTGACCGAGCCTGCGCCGCATCGCGACAAGCACCACAAAACGAAGTAGGCTGAAGATCGACCAGTCTAGGGAGGCGTCGTCGTGCCACGTGCGATTGTTCTGGCAATGGCATTCGTGTTCCTTGGCGCGCCGGCGTTTGCACAAACGCCGATGAAGCCGACCGCACCGCAGAAGATGATGTCGCCTGAAGAACAGAAAAAAATGCACGTCTGCGAAAAGCAAGCGGCGGATCGGAACATTCCGATGGATCAGCGCGCCAAGTTCGTCATGGATTGTATGACGGCCAAGAAATAGCACCCAATCTGGGGCACGAAGAACCCTATAGAATAAAGCGGCTCAGGTCCGCGTTCTTGGCCAGATCGCCGATGTGCTTCTGCACGTAAGCGGCGTCGATCTTGATCGTCTCGCCGGAGCGGTCGGTGGCGGCAAAGGAGATTTCGTCGAGCACGCGCTCCATTACCGTCTGCAAACGCCGCGCGCCGATGTTCTCGATGGTGGAATTCACGGCCACGGCGATGTCAGCGATGGCGTCGATCGCGTCTTCGGAAAAATCGAGCGTGACGCCTTCGGTCTTCAGCAGCGCTACATATTGCTTGATCAACGATGCTTCCGGTTCGGTCAGGATGCGGCGCATGTCGTCGCGCGACAGCGCGTTTAGCTCGACGCGGATCGGCAGCCGGCCTTGCAGCTCCGGCAACAGATCCGACGGCTTGGAGATGTGGAACGCGCCGGAGGCGATGAACAGCACATGGTCGGTCTTCACCGGCCCATGCTTGGTGTTGACGGTGGTGCCCTCGATCAGCGGCAACAGGTCGCGCTGCACGCCTTCGCGCGACACGTCGGCACCCATGCGGCCCTCGCGACCGGCGATCTTGTCGATCTCGTCGAGGAATACGATACCGTTCTGCTCCACCGCCTTGATCGATTCCTGGACGAGCTGCTCGCTGTCGAGCAGCTTGTCGGATTCCTCGTTGACCAGGATGTCGTGCGAATCCAGCACGGTGACCTTGCGCGTTTTGGTCTTGCCGCCCATCTTGCCGAAAATGTCGCCGAGATTGATGGCGCCCATCTGCGCGCCGGGCATGCCGGGGATTTCGAACATCGGCATGCCGCCGGAGCCTGCCTGCACCTCGATCTCGATTTCCTTGTCGTTCAATTCGCCGGCGCGCAGTTTTTTACGGAAGCTCTCGCGCGTGCCGGGGCCGGAGCCCGGTCCGACCAGCGCGTCGAGAACGCGCTCTTCGGCGGCGAGTTCGGCGCGCGCCTGCACGTCTTTCCGCTTTCTCTCGCGGGTCAGCGCGATGGAAATCTCGACCAGGTCGCGCACGATCTGCTCGACATCGCGGCCGACATAGCCGACCTCGGTGAACTTGGTGGCTTCCACTTTCAGGAACGGCGCGCCGGCGAGCCGCGCCAGCCGCCGCGAAATCTCGGTCTTGCCGACGCCGGTCGGCCCGATCATCAGAATGTTCTTGGGCAGCACCTCCTCGCGCAGCTTGTCGTCGAGCTGCAGGCGGCGCCAGCGGTTGCGCAAGGCGATGGCGACCGCGCGCTTGGCGTCGTGCTGGCCGACGATGTAGCGGTCGAGTTCGGAAACGATTTCGCGAGGGGAGAAGTCGGTCAACGGGGCACTCTACTATTTCAGCGACTCGATGGTGACGTTGCGGTTGGTGTAGACGCAGATGTCGGCGGCGATGTCGAGCGACTTCTTGACGATCGCCTCGGCGTCGAGCGGACCGTCGAGCAATGCGCGCGCCGCGGCAAGCGCGTAGTTGCCGCCGGAGCCGATGCCGGCGACGCCCGCCTCCGGCTCCAGCACGTCGCCGGTGCCGGTCAGCACCAGCGAAACCTTGCTGTCGGCGACGATCATCATGGCTTCGAGCCGGCGCAAGTAGCGGTCGGTGCGCCAGTCCTTGGCGAGCTCGACCGCGGCACGCAGCAGCTGGCCGGGATACTGCTCGAGCTTCGCCTCCAATCTTTCGAACAAGGTAAACGCATCGGCGGTGGCGCCGGCGAAGCCGCCGATGACGTCGCCTTTGCCGAGCTTACGGACCTTCTTGGCGTTGGATTTGATGATGGTTTGCCCGACCGTGACCTGGCCGTCGCCGCCGATGACGACCGTGCCGCCCTTGCGGACGGTGAGGATGGTGGTGCCGTGCCAAAGAGGGCTTGCGGGCGATTCACTGGAAGACATACGCGTTAACCCCTGCAATTCGGGTCATCTAGGCATGTCGCGGTGCGTTTGCAAACCGGGCGCAAGCGAGGTGGCGAATCCCGGCAACCCCTGATAAAAGGCGCGCGAATAAAGGATATTCGACATGCGCAAAGCCGCCGTGAAGCGCAAGACCAAGGAAACCGACGTCGAGGTCGAGGTCGATCTCGACGGAGCCGGCCGCTCGTCGGTCGCGACCGGCATCGGCTTCCTCGACCACATGCTCGACCTGTTGGCGCGGCACTCGCGCATCGACATCACGGTCAAGGCCAAGGGCGACCTGCACATCGATCACCACCACACCACCGAGGACGTCGGCATCGCGCTCGGCCAAGCGGTGAAGCAGGCGCTCGGCGACATGAAGGGCATCACCCGCTATGCCGACGTGCATGTGCCGATGGACGAGGCGTTGACCCGCGTCGCGCTCGACATTTCCGGCCGGCCGTTCCTCGTGTTCAAGGCGGAGTTCGTGCGCGACAAGGTCGGCCAATTCGACACTGAACTGGTGCAGGAATGGTTCCAGGCCTTCGCCATGAACGCTGGCGTCACGCTGCACGCCGAGACTTTATATGGCACCAACGATCACCATATTGCCGAGTCCTGCTTCAAGGGCTTGGCGCGCGCGTTGCGCGCCGCGGTGGCGATCGATCCGCGCGCCAAGGACGAAGTGCCGTCGACTAAGGGTTCGCTGGGCGGGTGAGATGCTTTGCCCTCCCCCTTGTGGGGACGGCGGCGAGCGACCTCGGGTCGCGAGCGGGTGGGGGTCATTGAGAGTTCGCGATAATGAAAGTTCGGTAACTAGGACCCCCACCCCGCTTGCTTCGCCAACGCTCGGCAAGCGACCCTCCCCACAAGGGGGAGGGTGAAGAGAAACACCGATGCCCACTTACACCGTGCACGCACCGCCGCTACGCCAAGGCGAAACCGCGAGCGCTCCAGAGCGCTTCGTGTTCGTGCGCGACGGATTCCATGTCTGGGCTTTCCTGCTGACGCCGTTCTGGCTGCTGTGGCGGCGGCTGTGGCTGGCCTTCGCACTCTACGTTTTGGTCAGCGTCGTGCTCGCCGTCGGCTTGCGGCTCATCGGCGCGGGCTCGATCGTGCAATTCGTCGCCGGGCTTTTGCTCGCTTTGCTGTTTGGCTTCGAGGCATCGACCCTCCGGCGCCGCAAACTCGCTTGGCGGCGCTGGACCATGCTCGGCTTTGTGGTCGGCGAAGATATCGAAATGGCCGAGCGCCGTTTCTTCGCCGAATGGACAAAGCGCTCCGGCGAAGCGCCGCCGCCCGCCGCGCCGGAGCCGAGCACAATGACGCCGGTGCGCCAAGATACGCCGCCCGCCATCATCGGTCTCTTCCCGGAGCCGGAGAGTCCGCGATGAGCGTTGCTATCGTCGATTACGGCTCGGGCAATCTGCATTCCGCGGCGAAGGCCTTCGAGCGCGCCGCGCGCGAGAGCGGGCACGATCAGCCCATCGTGGTCACCAGCAAACCGGATGATATCGCGCGCGCCGACCGCGTGGTGCTGCCCGGCGTCGGCGCTTTCGCCGATTGCCGGCGCGGCCTCGACGAAATTCCCGGCATGATCGACGCATTGAACGACAGCGTGCGCAAACAAGGCAGGCCGTTTTTCGGCATTTGCGTCGGCATGCAACTGATGGCCGAGCGCGGGCGCGAGTATCAGGTGACGCCGGGCCTGGGCTGGATCGCCGGCGAGGTCGACCGCATTACGCCGAGCGACGCGAGCCTGAAGATTCCGCACATGGGCTGGAACACGCTCAATCTCATGAAAGCCCATCCGCTGCTCGAGGATATTCCGCTCGGGCCGGATGGCTTGCATGCCTATTTCGTGCACAGCTTCGAGCTCAAGCCGGCGCAGCGGAGCGACCTGGTGGCGCAGGCCGACTACGGCGGCCCCCTCACGGCTATCGTTGGCCGTGACAACATGGTCGGCACGCAATTCCATCCGGAAAAGAGTCAGCGGCTCGGCCTGAAGCTGATTGCGAATTTTTTGAAGTGGGCGCCATGATCCTGTTTCCCGCCATCGACCTGAAGGAAGGCCTCGCCGTGCGGCTGCAGCAGGGCGACATGGCGCGCGCGACCGTCTTCCATCGCGATCCGGCGGCGCAGGCGCAGGTCTTCGAGACGCAAGGGTTCAAGCATCTGCACGTCGTCGACCTCGATGGCGCCTTTGCCGGCAAGCCGATGAACGTCGCCGCGGTCGAACGGATTCTGGAGACCGTCGGGCTCTGCGTGCAACTCGGCGGCGGCATCCGCGACACGGCGACGGTCGAAGGCTGGCTCGACAAAGGCATCGACCGCGTCATCATCGGCACCGCGGCGGTGCGCGATCCGCCTTTCGTCAAGCAGGTGGCGCGCGACTATCCGGGCAAGATCGCGGTCGGGCTCGACGCGCGCGGCGGCAAAGTGGCGGTGCAGGGCTGGGCGGAGACGTCGGAATTGTCGGCGCTGGAGATCGCGCGCCGCTTCGAGGACGCCGGCGTCGCCGCCATCGTCTACACCGACGTCGCGCGCGACGGCATGTTGCAGGGACTGAACCTCGACGCCACCATCGCGCTCGCCGAGGCGATCTCGATTCCCGTCATTGCCTCGGGCGGGCCTGCTTCGATCGACGACATCAAGGCGATGCTCGAGCCGCGCGCCAAGAAAGCTGCAAGGCGCCATCGCTGGCCGCGCGCTCTATGATGGGCGGCTCGACGCGGCCGAAGCGCTGAAGCTGATCCGCACCTCAAGTCGGCTATAGCCGACTTGAGAATTTAAAATACCGATCTCGGGTAAACCCGAGATCGGCGTGGCGGCGACAAGAGGAATAGAATGTTTAAAGTCCGCGTCATTCCCTGCCTCGACGTCAAAGACGGTCGCGTCGTCAAAGGCGTCAATTTCGTCAACCTGCGCGATGCCGGCGATCCGGTGGAGGCGGCCATCGCCTATGATGCGGCCGGCGCCGACGAGCTTTGTTTCCTCGACATCACGGCGAGCCACGAGAACCGCGACACCATCTACGACGTGGTGAGGCGCACGGCGGAAGCCTGCTTCATGCCGCTCACCGTCGGCGGCGGCGTGCGCACGGTCGACGACATCCGCAAGTTGCTCACCTGCGGCGCCGACAAAGTGTCGATCAACACCGCGGCGGTGAACAACCGTGGCTTCGTCAAGGAGGCGGCGGAGAAATTCGGCGACCAGTGCATCGTCGTCGCCATCGACGCCAAGATCGTGACGAACCCGGGCGAACCAGCGCGCTGGGAAATCTTCACCGTCGGCGGCCGCAAGCCGACCGGCATCGATGCGGTCGAATACGCCAAGGAGGTCGTCTCGCTCGGCGCCGGCGAAATCCTGCTCACTTCCATGGACCGCGACGGCACCAGGCGCGGCTTCGACATCGCGCTCACAAGTGCTGTGGCGGACGCTGTGTCGCGTGCCGGTAATCGCCTCCGGCGGGGTCGGCACGCTCGATCATCTGGTGGCAGGTATCCGCGACGGCCATGCCACCGCGGTGCTGGCCGCCTCGATCTTCCACTTCGGCGAGCACAGCGTGCGGGAAGCCAAGCTTTACATGGCCAAAGCCGGGCTGCCGATGCGGCTGGATGCCTAGCTCCGCGCCTCGGAATGACTAGGAAATACGAAGATGCTATGGACGCGCGCATGAACAAGTTCACACTGGCCGATCTGGAAAAGCGGGTGCACGAGCGCGCGCAAGCGAGCGCGAAGGAATCCTATACCCGCGCACTGCTCGACAAGGGCGTCGCCCATTGCGCCAAGAAACTGGGCGAAGAGGCCTTCGAAACCGCCATGGCTGCCGTGCAGGAGGACACAGCCGCGCCTCATCGCCGAAGCCGCCGACCTTCTCTATCATCTCATGGTCGTGCTGGAAGCGCGCGGCGTCACGCTCGCCGAGGTCGAGGCCGAGCTCGAAAAGCGCACCGCGCAGTCCGGCCACCAGGAAAAGGCCTCGCGCGGCTAGTCGGATGAAGGCTTGATGGAACAGCGCACCGAAGAAACGCTCTCGCCCTACCGCACGTTCTCGCGCGCGGAATGGGCGGCGTTGCGCGAGGATACGCCGATGACGCTGACCTCGGAGTGAGGTCACGCGCCTGCGTTCGTTGCACGACCGGCTCGATATCAAGGAAGTCGAGGACATTTACCTGTCGCTGTCGCGGCTGCTGTCGCTCTATGTGGCGGCGACGCAGCGGCTGTTCCGCGCGCAGGAACGCTTCCTCGGCACCGAGGACGTGAAGATGCCGTTCATCATCGGCGTCGCCGGCTCGGTGGCGGTTGGAAAATCCACCACCGCGCGCGTGCTGCAGGCCTTGCTGGCGCGCTGGCCGAACGTGCCCAAGGTCGACCTCATCACCACCGACGGCTTTCTTTATCCGAATTCGATCCTCGAGCGCGAAGGTCTGATGGAGAAGAAAGGCTTTCCGGAAAGCTACGACCTGCCGGCGCTGTTGCGTTTTCTCACGGACGTGAAGGCGGGGCGGCGGCCGGCGCGGGCGCCGGTCTATTCGCACCTGATCTACGACGTGACGCCGAACCAGTGGGTGGAAGTGGACCGGCCGGACATCCTCATCGTCGAAGGCTTGAACGTGCTGCAGACCGGCCGCCTGCCGAAGGACGGCAAGGCGATCCCGTTCGTGTCGGACTTTTTCGATTTCTCGGTCTATCTCGACGCCGACGAGGATGTGCTCAAGGCTTGGTACGTCGATCGATTTTTGACATTGCGCAGCACCGCGTTCCGCGATCCGAAATCGTACTTCCACCGCTATTCAAATTTGTCCGATGCGGAAGCAACCGATACCGCGTCGTCGATCTGGGAGCGGATCAATCTGGTCAATCTGCACGAAAACATCATTCCGACGCGCCAGCGCTCCGACCTCATTCTCAAGAAGGTCGCGAGCCACCAGGTCGATGAAGTGTCGCTGAGAAGGTTGTGATAATTTTCCGGTCATTCCGGGTTCGCACCTTCGGTGCGCGCCGCAATGACGAAAACTACGCCGCGCGGCGGCCGACGGCGAAGTGTTCGACGTAGCGCTGCTTGATCGCCGACACCGGAAGGATGATCAGCACGTCGGTGGTGCCGAACTCGTGATCGACCACGGCGCCGTCGCCGATATAGGCCCCCAACCGCAGGTAGCCTTTGACCAGCGGCGGCAGCACGCGCAGCGCTTCCTTCGGATCGATCGCTTCTTTCGAAAGCCGATTCATTTCGACATAACGTTCGGGCAGCGCCCGCGTCCGCCATTCTTCCGGCGCACGCGCGTAGTGATGCATGAACGACAATGGCATCGCCAATTGCTTGGGGTCGGTGCCATCGAGACTGGCGCAGCCGAACATGACGTCGGTGCGGTTCTGCCGCAGATAGCCGGCGATGCCGTGCCACAGCAGTTCCATCGTGCGCTTGTTGCGGTAGGGCGTCAGTACGCAAGAGCGGCCGAGCTCGAGGAATTGCAGATTGCCGTGGCGCGCGATCAAGGCGCCGATGTCGAATTCGCCGGCGGTGTAGAAGCCGCCATATTCCTCCGCCACCGGCTGGCGCAGCAGCCGATAGGTGCCGACCACCGCCGGCTTGTTAACAGCCTGTCCGTCGCTGGCGGCGTGATCGAGCACCAACAGGTGATCGCAAATCGCGTCATAGGCGTCGACGTCGCGGCGCGCGAACAGCCGGCCCGGATTGGCTATGGCCGCGCCCTCTTGATAGAAAACGCAGTAGCGCAGCTTCTGCGCCTGGCGCACCTCGGCGGCAGTCTGCGCCAGCCGCACCTCCAGCGAGCCAAGACGGCCGAGGCTTTGGCTCGGGCGATGCGCCCGCGCGGCCCAGGCCTGCAACCCGCCATAGGCCTGCAACGAGGAAATCAGGCTGGGGACGGCCGGCCCTGTGGGCGCTGGGCGAAATCGTTCGAACAGGGTACGCGACGGAAAGAGGGTATCGCGGCGTGCCATGGGTTTTTGGCTCCTTTTCGGGGCAAAAAAGGCGCGATGTACGGGGAATTCAAGCAAACCGAATCGGCCACCCAGTGTCATCCCCCTCCTACAGCATGGGCGGGACACGGATTTATGACAAGATGGGAATACCGCCGATCAGGCGGCAATTTGGGCGGTGACCAGCTCCAACGCCTCGCGTAGCCGCTCGCGCTCGAGCGGCTTGACCAGCAGGCCGTCCATTCCGGCGGCCAGGCACTGGGCGCGGTCTTCGGCCTGAGCGTTGGCGGTGAGCGCCAAAATACGGGTCGGCCGGTCGCCCGCCTGCGCCTCGGCGGCGCGGATGCGGCGCGCGGCTTCCAGGCCGTCCATGCCGGGCATCTGCACATCCATCAGCACCAGATCGTAAGGCTGTCCGGCCGCGCACGCCGCGGTCCAGGACGCCAACGCCGTTTCGCCATCGCCGGCGATCGTCGGGCGATGGCCGAGCCGCGTCAGCAATGCGCGCGCCAGCAGCGCATTGATCTCGTTGTCTTCGGCGACCAGGATCGCCAGGCCTTTGCCGGCAGGAGCAGCGGCGACGCCGCCGGAAATTTCCGCCGGCATGTCTTCGAACGCAGCTTCCGCGGTGAGCCGCGCGGCGAGCGAGGCTACGCGCACCGGCTTGATCAGATAGCCGGTGAAACCCGCCGCCTTGAGCGCCGGCAGTTCGTGCCGCTCGGTCGGCCGGATCAGCACGATGCGGCGCGCGCCAGAGCGTCGCAGATCGCCGTGCCCAATCATGGTGCGCGCCAGCGGATAGTCGACCAGCACCGAGTGCCAGTCCGGCTTTGCCAATAAGGCGCCGGCGCTTTGTGCGTCGGTGGCGACGGTTGTCGCGGCGCTCCAGCGGCCGAGCCGGCGCGCCAGCGACGCGGACAAGACATCGGTCGCCGCCACGATCAGCACCGCTTTGCCGGCAAGATCGGGCGCGCTGAAGTTCGTCGCGCTGCCGCCCGCCGGCAGCAGCGGCAGCGTAACGCAGAAGGTCGCGCCTTTGCCCGCTTCGCTGTCGACTGCGATGTCGCCGTCCATGCGTTCGACGATGCGCTTGGAGATCGCCAACCCCAGGCCGGTGCCGCCGAACTTGCGCGTAGAAGAACCGTCGGCCTGCTCGAAGTCGCGGAAGATGCGCGCCTGGTCTTCCGGCGCGAGACCGATGCCGGTGTCGTGCACCAGGAAACGGATTTCGTCGCCGGCCGGCTCGACGATCACCGCGACGCCGCCGTTTGCGGTGAATTTGATGGCGTTGCCGGCAAGATTGAGCAGCACCTGGCGCAACCGCGCGGCGTCACCCACAATCCTCTCCGGCAGCCGGTCGTCCACGAACGAGGCGATCTCGATATTTTTCGCCTGCGCGCGCGGCGCCAGCAATTCGACGGTTTCTTCGATGAGCGGCGCAAGCGCGAACGGCTGTGCCTCCAGGTCGAGCTTGCCGGCTTCGATCTTGGAGAAATCGAGAATCTCCTCGATCAGCGGCAGCAAGGTTTCGCCCGAGGCTTTGGCCGCCTTGGCATAGGTGAGCTGCTCCGGCGTGAGCGGCGTGTCGAGCAGGAGATCGGCCATGCCGAGGATGCCGTTGAGCGGCGTGCGAATTTCGTGGCTGACGGTGGCGAGGAAACGCGATTTGGCGCGGTTGGCGGCTTCCGCCTGATCGCGCGCCTTCTCCAGCGTGTTCACCTCGACTTCGCGCAACTCCCAATTCTCGTCGGACAATTCGTCGATGCGTGCTTCCAGCATGCGCACCTTTTCCTTATGGGCGCGTTGCCGCATCAGCATGAAGGCGATGACCGCGCAGGCGGCGGCGAACAGCGCGCCAACGCCGGTGCCGTAGGCGTAGGGGTCGTAGTTCGCGCTCTGCAGTTGAATGCCGGTAGTGAAGCCGAGCCAGCCGGAGACGACCGCCATGGTGGCAACGACGGCGCGGCCGAACAGCACCAGCGCTGCTTTGTTGCGGGTGCGGTCGCGCGTTTGTCTCACAATCGAGTTTTGCGATTCCGATCCCATCGTCTGGCGCCCGGATCCCCGCAGATGATCGGGTATCTGGCGCCTTTAACGTTGCAACTTTACTCCCGGCCGCGGGCGGGCCGCAGACGTGGTGAAAGGAGCGTTAAGCGGCGGCAGCGGATCAGTTGCGCGCGGCGAATTCGCGTCCGGAACCGGTGGTCTTGCCCGCATTGTGCCAAATCGCGGCGAACAAGGCGGCGGCGTCCTGTTGCGAGAAACCGGCCGAGCGCACGTAGATCTTGTAGGCACCGGGCGCCCGCGACAGCGCTACCGTCAGGTCGGGCTTGGCGGCGGCCGGATCGAGGCGGACGCTCTGGATTGACGGTGCCGCCCGGGCAGGCGCCGGCGGCAATGCCGTCGTCGAGCAGCACGAAATCGGCGGCGGCCGCATCGTCGGTCAGCTGCACGCGCAGATCGGGCTTGGCCGCCGCGTTGTCGATGCGGACCGTGATATTGGCGGAAGCGGTGTCGGACATTCGATAGCCAGTGTTGCCGGCGACGAAACATGGCGCGTCGTTCGACGCGCTGAACGAACCGGCGATGGCGGCGGGGACGGCGACGGCGACAACCACCAACGCGGCGATATGCGTACGCGTCATGGGCCCTCCTGGGCGGCACGGTCTGGCGGCTCCGCTGCCGAGAGGATAAGGCCGAGCGATTACCGGTTTATTAAGGTTTAAAAATCGTGGCGTTATCACGCCGCCCGGCGCACTTCGTCGGCCAGCGCGCGGTAGGACAAGGCTTCCGCGAAATGCACGCGGCCGACTTTTTCGGCGCCGTCGAGGTCGGCGAGCGTGCGGGCGACGCGCAGCACGCGGTGATAACCACGCGCCGACAGATGCATCGAGTTGGCGGCGTCGCGCAGCAAAGCGAGCCCGCTGCCATCGGCGCGCGCCACCTGTTCCAGCACCGGGCCGTGCGCCTGCGCATTGGTGCGCACGTTTTCCAGGCCAAGCGCGGCGTAACGCTCAAGCTGGATGTCGCGGGCGCGCGCCACGCGGGCGGCGACCTCACGGCTGCCTTCCGACGGCGGCGGCAGGATCAAATCGGCGGCGGTCACCGCGGGCACCTCGATGTGCAGGTCGATGCGGTCGAGCAGCGGGCCCGACAGCCGGCTTTGGTACTCGGCGACGCAGCGTGTATTCGGTCCGCGCTTGCAGGCGAAGCCGGGATCGTTGGCGCGCCCGCAGCGGCACGGGTTCATCGCCGCGACCAGCATGAAACGCGCCGGATAGGTGATGCGGTGATTGACGCGTGCGATGGCGACGTCGCCGCTTTCCAGCGGCTGGCGCAGTGAATCGAGCACTTGGGCGGAGAATTCCGGCATCTCGTCGAGGAACAGTACGCCGTTATGGGCGAGCGAAATCTCGCCCGGCCGCGCACGCAGGCCGCCGCCGACCAACGCCGGCATCGACGCGGAATGATGTGGGCTACGGAACGGCCGCCGGTTTGTGAGCGCGCCGCCTTCGATCTCGCCGGCGACGGAGGCGATCATCGACACTTCGAGCAGTTCCGGCATTAGGTAGCAAACTCATGAGTTTGCTACCTAATGCCGAGCAGTTCGGCCGGCAAGAGCGGCGGCAGGATCGAGGGCAGCCGCGCCGCCAGCATCGACTTGCCGGCACCGGGCGGGCCGATCATCAGCAGGTTATGTCCTCCGGCGGCGGCGACTTCGAGCGCGCGCTTGGCGCTCTCCTGGCCCTTGATGTCGGCAAGATCGAGCGGCACGCCATCGAGCTCGCGGATCTTGGGCTGCGGACGGGTGAGCACCTGCGTGCCCTTGAAATGATTGGCAAGCTGGATCAGCGACTGCGCGGCAACGATGTCGATCTCCGGCGAGGCCCAGCTGCTTCCGGCCCGCAGGCGGCCGGGCAGATCAGCCCTTGCCCGCGCGCGTTGGCGCCGATCGCGGCCGGCAGCACGCCGGCGACAGGCGCGATGCCGCCATCGAGCCCGAGTTCGCCCAGCACGGTGAAGCCAGAAATCGCGTCCTGCGGAATGGCGCCGATCGCGGCCATCAGCCCGAGCGCGATCGGCAGGTCGTAATGGCTCCCTTCCTTGGGCAGATCGGCAGGCGCGAGATTGATGGTGATGCGGCGCGCCGGCAGCGCCAGGCCGGAGGCGACCAGCGCCGCGCGCACGCGCTCCTTGGCCTCCGACACCGCCTTGTCGGGCAAGCCGACGATATTGAAGGCGGGCAGCCCCGGCGCGACCTGCACCTGAACGTCGACGGCGCGGGCCTCGATGCCCTCGAAGGCGACCGTTGAAATGCGCTCAACCATGGGAGTGCCTGCCACCCGATTGCACGCCAGATTAACGCACAGGTTGTATCCGTCAAGAACATTTGCAGAACAAAACGACTCGGCTAGGATGGGCGGTAACCTGAGGGAGGATGCCGCCATGATCGACCGCAAAGCGATGGAAGCCGATCTCCGCCAAGCGCGGCTGGCGCGGCTCGAGGCCGAAGCCGCCGGCGCCGAGGTCGAGGTCGAGGAGCTGATCTGGCAGGTGCAGCACGTGCAGCTCGGCCGCCAACGGCTCGTATTCTCAATCGAAGGCTTCGATATCGATCGCGCCGCCGCCGCGGCGCATTAGAGCGTCCGTTTCGCCTCGATCTTGTCCCAGATCAGCGCCGCGGCGTCCGGACCGCCGAGATTTTTCACCGCGCGGATACCTGTCGGCGAGGTCACGTTGATCTCGGTCAACTGATCGCCGATCACGTCGATGCCGGCGAACAAGAGTCCCCGCTCGCGCAGCGGCGGTCCGAGACGCTTGATGATTTCCTGCTCGCGCTTGGTCAAATCGGTTGCCGCCGGAGCGCCGCCACGCACCATGTTGGAGCGCAGATCATCGCTGGCCGGAATGCGGTTGACCGCGCCGGCGAACTCGCCGTCGACCAAGAGGATACGCTTGTCGCCTTGCTTCACCGCGGGCAGGAATTTCTGCACCACCCATTGTTCGCGGAAGGTGACGGAGAACATGTCGTAGAGCGAGCCGAAATTGAGGTCGTCGCGCGTAATTCGGAAGACGGCGCCGCCGCCGTGGCCGTAGAGCGGCTTCATGACGATGTCGCCGTGCTCGGCGCGGAACGATTTGATCTCGGCGAGGTCGCGCGTAACCAGCGTCGGCGGCATCAGGTCGGGAAATTCGGTGACCATCATCTTCTCCGGCGCGTTGCGCACATGCGCCGGGTCGTTGACAACCAAGGTCTTGGGATGGATGCGCTCGAGGAAATGCGTGGTGGTCACATAAGCGAGGTCGAAAGGCGGATCCTGGCGCAGCAGGATTACGTCGAATTCGGCGAGCTTCACCCGCTTCGGCTCGCCCAAGGTGAAATGGTTGCCGGCCTGGTCGCGCACGCTTAAAGGTTCGACCGTGGCGAACAGGAGGCCATTGAGCAGCGCCAGCCGGTCGGTGGTGTAGTAGGAAAGCGCGTGGCCGCGCCTTTGCGCCTCCAAGAGCAGGGCGAAGGTCGAATCGCCCTTGATGTTGATCCGCTGGATCGGATCCATTTGAACCGCGATTTTCAAGCTCATGGCGACCTGTTCTGGGACCTATTTACAACCTTTTGGCGACTGGAAGCCCAAGGAAAATAGACCGTTAACGTATTATCGACAGTATAGCCGCCTCACAGACCCATATTTCAAGGGCGGGGGCAGCTGTTGATTTTGCCGAAGCTTTCGATCGCGACCAAGCTCTATGCGACCTTCGCTCTGACGGCTATCGCCGCCGGTGCGGTGGAGGTTGCTGAGGAATGGCACGCGCCGGGCTGGTTGACCACGGCGTTCGTCGTCATGCTGGTCGTCGCGATCACTGGCACCATCCTCGTCGTGCGTCGTATTGCCACCCCGCTCGGCGAACTCGCCCGCGCCACCGAACAGGTCGCCGGCGGCGACGCTTCGATTGCGATTCCGTTCAACGAGCGCAGCGACGAAATCGGTGCGCTTGCCCGCGCGATCGCCGTATTCCAGCGCGCCATGCGCAATAACGAAGAACTCAACCGAACGGTACGCGGCGACGCCGAGACCCGCACGCAGCGCCAGGCAAAAATGACGGGCGAGATCGCGCGCTTCTCTGCCGAAGTGGAAGCGACGCTGGCCGAGCTTGGCCGCATCTCCGACCAGATGCTGCAAGCGTCGAGCCAGCTCGCGGCTTCCGCCGACGAAGCGTCGGCTAAGACCGGCAGCGCCGCGGCGGCCTCGTCGGAGGCCTCTTCGAATGTGCGCGACATCGCCTCCGCCGCCGACGAATTGTCCGCGTCCGTGAACGAAATCGACCGCCAGGTGGCGCAGTCGAATGCCATCGCCACCAAGGCGGTAAACGAGGCCGGGCGCACCAATATCGCCGTCAAGGAATTGGACGAAGCGGCGGCGCGCATCGGCGACGTGGTCAAGCTGATCACCGACATCGCCGAGCAGACCAACCTGTTGGCGCTCAACGCGACGATCGAAGCGGCCCGCGCCGGCGAGGCCGGGCGCGGCTTCGCCGTCGTGGCCGGCGAGGTCAAGGCCTTGGCCGGGCAGACCAGCCGCGCCACCGAGGAAATCACCGCCCAGATCGCCGGCATGCAGCGCGCCACCGTGCGTTCGATCGAGGCGATTACCGCGATCGAGCACATCATCCGGGAAATCGGCGACATCAGCGGCGCGATTGCCGCCGCGGTCACCGAGCAGGGCGCCGCCACGGCGGAAATCGCGCGCAGCGTCGAGATCGCTGCCAAGCGGACGGTCGAAACCGCCGACGAGGTCGGTCAGGTCGGCACCGCCACCGAGGACACGCGCACGAGCGCCGGCGCGGTCAAGACGGTGGCCGACGATCTCGGCAGCGTCGCTGGCCGAATCCGCGGCCAGGTCGATGCGTTCTTCCAAAGGCTGAGCGCTTAGTTATCCCTCCCCTGAAAAGGGAGGGTCGCCCGCCGAAGGCGGGCGGGGTGGGGTCACGTTTAAATTGACACGGACCCCCGCGCGGCTCGCTTCGCGAGCCGACCTCCCCCGTTTAGGGGGAGGTATAGAATTGCTAACTCTCGAACGCCGCCTGAATATGCCGGGGCAATTTGCCGGGCGCGACCAGGATTGCGTCGAAGCGGATATCGCGAATCGCCGGCAGCGGATTGGCGGCGAGCCAAATTTCGGCCGCCGCAGCGATACGCTGCTTCTGCCGCTCGGTCACTGATTCCGCCGCGGCATCGAGCGTCGCGCGCGCCTTCACCTCGACGAAGATCAGCGTGTGGCGCCGCGCCGCGATGATGTCGATTTCACCGAGCGGGCTTTTCCAGCGCCGCGCCAGGATGCGGTAGCCGTGCGCGATCAGCCATGCCGCGGCGCGGCTCTCGGCGGATATGCCGAGGCCGAATGCCGCCTGTCTCTCCGGGCGCGGCGGCGGCTTGGACGGCGGCGGTGTAGCGTTACGCCGCGCCATCGCCATTGTCCTCTGCGCCGGCAGTGAGCGCGAGCGCGCGCTGATAGACCTCGCGGCGCGGCCGGCCGGTGGCGAGCGCCACTTCGCCGACGGCGTCCTTGACCGAGACGCGGATGAGCGCGCTGCGTAACAGCTCGTCGACATCGTCGGCGTTTGCCGAATCGTCGGCGGGCGGCGCCACCACGATGACGATCTCGCCGCGGGTCTCGCCGCCGCTTTCATAGTGGCGCGCGAGACCGGCGAGATCGTCGCGGCGGATTTCCTCGTGTAGCTTGGTCAGTTCGCGGCAGATCGCGGCCGCGCGCGCGCCTAAGCCTGCGGCGAGATCGGCCAGCGCCGCGGGCAAGCGCGGCCCGCTCTCGAATAACACCAAAGTCGCGGGAATGGCGGCAAGCTGCGCGATGCGCTTTTGCCGCGCTGCCTGCTTGGGCGGCAGGAACCCCTCGAAGAAGAAACGGTCGGTCGGCAGGCCGGCAACGCCGAGCGCGGTCAACACCGCGGACGCGCCCGGCACCGCGATCACGGTGTGACCGGCCTCGCTCGCCGCCCGCACCAGCTTGTAGCCAGGATCGGAAATCAGCGGCGTACCGGCATCGGAAACCAGCGCCACCGCTTGCCCGTCGACCAGACGCGCGAGCAACTTCGGCCGCGCTTCGGCGGCATTGTGTTCATGATAGGGCGTGAGCGGTGTAGCAATTCCATAGTGTTCCGTGAGCTTGCGGGTGACGCGGCTGTCCTCGCAGGCGATCACGTCGGCGGCGGCAAGCGTCTCGAGCGCGCGCAGGCTGATATCGCGCAGGTTGCCGATCGGCGTTGCGACCAGATAGAGGCCGGCGGGCAGCGGCGGGGCGTCGATGCTCGCGGCGCCCAGCCCATAGCGGCGTGGCCTGGCGGCGCCTGCGATTTTGCTGTCTTTGGCCATGTCGGCTACTTTAGACGGCTGCCCTAGGCGCGTCATCGTGGCAGATTCCCTTTCTTTTTCACGGCCTTAACTTTTGCAGGACAAAATCGCCGATAATCGGTAGGACTGACACAGAACTGTTGCGTGAGGAGCCACCATGGTGCGGAAGTGGCGGGTAGGGAAAGGACCGCCGTCGCGTGGGCGTCGACGGCTGTGCGCCGTGCTGGGCGTGGCCGCCGCGGCCGCCGTACTCACCGCCTGTGCCGGCAACAATTCGGAATTCTTCAGCAACACGCCGCCGGGGCAATCGGGCGCGCAGGCGCCCGCTTCCACGCTCGGCGCGGGGCAGGTCCGCGTCGGCCTGATCCTGCCGCTGTCGGCGCAGGGCAATGCCGGCGTTGCCGCGCAGTCGATGAAAAACGCCGCCGATCTGGCGCTCGCCGAATTCAAGAATCCGAACATCCAGTTGTTGGTGAAGGACGACGGCGGCACGCCGCAGGGCGCGCAAGCCGGCGCGCAGCAGGCGATCAACGAGGGTGCCGAAATCATCATCGGCCCGTTATTCGCGGAAGCGGTGAAGGCGGTCGGTTCGGTCGCGCGCCAGCGCGGCATTCCGGTGATCGCATTCTCGACCGACGTCAGTGTCGCCACGCGCGGCGTTTACCTGCTGAGTTTCCTGCCGGAGACCGACGTCAAGCGCATCGTCGAATTCGCGGTCGCGCGCGGCAAGCGCTCATTCGCCGCAATGTTGCCGGACAGCGCCTATGGCGCGGTGGTGGAGGCGGCGTTCCAGCAGGAAGTGGCGCGGCGCGGCGGCCGTATCCTGGCTCTGGAAAAATACCCGCTCGATCCGAACAGGATGGCCGAGCCGGCGCGGCGCGTGGCGCAGGCCGCGACGCACGTCGATTCGATTTTCATTCCGGACGGCGCCGACGCGGTGCCGCAGGTGGTGCAGGCGCTCACCGGCGCTGGCGTCAACTTGAAGCGCGAGCAATTGCTCGGCACCGGCCTGTGGGCCGACGACCAGCGCATTTATTCCGACAAGGCGCTCGACGGCGGCCTCTATCCGGCGCCCGATCCGGCCGGCTTCCGCAATTTCTCGGGCCGCTACCGCGCCCGTTACGGGCAGGACCCGGTGCGCACGGCGACGCTCGCCTATGACGCAGTGGCGCTGGTCGCCGCGCTGGTCAAGACTCAAGGCGCGCAGCGCTTCAGCGAACAGGTGCTGACCAATTCTTCGGGCTTTGCCGGCATCGACGGCGTATTCCGCTTCCGCGCCGACGGCATCAATGAGCGCGGTCTTGCCGTGCTGCGTGTCACGCCGAACGGCGGGCAAGTGGTCAGTCCGGCGCCCAAATCCTTCGCGCCTGGGACTTAATTAGCACTACTTTGGCAGATTAATAAAGCGTTAAGGATTTAGGTTTGAGCTTCGGTTCGACTGAATCGGAGTGACGATCATGGCGCGGATCGAGAATTGGAATGCGGAATTACGGACTTGGCTGTCTCCGTTTCTCGAGAAGCTGGGTCACAAGGCACGACGCCTGATGTGTCCATTATACGTGGCGGGACTTATTGGTCCCGGCGATCGCAAGAGCGTTCAGCCGATGGCGGAACGGTTTGCACCTGGCGATTATGATCAGTTGCATCATTTCGTTGCTGCTGGCGTCTGGGATGCGGCGCCGTTGGAGGCGGAGTTGCTGGTTCAGGCCGACAGGCTCGTCGGCGGCAACGATGCCGTGCTGGTGATCGACGACACGGCGATGCCGAAGAAGGGCACGCACTCGGTCGGTGTCGCTCCGCAATACGCTTCGGCCTTGGGCAAGACCGCCAACTGCCAAACGCTGGTGTCGCTGACGCTTGCGCGAGGCGAAGTGCCGGTGATGGTAGCGCTACGCCTGTTCCTTCCCGATAACTGGACGAGCGATCCGGCGCGTTTGGCACGCGCGGGCGTTCCGGTCGAACGTCGAACTGCACGAACAAAACCGGAGATTGCTCTGGCCGAGATCGATCGCATGATGGCGGCCGGTGTGCGCTTCGGCTGTGTGCTGGCGGATGCCGGCTATGGACTGAGCGCACCGTTCCGCCAGGCGCTCACAGCTCGCAGCCTTGCCTGGGCGGTTGGCATCCCGCGTCACCTCAAGGTCTACCCTGTTGGGGTGAAGCTTATCTGGCCAAAAGCCGCGCGCGGCCGTCCCCGTATGCGGCACATCCCGGATATTCTGTCCGTGCCAGCCGAAGACATGCTGGCCGAAGCCAAGTGGCAAACGGTGAGCTGGCGAAACGGCACGAAGGGCCCGCTGAAAGCTCGCTTTGCCGCCGTCCGTGTGCGTACCGCCGACGGCCCTCCGCAGCGGATCAGGGACATGGGTCAACAACACATGCCGGGCGAAGAGGCCTGGCTGATCGGCGAACAGCGGATGTCGGGAGAGAAGAAATACTATCTGGCCAATCTATCGGCAAAAACAGGCCTGCGCACATTAGCTGCCACGATCAAGGCGCGATGGATCTGCGAACAGGCCCATCAGCAACTGAAAGAGGAACTCGGCCTCGACCACTTCGAGGGACGATCCTGGCAAGGCCTTCATCGTCACGCGCTCATGACGATGATCGCTTATGCCTTCCTCCAGCATCGCCGCCTCGCAAAAGCGAAGCGGGAAAAAAAGAATCAACGGGCCACCGCCCCAACCAAGCTTACCGGCCGTGCGTCACGCCATCGTCGAGATCATCGGTCGATTGCCACCTCAGCGCTGCCCGCACTGCAGAAGATGGATTGGCACCGAGCCGCCGTATGAATGAATCTGCCAAAGTAGTGCTAGCACTACTTTGGCAGATTAATAAAGCGTTAAGGATTTAGGTTTGAGCTTCGGTTCGACTGAATCGGAGTGACGATCATGGCGCGGATCGAGAATTGGAATGCGGAATTACGGACTTGGCTGTCTCCGTTTCTCGAGAAGCTGGGTCACAAGGCACGACGCCTGATGTGTCCATTATACGTGGCGGGACTTATTGGTCCCGGCGATCGCAAGAGCGTTCAGCCGATGGCGGAACGGTTTGCACCTGGCGATTATGATCAGTTGCATCATTTCGTTGCTGCTGGCGTCTGGGATGCGGCGCCGTTGGAGGCGGAGTTGCTGGTTCAGGCCGACAGGCTCGTCGGCGGCAACGATGCCGTGCTGGTGATCGACGACACGGCGATGCCGAAGAAGGGCACGCACTCGGTCGGTGTCGCTCCGCAATACGCTTCGGCCTTGGGCAAGACCGCCAACTGCCAAACGCTGGTGTCGCTGACGCTTGCGCGAGGCGAAGTGCCGGTGATGGTAGCGCTACGCCTGTTCCTTCCCGATAACTGGACGAGCGATCCGGCGCGTTTGGCACGCGCGGGCGTTCCGGTCGAACGTCGAACTGCACGAACAAAACCGGAGATTGCTCTGGCCGAGATCGATCGCATGATGGCGGCCGGTGTGCGCTTCGGCTGTGTGCTGGCGGATGCCGGCTATGGACTGAGCGCACCGTTCCGCCAGGCGCTCACAGCTCGCAGCCTTGCCTGGGCGGTTGGCATCCCGCGTCACCTCAAGGTCTACCCTGTTGGGGTGAAGCTTATCTGGCCAAAAGCCGCGCGCGGCCGTCCCCGTATGCGGCACATCCCGGATATTCTGTCCGTGCCAGCCGAAGACATGCTGGCCGAAGCCAAGTGGCAAACGGTGAGCTGGCGAAACGGCACGAAGGGCCCGCTGAAAGCTCGCTTTGCCGCCGTCCGTGTGCGTACCGCCGACGGCCCTCCGCAGCGGATCAGGGACATGGGTCAACAACACATGCCGGGCGAAGAGGCCTGGCTGATCGGCGAACAGCGGATGTCGGGAGAGAAGAAATACTATCTGGCCAATCTATCGGCAAAAACAGGCCTGCGCACATTAGCTGCCACGATCAAGGCGCGATGGATCTGCGAACAGGCCCATCAGCAACTGAAAGAGGAACTCGGCCTCGACCACTTCGAGGGACGATCCTGGCAAGGCCTTCATCGTCACGCGCTCATGACGATGATCGCTTATGCCTTCCTCCAGCATCGCCGCCTCGCAAAAGCGAAGCGAGAAAAAAAGAATCAACGGGCCACCGCCCCAACCAAGCTTACCGGCCGTGCGTCACGCCATCGTCGAGATCATCGGTCGATTGCCACCTCAGCGCTGCCCGCACTGCAGAAGATGGATTGGCACCGAGCCGCCGTATGAATGAATCTGCCAAAGTAGTGTTAGGGCGTGGACTCATAATCCGGCCGCTGGAGACAGCGGCGGCAACGCCGCCCAATGTCCGCTTCTCTAATCGGCCGGTTGGGGTCAAGCGCTTTCAGACCATCCACCTCTGCGGTGTCGATGTCGCTCACGGGCTCGTGCTTCTCTTCGGAATCGGCACCAAGGCCCTTCCATCATGGGATTCGAAGACGAGGCGGAACAATCTTTGGGGCGGCCTTGCCGTCTGAGTGACAGTAGGTCCAAGCGGACATACGAACTCACCTCATCCATCGTCCCGCAAGGGACATCTTTCCACCGCTCGGTGGAGCTCGAGTGTTCTCCTATCGTAATTGATCCTGAACGGTTTTTATGCTGCTGCGGCCTCCCGGGTCCATCGAAACTCGGTGCCGTCAACCCATATGCGGTGCATGATCACAGCGAGGCGGCGTGCCAAGGCCACGATCGCCTTCTTCATCCCGCGGTGCCTGGCGATCTGCATCGCCCAGGCCTTAAGCCATGACCATTTGTTGGTTCGGGTCAGCACGATCTGGGCTGCTTCGTAGAGCATGACCCGCATCATCTCGTCGCCGCACCGTGATATTGCGCCAGTTCGGTTGATCTCGCCCGATTGGTACTTGGAGGGCGTCAGTCCGAACACCGCCCCGACCGCCTTGGACCTACGAAAGCGCGCCGGCACGTCGACGGTGGCGCGATAGGTCAGCGCCACCACCGGCCCGACACCGGGGACCGTCATCAGGCGCCGGCAGACGTCATCTTCCCGCACGATGACCAGCAAGCGACGATGCAGGATACCGATCTGCGCGCGCAGCACCCGCCGGACAATGAGTAGCGGCTCGACCAGAACGGCCAGGTCAGGGACATTCTCGACTAGCTCCTTGATACGTGCCTCGAACTTCACCGTTCCCACCACACCCACCTTGAGGCCAAAGTTACGCAATGTACCGCGCAGGTCGTTGTCGATGGCGATGGCCTTCGACTGCAGCAGCTTGCGATGGGTCAGCAGCATTCGCAGTTTCTGACTGCGCAAAGTCTTCACATGCACCGGGCGATAAAGCCCCGCCCGCATCATCCGCGCCATGCCGCGCGCATCGTTGCGGTCGGTCTTGTTGATCTGCGCCTTCAACACCGCCCGCATATGCCGCGTCTCGACGCAGATCGCCGGCAAGCTAGCTTCGGCGAAAGCGCTGAACAGCCATTGCGACAGTGGCCCGGCTTCCAATCCAATCCGCTTGAAGTGGTAGGCGGGGTTTGTCAGCACTGGCACTAGTGCCTCGGGTTCGCTTGCCACCCTTACTTCCCGAACGATCCTACCTGTGTCATCCACAATGCAGACGCTCGTCTCCTTGACTGACACGTCTAGTCCAGCAAAATGGTCCATGGCTCACGCTTCTCCTTCTGATGCTTGAGGCCGTGACCACGGACCTCGTTTCACCATCAGCCTGAAGCGCAGCACCCAAAATCTTCAGCTATCCACAAGCTGCCGGCCGATTACCCCATCTGTGGTCCGATTTTGTTGCAGAAGTGATTTGAAGGCTTTGGCGAACAGTGATTCCGTCTTCTGACGACATTTTGTGTCGGAGGCGAGCAATGATGGGACGCCAGAACAACGACCATGGTCCTTTATTCTATGAGTTCCGCCTCGATGAGGCGGTTCCTGATGATCATCTGGTGCGCAATATCGACGCCGTTCTCGATCTATCGTGGGTGCACGCAGAGCTCGCACCGCACTATCCAGCCCTCGGCCGGCCGTCGGTTGATCCGGTACTTATGATCCGGATGCTGATCATCGGTTATGTCTTTGCGTTGCGATCCGAGCGGTTACTGTGTCGCGAACTGCATGTGAACCTCGCCTATCGCTGGTTCTGCAAGCTGGGCATTGAGCACAAGATCCCTGATCATTCGGCATTCTCGCGTGCACGCAATGAACGCTTCCGCGACAGCGGCATCTTTCGCCAGGTATTTGAGCGTGTGGTCGAGGCCTGTATCGCAGCCGATCTCGTTGGCGGAGAAGGGTTTGCGGTGGATGCGAGCCTGATTGCGGCTGACGCCAACAAGCAGCGCTCAACCCCGGGCTCAGAATGGCAAAAGAGATGTGATCCCGAGACGGCGAGCCGGGCCGTGAAGGAATATCTGGCAACACTTGATGATGCGGCTTTCGGTGCGGCGAGTGATGTCACGCCGAAGTTCGTCTCGCCATCCGATCCTGCCGCGCAATGGACCGGCGCGATGCGAGGGCCGGCGTTCTTTGCCTATGCCGACAACTATCTCATTGATGTGAAGTTCGGCGTCATCATGGACGTGGAGGCCTCGCGCGCCATCCGCCAGGCCGAAGTTGGCGCGGGGAAGACCATGATTGAGCGCACCGAAGAGCGATTTGATATCAAACCCAGGTGGCTCGCGGCCGATACGGCCTACGGTTCAGGCCCGAACCTCAACTGGCTCGTCAAAGACAAGGACATCGCGCCCCACATCCCGGTGATCGACAAGTCGAGGCGTGATGACGGAACCTTCAGTCGGGAAGACTTCAGGTTTGACAAAGAGCGCGACGTTTATGTCTGCCCAGCGGGCAAGCTTCTAACCACGACAGGAACGCTGATCGATGATGGCGAGACCCTTCGTTATCTCGCAAGCACATCCGACTGTCGGGGATGCCCGCTCAAGGTACGATGCTGTCCAAAGGCGTCCTTCCGCAGGATTCCGCGCAGCATCTATGAAGAGGCGCGCGACGTTGCCCGCGCACTGGCCAAGACCGAGGCCTTCGAACAATCACGCTGTGATCGCAAACGCGTCGAGATGCTGTTCGCCCATCTCAAGCGCATCCTGAAGCTTGGTCGCCTTAGGCTTCGTGGCCCGTGCGGCGCACAAGATGAGTTTACGCTTGCGGCAATCGCACAGAACCTACGCCGGCTCGCCAAACTGGTGGTTCGGCCACCACCGATGGCCGCCGCTTGTACCGCCTAAGCGTTGCGGTCGTCAGTCCCCTCACTTCAAGGCCCCGCCGCCAAATGGAGCGGGCGCCGCAGACGGGCTAAAGACATCGAGATGGTCGCCTCATTCTTCCCATCGCCGACTTTTGCAACAAAA
>CAVZXY010000006.1:0-178251 GCA_963779345.1 uncultured Alphaproteobacteria bacterium | reverse complement strand
AGCAAGGACTTAGCTGACAAGGGCAAGCGGGTCGCCACCCGCGTCACCGAGGTGGCCGCCGAGAAACGGCGCGAGGAGATCGCCCGCATGCTCGCCGGCGCCGAGATCACCGCCGAGGCCCGCGCCGCCGCCGAACGGCTGATCAAGCAGGCGTCGTAATGTTAGCCGTCACCCTGAGGTGGCCGCGCAAAGCGCGGCCCTCGAAGGGCGACGGCCCGGGCCGTCCATCCTTCGAGGCTCGCTTCGCTCGCACCTCAGGATGACGGGTATAGGTTCATGGCCAAAGCCAAAGTCAAAACGGACAAAACGCCAGTCGAATTGCTCACCGCCAAGCAGGCGAAGGCAGAGCACGCGCGGCTGCAGGTCGAGATTTCCGAGCACGACAAGCGCTATTACCAGCACGATCGGCCAAGCATTAGCGACGCCGAATATGACGCGCTGCGCTCGCGCTACAACGCCATCGAAGCGCGCTTCCCGGATCTGCGCACGCTGGAATCGCTGGCGCTGAAAGTCGGCGCGGCGCCCTCGCGCGGTTTTGCCAAAATCCGCCATGCGGTCCCGATGCTGTCGCTCGACAACGCCTTCGCGGATGAGGACGTGGTCGACTTCGTCGCCCGCATCCGCCGCTTCCTCAAATTGAGCGACGACGAGAAGATCGCTTTCAGCGCCGAGCCGAAGATCGACGGGCTGTCGATGTCGCTGCGCTACGAGGACGGCGAACTCATCACCGCCGCCACGCGCGGCGACGGCGCCGAAGGCGAGGACGTCACCGCCAATATCAAGACGATCAAGGAAGTGCCGCAGAAGCTCAAGGGCAGGGGCGTGCCGAAAATCTGCGAGGTGCGCGGCGAGGTCTATATGACCAAACAAGCCTTCCTCGACCTCAATAAGAAACAAGCCGACGCCGGGCTCCCGCTCTACGTCAATCCGCGCAATACGGCCGCCGGCTCGCTGCGCCAAAAAGACCCAGGCGTTACCGCCTCGCGGCCGCTCGGCTTTTTCGCCTATGCCTGGGGCGAAATGAGCGACATGCCGGCCGAGACCCAGTCCGGCATGATCAAGTGGTTCGAGGCCTGCGGCTTCAAGACCAATCCGCTCACCAAGATTTGCCGCTCGACCGAGGAACTCATCGCCTTCCATCGCAAGATCGAGGAGCAGCGCTCGCACCTCGACTACGACATCGACGGCGTTGTTTACAAGGTCGACCGCCTCGACTGGCAGGAGCGGCTCGGATTCATCTCGCGCTCGCCGCGCTGGGCGATCGCCCACAAATTTCCGGCCGAGCGCGCCATGACCGTGGTCAAAGGCGTCCTCATCACCGTCGGCCGCACCGGCGCGCTGACGCCGACGGCGCAGCTCGAGCCGGTCGGCGTCGGCGGCGTCATCGTGCAGAACGTGACGCTGCACAACGAGGACTACATCAAGGGCATCGGCGGCGACGGCGAGCCGCTGCGCGACGGCCGCGATATCCGCATCGGCGACACTGTCATCATCCAGCGTGCCGGCGACGTCATCCCGCAGGTGGTCGACGTCGTCATCGACAAGCGGCCGAAGGACGCCAAGCCCTATCGCTTCCCGACCAAATGCCCGTGCTACCTGCACACCGACATCGTGCGCGAGCAAACCGCGACCGGCGAGGAGGGCGCCCGCGCCCGCTGCACCGGCGAGTTCGCCTGTCCGTTCCAGAAGATCGAGCATCTCAAGCTGTTCTGCTCGCGCGGCGCCTTCGACATCGAAGGTCTGGGCGAAAAGCAGATCGAACTGTTCTTCGACAAAGAATGGATCAAGGAACCGGCCGACATTTTCACGCTGCCGGCGCGCAACAAGAAAATCAAATTGGAAGAGGTCGAAGGTTACGGCGAAACCTCCGTGCGCAATCTGTTCAACGCCATCGACCAGCGCCGCGAGATTTCGCTCGAGCGCTTTATCTATGCGCTCGGCATGCGCCACGTCGGCGAAACCACGGCGCGGGCGCTGGCGCGCGGTTACGGCTCTTGGAAGGCGTTCCACGACGCTTGTCTCAAGGTCGCCAAGGGCGACGAAGAGGCGATCGCCGAAATGGACGCGCTCGATCAGATCGGCGACACCGTGATCGAGGCAATACGGGCTTATTTCAGCGAGAGGCACAATCTCGGCATTGTCGAGCGGCTGAAAAAAGAGGTTGAGGTTCTCGACGCCGAGAAGCCGAAGACGGATTTAAAGATCGCCGGCAAGACCGTGGTGTTTACCGGCGCCTTGGAAAAGATGACGCGCGAGGAGGCGAAAGCCCAGGCCGAGCGGCTCGGCGCCAACGCCTCCGGCTCGGTATCGAAGAAGACCGACTACGTGGTCGCCGGTCCCGGTGCCGGCTCGAAACTGGCCGAGGCCAAGAAGTACGGCGTCACGGTGCTCACCGAGGATGAGTGGCTGAAGTTGATTTCCTAGCGCCGCACCAGCGCCCAATAAGCCGCCGCCGTCGCCATCACCACGATCACCAACTGCCAGGCCATCGGCATGGCGCTATGCGCGCCGGCAAGTGCAATCGACACGACCTGCGTCGAGGCCGCGCCGATCGCCATCTGCGCGAAGCCGGTCATGCCGGCGGCGGCGCCGGCCGCCTGCGGGCGGATACTGATGGCGCCGGCGATCGCATTCGGCAGCAGTAGGCCGTTGCCGTAAGAGATCACCAGTTGCGGCAGGAAGATGATCGCCGGCCCGGCGTCCGGCAAAGTCGCGACCAGAAGCGTGGTCAAACTCGCGCCCATCAGTTCGAAGCCGATGCCGGCCATAATCATGGCGTCGAGGCCGAAGCGCTGCGACAGCCGCGAGGCGGTAAAGTTGCCGCTCATGTAGCCGAGCGACGTGATCACAAACCAGACGCCGTATTCGGCCGAGGTGCGTCCCATCAGCGTCACCACTACATGCGGGCCGCCGCCGAGAAACGTAAAGAACGGTGCCGAGCCGAGCGCGCCGCACAGGACGTAACCGTGAAATTTGGCGTTGCCGATGAGCGCGCGCCAATGCTCGATCAGCATGCCGGGCGCCTGCGCCGCGCTCGCCGGCCGCGTTTCGGGTAGCACCAGCGCCGCCCACAACAGCACCACGCCGCTGAACGCGGCGATGAACAAAAAGATCGCCTCCCAGCCGAAGGCGGTGTCGAGAATGCCGCCGATCAGCGGCGAGATCATGGGCGCGATCACCATGGCAGTGGTGACCAGCCCGATCATGGCGGCGGCGCGCTCGCGCTCGTAGAGGTCGCGAATAATTGCGCGGCCGATGACGATGCCGGTCGAGGCGCCGATCGCCTGGATGATGCGCGCCATGATCAGCGCCTGGATCGAGGAGGCGGCAATCGCCGCAAGCGAGGCGACGACGCTCAGCGTCAGCCCGGCCAACACGACCGGCCGGCGGCCGAAGCGGTCTGACACCGGTCCGAGCAGCAATTGGGCGGCGGCCAGACTCAAGAGATAAAGCGACAGCGTGAGCTGCACGGTGCCGGTGTCAGAGGCGAGCCGCGTCACCAGTCCCGGCAGCGCCGGCACCAGAATGTTGAGGGTCGCCGGCCCGATGGATGTCATCGCCATCAGCAGCGCCAGCAGACGCCAGGGCGCCGACTGCTTGCTCATCGGATGCGAAGCGGACGTCGATGCGTCCATCAACCGTTTCCCAGCGGTCGGGTCGCGGCGTCGAGCCAGGCGCGGGTCGGCGCATCGAGCAAGGGGCCCAGCACTTCCTGCACATGCGCGTGATAGCCGTCGACCCAGTTGCGCTCCCTCGCGGTCAGCATCCGCGTGTCGATCAGCCGCCGGTCGATCGGCGCCAGCGTCAGCGTCTCGAAAGTGTTGAGCGGCTTTTCGCCGCCCGCCGGCTCCGGCGCCGCGATCACCAGCAGCAGATTCTCAATGCGGATGCCGTAGGCGGCGGTTTTGTAGTAACCCGGCTCGTTCGACAGGATCATGCCGCGCTTGAGCGCCACGGTGCCGAGCTTGGAAATGCGCGCCGGGCCCTCATGCACCGACAGATAGCTGCCGACGCCGTGGCCGGTGCCGTGGTCGAAATCGAGCCCGGCCTGCCACAGCGCGAGGCGCGCCAGCGGGTCGAGCTGGGCGCCCGAGGTGTGTTCCGGAAACACCGCGGTGGCGATGGCGATATGGCCCTTGAGCACGCGGGTGAAGCGGTCGCGCATCTCGTCGGTAGGCGTGCCGATGACGACAGTGCGGGTGATGTCGGTGGTGCCGTCTTCATATTGCGCGCCGGAATCGACCAGAAACAGCTCGTTCCTGCCGATGGTGCGGTTGGAGGCGCGGGTGACGCGATAATGCACGATGGCGCCGTTCGGCCCGGAGCCGGCGATGGTCGGGAACGAAACGTCCTTTAACAGGCCTGTGTCGCGGCGGAAACTTTCCAGCGCCTCCACCGCGTCGATTTCGGTGAGCTTGCCTTTGGGTGCCTCGCCGTCGAGCCAGGCGAGGAACCGCGCCATCGCCACGCCGTCGCGCTTGTGCGCGTCGCGCGAGCCGGCGATCTCGGCGTGGTTCTTCGTGGCCTTCATCAGCGCGATCGGATCGGGCCCGCGCAGCGGCTTGCCGCCGCTGCCGGCGACGAGACGCGTCAGCGTATCGGCCGCGCTCGCTTGGTCAAGCCGCACGGTTTTTCCCTTGTATTGCGCGAGGTCGCTGGCGAGATCGCCGGGCGCGCGCACGGCGGCGATCTCCTCCAGCGCGTGGCGCGTTTGGTTGTCGAGCTTGGCCGAAGCCACATAGAGCGGGGGGCGGCCTTCGGCCGGAATGATCGCGAAAGCGAGCGCCAGCGGCGTATGCGCGATGTCGGAGCCGCGGATGTTGAACGCCCAGGCGACGTTCTGCGGGTCGGACACCACCAGCACGTCGGCGCGCAGCTTTTTCAGTTCGGCCTGGATGCGCTTGAGCTTGTCGGCGGCGCTCTCGCCGGCGAGCTTGATGTCGCGCAAGGTTACTTTGCCGGCGGGCGGCGCCGGGCGGTCGCTCCACAAAACGTCGATCGGATTGTCGGCGACCGCCACCAATTCGGCGCCGGCCGTGGCGCAGGCCTTGCGCAGTTTCTCCGCGCTCTCGGTGGTGTGCAGCCACGGATCGTAGCCGAGCTTCATGCCCGCTTTCAGATTCTGTTCGAGCCATCGGTCTGGTGGATTGTCCACCAAATGCTCGATGGAGAAGAGCTTCGCATCGACCTGGCTCGCCGCCTGCACGGTATAGCGGCCGTCGACGAACACGGCGGCGCGCTCGGCGAGCACGACCAGCCGCGCCGGCTGATCCGGTGAAACCGGTCAGCCACGCCAAGCGCTCCTCGCTTGCCGGCAGGTATTCGTTCTGCTGGCGGTCGGCGCGCGGTACGACAAAACCGCCGAGCCCGCGCCGCTTGAGTTCGGCGCGAAGGCTTTCGACATGCGCGGCCGCCGCCGCGCGCTCGTGCGAATCGTCGAAGGATTGGAATAGGGCCTCGAACATGGGCGGCACTCTAACCTGCTTCGTGCGCCGAGCAACGCAGGCATGCGCCAGGCGCCGGGCGAGGCATGCGCGCCATGGTCTTGGGCAATGTCGACATAATCCGGCACGGCGCTGGCAACGGATTCAGCAAGCAATCCGCGTCATGACTCAATTTTGTGCAGTGCACTTTATTTGCCGCAATGATGCCACCGATCTCTCCAATTCATTAATGCGCTTATGCCCAATCCACGGGGCTTCCATGCAATGTGATGCGTGGTTCGCATGGCTCCTTTAGTTTATGTTGCGATGCAATAGTCAGAGACGAATTGCCAGGGTTCCCTGACGTTTTGCTGTTGAGAAGGAGCGATAAAATGGTCGCCGTTACTTATGGCGTTGCCCGCGTACCCGCTGCCGAACCGGTCGCGAAGGCCGCGCGTGCCAAGACCGCTGCGCCGGGCAAAACCTGGTTCGCCCGCTTCATGGACGCGCTCGTGGAATCGCGCATGCAGCAGGCCCGATGCGAACTTGCCGCGCATATCCAGTTGCTGCCGTACTCGCTCGACGAGCGCGGCAACCGGCTGGTCAAGATCGGCTCGAGCGACATGCCGTTCGGGCTCTGACAGCCTCGGCTTTCACCACCGCGAAACCGCCCTGGGGCTCCCCGCCCGGGACGTTTTTGTTTTTGTGCATCCAACCAGAGCCGCGTTCGGATCGCGATAGACGCGCGGTTCTCGGTCGACGTATTCAGTTTCGTTTAATTGAGCATTTATTCCATGCGCCTGACGGCACGTCTCTATGCGCGGCGGCGGCTAGCACGCGGGTGCGAAGCCGATCATTTTCCGCCGCGGCGGCTGGGTACGAATCGCACTCTTATTGCGAGACGTCGACCGTGAAGGAGACAATGAATGGAGGCCATCGCATGTGGCGCGGCGCGCGGCTCTGCCCGGACCGCCAACAAAACCGGAGAGTCGGCGCGGCGGCGTCCGGGCTGGCTCATGCGCTTCATAGCGATCTTGCACGGAACGCGCAGGATGCAGGCCGAGCGGGAAATCCGGAAGCACGCCCATCTCATGCCGCGAACATTGGATGAGGACGACTGAGGCGCCCGCGCGCGTCGTCACCGGCGTTGCAGCACCAGCGTGACCCAACCGTCGAGCGGGATGCGCCGCTCGAGTACCATGCCCTGCGCGCGATAGACCGCCAGCGCGGCGTTGGCGTGCGTGGGCAAAAGACCGGAGAGCACGATACGTGCACGCGGCGCGGCAAGGCGCGTAAGCGGCACCGCGAGCCTTACGAGGGGGCCGAGCAGGATATTGGCGAAGATGAGATCGTAAGGTGCGCTTGCCGTGATCGCGCGCGCCGTGGCGCCGGCGGCGCGCACGAAGGCGATCGCCGTGCCGGCGCGGTTGAGCCGCGCATTGCCGCGCGCCGCCTCGACGGCGATGCGGTCGATGTCGCTGGCGGTGACGCGCACGTGCAGCCGCTTTGCCGCCGCGATCGCCAGCACGCCAGACCCGGTGCCGACGTCGAGCACGCGCGCAACCCGCTGCCGCTTCGCCAGAACGTGGAGCGCCAGCAGGCAGCCGCGCGTGGTGCCGTGGTGGCCTGTGCCGAAGGCGAGCGCCGCCTCGATTTCGATGGCGATGTCGTTCGGCCTGACGCGGCCGCGGTCATGCGCCCCGTGCACAAGAAAACGGCCGGCGCGCACCGGCTGCAGGCCGGCAAGGCTTTGCTTGACCCAGTCGGCGGGCTGAACCGGCTCGATGCTGAGCGCCGCCGCCGCGTGATCGCCGGCCGCGAGCGCGACCTGCGTGCGCAATTCGGCTTCATCAGGTCTGTCGCGGAAATGGATTGCAACCTGCCACCGGCCGTCGTCGCCCTCGAAGGCGGCGCAGGCGGTGTCATCGGCGCCGAAGATCTCGCCGAGATAAGCCGCCAGCCGTCGGGCGGTCGGCTCGTCGCAGGCCAAGCGGGCGACTGTGGTGGGCGCGTCCATCCGCACCATTTACCGTGCGGCGGCCCTGTTTGTCCCGGCCATTGGTAATTGGGCGGGCGACCGTTATGTAAGGCCCGCCATGACCATCGAAATGCCCAGCACGACCGACCTGGAGGCGCTCGCTTTGGCCCGCCGCAGCGGCTGGCCGGAGGATTTGCGCGTGCTGGTCGCGCGCTTCCCGCGCGAGCAATGGCAGAGCCATATTAATCTCGGCGAGATGGCGCGATTCTGGCTGTCGCGCCATGCCATGTTCCGCGAGCTCGCCGCGGCGATCCAGGCGATCGAAACGCAATTCCGCGACGGCGCGCTGTCGCCCGCGGAATTGCCGCGCCATCTCGTGCCCCGGCTGCAGTTTCTGCTGTCGCAGCTCAACGTGCACCATCAGATCGAGGATCTGCATTATTTTCCGATCTTCCGCGCCGCCGACGCCAGGCTGGCGCGCGGCTTCGACGTGCTGGAAGGCGATCACCACGCCATCCACGCCGACATGGAGAACACCGCGAGCACGGCCAACGCGCTGTTGCGTGCCCTGGCGAGCGAGCCGCAGGCGCTGCGGCAGTGTGGCGACGACTACGCGGCCGCCAGCGGCGGCCTGCTCAAAGGGTTGGTCCGCCATCTCGACGACGAAGAAGACCTGATCGTGCCGTTGATCCTCGATCGCGGCGAGGAAGCGCTCGGCGTCGCGCATCACGGGTAAGCGCAAGTCAAACCGTTGACGGCCGGCCGCCCCTGGTTGCCGGTAAATCCTCGCCCGTTGTGAGCTGCTTCACACTCCCAATTCAGGACCTCGCTACGATGCCGCCAAAAGACGACAGGCGGGGAAAAGGCAGTCTCGGAGTGGATTCGTGCAAACGGCATATGTTGAGACAAAAGGCGTCGTCGTCCGCCATCCAGCGGCAAAGCGGGTACAGTCGGACCGCGATTTGCTGGCCAGTATTGCCGCTGGCGATCGGTCGGCGATGCGGGCGTTTTACGACCGCTACAATGTGCGGGTGTACCGGTTCGTTTTGCGGCTCATCCAAGACGCGTCGAAAGCCGAGGATGTCGTCAGCGAAGTGTTCTTCGTAGTGTGGCGGCAGGCCGGCCGCTTCGAGTACCGCAGCAAGGTCTCGACCTGGGTGCTGGCGATCGCGCGCTACAAGGCGATCTCCGTCATGCAGCAGCGGCAGGACGAGCCGCTCGAGGACGCCGGGGTGCAAGAGATCGTCGATCAGGCGAACGATTCTCAGCTTGCGCTCGAAAAGAAGGACACCGGTGCCGTTCTGCGCGGATGCCTGACCAAGTTGCCCGCCAAGCATCGCGAGGTTATCGACCTCGTGTACTACCATGAGAAATCGGTGAACGAGGTGGCCGAGATCATCGGCGTGCCGACCAACACAATCAAAACGCGTCTGTTTTACGCGCGCCAGCAGATGCGCAAGCTATATGAGCAGGCGGCTGGGGCGAGGCGCAGCGCCGCTTGAAGTACTTCACCTTGGGCACGTGCCGCTCGGCGGCCTGGTCAAGGAAACCGGGATGTCACTCAAGGAGTGAAGCCAAACGGGTCGCGGCCGAAACGCCCACGGCCGGTTAGCCAAGTGCCAACAGTTTTAATTAATAGTCTAAACGATCCTTGTAAATCTTGCGCGATGGTTCCGCTTGAGATTGCCGCCGCAGCTTACGCGGCCGGTCGATCGAGCGGAGGCTATCGTGCTCGAATCAATGAATGCCTGGATCGAATCCGTGCGGTTTGCGTGCGAGGTGCAGGGCGTCATCTCGATGCGTCTGATGTTCCTGGCGCAGGGCGGACCCGAAGCCGAAGTGGAAGCGCGCCTGATGGTATCGGAAAAAGTGGCGGCCTTTGCCGACGCCGAAGTGGCGCTTGCCAACGCACTGTTCGCCGGCGAGACCATCATGGTCGCCGCCGAACGCGCCTATGCACCGCTGCGCCGCTGCGTGCACGCTAACAGCAGCCGCCTCTCACACTCGTGATGGCGTGACCCCGACGAGCGGCGTCAGTGTCGCTTGAAATACTGCACGTCGCGTTCGTGCTTCTGCACCGTTGAAGTCGTTGGGGAGGCGCGGGTGGTTTTTCTTCCGCTAAGTGCCATGTGTGGACGGCTCCGAGTTGGCAAGAGCTTTCTTCACGTTTGCAGCATTGGTCGGTGCAGCCATGTGTTCGGCCTTTAAGCGCGGCACATGAGGCCGCTGGCCATAATGCCCTCCGCGGATCAGGTCCCGGTCAAAAGCACGCATTCAAGAATGCGATGGCACTAGTGGGTTGTCCTGATCGCCGGATCGACCGGCTCTGCATTACGTGCTGTTTGCCCTCCCAACCTTCACATCACGCCGGATGGCCGACGCGATCTCGGTTCACGCCGCAAGCGCGACGGGATTCCTGTAGCGCTCGCCTCTGGCCATCATGGCCCAGGCCATCCGTGCGAGCTTGTTGGCCAGTGCGATGGCCGCAACCTTGGTCGGCTTTCGAGCCAACAATGCCGTGAGCCAGGGCCGATGCTTGGTGCCATGGATCTTGGCGTAGCGGATGACGGCGAGCGCGCCGGCCACGAACAGGCCGCGCAGATAGCGGTCGCCTTGTTTGCTGATACTGCCGAGCCTGTCCTTGCCTCCGCTTGAGTGTTGCTTCGGCACCAGCCCGATCCAAGCCGAGAAGTTGCGCCCTGATCGAAAGGCCTTTGGGTCAGCGACGCCGGCGACCAGAGCGGTGGCCAGCATCGGACCGACGCCGGGGATCACATCGAGCCGCTTGCTCGCCTCATTGGACCGGTGCCAGGCCATGATCATCCGATCGAACTCCAGAATCTGCTCCTTGAGCTTACGCAGCTGAGAGCCGAGTGCGGCAAGGCACGCGCGGGCAACCTCAGGCACCCGTTTGTCGCTCGGATCGGCAATAACTTGGAGCAGTTCCTCGACGCCTTTGCGGCCAACCGGCGCGACGATCCCGAGCTCGGCAAGGTGAGCGCGGATCGAGTTGATCACCGCAGTCTGCTGGCGGATGAACAGATGGCGTGTGCGATGAAGCATCAGGCAGCTCTGCTGCTCAGGCGTCTTGGTGGGCACAAACCGCATACTGGCTCTGGTGACGGCTTCGCAGATCGCCTCAGCGTCAGTGGCATCGTTCTTCTGCCGCTTCACATAAGGCTTGACGTAGGCCGGCGGCATCAGCCGCACTGTGTGGCCAAGTGCTTTGAGCTCGCGCGACCAATGGTGCGATGAGGCACAGGCTTCAATGCCGACCAGGCTTGGCGGCAGCCTCTGGAAGAACGCCAAAACATAGCGGCGCTTCAACCGACGGCGGATAACCACTTGGCCAGCAGCATCGACGCCGTGAACCTGGAATACTGACTTGGCGATATCGAGACCGATTGTTGTAATCGCTTGCATACTTAGCTCCTCCGAATTGTGGGGGCCTTAGCAGCACCCACATTCATGGCACTCACGTGCCGGTGGAGGAGCCGTCCACAGCATCAATAGCGGACTTTCGTCAGCGCGAACAAACGAACGGGGCCGCCAACGGAGGTGGCCCAGCATGCAATGATCTTAGCACTACTTTGGCAGATTAATAAAGCGTTAAGGATTTAGGTTTGAGCTTCGGTTCGACTGAATCGGAGTGACGATCATGGCGCGGATCGAGAATTGGAATGCGGAATTACGGACTTGGCTGTCTCCGTTTCTCGAGAAGCTGGGTCACAAGGCACGACGCCTGATGTGTCCATTATACGTGGCGGGACTTATTGGTCCCGGCGATCGCAAGAGCGTTCAGCCGATGGCGGAACGGTTTGCACCTGGCGATTATGATCAGTTGCATCATTTCGTTGCTGCTGGCGTCTGGGATGCGGCGCCGTTGGAGGCGGAGTTGCTGGTTCAGGCCGACAGGCTCGTCGGCGGCAACGATGCCGTGCTGGTGATCGACGACACGGCGATGCCGAAGAAGGGCACGCACTCGGTCGGTGTCGCTCCGCAATACGCTTCGGCCTTGGGCAAGACCGCCAACTGCCAAACGCTGGTGTCGCTGACGCTTGCGCGAGGCGAAGTGCCGGTGATGGTAGCGCTACGCCTGTTCCTTCCCGATAACTGGACGAGCGATCCGGCGCGTTTGGCACGCGCGGGCGTTCCGGTCGAACGTCGAACTGCACGAACAAAACCGGAGATTGCTCTGGCCGAGATCGATCGCATGATGGCGGCCGGTGTGCGCTTCGGCTGTGTGCTGGCGGATGCCGGCTATGGACTGAGCGCACCGTTCCGCCAGGCGCTCACAGCTCGCAGCCTTGCCTGGGCGGTTGGCATCCCGCGTCACCTCAAGGTCTACCCTGTTGGGGTGAAGCTTATCTGGCCAAAAGCCGCGCGCGGCCGTCCCCGTATGCGGCACATCCCGGATATTCTGTCCGTGCCAGCCGAAGACATGCTGGCCGAAGCCAAGTGGCAAACGGTGAGCTGGCGAAACGGCACGAAGGGCCCGCTGAAAGCTCGCTTTGCCGCCGTCCGTGTGCGTACCGCCGACGGCCCTCCGCAGCGGATCAGGGACATGGGTCAACAACACATGCCGGGCGAAGAGGCCTGGCTGATCGGCGAACAGCGGATGTCGGGAGAGAAGAAATACTATCTGGCCAATCTATCGGCAAAAACAGGCCTGCGCACATTAGCTGCCACGATCAAGGCGCGATGGATCTGTGAACAGGCCCATCAGCAACTGAAAGAGGAACTCGGCCTCGACCACTTCGAGGGACGATCCTGGCAAGGCCTTCATCGTCACGCGCTCATGACGATGATCGCTTATGCCTTCCTCCAGCATCGCCGCCTCGCAAAAGCGAAGCGGGAAAAAAAGAATCAACGGGCCACCGCCCCAACCAAGCTTACCGGCCGTGCGTCACGCCATCGTCGAGATCATCGGTCGATTGCCACCTCAGCGCTGCCCGCACTGCAGAAGATGGATTGGCACCGAGCCGCCGTATGAATGAATCTGCCAAAGTAGTGTTAGGTTGAGTCCACCATTTGCGTCGGTAGTATGATAGCATTCCGGACGCCTGTGGGGGGTGCCTGCATATGGAACCGGACGCAACGTTACTCCAGCTGATTGGCGGCATTTACGATGCCGCGCTGAATCCCGATTCCTGGAACGTCATTCTGCCCAGGATCGGAGCCTTTGTCGGTGCATCGGCGGGCGGCTTGTTCGCGCAAGATTCGGTGCGAAGGAGCGGGAACGTATTCTACGAGTTCGGAACCGACCCTGATTTCCACAAAGTCTATCTTGAGAAATACATAACGATGGATCCGATGTTCGGCACCTATTTCGTGCTCGACGTCGGGGAAGTCTTCAGCACGTCGACGGTCATGTCGCATGCCGAGTTTCTGCAATCGCGCTTCTATAAGGAGTGTATCCGGCCACAGGGCTGGATCGACAACATCGTTGTCTATCTCGACAGAGCGCCCGAAGGCCACGCAGGTTTCGCTTTGTTTCGCCATGAGCGCGAAGGCCTCGCCGACGAACCGGCGCGCGAGCGCCTGCGGCTGCTGGTCCCACACCTTCGCCGTGCCGTGCTGATCGCAAAGCTCATCGAGTTCAAAACGGCGCAGGCCGCCGCGTTGGCCGATGCGCTCGACGGGCTGAGCGCAAGCATGGTGTTCGTGGATTCGAGCGGCCGCGTTACCCACGCCAACGCCTCGGGCCAGGCCTTGATTGCCGACGGCGATGTCTTGCGCGCGCCGCTCGGCCGACTCACTGCGAGCGATCCTGACGTCAACCGCGCGTTGCGGGACACCTTTCAGGCTGCCGCCTCCGGCGACGCGGCGATTGGCGTCAGGGGCGTGGCTGTGCCGCTGGTCGCGCGTGACGGCGAGCGCTACGTCGCTCATGTCCTGCCGCTCTCGTCGGGCGCGCGCCGCAGCGCCGGCGTGAGCTATGCGGCCGCGGCTGTCCTGTTCGTGCAGAAAGCCGCTTTGGCAACGCGGTCCCCGCCCGAGGCGATTGCCAAGACATACCGGTTGACGGCGATGGAGGTGCGCGTGCTGCTGACCATCGTGGAGGTTGGCGGCGTGCCGGAAGTGGCCGAAACGCTCGGCATCGGCGAAAGCACCGTCAAAACCCATCTCAAGCGCCTTTACGAGAAGACCGGCGCGCACCGGCAGGCAGACCTGGTCAAACTCTTTGCCGGCTACACCAGCCCGCTGCTGGGCTGATCCCTCCGGGTCGGCGAGTTCCACGCATTCCCGTCACACGTGAATTTTGATCTCCCCCAATCGGGGGACGCGGCGCGCCTGCGCGCGGCGGTAGATATTTAGGGCTGCCGCCATTTCGCGGCAGAGGCCTGAACAAAAAATCAAACTGGCCGGCCTGACGCGACAAACCGGGGAGCTAGTGGATTACGTCTGACATTTGAATCCCTGAGGGGATTCCCAGCGGACTCGATGCATGCGAGTCTGGCGCATGCGAACCGGAATCTCCATCACTCTCAAGCCCTCTGATCGCCGCCGTCTGAAGGCGCTTGCGGGGGACCGCAACGCCCCGCACAAGCATGTCTGGCGCGCCGAGATCGTCCTGTTCAGCGCGGACGGTGTTGGCACCAATGAGATCATGCGGCGGACCGGCAAGTCGAAGACCTGTGTTTGGCGCTGGCAGGAACGCTTCATGCAGGAAGGTTATGACGGTCTCCTGCGCGACAAGACGCGGCCATCGCGCATCCCGCCGCTGGGATCGAACATCACCGAGCGTGTCGTGATGCTCACCCAGACCGACCCGCCAGCGGAGGCGACCCACTGGACCTCCGCCATGATGGCGAAGCTCGTCGATATCAGCGCGAGTTCCGTCCAGCGCATCTGGCGTGCGCACGGCCTTCAACCGCACCGGGTGAAACAGTTCAAGCTGTCTACTGACCCGCAATTTGTAGGCAAGCTGCGCGACATCGTCGGTCTCTATGTCGATCCGCCCGCTCATGCCGTCGTCCTCTCGGTCGATGAGAAAAGCCAGATCCAGGCGCTCGACCGCACTCAGCCCGGCTTGCCGATGAAGAAGGGCCGCGCCGGGACGATAACCCACGACTATAAGCGTCACGGCACGACCACGCTGTTCGCCGCTCTCAACGTTCTCGACGGCACCGTCATCGGACGCAATATGCAGCATCATCGCCATCAGGAGTTCATCCAATTCCTCAATGCCATTGAGGCGCAGGTGCCGCGGCGGAAGGAAATTCACGCCATCGTCGACAACTACGCAACCCACAAGCATCCAAAGGTGCGCCAATGGCTGGCCCGGCATCCCCGCTGGACGTTCCACTTCACGCCCACATCGGCGTCATGGCTCAACGCCGTCGAGGGCTTCTTCGCCAAGCTCACGAAGCGGCGATTAAAGCGCGGTACCTTCCTATCGGTCGTCGACTTGCAGGCAGCAATCAATCGCTTCGTCGTTGAACACAATACTGAACCGAAACCCTTCACTTGGACTGCCGATCCCGACAAAATTATCCAGGCTGTCAGACGCGGGCACCAAGTGTTAGATTCGATCCACTAGCTTGATGATCAAACCATGGATAACCAAATTTCCAGCGATTCTCTCACCCACGTTTCTGTCGATTGCATTTCTTGGTTCGTTTGGATTCTTCACCGAGGCGTGGGCGATTGAGAATTGTAACAAAGTATGCGAATCTGGACATACAAAATGTCAAGTATATTGTGACAACCACAATAACGTCCCAGGTACAAAGTGGACTAAGTGTTTGGCGCAATGCGACAAGTATTGGTACTCGGGTAAAAATCCGCAGTCCATAGGAAGGCCAAACCCGCCTAATCCCCCGCCCCGTAAAGTTAATCCCGGCAAGTTAAAGCACCCGCCGACAACGGTTTCGAATCCGAACTCGCCCACCACGCCTCCCGTACAGATTCGGACAAGACACAAAAGATAGCGCTGCAGGTTGGCGCATCGAATGGCGCGTGCGTTCTCGACCGCAAACAAAGGGAACGGTTTATGACGGGGATGTCGAAAGCGGTCTCGCTTCTTGCAATCTCAGCGGCGTTGACATTGAGCCATGGCCACATCTTGGCAAAGACTTTGACTCCCGGTCAGGTAAAGACGTCGGGCAAATCTGCCGCTCCCGCAGGCTCCGGCGGCCGCCAGAGCAAAACCACTATTTGTTATCCCCACCACTGCATAACGATTCGTTCGCCGCTTCGGCCCGGATACACCCAGCCTCCCTGCCGCGGACCCCATAAGGGTCCGAACGGTGTCATGATTCAGTGCGACTGACCGGAAACAGATCAAGGAAATAGCGATGACGACATTGTCGAAAACGGTGTTCGCTCTTGCGATAGCGATTGGGTTGCTAGCGGGCGACATCCAGGCCTTCGCGAAAGGCGGCAGTCCGGGTCAGGTGAAGACGTCCGGCAAATCTGCCGCCCAGGGCGTCACTCCGGCGGGTGGCTCCATCGTGCGTCGTCCCAGGGGATGCGGTCACAAGACTTATGGCCCCTGCGCGGTCGCGCCACCTCCGGGTGCCACGAGCGGCGGCGATCCCATTCATCGCGGACCGGGCAACCCTACGCTTCACCCGAAATAAGGATCAGCGCTCAGTCATCGGGCCATTCTCCGATAAGCGGCGGGGCGCCCGCCGCCGTACCATATCCACCGGCGCCCAGACCACGCACAGGAGGAATGAGATGCCGAAACTAGGGGTTTTCTTTTTCGCGCTTGTCGCGTCGACAAGCGTTCTCATTGGCGCAAGCGCGGACCGCGGGTTGGCGGTCGCGATCCAGCCGGTCGCGAACCATTCTACCGGAGGCGCCGTCTCGCTTGTTAATTGCAAGGCGGGGGGCAAAAAATGCACGACAGGCAGCCGCCTACAAATACAACTGCAAGGTAACCTGAAGAAAAGCGGCGAAGTCGGCGGCACCGATATTAAGTGCACGGGGTCCGTTTGCGGCAACTGTGCAAGCGACCCAACAAATTGCGGTGACCTTGCCGCCAAGCGGAATGGCGGGACGAAGGTAACGACCTCGGGCGCAAGCAAAAAAAAGCAATGATACGGCAAGGGCATCGCCTTTGCCTTTTCCATGTCTGCGTCTCGGGCCATCCTCCCGAGCGGGGTCATGATTCAGTGCGACTGATTCTGAGCGCGTGCATGTCCGTCTTGGTTGGAAGGCAGACGTTGGGCTATGTCACAGCAATGTCCGTTTTAGCGCGCGTGCCGGACGTCAGTGCCGTTTGAAGTACTGCACCGCGCGCTCGTGCTTCTCCGCCGCCTTGCGTGAAGTGAAGGTGCCGAGGTTGCGCCGCTTGCCGGTGCGCGGATTTTTCTTGCGCGAATAGAGCCGGTATTTGCCCCCGCTCAGCTTGCGGATCATGCGCCCGCCCGCCGTCGTTTGCGCACCGCGGCTTGCGCCTTCTTGATATTGGCGAGTTGCGCGCGCCGCATCGCCGGCGTCGGCTTTTCGGCCGCCGGAATCTTGCGCCGCGGCTTGGCGATGAAGCGGTCGCCGCCGAGATGGCGCGGCGCCGAGCTGAGTTGGCCGAGTACCTTCTTCGCCCCGGCGGTGTCAGCCACCAGTTGCTTGCCGGCGCGGTGCGCCTCCGATTTGCCGACCAGCCATTTCTGCGTGTCCCAGGAGCCGTTGGCGCGCCGGCCGGCGATGCGCTCGATGCCGCCACGAGCGCCGACGTCCTGATTGCGGAAGGTGACGAAGTCGGTGCGCGGCCGCACCTGGATGTGGAAGAAGCCGCCTTGGCCGCGCGCGCCCGGCTTGGCGCGCCGGGCATGTCCGCGCTGTCGCGCAGGGCGTTTGCGGGATTTCGGCATGACAGGCTCCCGATGATGCTGATGGCAATAAAGCGCCAGCCGAGCACAGGTTCCGCGCTTTTGCCTTGATCTAGGGCAAAACGGCGCGCTCACCAGCCGAACGGGAAGAAGCCGCGCGGACGCGCCTGGTAATATGGCTGTTCGCGATAGTAATCGGGGCGCGGCGCGTAGCTGTCGTCGTTTTGCCAGCCGTTGCGCCCGAACACCTGCCGCCGCTGCGGCACCACGGCGACCTGGTCGTCGTCTTCATCGACGTCCTGACGCTGCCGCGGCGCTGCACGCGCCACCGCCGCGCCGGCGCCGGCGGGAATCTCGCCGGTGAGCACGACCGAGGTATTGGCCATCTTGTTCTTCTTGACGAGGTCCCACAGGATCGCGGCGTGCTTCACCGACAGCCGCACGCAGCCGTGCGACACCGCGTGACCGAGGTGGCTTGCCTCGTAGGTGCCGTGGATGGCGTGGCCGAGCTTGGTGAAGAAGATCGAATAGGGCATCGGCGCGTCGTCCCACTCGCGGCTGTAGTGGTCGCGGTCCATGCGGAAAGGAGAGAAGGCGCCGTTCGGCGTATTGTAACCGGCGCGGCCGGTCGACACCGGCCAAGTGTAGAGCGGGTTGCCGTCTTCGGAGACGGTCATCTGCTGGACACTTTTGTCGATCTGGATCAGCAGGTCGGCGCGCGCAGGTGTGAATGCCAGCGTGGCGAATACGGCGGCGAGTGCGGCAGCAAGGCGGAGATGCATCGCGGACCTCCCGAGCCTAACCCGCAGCCATGCTATCAGGTTCCCCGGCGCGCTGTCACATCCGGCAGGAGCGCAGATAGCGCGTGCGCATGGCGCGTTCGCGTTCGGCCGCTCCGTAAGGCGCGGTGATGCACCAGCCGTAGTGCACGCGATAATTTTCCGTCCAGCGCGTACCGATCGCGCCGGGCGCGCAGCTCGGCGTCATATGCGCGACGCGCGCCTGCCGGACGGCGGCGGTGGAATAGTCGGCGCAGAAGCGCGGATCGGCGGCGAACGCGCTGCCGGTCAGGACCGTGAGCGAAGCGGCGGCAAGGCAAAGCTTGAGCATGTGGTCTCCCGTGAGAATCGCAACTTGGCGATTATAGTTGGCGGACGGCGGCACCGGGAAGGGAAGGGGCGGGGCGGAAGGGCTAATGCTTCCTGGCGTCGACCTGGAAGCCGACGATGGTGGTCTCGCCCAGCGCCTTCGCGGCTTCAAGCCGGTGCAGGCCCTCAATCAGCACGAACCGGTCGCCATCGGCGCGTACCTTGATCGGCGTCTGCTGGCCGTCCTGCAGGATGCTTTCGGCGATCTCGTTGACGCGCTTTTGATCGCGCGTCTTGCGCCGCTCGGTGGGCACGTAGATCTTGGCGACCGGGAAATTCTCGCGTTTGAGCATGGGAGAACGATAGCACACCCTTCGCCATTCCGCGGCGCGAGGAAAGAGTTCAATTCCCCAGTTCCAGCGCCCAGTAGTGCCGCCCGTTCGGCGCGGTGGCCGAGGCGATGCCGTAGGCCGACACGTTGCGCAGCAGCATGTTGGCGCGGTGGCCGGCCGAGCGCGCCCACATCCGGAAGGCGCAATCTTCCGTGTCGCAGCCCCACGCCACGTTCTCGGCATGCATGCCGCCGGAGAAGGCGACGCGCTGCTTGAAGCCGTTGTGATCGAGATGGTTGCGGCCGGCCATGCTGTGCGCCTGCTCGTAGGCTAAGGCCGCCAGCGTCGAACTAAGGCTAAGCGGCGGCAGGTGGTGCTGGGCGCGGAACGAATTGAGGTCGAGGGCGCGCGCCGGCGCGGCGCAGGCCACGGCGGCAACAAAAAGCGCGAGCGTCGCGGCGACACGGCGAGGCATAAGGTCAAGCTCCGGCAAAACGAGAGGCGCCGAGCCTAGCACACCGCGCCGGACCGGAAAGTTCGCCGCCGACCGCCTCAATTCAAGTTGATCGCCACTTGCTCGCGCACCGGCTCGTCGTCCACGGGCGCTTCAGGTACGAGTTCTCGTTGCGCGAAATCTTGGTGCGCGAACTCTTGGCGCACGAACTCTTGGCGCACGGGCTCCTCATGCATCGGCCGCCGCGGCGCCGCGGCCACCAAAACCGCGTCGTCGCCGTCGACCGGTCCCGGCGTCCAGTGGCTGCCGTCGAGCGGCGTGATGCGCACGCCTGGTAGCAGCCCGCGCTCGAGCCGCGCGTCGAAAAACCGCATGGCCCGCTCGTTGAGGTCGATGACGCGGCCGGGCTTGAGCGGCCCGACGTCGTTGATCTTGACGATGAGCCGCTTGTCGTCGCTCTCGACCATCGCGTAGGCGGGGCGGTAACTCGTGCCGTAGCGCACGCCGCCGAAGCGGCCGCGCAGGCCGGTCTGGATCGCCGCGGTCCAGCCGGCGGCGTCGTAGGGTTCGCCCGACGCCGTCTCCGCTTCATCCGCCGGCATGCCCGGACAGCACGGATTGTAGGTCGAGGCGATGCCGACGATCGGCTCGTGCATCAGCGGCGGCGCTGGATAAGTCGGCGCCGGATGCAGCGCGGCGAGCACCGTCTGCAATTTAGGCGTCGCGCCGGCGCCGCGCCAGCCATCGCGCGAAGCGTCGACGCGCAGGTCGCGCGCGGCGAGCCGGATCACCGGCGGCAGGTCACCATCGGCGAGCGCCAGCGCGATGCGCTGCGGCGCATAAAGCGCGGAGCGTTCGGCTTTGGTGTCCTTGCTGCATTGCGCGTTGGCGGGGCGTGGCGCGGCGACGTTGACGAAGATCACCAGCAGCGGCGCGACGGCGGAGGCGATGGCGCCGTTGTCGCGCGGCGAGAGCCCAAGCGCGGAGCAGTTTCCAGTCGATGACGAGTTTTGCTTTATCGGCATAAAACACTCCGACAAATGAAATCGCATCCGAGTCAAATTCTACGGCATTGCGCATAAAGTCCGGGTAAAGCGCTGCCGCCCAAAAAATCTGAAAGTTTTATGTAAAAAGCGCGCACGCCGGAAAGCGCGCGTTCATGCGGGAAATTTTCACCATGTTGACCCAGGTCAATGCGCGCCGCCGCCAGCCTGTTAAGCAGCATAAGCCCTCTTTCCCCCCTTAGAGGTGATTTATGCACAAAACTCTGACAGCACTTGCTGCCGCCGCGGCGCTGACGTTCGCCGCGATGGGCAGCGCCGTGGCACAGCACCACCACGGCTACCACGGCGGTTATCACGGTCACGGCGGCTATTACGGCGGCGGCGGCGGCGTCGCCGCCGGCATCATCGGCGGGTTGGCCGCCGGCGCCATCCTCGGCGGCATTGCTGCCCAGCAAGGCTACTATGGCGACGGCTACTACTATGGCTCGGGCTACTACTACGGACCAGGCTATTACGGCGGGCCTTACGCCTACGAGCCCGCGCCGGTCTATGTGCGGCCGGTGCCCCGCGTTTATCGCGGCGGCAACTGCTGGATCGAAACCGACAGCACCCGCGGTTACGGCTATTACGGGCCCTGCCGGTGAGCTGACGCACGCGCGTGATCCCGAAAAAGCCTGTCCCGGACTTGATCCGGGATGGGAACCGGTTTTCGGATAAGATCACGCGCAAAGACCAATGCCTGAAAAACGCGAGGCCGCCCGGTGGGCGGCCTCTTGCCGTCACAGCTTGCCGTCAAAGCGCGCGCAGTGTCACGCCACGCAGACGTATTGCGCGCCGCTCATGCCGAGCCGCCGCGCCGCGCCGCGCGCCAGATCGAGCCGTGCGCCCTGCGCGTAGGCGATGCCGTAAGGCCCGGTGTCGTTGATGCGCACGGTGACGGAACGGCCGTTCTTCGGATTGGTCACCGTCAGCGTGGTGCCGAGCGGCCAGGTGCGCGCGGCCGCCGTGTTGCCGTTCGGGTCGAAGCGCTCGCCGCTCGCGGTGTGCCGCCCCGTCCAGTAATAGCTCGCCAGCACTTCCTTGCCCGCGCAATTGCCGGTGGGCTTGACGTAGCGATGAACCGAGCCCCAGCCCGCCGCATTGGCCGCGGTGAGCGTGAGCAGGCTGGCGAGCAGCCCGATGCCAATAGTCTTCATTGAAATTGTCCCCGTCATGAATGGCTGTTGCCACCGTGTAGGGACGGGCAAGATGGCGAGAACATGGCGCGGGCGGGGCGGGTGGTACGTCGGTAAACGTCCGGGCCGTATCGCTCAGATAAATCGCGCGGCGGGCGCGGTTCCCCGGCGGCGCCGGCGTTAACGTTATACGGCGCGGCCGCCTCGCGCGCCGCTCGCATTTATGTAAAATCGCTTCATGCTGCACGGGGCGATTCTGGTCGGGCTGCTGGTGAGCATGGTGAACATCGCCGTGCACGCCTCCATCATGGGGCCGATGAGCTGGAGCGCGTATCGCATGCTGCGCGGCGCCCGGCGCGTCCATGCCCATGTCCGTCTCGTGCTGGTGATGATTGCGACGGTGACGGTGCTGATGGCGGCGCACCTCCTCGAGATCGTGATCTGGGGGCTGTTCTACATCGCGCTCGGCGTCACCGCCAAGCCGGGCGACGCCTTCTACCTCGCCTTCGTCAACTACACCACGCTCGGCTACGGCGACATCCTGCCGGTCGCGTACTGGCGCGCGCTGGGGCCCTTCGCGGCGATGAACGGCGTGCTGCTGTTCGGCTGGTCGACGGCGGTGATCTTCGACGTGCTGCGCAAGATCGGGCCCAAGGCGCCGCGATAGGCGTTGCAGGCAAACCAATGCGGCCGCTGCGTCCTACCGCCACCAGCCCCGTTGCACCGGACGATAGTCGTCGCGCCGGGTTTGCGAGCCCCAGCTACGCCCGAAAAACGGGAAGCCGCCGTCGCCCCAGCCGTTGTCGCCCGCAACGAGGTCGTCGGGAGGCGTCACCTGGCGCGTGATGAAGCCGCCTTGCGGCTGATTGCTCAGCACCGCGACAAACTCGGTGCGGTAGTTGGTCTCCTTGCTCAGCGGCTCGTCCGAAACGATGATCGAGGACCGCGGCGCTGCCGTCGGCGCAATGCGATCAAGCACATCCTGCGGGATGGTGATGCGGTCGAGCGCGTCCTTGGCGTCGTCGCCCTCGTCGATGCTGACAACGCTCCAGCGTAAGGCAGCGCCGTCGCGCGCCATCGCCGTGAACACATGCGTGCCGATCGGCCGGTCGGGATCGCGGATCGTGACCGGCACCTCGATCGACGCATCGAACACCTCGCCGCCGTCCGGCCAGGCCTTATGCGTGTTGCGCCGCACGTAAAGCTTCTGCGTGGCGCGGCTGATGTAGATCGACACCGGCTCGAGCGCGAGCTTGGCCTCGGTGGCCGCCTTGACGGCTGCGGCCTTCCTGGTGTCGGCAGGCTTGAGTGCGTCCTTTGCGGCGGCGTCGCGTTTGGACGTCGCGTCGGCTTTGGCCGCGTCGAGCTTGGTCGCCAGTTCGGCGGCCTTGGCGGCGGCCTTCTGCTGGCGCTCCTCGGCCTGCGCCTTGGCCTGGTCGGTCTTCGCCGAAGCAAGCGCCTTGGCGAGCGCCTTGTCGGCGGACGCCAGCGCGGCGTCGGCGCTCTTCTTGGCTCGTTCAAGATTGCGCAGCGACGCCGTCAGCGATTTCGTCTCGCGCGCCGTTGTCATAGCGGTTTTCTTCGCCTCGGCGGCGGCCTTGACCGCCGCGGCGGCCTCAGCGGCGAGCGTCTCGGCCCGCGCCGGAGCGGCCGCGATGGCTTGCGCGTTCGGCTGCAACAGCGCCGGGTGGGAAAACGCGACCGGGGCCGGGTCGTTCGGCGCGATGATCACCCGCATGCCGATCTCGGTCTTGTCGAACAGCCTCTCGGCAAAGCCGTAGGGCATCCTGATGCAGCCGTGCGAGGCCGCATAGCCGGGCAGCGGCCCGCCGTGCAGCGCGATGCCGTTCCAGGTGATGCGCTGCATGTTCGGCATCCAGGCATCGTCATACATGGTCGAATGGTGGTCCTTGTCCTTCTCGATGACGGCGAAGACGCCGGCCGGCGTCTCGCGGTCCTTGATGCCGGTCGACACCGGCGCGCGATAGATCCAGCCGTCGGCGTCGTAGAAAGTGACCTGCTGGGTCTTGATCGACACGATCGCCATGATCGGCTCGCCGGCCGGACGCGGCGCCGTCTCCGCTTTGATTTGCGCGGGGCGCGGGGCCGCGGCGCCGGGGCTCAAGGCCGTCAGCGCGGCCATCGCCGCGAGCGTCACAAGGACGGCAGGCCGCCAACGGCGGATCGTCAAGGGGAATTGTGCCGTCGTCAATCGATGGATCATGCCAAACTCAGTTGGATTGCCCGGTTGGAATTCTCATGCGCGCCTCACATCGAATCGCGTGCCGGATCGCAACTTCTGAATACGCTAATTCGTTCCCGGGGACTATCGGCACGTTTCGGCGGCGAGTTCTCTCATATAGGACGGCTCACGCAGGAGAGAAGGGTGGCTCGCGGCTGAAATTGGCACCGAGCGGATATTCGAATGGGCATGTCCGTATGGTGCTGGTGATGATCGCGACGGTGACGGTGCTGATGGCGGCGCACCTCATCGAGATCGGCATCTGGGGGCTGTTTTACATGGCGCTCGACGTCACCCCCAAGCGGGCCGACGCCCTCTACCTCGCCTTCGTCAACTACACCACGCTCGGCTATGGCGACATCTTGCCGGTCAAGCAGTGGCGCGCGCTCGGCCCGTTCGCGGCGATGAACGGCGTGCTGATGTTCGGCTGGTCGACGGCGGTGATCTTCGACGTGCTGCGCAAGGCGCAGCCCGAGCGCTCGCGCTAGGCGCGCGAGCGATCATGTCACGACGCCATCCTCTTCTTGCCGAGTGCGCGGCGGACTGCCTTCGGCTCGCGCTTGATGACAATGATGTGGTTGAGCCATAGAAACTGCGTCGCACAATAATGCACGTGGAACATCGGATGAGACATGAAATAATGTGGAATCCCTATGGGCCGCGGGTCTATAACGATTTGCCCGATATTTAAGGGGAGGGGATTTTGTCAGAAGGGATAGTTGCAGCGCTTATTGGCGCGGCCGCGCTTATTGTGACCGCATTGATTCCCTGGGCACTTAATACACTTGCCGAGATGCGCGCTCAATTGCTGGTTTCTCTTAGCTGGAATTCCAGGGAGAAAAATGAGGGTTTGATAGAGCGGTTACAGAAGTTGGTGCTCACTGATGATGAGCCTGGAAGATATTTGCACGATGAAAAGACACGGAGCGAATTGTTGTTCTTTAGAAATTATTTCTCTGCACGGAGCTATTTGCGATTCACTATTTTAAATAACAGCAAAAAAAGCTTTCGCATTTGACCCTGGCTGACGATGGTTGGAGCAACCTTTATCAAATCGAAGACGGCGAAACTAACGAGACTGTGAGTAAGCAAGCCATTACCTTGGGTGACTTGCAGCCGGGAAGAACGATGATGCTTCATCTGTGGAGTTCTAATCAGGTGCCAACTTGGTATTCAAAGCCGGAACAGCAATTCAAATTTTCTGCGGACGAACTTCATCGCGTGAAAATAAGCGAGCCGCCGTCGCCTAATCTAAAGTTTCGATACAAGGGCTGGAGACGCAATGCGATATCCTTCGCGATAATGATAATATCCACCGTGTGGGTCGGGTATGTCCTCTACAAAAATTTGGGTAGATAAAGGGACGGCGGTGACGTTGCCGTTGCCGAATTCGTCGGTCGAGACATGCCGTCGCCGCGCCGCTCAGCGGCGATGCCGCTCCGGCTTGGTCAGCGCCTCCGCCACGCTGCGCGGACGCCGGCCGCCGATCACCTGGGCGGTGCAGCGGGCATCGGCCGCGCAGGTCACGGTGCAATCGGTGCCGGGGTGGCCCAGGCAGTCCGTGCCGCAGCCATAAAGCTTGTCGCCCTGCGAGAACTTGCCGCCGGCCTTGTCGCAGGCGCTCTTGAGCGCCTCGGCGCTGGTCTTGGGCAGAGTGAGGTCGCGCGCGAAGGCGGGCGCGGCGAGCGCGGCAAGGATGACAATGGCGGTGAGGATACGCACGACAGAACTCCCGGCTTTCGCGTCGCTCCCGGCGGGGAGTTTAGCACAAGGCTGGAACAGACAAACACCCGTCATTCCGGCAGGCCGCAGGACCGGACCCAAACTCCGTTCATTCCCGCGCCAGCGGCAATCCAGGGGCTGCGGGCTCGGAGCATGAAGCCCTGGGTCCCCGCCTTGGCGGGGGCGAACGGAAAATGATGCGCGGCCTTTCCGCCGGCCCGGCCCATAGCCATATCGGGGCCATGAGCGAACCTCTCATCGTCGTCATCCCCCACCGCCTCGGCAAGGACGAGGCGTTGCGCCGCATCAAGGACGGCATCGCCCGCGCCAAGACCGAGTTCGCCTATCTCCTGCGCATCGACAACGACGCCTGGGACGGCGACCGGCTGAGCTTTGCCGCTTCCGCGCTCGGCCAGCGCGCGCACGGCTTTATCGACGTCTACGAGGGCGCGGGGCGGCTGGAGGTGACGCTGCCCTGGCTGCTGGCGCGCTTTGCCCGCGCGGTGCAACGGGTGGTCGGGCAGCGCGGCCAGTTGATGCTGGAGAAGAAGTAGGGGCCTAGGTCCGCTCGCATCGCGCACTGACGCGGCTGGCGATGGGGCGCGCATGCATCGACTTTTTTCGATTGTGCGGTGCTGGCTGGCGCCGCTGTCGGCGCGGCTTCACACCCTCTCCACAAAGCTATCCACCACGCGCTTCTCCCCCGCCTTGTCGAAATGGATGGTCAGCTTGTTGCCGTCCACGGCGGTGACGTTGCCGTTGCCGAATTTCTGGTGAAACACGCGGTCGCCGGCGGCGAAGGATGACGCGGCGCCGGTGGATTTGGCGATCAGCTCGCCTTCGATCGTGAGCGGCTTGCGGGCGGGGGCCTTGGACGGTTTCTTGGCCGGGGTTTCGGCAAATTCCTCGTCCTGATTGAAAACGCCATCCGGCACGTAACGCGGCTCGCCGTTCTCGGAAAAGCCGCCGCGCCCTTTGCGCTGTTGCGCGCGCTGCCAGCCGGGCGTGGTGTAGTTCGAGCCGAAGGAATTCATCTCGTCGAAACGCGAAGCGCCGTAGCCCGACATGCCGAAGCCGCCCGCGCCGCCCGCCGGCTCCTTCACCTCGACGTCGGCCTCCGGCAACTCATCAAGGAAGCGCGACGGCATGGTCGAGGTCCACATGCCGTGGATGCGCCGGTTGGTGGCGAAATAGATCTTGGCGCGCTTCCGCGCGCGCGTCAGCCCGACATGGGCGAGGCGGCGCTCCTCCTCGAGTCCGGCGCGGCCGCTTTCGTCGAGCGCGCGCTGGTGCGGGAACAGGCCTTCCTCCCAGCCGGGCAGGAACACGGTGTCGAATTCCAGCCCCTTGGCCGAGTGCAGCGTCATGATGTTGACCGCCTGCTCGCCCTCGGCTGAGTCGCGGTCCATCACCAGCGAGATGTGCTCGAGGAAGCCGGCGAGGTTCTCGAATTCCTCCATCGAGCGCACCAGTTCCTTGAGGTTTTCCAGCCGGCCGGCGGCGTCGGCGCTCTTGTCGGCCTGCCACATCGCCGTGTAGCCGCTCTCATCGAGCACGATCTCGGCCAGCTCGGTGTGCGGCATCGAATCCTTGCGCGCGCGCCAGCGCTCGAAACCCGCCATCAGCTCGCGCAGCGCCAGCCGCGGCTTCGGCTTCATCTCGTCGGTGGCGGAAAGAGCGGCGGCCGCTTCGGTCAGCGGGATGCGCTGTTTGCGGGCGTGGTCGTGCAGCATCTGTACGGTGGCGTCGCCGAGGCCGCGCTTGGGCACGTTGACGATGCGCTCGAAGGCCAGATCGTCGGCCGGCTGCGCGATGACGCGCAGGTAGGCCAGCGCGTCGCGGATTTCGGCGCGCTCGTAGAACCGGGGCCCGCCGATGACGCGGTAGGGCAGGCCGAGCTGGATGAAGCGGTCTTCGAATTCGCGCATCTGGAACGAGGCGCGCACCAGAATGGCGATCTCGTCCAGCGGATGGTCGAGGCCCTGCTCGCGCGCGTCGCGCTGTAGCTGCTCGATCTCCTCGCCGATGGAGCGGGCTTCCTCCTCCGAATCCCAGCCGCCGGTGACCTGCACTTTTTCGCCGGGGACGTCCTCGGTGCGCAGTGTTTTTCCCAGGCGGCCTTCGTTGTGGGCGATCAGATGACTCGCCGCCGCGAGAATATGTCCCGTGCTCCGATAATTCCTTTCGAGCCTGATGACCTTCGCGCCGGGAAAATCATGATCGAAGCGCAAAATATTATCGACCTCCGCGCCTCTCCACCCATAGATCGACTGATCGTCATCGCCGACGCAGCAGATGTTTTTCTTTTCCCTCTCCCCGCCAACTAACTTGTCATGGCCGGGCTCGTCCCGGCCATCCACGTCTTCACTTAAATCAGCAAGGCGTGGATCACCGGGGCTCGGCGCTTCGCGCCGGCCCGGTGATGACGGGGAAAGAGCGGTGCTCGACGAACTCTGCTGCGCCAACAGTCGCAGCCACAAATACTGCGCCACGTTGGTGTCCTGGTACTCGTCGACCAGGATGAATTTGAACCTCTGCTGGTACTGCCGAAGAATATCCGGGGATGTGCGAAATAGCCGGATGTTCTCCAAGAGAAGATCGCCGAAGTCGGCGGCGTTGAGCGTCTTCAGCCGCTCCTGATAGGCGAGGTAGAGCTTCTTGCCCTTGCCGTTGGCGAAGCTCGCCGCCTCGCCGGCCGGCACCTGGTCGGGCGTCAGGCCCCTGTTTTTCCAGCCGTCGAGGATCATGGCGAACACCCGGGCCGGCCAGCGTTTCTCGTCGAGCTTCTCGGCTTCGAGGATTTGCTTGATGACGCGGATCTGGTCGTCGACGTCCAGGATCGTGAAGTTGCTCTTCAGGCCGACCAGTTCGGCGTGGCGGCGCAGGATTTTGACGCCGATGGAGTGGAAGGTGCCCATCCACGGCATGCCCTCGACGACTTGCCCGACCATCTGGCCGACGCGGTCCTTCATCTCGCGCGCCGCCTTGTTGGTGAAGGTGACGGCAAGGATGTCGCCCGGCCGCGCCCGGCCGAGATTGAGGATGTGCGCGATGCGCGTGGTCAGGACGCGCGTTTTCCCGGTTCCAGCGCCGGCCAGCACCAGCACCGGGCCGTCCAGCGTCTCCACCGCCTCGCGCTGTTCCGGGTTCAGATCGTCCAGATAGGCCGCACCGCGCGCACCGAGCGCCCGTGCGGCAATGCCGCCGGGGACGGGCGCGGGGTTCAGCTCGACGCTGCGGTTGGGCTCAGCCATGTGATTCTTTCAGCCCGAAGATGGCACTCGCGCGCGGCAATTTCGAGGGGCGAGGGACCCCTTGTCGCGTCTGTCCCGCCGCTTTAGCGTTGTTTTTCCGGAGAAAAATGCAATTCAGGGAGGAATTCCGTGCGGCTGAAGGACAAAGTGGCCATCGTGACCGGTGCGGGCCGTGGCATCGGTCGCGACATTGCAGTCGCCTACGCCCGCGAGGGCGCCCGCGTCGTCATCAACGACGTCGACGCCGCGACCGCGGAGGCGACCGCGAAGGCCGCTGGTGGCCTCGCCGTCGTCGCCGACATCGCCAAGTCCGCCGACATCGCGCGCATGGTCATGACCGTGGTTCAGGAGTTCGGCCGCGTCGACATCCTCGTCAATAACGCCATGAAGATCGTGCCCGGAAAATTGGAGGCTTTGCCGGAAGCGGCCTGGGACACGACCATGAACATCGGCCTCAAAGGCGCGTTCATGGTCAGCCAGGCCTGCGCGCAACACATGATCGCGCAGAAGTCCGGCTGTATCGTCAACATCGCCTCGATCGCTGGGCTGTTTCCGTACAACTGGGCCGGCGCCTATTCGGTGGTGAAGGCCGGGCTGATCATGTTGACCAAGTTGCAGGCGATGGAGTGGGCGCCCTACGGCATCCGCGCCAACGCTATCACGCCCGGTTACATCCGCACGCCCGGCACCGAGGCGATGTATGCTGATGCGGAAATCTACGACGGCCGCCGCAAGGGCGTGCCGATGGGCCGCGTCGGCTCGGGCGAGGACATCGCCGGGCCGGCGATTTTTCTGGCAAGCGAGGACGCGCGCTACACGACCGGCAGCGTGCTCGGCGCCGACGGCGGCCAGGCGGTCGGGTATTTCTTGAGCGTTCCGGGAAGAAGGTTTTCCGGCGGGAGGATTGATTAGATTTGGGCTAGCCAATGGCTCGTGGCTTGAACGAAATTATCCGACGCCAAAAAAATCCTAGTGCGGCGCGGCCAGCGCGTCATCCAACTCTCTGAGCCTTTCCTTTTGCGACATGCGCGCCTCGCGCAGGCTGCCGAGGTTGTCCCACGTCTCAGCCATCCTGAGCAGCATCTGGCGATGCTCGTCGCTGGTCGCACTGGTCGCGAGCGTCCGGCATTCAATCGCATACTGGCGATATTCGGAGGCCTTTTTCATGGCCCGTTAACGCCGATAATAACCCTGTAGTTCCTTAAAAGGCGACGCAACTGGAGACCTCGGCTGGCAAGTCTTCACCGGGCCGACTGCTAATCGTCCGTGTTGAAGCACGATGGTTGCTGCCGCGTTTTTCGCCGCCTCGCCGGATTCCTGCCTTCTCTCACAATCGCGTGTGCGTGCACGAACTCCACCCCGCCTGAGATCGTTCCCGCCGTATCGAATGCACCGCGCATAGTGGAGGCAACAATGCGTCTATCTTTCGACGTGGCAGCCGCGCTTCTTGTTTGCGGTTTTGCTCACGCGGACGAACCGACCAACAATCAGGACGCCAACATTTTGGACAATGCCAGCGCCGCGATCGGGATCGGCCTGATCTGCAATACGCCGGAGCAGGCCGAGCGCTACATCAGTCTGATCGGAACTGGACAGAAGGCCGGCCTGGCCATGAACACCGTCAATACCGAAACGAACAATCCGCACGCCTGCGGCATCGCCGCCGTTGCCTTTACACGCGGCGCGACGTTGGACACGAAGACGGTTCACGGCAAATCAATGCAGGTCGTCCGGATCAACATCATCGCCGGCTTCAACGGCGTCAGCTGGCAGCGCTCGTCGGGCCTGGTGCAATACGCGGTGATGGAGCCGAGCGACATCGATATCTGAGAGCGGCGAAAAAAGCGTTTGGACGGCGATGATGATTTTGCCGCAAGCGCATCCTCGCAACGTCATGCGCGCAGCCGGCGTCGTAAACGGCAATCGCGCAGGAACCCGCGCCAAAGCTCTGCGTTGTTTCACGCACCGGCAATGGCGCGCCACCCCGGCGCGCCGGCGCCGAATATTCCGGAGGACCGTACATGGATAAAAAAATAGCTGGACTGCTCGGCGGCGTCGCCGCCTTGACCGCGATGGGAACGGCGCAAGCCGCGACACCGCAATCTGCCGCGCCGGGCGACGGCCTGCGCGCGTCATCTTACGCCGATCTGCTCGCGCCCGTTCCGAATGCAGTGGCTGCGCTGCGGCAGGACGATGCGGCGCGCGACGCGAACGCGGCGGGGCTGGTGAGAGTCGCCGAAGACCATCATCACCACCACCATCACCGTTATCATAAGCGCGTCATCGTCATCAAACCCCACCGCCATCATCACCACCACCACCACCACGATGCAAGCTTTCTTGGGGTGACGATCGGGCACTAGCCGTCATCGGTGCGGGGCCTAGGCTAACGCTCAGGCCCCGCATGCCGAGCATCCGGAATTTTCAGCTTCCTCTTTCGCGCGCCTTGGCCGCGCGCAGGATATGCCGGTAGGTGCCGTCGAACACCGTGTCGGTCGACGACCTCCACGTCGTGTCCTTGCCCAGCGTGTCGCGGCTAGCGTGAATCCGCCGCCCGCGCATTTCCCGTTCGGCGGCTTCCTCGAAGTCCATCTCGACCAGTTCGAATTGCGGCTCGGCCGGCAGCACCAGCATCTGCATGAACGGCTCGCCCGGGCGGAAGACGTGCGTGCGCCCTTCCGGCGGCGCCTTGAACACCACGAACGAGATCATCGGCCACCAGCTCGTGCGCAGCAGCGCCGGCACCGCCAGCGGCACGTCGTCGTTCGGATCGGTGTAGAAGCGCGGGTGCGGCTCGCTGCGTACCGCCATGCCGTCCGCGACCTTGAGGTCGATGAGGATCTGATAGGTGTAATAGTTCTCGCCGAAAGCATGAAACGGCGGCCATTGCAGGTCACCGTCGGGAGCGGGTCCGAAGTCGCCGTCGAAAATCAGTTGGCCGTCGCGCCGGCTGACACGCAATTCGTCGTCGAACGGATAGAACAACTCGATGCCGTATTGCGCGCCTTCGGTGAACGGCATGCAGTGCCAGACATGTTCGTGCGAGCCGTCGCGGCGCGGCTCTGGCTCGCCGGCCCAGCCCGGCATCTCGAGTTTGGTCCGGCGCGGCTGCAGACGCGGTTCGAACAGCCTGTATTTCACCGTGTGCATGAGAACGCCCCCGATCAGTTGAAAGCTTCAGGCATTGGCCGGAATGAGGCCGCTTTGCGCGCGACACTTTGGTCGGCGGGCAATATGGCGACGGTCGCTAAAATTTCACCAACAAAGCCTTTGAGCATCTCGCAACCGAATGGTTCGAAAACTGCCGTCTCACAATTTTTTCTTCGGCACCTTCTTGCCTTTCTTTCGCGCCTTTGAAAGCCCAATGGCAATCGCCTGTTTGCGGCTTTTGACTTTGCCGCCTTTCCCCCCACGGCCGCTGCGCGCCGCGCCCCGCTTGTAGCGGCGCATCTCGCTTTCGACGTCCTTGCCCGCAGCGCGCGAGTATTTTCGTTTTTTGGCCATAGCGCACCTAAACGCGGCCCAGCACTAAAAGGACAAGCAGGATGACGACGACCAGCCCAAGACCGCTTGACGGGTAATAACCCCAGCCAGCGCTATAGGGCCATGTCGGCAGCGCACCGAGCAAAAGAAGGACGACGATGATCAGTAATATCGTTCCCAGCGACAAGGCAGCCTCCCATTCCAGTTCCACGAATTAACGTGGGCGTTCCAATTCGGTTCCGTGTCCGTGCCGACTTGGCGAATCCAGCCGCGAACCATACGGTCATCGTCGTTTCAGCTTGCGTTTGTTTTGCCGTTGGCGCCGGCGTAAGGCGGCGCGGACGGACTTAGCCGAGGAGATTGCGCGTTTTCATCCGGCCGCCGCCGGCCGCGGGGAATGAAACAAAATTACGCTTCCTGCCCGACGAAATCGGTCAGGTCCTTGCGCGTCGTGTCGCGGGCGAAAAACAGAAACAGCGGCGCCAGCAGCAGAAACGACAAAGCCAGCAGCGGCAGGCCCGCGGCAATGGAATGCTTGTTGGCGATCACGCCCATGATCGTCGGGGCGGTGGCGCCGGCCGCGGTGCCGAAGGTGTAGGCGGCGCCGACGGCCGTGCCGCGGATTTGCGTCGGGAACAGCTCCGCGGTGTAGCCGAGGCCGGCGCCGAAGCTGCCCAGGATCAGCACGTTCACGCCGAGGCCGGCCCAGAACAGGCTCGTCGGGTCGTTCAAGTGGCCCATGGAAAACAGGATGGCGGATGCAGGCACGGCGAGGACCGGGATCAGATAGCGCCGTCCGAACCGGTCGGCGCACCAGCCCAAAACCCAATAGGCGAAGATGGCGACGAACATCCAGATCGACAGGTATTTGACCGTGACTTGGAAGCCGAGTTTCTTCTCCACCGCCAGGAACTGCGGCATCCAGGCGGACCAGCCGATCCAGGTGAACAGATAAAAGAAATAGACCAGGGACGCGATCAGCATGTCGCGCGGATATTTCCGCACCGGCGACCAGATATCGAAGCGCCGCTTTATGCCGTCGCGCGCCATCGCCGCGGAGACGCGTTCGAAGCGCGGGCTCTCCTTGATGCCGGTGCGAATCCATAAGACCAGCAGCGCCGGGATGACGCCGAGCCAGTACAGCATCCGCCACCCATACAACGGTACGATGAAATAAGCCGCGAGCGAGCACAGCATGTAGCCGAACGGAAAACCGCCGTTGAGGATGCTCAGCGCGCTGGCGCGCCATTTGGTCGGCGCGGTTTCGGTGACCATCACCATGCCGACGGGCAATTCACCGGAGAGCGCGATGCGGTTGACGGAGGTCAGCACGAGCAGGCTGACCCAGCCGGCGGCAAAACCGGTCAGCCCGGAGAACAGCGAATAGCCCAAGATCGAGATGATGAGGATCGGTTTGCGGCCATAGAGATCCGCCAGCGCCGGGAAGACGAAAATGCCGATCAGGCCGACCCAGCGGCCGATCGTCGTCACGCTGCCCATGGTCGCCGGCGAGACGTTCCACTCCTTGATCAGGATCGGCGTGACGATCTGCATGACCGTCTGCTCGTAGACGTCGAACACCCAGCCGAGAGCGCAAATCGCCAGGACGGTGACGCTGGCCTTATCCCACCCGCCTTGGACGGGGCGTGCATCTAGTGCCGCGATATTGGCCATGGTCAGTCCTTTCCGCGCGTGGCGGCAGGCTAGCTCTTCGTAAACTGCCGCTTGAGTTCGCTGCGATGAATTTTGCCCGATGGTGTTTTCGGCAGCGTCTCGACCATAAACACCCGCGATATCGGCACATTGCGTTCGGCGCACCATTCGATGATGTGCTGCTCGCTCAAGGACGCGCGCGGCACGATGGCGATGCAGATTTCCTCGATGCCGCTCGGCGTCCGCGCGCCGAACGCGCCCACGTCGGCGACGGTCGGATGGCTGCTGAGGATTTCCTCGACAACTTCCGGCGCGAGCTTGAGGCCGCCGGCATTGATCACTTCCGACGTGCGGCCGGTGAGAATCAGGAGGCCGTCCGGGGCGATACGGCCGCGGTCGCCGGGATAGAACCAGCCGTCGTGGAATTCGGAATGCGCGCCGGCGCTGCCGGGCGGAAACGGCTGCGCCTGCCAGTCGGTGCGAAGCCGCACGATGCCGTCAGTGTCAGGCGGCAGCTTGGCATCGTTGTCGTCGACGATTTCCACCTGCGCACCGGGCACAACATAGCCGGTGCCGCCCTCGACGTCCTCGATCTGTTCCGCCATGGCGAATGCGGTCGAGCCCGCCTCGGTCGATCCGTATTGACTGACAATCGACGAACACAGCTTGGCGCGCGCTTCGAGCATCAGTGCGCGCGAAACAAGCCCGCCAGACACCATGATGACGCGCAGGCTCGGGCACGGCACCGAAGTTTCCGTCTGCGCGCGCACGAGTTCGCGCAATTGCTGGCTCGACGCTACCAGCGCCTCGGCGCCATAGACCGAGATCATCTGCAATGAGTTGCGCGGGCCGGTCGCGCGAATCATTGTTTTACCCGCGAACAAAACATGCGCCGCCAGCGTGAATCCCCAGCAGCTGGTGACGCCGGGCAAGCTCAACAGGCGGTCCCATGTTCCAAGTCCGATGGCGGGGTGGTAGTTCGCCAGATACTGGTGGAACGACTTAACGGTGAGCGACAGCGCCTTCGGCCGGCCGGTCGTGCCGGAGGAAAGGTCGACGCGGCAGATGCTTTGATCGCTCTCGAAGCTATTCGACGGTTGAGCGTCAATCGTCGTTCGATCGCCGGCGAACCATTCGTCGCCGACCATGACCTGCCGGCAGCCGGGGATGAGCGGTTCCGGATCGGCTTGCAGGAACACACGCACCGGCAATCGAAACGGAATCATGTCGTTGGCTTTGGTCGCGGACATGATCGGGTGGCCGAGCCGGAACAGCGCGGCCGCGACGATCAAATGCCGGATCGGGTTTTCGATGGCGATGCAAACGAGTTCGTGCGGCGCAAGGTTGAGCGCGCGAAGGCGCTCTTCCACCCGCAGCATGCCCTGCGCCATCATGTCGTAAGTCACGACGCGGTCGGCCAGAACGATGGCCGGCTTTTCAGGCCGCGTGCGCGCGTGATGAAGGATAAAGTCGGCGAAGGTCCAGGGAACTGTGCTCACGCGGGTTCCCGTCCTCCGCCGCTGAAACTAGAATCGATAGTTGAGGCCGATGCGGGCGAGCTGATCGGTGTCCTTGAACGTCGTCTGGAAGGTGTAACCGCCAGGCGCGATGGTCACAGTCTTGTCGGGAAATTTGACGTACAGATATTCCGCCTTGGCGGACCAATGATTGTCGAAGGCATATTCGAGACCGCCGCCGATCGTCCATCCGGTAGCGGTGTTGCCCCGGTCGGCGGTCAAGGGCGCGTTGTTATCGACCAACTCGTTCTTCAAACCTGCGAACGCGACGCCGCCGGTGAAATAGGGAAGGAACCGGTCAAAGGCCAAGCCGGCGCGCCCGCGCACCGTGCTTAGCCAATTCAATGCCATATTGTGGGTGTCGAGCGGCCCAGTCACCACGCTCTTGCGGGCGGTGGATCCATCAATATCCGCCTCGATGCCGAGTACGACATTGGAAAACTGCCAATTATAACCGGCCTGCACGCCGCCGATGAAACCCGTGTAGGTGGAGGTGTCGGCGGGAATGCCGAGCGGAAGGTCATCGATGTCGACCGTCTGTTCGCTGCGCCCCCAAACGACGCCCGCGTTCGCGCCCACATAGAAGCCGGTCCAATTAAAGGGCGGCGGCGACATCGGCGCGGCCTTGACCGGCATCCGAACCGGAAGGTCGGTCGCGCTGGCGACGCCAATTGGCAATGCGACAATTGCGGCGCTCGCCAGGAACAGCTCTTTGATTTTCATGTCACGCCCTCTTGTTGACATTACTCCAGCAGGCTCGGATGCCGTTTTGTGTGGCAAAATTGCCACAAACGGAAGTTTATCTACCATAAAGACGAGCTGTAGCGCGATTCACGCGGATTTCAGCGGCCGCCGTCTCCTACCCGCTGAGCGTCCACTCTCTGCGGCATCCACACCAACGGCAATGAGCCGGCTACGTCCGCCCGCGCGGCGGCATGCTCGATGCATGGCCGGATATCTCCTGAGCGTGCCGGTGAGAAAATATTCCGGCGGCGAGATTGAAAGGCGCGGGCACCGACCGTTCGCGAACTTGATCTTCGGGCGAGACGAAATTGTTCGACGACTGCGCGCGCGTGCGACGCGTGCATGTTTGCATTCGTCAACGTTCTGCGGCTGATCAAACTCCGCGCCGCGATTGCGCACCAGGAGCAACTGGATTCGGCGGAGATCGCCAAGGATCATTGCTGCGAGCTCGGAAAATGGCTGCACGGCGACGGCAAGGCGCTATTCGGCGCCAAGCCGAAATTCAAGTCGCTTGTCGGGCTGCACAAGACATTCCACGGCGAGGCGGCGAAGGTCGCCGAGCTCATCAACAGCAAGAGGTACGACGAAGCGGAGCGCGCGCTCAACAGCGGCACGAGCTATGCGCACGCCACGAGCGAAGTTCGCGACGCCATCCTCGCGCTCAAGACCGCTCAGGCCGCTTGACCTCAACGCTGCGCGCCGTGTCATGGCGGACGCGACGCGTGGTGCCACAACGCCGCTGCACCAGCGGCCGGAAACATCAATACCTAGCGAGCCGGATTGGAAAGAGTTCTCGGCCGGCGCATCGCCAAGCTGGCGGAGCGGCGACCGCGGGCGACAGCTTAGGGCTTTGCCGGGCACGGCGGAAACGCTCTGCCGTTTCTTTGATCGGCCACCGAACAGGCGCGACCGGCGCCCTATGATCAGTTGAACTTCAGGCCGGCCGCCTTGGCGAGCTTGATGTTGGACACGATTTCCTTGGCGATCATGGCGTCGAATTCGGCGGGCGACAGAGGCAGCGGCTCGACGCCTTGCGGCGCGAGCTTGGCCTGTACGTCGGGCAGCGCCAGCGCCTTCTGCACCTCGGCGTGCAGCCGTTCGATGATTGGCCGCGGCGTCTTCCCCGGCGCCAGCATGCCGTTCCAGAAGGTGTAATCGGAATCCGGGAAGCCCGCCTCGATCGTGGTCGGCACGTTCGGCAGGGCCGGCGAGCGCTTGGTCGTGCTGACGGCCAGCGGCAGCAGGCGGCCGTCCTTGATCAATGACATCGCGGAGGAGATGCCGATGCAGCAGAAATCGACGCGGCCGGTCATCACTTCGGTGAGCGCCTCCGGCCCGCCGCGGAACGGAATGTGCGTTGCCTTGAAGCCGGCGGCGAGAATGAAGCGCTCGGCCGCCCAATGGGTGGCGCTGCCGACGCCGGCAGAGGAAAACGTCATGTGGCCGTCCTTGGCGCGCTCGGCCAGTTCCTTGGCGGTCTTGATGCCGCTCGAGGGCGCCACCATCAGCACGTTCGGCACCACGCCGAACATGGCGACGGCCGCGAAGTCCTTGGACGGATCGTAAGCGATGTGCGGATAGGCGGCAGGCGCCGCGGAATGGGCGGCGGCGTTGATCAACAGCGTGTAGCCGTCCGGGTCCGCCTTGGCGGCGACAGCCGAGCCGATGGTGCCGCCGGCGCCGCCGCGATTTTCCACGATGATGGTCTGGCCGAGCTGCCGCGATAGCGGATCGAGCACGATGCGGCCGATGATGTCGACCGTGCTGCCCGCGGAAAAGGGCACGATCGCGCGGATGATCTTGTCCTTGGGCCAAACGTCGGCGAAGGCCCGGCGCGATAGCGCGGGCGCGGCCAGCGCGGCGGAGGCAAGCGTCAGAAAACGGCGGCGGTTGGTCGTGTGCATGGCATGTCCTCGCGACGTACCGCGATCCAGTACAGCTGGATGGCGACGGCAGGATGCTATCGGCCGGCATTCAAAATGTGTCAATCGCGCGGGGATGTTTCCCAACGCGTTCGTGTGCCGGATCGCCGGCGCGGCACATGCGGTGCTGCGTTGACGCCTGATGTCAAATCGGCAGCGAGAAAACCGGCGGCCGTTTCAGCGCGCGTCTTCGGCAATATGCTCCACCAGATCGACGATCCGGCGGCGCAACTTGCTGCTCTTGATGCGCATGAACGCCTTGGTTAGCGAGAGACCGTCGGACGTGGCGAGAAAGTCCGACACGTAGCTCGGCGACGATGCTTCGCTCATGCCGTTCGAATGGCTGGTGCGCGGCCCGCCTTCAAAGAAAAACGAAACCGGCACCTGCAAGATGCTGGAGATATGCTGCAGGCGGCTGGCACCGATGCGGTTGGTGCCCTTCTCGTATTTCTGCACTTGCTGGAACGTCAGGCCGAGCGCATCGCCAAGCTTTTCCTGGCTCATGCTCAACATCATCCGCCGCATGCGGACGCGCGCACCGACATGCCTGTCGGTGGGATCGGGAACTTTCTTTGCGATCATTCGGGAAATTTTCTCTGCGGGAGTTCAACTTGTTCACGGGGGATGGCGCTGGCCATCCGAAGGCTCTTGTCCTAAATTGCGCAACGTGTAGTTGTCGCAATGGTATTGCGATACGGCCGAGTGCCGGTTGCGGTAGCCGCACCAGCACCCTATCTGGTTGTCCTTAGCCGCCGCGTCGGCGGTCTGTCATTAAAGTGCAACAAGCGTTTTATTAGACGGTATCGAACAGTGAAGCGCTCACCGCTGCCGCGACCGGCATAGACTGATGGCCAATACGGAACTTCGCCTTTATCGGTATTTTGTGACGCTGTGCGAAGAAGAAAACTTTTCACGCGCTGCCGAACGGCTGGCCATCACGCCGCCGACGCTCACGCACCAGATCCAAAAACTCGAAAAGGGCCTCAATGTCCGGTTGCTGAATCGCAAAACCAAAAAGAAGCTTCAACTCACGGAGGCCGGCATCCGGTTCCTCGAATGCTCGCGCGATGTCCTGCATTGGGCCGACGAGGCGGAGAAGACGGCACGCAAGGCCGCGCGCGGAGAAATCGGCCGGCTCGAAATCGGCTATATGATCACCACGGCGTATTCCGGGGTGGTCCAGCGCTTTATCAAGAATTTTCAAAATAATTACCCGGGCATCGACATCATCCTGCACCAGGTCTCGACGGTCAATCTGGTCAGTGGAATTTTATCGGACGAACTCGATGTCGGCTTTGCGCGCGTGCTCAAGCAGTTTCCTACCGGCCTGAACGGCTTTCCATTTTACCGCGCGCCCGTCATTCTGGCGCTGCCCGGCGGCCACCCGCTCGCGCGCAAGAGCGGCACCATCGATCCGAAAGCTCTCGCCGACGAATCCTTCGTCAGCACGTCGGTGGGCAACGATTTCGCCTTCACCCGCCATGTCGAGGCGATCGCAAACCTGGGCGGGTTCACGCCGAAAATATCGAAACGCGCGGAAGACCTGACGACCGTGCTGACCTATGTCTCGCTTGGCTACGGAATTGCGGCGGTTTCGCAGGACATGGCGAAATGCCATATCCCCAACGTGACTTTCAAGAAGCTCGCCGCCAAAGCCGTGCCCGACGTGGTGTTCTCGTTCATGCACCGAACCAATGAATCCGCGCCTGCGGTCAAGGTATTTATCGGGGCGATGCGCGAGTTGGCATTGAAGAACGAGGTATTGCGCGGCAACTGAAGCGCTTGTGACCGCAGGACAAGGGAAGAAACATGATGCGCAAACATCTCTTGCTGGGCTTGATCGCGGTATTTGCCGTGCAAGGCGCCGCTGCCGCCCAGCAATGGCCGACAAAAGAGCCGATCCACGTCATCATCTCCAACACCCCGGGCAGCGCCCTCGACGTCACGGCGCGTATCGTCTTCGACCAGGTGGGACAACAGATCGGGCAGACCGTTGTCGCCGAAAACAAGCCGGGCGCAGCGAACGTCATCGGCATCGCGGCAGCCGCGAAGGCGCAACCTGACGGCTACACCGTGCTGGTCACTACCTCGGGCATCGCCATCGCGCCATTTACGCACAAGACGCTGCCCTACGAAACGGTGCGCGGTCTGCGCGCCGTGATGCCGCTCGGCAATCTGACCAACGTCATGATCGTCCCGGCCGGGCGCTTCAAGTCGCTCAAGGACCTGGTCGAGAAGGCGAAGGCAAAACCCGGCGCCCTGCTTTACGCCTCGATCGGCCCCGGCAGCACCGGCAACCTGACTGCCGAGCGGCTGGGCCTGAGCGCGGGGTTCAAGGCGACGCAAGTGCCGTTCAAGGGCACCGCCGAGGGTGTCGCCGATCTCGCCGCCGGACGTGTCGACTTCTTTTTCACGCCGATCACCGCCGCGCTCGGCCTCATCCGCGAGCACAAAGTTGAGGCGCTCGCCATCGGCAGTTCCGGCCGCTCCTCGCTGATGCCCGAGCTTCCGACAACGGTGGAAGCGGGCTATCCAAATTCCGACTATAATTTCTGGATCGGCGTGTTCGTGCCGGCGGCGACGCCCCAGCCGATCGTCGCGCGTCTGCACGACGAAATCCGCAAAGCCCTGCAAGTGCCGGCGGTGAAGGACCGCCTCGCCAAATTCGGCGCCGAGCCGATGGATATGACGCTCGATGCGTTCGAGGCCTATTTCAAGAACGAGCTCAAGCTCAACGAGAGGCTGGTGAAGGCCGCCGGCATCCAACCGCAATAATCAGCGACGCGCCAGGAAATCGCCGAGCAGACGGTTGAAGGTTTCCGCCTGTTCGAGATTGACGTAGTGGCCGCAATTGTCGATGCAGCGGTACTCGGCCTGCGGCAGCGCGCGCGCCACGCGCTCGCAATCGGTCGCCTTGGCGATCGGATCGTTAGCGCCGGATAGCACCAGCGCCGGCACGTCGATATGGCTGAGCGAATCGAAAATATTCGATTCCGTCATCGCGCCGTAAGCCTGCAAGTAGCCTTCGGTCGTGGCCGAGCCGGCGAGTTCGACCACCTTCGCTACCAGCGCGGCGCCGCCGCCTTGCACGTAGGTCGCGTTGCGCTGCTCCGCGAACTTGCGCTGGCCGAGGCGTTCCAGGTCGGAGCGGCGGACGGCGCGCAGCCGTGCACGCTCTCGGCTGTCGAGATGAGCCATGCCGGTGACGCCGCAGGCAAACACCATGGCGCGAATACGGCCCGGATTCGCCGCGGCAAGATCGGCCAGGATCACCGTGCCATAGGACGTGGCAACGCCGACCGCGCGGTCGATGCCGAGCGCGTCCATGAACCGGCGCGCCAGCGTGCTGTAGTTGCGCGTCGTCGACAGCGGCATCAATTCGGAACTGCCGAAGCCGGGCATGTCCCAGGCGACAAGGCGGTAGCGGTCCGCGAACGACTCGAATTGCGGCTGCCACGACGCCGAATTGCCGCCGAGCCCGTGCAAGAAGACGACCGGCGGCCCGCTGCCGGCCTCGCGGTAGGCGAGGTGGCGGCCGTCGATGGCGATGTTTTTCAACTGCTCGGGCATATCGGCATCGTTGAAGGCGCGCAGGCTATCGCCGCATCGCTGGCGTAGGCAAGCAGTCAGTGCTTGTCCGGCATCCGGACGCTGCGGCCGGCGCCGTCGGGCCGCGGCAGCCCGGCGTGGGCCGTCTTCATGCGCTCGAGCAGACGCAAGATGCTATCGTGAAATGGCGCGACTTTCTTGGTCGTCATATTGACGCTCAAGGTCATGTTTTCAGAGGTGGCCGACACCCAATCCTCGGTCGCGTGGCGCAGTTCCTCGAACAGATGGATGCGCTTGGCGTCGTAGTCGAGCAACTGCACGACGACGCGCACCGGGTCTTCCAGCTTCAGCTCGCGCAAGTAACGCACATGCGCCTCGACCACCATGGTCGAGTGCTTGGTGCGCTCGAGATAAGAGGGCCCGAGGCCGATGAGTTCGTAGACCTCGTCCACCGCGCGGTCGAACAGCACGTTGTAATAGGCGACGTTGAGATGGCCGTTATAGTCGATCCACTGCGGCTCGAGCCGCATCACCGTCGAGACGAACGGCGCGGCGAAAACTGGTTCGGCCGTCATGCGCTGATCGGGTAAACCGCTTTTTCGCCGCTGAGCACGCGCGCGACGTCGGCCGCGCATTTGGTCTGCAGTTCCTCGAGCGCCTCGATCGAATAGAAACCGGTGTGCGGCGTGACGATGACGTTGTCGCGGCCGAGCAAGGGCGAGTCCTTGGCCAGCGGTTCGGTCGTCACCACGTCGAGTGCGGCGCCGCCGACCTGACCGGCATCGAGCGCGGCGATCAGCGCCGGCTCGTCGATCAGCGGACCGCGCGCGGTGTTGACGATGTAGACGCCCTTCTTCACTTTGCCAAAGGCGTCGGCATTCAGCATGCCGCGCGTCGCCGGCAGCAGCGGCGCGTGCACCGAGATGTAGTCGGATGTCTTGAGCAGCGTGTCGAAGTCGACGCCCTCGACCTTGAGAGCCTTGAACTGCTCCGGCTTCACGAACGGATCGTAGGCGATGACCTTCATGCCGAAGGCCTGCGCCTTGGGCACCACCAGCCGCGGGATATGGCCGAAGCCGACAAGGCCGAGCACCGTTCCCTCCAGCCGCCGGATCGGTACCACCGCCGGCATTTCCCAGCGGCCCGCCTGCACCAGTTTGTTGGACAATGGGATCTTGCGGATCAGCGAGAGCAGCAGCGCCGTGGCGTGGTCGGAGACTTCGCGGATGCAATAGTCGGGCACGTAGTTGACAGCGATGCCTTTCTCCTTGGCGGTAGGCAGGTCGATGTTGTCGACGCCGAGGCCAAAGCGGCCGATCGCCCTACATTTGGTGAGCTGGCTCAGCAGGTCGCGCGTGAGCTTGGCATAAGTCACGAGAATGGCGTCGGCGTCCTTGGCGACCGCCATGATGTCGTCGGCGCCGGCGCTTTTCGATATGCGAAACGTCGGATTGAGCCGAGCGAGCGCCGCCTTGGCGGGGTCGAGCGAGGGGAACACGCTATCAGTGACAGCAATAACAGGGCCGGCCATGGGAGAGCTCCAAATTCGGGGGCGGAAGCGCGGCGGAAACTACGACAGCGGGGTTCCCCAGTCTATTGCCGACCGGGGGGAGCAAATTGATAAGTATCAACGGCTTGGGGCCCATTAACCAAAAATTAACGATAGTTGCCTGCGCCGGGCCCGCTTGGCTATCCTTGCAAAAAAACCAAGGGAGGCGGGGCCATGATCGGACGATTGGCGCGCGGAGCGTACATGCTCATTGTCGCGGGCATGGTCGTGGCCTGGGCGATGTCTCCGGGAAAAAGCAGTCCGGTCGCGCCGGCGACCGAGCAGCCGGTCGTATACTGGTGGTGCTGAAGCAGGCTTGCCGCGCCTAGTCTAATCGAGCCCGGCCTTGCGAAATCCCTCAAGATAATGCGTGCGGTCGGCGTCATGTCGGATCGGCATGTTGGCGGCGATCCAGGCGAGGGAGACGTTCGGCTGCGTCCGGCGTAATTCCTGCAATGCTTGGTGCGCGAGATCCGCTTTTCCGGCCATGCCGGCGGCGGCGGTGAGCACGCGATGCGCGCCGACGAAATCATTACGCTGCCGCAGCGACTCGCGCGCTAAAGCGATGGCTTCTTCGTAATTGCGTCCGACAAACTGTGTATAAGCCGCGATGCCGCTATAGACCGCAGAATACGGGTCACGCGGACTGAGGTGAATGGCGCGGTGCACCGCTTCGTCGGCCTCTTGCCAACGGCCGTTGTAGGACAGCGACAGCCCGTAATAGGCCTGCGCCAGCGCGAAGTTCGGATTGAGCCGCAATGCGAGCTCATACTCGGCAAGCGCATCGTCAAACCGGCGCGCCATCATGTAGACATTGCCGAGCGCAAGGTGCGCCCACGGGTCTTCGCTGTCGCGCTGGATCGCGGCGAGCGCGGCGCGTTCCGCGATCGGCGCCGCGACCGCCATGTCGACCCAACCCATATGGGCGCTGAACATGTAGCTACTGGCGAGCACGCCGAGTGCTTGGCCGTAATTGGGATCGATGGCAATTGCCTTTTCGAGCAGCGCTTGCGCGACCACGTTATCCTGCCGCGTCACACGCCAGAAATGCGACAGTGCGCGCATGACCAGGTCCCAGGCGTCCAAACTTTCGGGCGGCTTGCGCTGGGCGCGGAAATTCTCGGCGGCGTAGAGTTGAGGCTCGATCGCCGCCACGATCGCCTCGGTGATCTCGTCTTGCACCGCGAACACGTCGGCGAGACTGCGGTCGTAGCGCTCGGCCCAGATGTGGCTGCCGGTGCCGGCGTCGTTGAGCTGCGCGGTGATGCGCACGCGGTCGCCGGCCTTGCGCACACTGCCCTCGACCGCATAGCCGACGCCGAGCTCTTCGGCGATCTGCTTCAGATGCACGGCTCTGCCTTTGTAAATGAAGGACGAGTTGCGGGCGATCACGAAGAACCAGCGCAGCTTGGACAGCGCGGTGATGATGTCCTCGCTGATGCCGTCGGAGAAATACTCTTGCTCCGGATCGCCACTCATATTGACGAAGGGCAAAACGGCGATCGACGGCCGGTCGGGCAAGGTGAAGATCGGCCGGGCCGCATCCGTCGACACGATGGCGGGCGGTGCTGGAACCTGATCCTGCAAAGTGCCGATGAAACGTAGCCCTTTACGCGCGACGGTGCGGATCAGGCTCTGCTGCTCGCCGCTGTCGCCGATCGCCTTGCGCGCGGCGTTGATACGGCTGGTCAGCGTCGAATCGGACACGACCCGGCCGGCCCAGACCGAAGCGATCAGGTTGTCCTTGCTGACGACCCGGTCACGATTCTCGATCAGGTAGACCAGGAGATCGAACACCTGTGGTTCGAGCGCAACAGCTTCGTGACCGCGCTTGAGTTCGCGCGTGTCTGTATCGAGTGCGTAAGTCTCGAAACAATAAAGCAAATTCCCCTCTCGCGGGCCTCTGCGGTGATGGGTGATCAGGTGCCATCTGGACCAAGAATCAAGGTCATCTCACGGGTAAATCAAGCGCCAGTCAAAGCCTTTCCGCAGGCCGCCGCGCATCCTCCGTCCACGTGGCGTAGCCGCCGCACCCGTTCGGCTTCAGAAAAGGAGAGACCCCGTGGGACGCTTATTGGGATTCCTCTATGGCATCGCAGCTTATCTCGTGTTCTTCACGACATTCGTTTACGCCATCGGTTTTATCGCCGGCATCGGCGTGCCGAAGACCATCGACATGGGGCCGACGACGTCATTGACCGCGGCGGTGATCATCGACGTCGTGCTTATGTCGGTGTTTGCTCTCCAGCACAGCATCATGGCGCGCCCGCAGTTCAAGCGGGCATGGACGAAGATCATTCCGCGCGCAATCGAGCGCAGCACCTACGTGCTAGCCGCCAGCCTGGCGCTGATTCTGCTGCTCTGGCAGTGGCGGCCGATTCCCGCAGTGATCTGGCAAGTTAACAATCCAGCCGCCGCCATGACGCTCATGGTGTTGGAAGCGGTCGGCTGGCTGATCGTGCTCTCGAGCACATTCTTGATCAACCACTTCGAACTGTTCGGTCTGCACCAGGTCGCCAACAATCTCGCTGGTAAGCCGATGCCGGCGCCGCACTTCCGCACGCCGCTGTTCTACAAACTGGTGCGTCACCCGATCTATCTCGGCTTCATCGTCGCTTTCTGGGCGACGCCGATGATGACCGGTGGACATCTGCTGTTCGCCGCGGTGACCACGGCCTACATCTTCGTCGGCATCGCGCTCGAGGAACGCGACCTCATTGCGGTATTCGGCGACCAATACCGCAATTACCGCCGGCAGGTGAGCATGATCTTGCCGCTCCCGGCCAAGCCTTCGCGAGACGCCGCCGACGTGCGGCAATCGACCTGAACGGTTTCCCGCGTTTCACCCCCGCGGCATCCTCTGCTAACGTCCGTGCCAAGGATCTAGCAGAGGACACTTTTTATGGCGGTTGCCAAATTTGCCGAGCAGGAGCAACGCCGCAATCCAGCGGCGATCGCAGATGCCGTGCGCGATTTGACCGCGGCCTTCGGCAACCGCGTGGTCACGTCGCAGGCGGTGCGCGAGCAGCACGGCAACACGCTGACCTGGGTTCCCAATCAGCCCCCCGATGCGGTGGTCTTTCCGCAGACGACCGACGATGTGCAGAAGATCGTGCGTATTTGCGCCAGCCACGGCGCGCCGGTGATCCCGTTCGGCGTCGGTACCTCGCTCGAGGGCCACATCAACGCACCGCTCGGCGGCGTCTCGGTCGATTTCCGCGACATGAACAAGGTGCTGGCCGTCCATGCCGAGGATCTCGATTGTGTGGTCGAGCCCGGCATCACCCGCAAGGCGCTCAATGAGCAACTGCGCGACCAGGGCCTGTTCTTTCCCATCGATCCGGGTGCCGACGCTTCCCTCGGCGGCATGGCGGCGACGCGCTGCTCGGGCACCAATGCGGTGCGCTACGGTACGATGAAGGACAACGTGCTGGCGATGAAGGTGGTGATGCCCGATGGCGAGCTGATGACCACCTCGCGCCGCGCCAAGAAATCGTCGGCCGGCTACGATCTCACGCGGCTGATGGTCGGTTCGGAAGGCACGCTCGGCGTCATCACCGAGCTGACGCTCAAGCTGTCGGGCATTCCGGAAGCGATCGCCTCCGGCGTCTGCCCGTTCCCTTCCGTCGACGCCGCCTGCAAGGCGGCCATCCTGACGATCCAGCACGGCATCCCGGTCGCGCGTATCGAATTGCTCGACGCCCTGCAGATTAAGGCGGTCAACGCCTACTCGAAATTGTCGCTGCCGGAAGTGCCGACGCTGTTCGTCGAATTCCACGGCAGCGACGCCGGCGTCGCCGAGCAGTCGCAGCGCTTCGGCGAGATCGTCGCCGAACTCGGCGGCGGGCCGTTCGACTGGGCGACCAAGCCGGAGGACCGCACCCGGCTCTGGCAGGCGCGTCATGATGGCTATTGGGCGGCGCGTCACCTGCGTCCGGGCGCACAGGCTTTCGCCACCGACGTCTGCGTGCCGATCTCGCGGCTGGCCGAATGCGTTACCGCCAGCCAGCGCGCCATCGCCGAGCTCAATCTGGTCGCGCCGATCCTCGGCCATGTCGGCGACGGCAATTTTCACCTGTCGCTGCTGGTCGGCATGGCCGATGCCGACGAGGTCAAACGCGCCGGCATCCTGATGGAACGCGTGGTCGAACTGGCGCTGTCGATGGACGGCACCTGCACGGGCGAACACGGCGTCGGGCAGGGCAAGATGAAATATCTCAAGGCCGAGCACGGCGCGCCAGCGCTCGCCGCTATGGCGGCGATCAAGCGCGCGCTCGACCCGCAGAACATCATGAATCCGGGCAAGATCGTCGCGCTCGACTGAGGTCGCGCCTCGTCATTCCGGGGAGCGCGACATAGATTTGCCGCCAAAACCGGCAGAAGTGGCGTACATTTCACATCGTTGAGCGCGAGCGCGCGGCGGAACGCGGATCAGCGTTGGAGTTGGCGTTGCAGAACACACTGCTCGGATTGGCAATCGCGATCATTCTGGCGATGGTGGCGGCGCTGGTCGGTCCGCTGCTGATCGATTGGGGCACCCACCGCTCGTTGTTCGAGGCGGAAGCAAGCCGCCTGATCGGCGTCGACGTGCGAGTTGCCGGCCCGATCGAGGCGCGGTTGCTGCCGACGCCGTCGCTCACGCTGCACGATATCGAGATCGGCAACGGCGGCGAGGGCAAGATCCGCGCGCGCCTGCTCAGTTTCGAATTCGCACTCGGACCGCTGATGCGCGGCGAATGGCAAGCGTCCGACGTGCATCTGGTCGGCCCGAAGTTGAGTCTCGGCCTCGATGCGTCGGGACAGGTAAGGACTCCGGAGCTGGCGATCAAATTCAACGCGGACAACCTGTCGATCGATCGGTTGAACGTCGAGGACGGCACGGTTACCCTCACCGACGCGGCGAACGGCGCCCGTGCCACGCTGCAAGGTGTTTGGTTCAATGGCGAGGCGCGCTCGCTGTTCGGCCCGTTCAAGGGCGAGGGCGCGGCCACCGTTGGCGGCGAGCTTTATCCGTTCCGGCTCGCGACCGGCCGCTACACCGAGGATGGCGCGCTCAAGCTGCGCGTCAATGTCGATCCGGTCAGCCGGCCGCTCAGTATCGTCGCCGACGGCACGCTGACGCTTGCCGGGGCCAAACCGAAATTCGACGGCACGCTGAATCTGACGCGGCCGGTTGAGATCGCCGCGCGCGGCGCTGCGCAATACGGCGAGACCGTAAGCCAGCCCTGGCATCTGGGCGGCAAGATCAAAGTCAGCGCGGCCTCGGCGCTGATGCAGCAGTTCGAATTCCAGTACGGGTCGGAAGATCAGGGAGTAAAGCTCACCGGCGTCGCCGACTTCCAGTTCGGCAAGCGCCCACGCTTCGATGGCGTGCTATCCGGTCGGCAAATTGATCTCGACCGCGCGCTTGCCGCCGCGGACGGCACCCGGCCGCCGCCGGCCGCGGCTATCCGCAGGATCGCGCAATTGGCGGGAGGCGCCTTCCGGCCCGCCATTCCGATCCGGATTGGCATCGGCATCGACCAGGTCATGCTCGGCGGCAATAGCGTCGCCAATCTGCGCGGCGACATCAGCACCGATGCCGGCGGATGGAATCTCGATCGTTTCGAGTTCCGCGCGCCCGGATTTACGCAAGTGAAGCTGAGCGGGCACCTTGCCGTCAAAGGCGACGGCGTCAGCTTTACAGGGCCGGCCGAGCTAGAGGCCGGCGATCCCAAGATGCTGGCCGCTTGGCTTGAAGGGCGTGCGGACACCACGCAAGGCGACGTGCGACCCTTGACCCTGCGCGGCGACGTCACCTTCGGCAGCGACAAGTTTGCGGTCGAGCGCCTGCGGGCCGCACTCGACCACAAAACCGTCACCGGCCGCCTCGCTTATGTGTTCGCGTCCGGCAAGCAGGCAGCCAAGCTCGATGCCGCGCTCAACGCGCCCGAACTCGATATCGACACTGCGCTTGCTTTCGGGCACGCGCTGCTCGCCGGCTCGCAGATCGAGCGGCCGCACGACATGACGATCGCCGCCGATATCGGCCGCGCCACCGTTGCCGGATTCGTTGCCCGTGACGCGAGCGCAAGAGTGAAGGTCGATGGCGGCGGCGTGCAGATCGATCGGCTGGCCGTCGCCGATCTCGGTGGCGGCAGCTTCTCCGCGAGCGGACGCATCGACACCAGCGGACATTCGCCGCGCGGCTCGCTCACGCTCGATTTTGAATCCAGGCAGGCGGCGGCGATCGCGGCGCTGGTGGAAAAATTCGCACCCAAGGCGGCAATGCCGGCGGCCGGCCTGCTCGACCGCGTCAACCAAGCCAAGCTGCATGCCACTCTCGATGTGACCGGCGACAAGCAAACATCGGTTACGGTGGCGCAAGTGGCGGTCACCGGCGCCGTCGATGCGATGAAAATCGATGCGCGCGGGCGCATGAGCGGCGACTGGGCGAAACCGGCCGCGGCCAATATCCGTTTCGACGGCACAATCGATGCTCCGGATGGCGCGGCATTGCTCAACCTCATCGGTCTTGATCGTTATCTGGCGGCGGGCAAGGGCGCAGGCCAGATCAAACTGCTGGTGGAAGGCCGCGCCGATCGCGATCAGAGCATTGATCTGCGCTTGAGTGCGGGCGCGCTGCTCGCGCAGGGCACCGGGCACGGACGCTTCTCGTTGGACAAGGGCCTGCAACTGACATCGACTTTGCAGGTCGCCAAGGCCGATCTGCGCCCGCTACGACCCGCCGGCATGGCGGATAGCGGCGAGCCCTTGCCGTTCAGCCTGAATTCGCGCGTCGTCATCGCCGATCGCGCCGTGAGCTTTAGCGACCTCGACGCGCGGCTTGGCGGCGCGACGATTCGCGGCAATCTTGCCTTCGATGGGCAAACGCCGCACAAGGTTTCCGGAGCGCTCGACGCTGATACGGTCGACGCGCCGCCGCTGATCGCATCGGCGATTGGCCTGCCGGTAGCGGCGGCCAGCAGCAACGGCAGCGCGGCCTGGGCCTGGTCGAGCGAGCCGTTTGGTGCCGGCCTGTTTGGCGCATTCAATGGCGAGATCGCCTTGAAGGCGCGCCAAGTCGCACTGCTGCCGCGGCTGACCGCACGGGAGTTCCGCGCCAATTTGCGTTTCGATAAAGACGGCTTTGCCGTCGACGATGCGACCGCCGACATCTCCGGCGGACACCTGGCCGGCGCACTGTCGTTCCGCTCCGCCGAAGATGGTTTGAAAGCGCATGGCAAGATTTCGCTGACCGGCGTCGATGCGGCCAGTCTGCTGCCGTCCGCCGCGCGGCCACCGGTGACCGGCTTGCTCGCTTTATCCGCCGAAGTCGAAGGCAGCGGCTTGAGCCCGGTCGCGCTGATCGGTTCGCTGCGAGGCGCCGGCAAGGTTGCGCTCAGCGATGGGCAATTGGCAGGCCTTGATCCGCGCACGTTCGATGCGGTCACCCGTGCGGTGGATCAGGGGTTGCCGATCGATGCCACCCGCATTTCCGATGCGGTGGACAAGGCCTTGGACAGCGGCCAGCTTGCCGTCAAACACGCCGATGGAACGCTCGCGATGAGCGCCGGACAGGTGCGGCTGAGCAATGCCACCGTCGGCGGCAAAGATGCCGCGCTGTCGATCGCTGGCATTCTCGATCTCACCGACGGCTCGCTCGACGCGCGGCTCGTGCTGTCGGGATCGGGGCAGGCCGGCGGCGCACGGCCGGATATTTTCATGGCGTTGAAGGGACCGTTGGCGTCGCCGGCACGCAGCATCGACGTCTCGGCGTTGACAGGTTGGCTGACATTGCGCGCGGTTGAAAATCAGGCGCGGCAAATTCGCGAAATGGAAAATACGCAGCGCCAGGCGCAACCGCCGGCGCCTAAACCGAAGAGCGAACTGGCGCCCGTTCTGCCGGCGCCGGTCGAGGTTGCGCGGCCGCCAGGGCCGCGACGTTCGCCTGCGGCTTCAATCGGCTCGCAGAATTGACGCCACGCGCTTGCCATCCGTCTCGCGCGCCGCGCCGCCGTTGAGTTGCGCACGATAGTGATCGAGCACGAACAGGCGGATCGCCGATGACAAATTGCCGGCGTGGCGACCCGTATCGATCGAAGCTACCATGTCAGACAGCGTTATGTCGCGGTGGCCGGCAATCTCTTTCAGGCTCGCCCAAAACGCATCTTCGAGACTGACGCTGGTCTTGTGCCCCGCGATCACGATCGAACGTTTGACAACAGGAGATTTCATTCCTCGCCTCCCTGATCGATCCGGTGCAGGTCGAGATCGCGGCTCGCTTTCGCCTGCCGCGCGGCCTCGATCTTGCGCCGATGTTTGGGCTGTCCGTGGGCAAGACGATTGCCTTCTGCGCGCAGCTCATCCTGCCGCTTCGTGGCTCGCTTCCGCGCGAGTCGAAGATTGACCAACTCAGCCATGCCTTCCCCTTTGGCGGTATCAAAATACATCCCGCTCGCTCACCCACCGGGATGCATCAGGCACGTGGTCTTCAGGATAGTCTTATCGCAGACACCAGGCTACCGATAGTATTTCACTAAGCTGTGAGAAAACCGCAAATTTATATGCGTGTTCAATTGTGAACATTACTAGCAAAAGCCGATATAAGTTTGAAATTTTCACGGCGTCGCAAATGTATAGTATGACGATTATAAGAACTACTAGCCGGCTTCCTGCGAGCGACAATAACTGACCGTCTCCCGTCACGCCGGGTTGCAGGATTCGAGGTCATGCGGGGATAGAATAGTATTGGGAAAGCTGCCCACCCGCCCACGGTACACTTGAATGTCCGGAATACGACTTAGTGTGGCCGGGTCATCCGTTCGGGGCGCACCAGCCGGTCGAATTCGGCGCCGCTGATATAGCCGAGCCGCACCGCTTCTTCGCGTAACGTGGTTCCATTAGCGTGCGCCGCTTTGGCCACCTGCGCCGCCTTGTCGTAGCCGATGTGCGGCGACAACGCGGTCACCAGCATCAGCGAGCGCCGCATCAATTCGCGGATGCGCGGCTCGTTGGCGCGGATGCCGACGACGCAATTGTCGGTGAATGAGCGGACGGCGTCGCCGAGCAGGCGGATCGATTGCATCATGCAAAAAGCCAGCACTGGCTTGTAGACGTTGAGTTCGAAATGGCCCTGACTGCCGGCGACCGTGACGGTGGTCTGATTGCCGAACACCTGGCAGCAGACCATCGTCAGCGCTTCGGTCTGCGTCGGATTGGTCTTGCCTGGCATGATCGAAGAACCGAGTTCGTTAGACGGCAGGATCAACTCGCCGAGCCCCGAGCGCGGGCCGGAGCCGAGCAGGCGGATGTCGTTGGCGATCTTGAACAGCGCAGTCGCGGCGGCGGAGAGCGCGCCGTGCACGAACACATAGGCGTCGTGCCCAGCCATGTGCTCGAATTTGTTCGGCGCACTGACGAAGGGAAGTTTGGTGAGTTGCGCAATGCGCTTGGCGAAAGCTCTGGCGAATTGCGGCTTGGAATTCAAGCCCGTGCCGACCGCGGTGCCACCTTGGGCGAGGGGATAAAGCTCGCGCTGCGCCAGCTTGAGCCGGGCGACCGAAGATTTCACCTGCGCCGCGTAGCCGGAGAACTCTTGGCCCAGCGTGAGTGGGGTCGCATCCATGGTGTGGGTGCGGCCGATCTTGACGATCTTGGCGAATTGCCTGGCCTTTTTGTCGAGTGCGGCGTGCAGGTGTGCGAGCGCCGGCAGCAAATGGCGGTGGATTTCCATGGCGGCGGCGATGTGCATCGCGGTCGGGATCGAGTCGTTGGACGACTGGCTCATATTGACGTGATCGTTCGGGTGCACCGGCTTTTTCGCGCCGAGTTCGCCGCCGAGCGCGACATTGGCGGCGTTGGCGATCACCTCGTTGACGTTCATGTTGGTTTGCGTGCCGGAGCCGGTCTGCCACACCAGCAGCGGGAAATGGTCGTCCAGCTTGCCGTCGGCGATATCCTGCGCCACCGCGGCGATGGCCTTGGCGCGCCTAGCGTCGAGCGAGCCGAGATCGCGATTGACCTCGGCCGCGGCGCGTTTGATCAGGCCGAGCGCGCGGACGATTTCGATCGGCATGCGTTCGGTGCCGATGCGGAAGTTGTGCAGCGAGCGCTCGGTTTGCGCGCCCCATAATTTGTCGGCTGGGATGGCGAGCGGCCCGAAGGCATCGCTCTCGATACGCGTTTTTTCGCGGGTTTTTTGGCGGACTTTGCCGGGTTGATTGGTCATGCCCGACTGTAAGCCCGCAGGCGGGCCGGCGAAAAGATGGGCTTAGCGCTTATTTCTTCTTGCGGAAGCGGTCGAGGCGGACCACTTCGGCGCCGCTTACCGGTTTGTCGGGGCCGGGCTCGGCTCGCGCCGCGGGGCTCGCAGCCACTACCGGCGATGGCGCGGGAGCGGCGACGGCGGGCACTGGCGGCGTGACGCGCTTCTTCTTGACCGGCTTGTCCTGCACGTTGGCCGGGGATTGGCGCTCCTCGCCTTCGGTCACTTCTTCGAATTGCAGGCCGAACTGCACCGACGGGTCGAAGAAACCGGTGACTGCCTCGAACGGAATGCCGAGTTTTTCTGGAACGCCGCCGAACGACAGGCCGACCTCGAAGGCGCGCTCGGTGACGGCCAGATCCCAGAATTGGTGCTGCAGGATGATGGTCATCTGCTCGGGATACTGCACGCGTAAGCGCTCCGACATCCGCACGCCCTCGGCGTTGGTGTCGAACGAAATGTAGAAATGGTGGTCGCCCGGTAGGCCTTTCTTCTTGGCGGCATCGGCGAGGACGGCACGGACCACGCCGCGCAGGGCCTGCTGGGTCAGAAGATCGTAGCGGAAATGGTCGGTCATGGCTTACGTCTGGACTGAGATTCGCACAATGCTAGCGCGGCGCAGGCGCTTGACGCTATCCCGGCTTTTGGCCGCTGTCATGAACGGGAATGGCTGCCCCCGGACGAAAGTGGAGGCTTCTGTTGCCAGGTGCCTCCGAACCCCGCCTAACCGCTGCTAAGACGGCTAGGACTTGTAGGCTTGGTTAGTCGGACCGCTTACGCGGCCAGAGCAACCGGAGCATAGTTGTCGTTTGCAACTATGAGACGGCCCGATAACGGCGGTACCATGCCGAGCAAAAGTCCGTCCTTTACGCCCTCGTCGATCCTATTTCGCCCCCGCCGAAGCCCTCCTTCATGACCGAAGGCCAGGGTTTGGGTGGAGGCGCCGGGTACTGCCCCCGGGTCCGAAAGGTTTATTACGACGGCCGTTTATCGCCATAGCCGGGTTGCCCCGGCGCCCCGAATATAGGCGCTAAAGATTGACAAAAACAGAGCGCCGCGTGCGATTTATGTGAAGTAATTCCTATTTTGTCATGTGCGGACAGCATGGCGGGGATAAATCGGGATTCTTTGGGGCCATTTTCCGGCATTGGCGCATGCGTGGGCAGCATGGCCGCGGCCGTGTGTGCGGTTCATGCTCATAGACGTGCCGATGCTCGGAGCCGAGCACGCCCCGAACGAGGGGCCAGCATGGCGGGCCGGCGATGTGGTCATGTTTCGCCAGTGCCACGGATGCAGAAGGAGCAACTAACCGAAGCAGACACCGAGCCTGTCGGTTTGCCGCCAGATGACGCGGCAAGCGCGGGTGGAGCGGAAATTATCGAAACTCAAGGCAAACGATTCGGCAGCCGGCATTGCGGCCGCGAAATTAAGACACGCGCCGCCGCTCGTGATGTTGCATACGATGCAATCGACCAACGACGATTGGTTGCCGAACATGATCTTGGCGCTCTTGAGCACCGCGTGTCTCGCCAGCTTGCGTCGTTCTTCCATAGGGGCGTCTTTCTGTCGCCTGAGCCTTAAGCAAAGCCCATTGCAAGGCGCTTAAAATGATCTGCAATTCCCGGGGGCAGGAAGATACGCAATTTTAACCGTGCCTTGCAGCCGCAAGCGGCAGCGCTAAGGAATGTGCGGTGTCTACATCTTTCGCGCAATTGTGGAAGGCCCTCGCGTCCGTCGGAAGCCGAGAATCTGCGTGGCGGTCGGCTGCTTCAAAAGCAGGAAAGCCGTCAAGCACTGATCAATTTCACCTGGCGAGCGCGGGTGCTTTCTGCCGTTCAGCGTGAGAATGTTTCTGGTTGTCTCCCAGGAAAGCCCGACCGCTTTGCACAGGACCAACAGAGATTCGGCATCCGCATCGTTTATGGCACGTTCGACAAAATCGGTCGGCATGTCCGACATCAATGACAGCGCGCTTACGATCTCCTCAAACCGGTCGGCCTTGGCCAGTGCTTCCAGCTTGGCGGCGTTCAATTGCCCCGCTCGGTTCAGCGAGGTGGCGAGGACCCGGGCCGCCGCATATTCCGGCGTCTGTAAGGCTGCTTCGGTGCGAATTCGGTCGGCCACGTCGCTGACGACGCGATGAATGTCTTGTCTGGCGGCGGGCCGCTCGGTTTCTAGCTTGGCGCGTACTGTTGCCGATGCAGTCTCGAGCAGTTGCTCGAACAGCGGCCCGGGAATATCCGGCCGGGCGCCCACGCATGTAGCAAGCCGATCATCGCCGTCCGAGCGCTTGACGAGAACGGCGAAACCGTTGTTGGAGAATTTTGCTCCCGGATTTTTTGCCGTGCTCAGCACGACCTGCGGGTCGCCGCGCTCGACCAGAACGTCGGTTACAGCTTCGGCGAGCGTTTGTCGCAGCGAGATCGCCAGAAGATGTTCCTGGCTCTTGGTCTTGGCGCAATCGATCAAGCTCGCGTCGTCGAGCCGCTCGGACTGGATCAGGATAGGGGAAGAAACTTCGATCGCGTTGTCGGACGCCAAGATGTGGAGGATCTTGGGCGGAGCCTTGGACAGCGGCGCGAGACGGATCGCCAACAGCGCGCGCGCGGATTCCTCGATTGTCTCGACGAGGCGGACAAAAACGTCGTCGATAAGGGCGATCTCATCGTCGGAATATTGATCCGCGTTGACCAGAAAAAAATCGGTGAGGCGACGCAGCATCGTCGAGCGCCGTTCGCTTGAACTCTGCGCAACTGTGCTATCGATCTCGTGTATGAAAGCGAGGTGAGCGCCCATGTTCCTTGGAACACCGTTCTGGTTGGCCAGGGATTGGCATGTCGGCCGGATGGTTAATGCCAATTAACAGGATAAGGCAGCTTCGTTTAGTAATTGCTAAGGCAAAAAATTGATGCGGCGGCAGATGGCCGCGTGGCCGTGGGCGTCCGGCCGCTAATTCGTCCGCACGGATTGGTCTGCTGGCGCGGCGTCGGGCACGAGGCTCGGGGCGGCGACCACCAGCCCCGAAGCGAAACGGAACTCGCGCACCAGCTCCTTGTCGAGCTTGGGTCCCATATCGAGCAGGATCTGATATGCGTCCTTGCCGGACATCGGCTTTTTGTACGAGCGCCGTTCAATCAGCGCGCCGAAAATATCCGAAATGGTCATGATGCGGACGAGATCGGAAATCTTGCCGGCTTTCAGGCCGTGCGGATAACCCATTCCGTCGAGAAGCTCGTGGTGATGAAGCACCATGTCGACCATGTCCTGGTCAATGTCCGGCACCGATTTGAGCGCATCGAGACCGTATTCGGGATGTTTGCGCATGACGATCAATTCGTCCTTATCGAGCGGACCAGGCTTTTCCAGGATCGAAATCGGAATACGCGCCTTGCCAATGTCATGCAGCATTCCGGCAAATGACAATCGCTGGCAGTCCTTTTTGGAAAAGCCGAGATGGTGGCCGAACGCTACGGCGACGCCCGTTACCACAAGTGAATGCTGATAAGTGAGGCTGTGATGCCTGCGGACGGTGCTGATCCATGAGCCGAGGCCCTGCGACTCGATGCAGTCGACAAGCACTTTGCCGGCTGAATGGACCTTTTGAATATCGAGCGGCGCGCCCAGGCATGCCGAGGAGAAGACGTTTTCCAGGGCATCGAACGCGGGCGCGACGGCTGGGTCGCTTTTGAGCGGGGGGTCCGCCGTATCGAAGGCAAGCGAGTCAAAGTCACCCCATAGGAGTTTCAGCAGGGCCCTGCCGTCGATCGGCCGATGGATGACGTCCGTCGCGCCCAGCGCGCGAGCTTGTATTTTCTCGCTGTGCGAGGTTTCGTCGATGACGAAGACGACCTTGCTGTCCTTTGGCTTTCGCTTGAGCCACTCTTTGGTTTCCAGCAGATGGCGGCCATCATGCATATCGATGTCGAAGACAAGATACGGCTCCGGCGTCATCTCGTGAATTTGCTCGAGCGAACGGAAGCGCAAGTCGAAGACGCCCGCCAGTTGGCGTTGGATCGCTTCGGTCCCAGTCTTGCCATCGACAAAAATCGAGAGCTGATTCATGCCCAATCCCTCAAGCGCGGTCTTCCTGACCTAACGCCACGCGATCTTGGTGTGCCGGTAAAATCCTCGATGTCGGATGTTTCAATGCCTGCCGCGAACAGACCACAACGGGTCGCGGCGCCGCAGATTTGTCGATGAAAAGTGCGAAGAAATGCCCACTGGTTCCCTCCTGGTCTTCCAATAGCCGCCGGCATTCTTCCGGCGTTACCGGTTGAAAGTGTGCTTTCCACAGTTTAACAATGCGAAAAATAAGATGGTTGATGAATTGAAAACCTGACTTATCTGGATGAAATATATAGCAAATTGGCAGATTTAGCTGGCGTTTTTCGCCTTGGTGCTCTCGATTGCCTGCCAGACGCGATAAGGCGTCGCCGGCATATCGACGTGTTGCACGCCGTAAGGCTTGAGCGCATCGACGATGGCTGAGACGATTACCGCCAGTGCGCCCGTGGTGCCGCCTTCGCCGCCGGCTTTGATGCCGAGCGGATTGGTCGGCGACAGCACCTCGACGATTTCGCTCTTGATCGCGGGCAGGAGATGCGCGCGTGGCATGCCGTAGTCCATCAGCGAGCCGGTGAGCGGCTGGCCGAAATCGTCGACGACGAATTGCTCCCACAGCGCCTGGCCGACGCCTTGCACGACGGCGCCGTGCGTCTGCCCGTGCACGATTAGCGGATTGATGCAGCGGCCGACGTCGTCGACGGACGTGTAGCGCGTGAGCGCGAGGCCGCCGGTCGAAGGATCGATCTCGATTTCGCATACCGCGCAGCCGTTCGGGAATACTGGGTCGTGCATCTCATTGTCGGTGACGATGGCGAGACCTTTGGCGAGATTGTCGGGCAGGGGTTGCTTCTCCATCTCCTGCGCCAGTTCGAAGAAGTCGAAGCTGCGGTTGGTGCCGCGCGCGGTGAAGCGGCCGTCGTTGAAGTCGGCCTCGCCGGCATCGAGCAGATGCGCGGCGATGCGCTTGCCGTTGGCGATCAGCGTCGTCGCGGCCATGGAAAACACCGTCGCGGCGTGGCGCATGGAGCGCCCCGAATGCGTGCCGCCGCCAGCGCGTACCACGTCGGTGTCGCCCATGATGATGCGCACGCTCTCGACCGGCACCTGCAGCAGGTCCGACATCACCTGGGCGAAACTGGTCTCATGGCCTTGCCCGGCCGGCTGGGTGCCGATGACGACGTCGACGTTGGTCGGCCTGACGGAGACACGCGCCTGCTCCTTCGGCGCGCCGATCGAGGATTCGACGTAATTGGCAAGGCCGAGCCCCAACAGTTTGCCGCGCTTCTTGGCCTCGCGTTTGCGCGCGGCAAAGCCATCCCAGTCGGCGACGCGCATGGCAAGGTCCATGTTGTTCTCGTAGGTGCCGCTGTCGTAGGTCATGCCGACGGCGTTGCGGTAAGGCATGGATTTCGGCCGCACCAGATTGCGGCGGCGGAGGCTGATGCGGTCGATGCCGAGCTTTGTCGCCGCCATGTCGATCAGCCGCTCGATGGCGAAGGTCACCTCGGGGCGGCCGGAGCTGCGGTAGGCCTGCGTCGGGATGGTGTTGGTGAACACCGAGATGGCGCGCAGCGAGGCGGCGGCGATGGCATAGTTGCCGGTAATCAGGCCGGCGCCCTTGGACAGCGGCGACAGCGACACGCAGCGCGCGCCGGCATTGCTGATGTTGGTCGCGCGCAGCGCCAGAAAGCGGCCCTTGGCGTCGAGCGCCAGCTCGAGCTTGCTGACGAGATCGCGGCCCTGGTAGTCGCTGATGAAGCACTCAGTGCGCGTGGCAAGATATTTGACCGCGCGGCCGAGCTTGCGCGAGGCCCACAGGATCAGTCCGTATTCCGGATAGACGCGGTTGCGCGTGCCGAAATTGCCGCCGACATCGAACGACAGCACGCGCAAGGTGTCGGGTTCGATGCCGAGCAGCGTGGCGAGCTCGCGCTTCTGCCGTACCGCGCCGCCGCTGCCGGCATGCAGCGTGTAGCGGCCGCTTGCGGCGTCGTAATTGGCGACGCAGGCGCGCGGCTCCATCGGCACGCCGGTGACACGGCCGATGTTGAAATCGTGGGCGACGACATGCGTGGCTTGTTCGAAGGCGCGGTCGGTCGCCGCAGCATTGCCGAAATACGTGTCGACCAGGATGTTGTTCGGTACTTCGTCCCAGACCGCCGGCGCACCAGGTTTCATGCCGTCTTCGGAATGCAGCACGAAGGGCAGTTCTTCGTAGACGACTGCGAGCGCTTCGGCGGCATCGAGCGCCTGTGCTTTAGTTTCCGCGACCACCATGGCGATCGCTTCGCCGACGTGGCGCGCCTTGTCGGCCGGCAGCAGCAGATGCGGGCCGATGAAGACCTCGCCGCCGCCGGGCGCTGAGAGCTTCATGTCGTCGCGAGTCTTCGGCAGCGGATCGTGGCCGATCGGGCCGAGGCCGTCGGCGGCGCAATCGGCGCTGGTGAAGACGCCGAGCACGCCGGGCATTTTTAGGGCCGGCGCCTTGTCGATTGAAACGATGCGCGCGTGCGCGTGCGGCGAGCGCACCATGGCCGCAAAAGTCTGCCCGGGAAAACTGAAATCGTCGGTGAAGCGGCCTTGCCCGGTTATGAGCCGCGCATCTTCGTGGCGCGGCATGGGCCGGCCGATGAAGCGAAAGCCGGTCTCCGGTTTATTCATTAGATTTCCGGCTACGTGACGAATAGCCCACGGCGGGCCGCGCCCGATATAGCGCGATTTCGCGCCGGCGCGGAAGTCACCTAGACGGGCAGTTTGATCGCGGCGCGCAACCCGCCGCCGGGGTGGTTGGAAAGCGTCAGCTCCCCGCCTTGCGCCTTCACGATGGCTAGCGCAATGGCGAGACCTAAGCCGGTGCCGCCGGTGTCGCGGCTGCGCGAATCCTCGACCCGGTAGAACGGCTGAAACACCTTGGCAAGCTCCGCCTCGGGAATGCCCGGCCCATCGTCGTCGATGGTGATCTCGACGCCGTTGCCCGCGCCGGCAATCGCGGTGCGGGCGCATTTGCCGTACTTCACCGCATTGTCGAGCAGGTTGGTGAGCGCGCGCTTCAATGCGCCCGGCTGGCAGTCATGGATCAGCGGCGTTGACGGCGTCATGGTCACCGGCATGCCGGCGTCCGCCATGTCGTCGACGATGCTTTCGAGTAGCGCGGCGATATCGACCTTCCGACGCGGCTCGGCGTGTACCTCATCGCGGGCGAAGGCCAGCGTCGAGCCGATCATCTCGTCCATCTCGTCGATGGTCGCCAGCATCTTGTCGCGTTCGCCGGCGTCGGCGACTTCCTCGGTGCGCAGCCGCAGCAGCGTCAAAGGCGTGCGCAGGTCGTGCGACAACGCCGCCAGCATTTGGGTGCGGCTCTCGATCAGCCGGCGCAGCCGCTCCTGCATACGATTGAAGGCGCGCGCCGCGCGCTGCATCTCGACGGTGCCGGTTTCGGCCAAGGGCTCGGCCGCAACGTCGCGGCCGAGCCGGTCGGCGGCGCCGGCCAGCATGCCGAGCGGCGCGGTGACGCGGCGCACCGCCCAGACCGAGACGGCGAGCACGATCACGCCCATCAGCGCCATCGAGATAATGAATTGCCACGAGACCGAGGGCGCGCCCTGCGGCAGCGCGGTGGCAAACGATAGCCATTGGCCGTCGTTGAGCTGCACGGCGACTTGCAGGCCGCGCCAGCCGCCAAAGGGGCCGAAGCCGCCGTACCCCGGTCCCATCATGCCGTGCATCATCCCGGGGCCGCCCATCATGCCAGGCGGCGGCCGGCGATCGAACGGCGGCCCGAACGGCGCACCGCTCGGCCGGTCGGCGAGGACGGCCGCACGCACCTGCCGGTTCGGCATTTCGGGAAGCTGCTGGCGCACATAATCCTCGACCGCCTGCGCGGCGCTTTCGGCGTCACTCGGCGGCAATTGCGGCGGCTGCGCCGTGAGCGCGACGCGGAATGTCGGATCGCTGAGCGTCGCAACGATGCGCGGGCGCCAGTCGGCTGGCGCGTCCTCGACGAGACGCGACAGATTGGCGACGCGTTGTGCTGCGGCGAAGCCGCCGATCGCGCGTACTGCCTGTTCGCGCGCGCCAGTATAGATCCAGGCGCCGACCGAATGCGAGATGACGAGCCCGACCAGCAGAATCAGCAGCGTCTGCCCGAACAAACTTTTTGGGAAAAAGCGGCTCATTCCCGGCTCACGTCAGGAGTGAAAATGTAGCCGCCGCCCCACACCGTCTTGATGATGACCGGCTCGGCCGGGTCGCGTTCGACTTTCTTGCGCAGCCGGCTCACTTGCGTGTCCATGCTGCGGTCGAAAGTGTTGGCGGCGCGGTGGCGCGCCAGATCGAGCAACTGGTCGCGGCTCAAGGTGCGCTGCGGATGCTCGACCAACGCCAGCAAGAGATCGAATTCGCCGGTGCTCAGTGGCACGGCGACACCGTCCGGCCCAAGCAATTCGCGCTTGTCGACGTCGAAGGTCCAGCGCTCAAACTTGTAGCGCTTGGGCTTGTCCTCATTGGCGGCGGGCTCGTGCGCGCGATTGCGGCGGAGCACCGCGCGTATGCGCGCCACCAGTTCGCGGCTGCCGAAGGGCTTGGGCAAATAATCGTCGGCGCCCATCTCCAGGCCGATGACGCGGTCGACCTCGTCGCCTTTGGCGGTGAGCATGATGATCGGCACATTGCTTTCGACGCGCAGCGAGCGGCAGAGCGAGAGGCCGTCCTCGCCCGGTAGCATCAGGTCGAGCAAGATGAGATCGATGTTGGCGTCGGCCAGCACCTTGCGCATCGCCTTGCCGTCGAGCGCGGTCGAGATGCGAAAGCCTTCCTTGGCGAGCGCGCGCGACACCAGGTCGCGCATCTCGCGATGGTCGTCGACGATCAGGATGTGCGGCCCGTCACTCATGCGCGCAATCTAATTCGGAGGGGGCGGATTAGGGCAAAAAACTTGTAACGAAGTCTTGCGGACAAGCGCGGTGACACACTTGGTCACACATTCGCGGCTCGCCGACAAACTTGAGTGACAGGTCGGACTCCTAATGGCGTCAATGGGCGACGACGAGATTCGAGCAATAGGAGCGATCCCATGAAAACGCGAAAAATCTTAATTGGTCTCGGCGTCGCGGCTGCGCTTGCTGCCGCGCTCGGGACGTACAGCGTTACCGCCTCGGCGCAGAGCGGCCCTGGCTACGGCTACGGCCCGGGCATGATGGACGGTTACGGCCCAGGCTATGGGCCGAATAACGGCCAAGGCTACGGCCCGATGCGTGGCTATGGCCCCGGCTACGGTCACATGCGCGCCTACGCCTATGATCGCGACAACGACCAAGGACAGGGCTACGGCCCCGGCTACCACATGCGCGGATGGGGCGGCGGTTACGGCCCCGGCATGATGGGCTCCGGTTATGGACGCGGGATGATGGGCTGGTAAGCGCGCCGGCCCCCGCAACGAATTTCAATTCGACTACACACAAATCGACACACAAAGGAGACATGCGATGCGAATACGAACACTGATCGGCGCTGGACTTGCGGTAGCGCTTGCGGCCGGCGTTGGCGCCTACAGCTACAATGCGGTCGCGCAAGGCGGCCCCGGCTACGGCCCGGGCTGGATGATGGGCGGCGGCTATGGCCCCGGCTATCACATGCGCGGCTGGGGCGGCGGACAAGGACCCGGGCCCGGAGCGGGACCGTGGAACTGTCCGGCCTTCGCGCAAAACGATCAATCCGGTCCGGCCGGCGCGCAAGGCCCCGGACAAGGCTACGGCCCGGGTTACCACATGCGCGGTTGGGGCGGCGGTTACGGCCCCGGCATGATGCGGGGTTACGGCCCTGGCTACGGCCGCGGTCCCGCGGCGCAAGGCGATCAGAACGCCAATCAGAACGCCGACCAGAACCTCAATCTCACCACCGACGAAGTGAAAGCCCGCATGGAACGCTGGCTCACCTGGCGCGGCAATGAGCGGCTGAAGGTCGGCGAGGTGAAGGAGAAGGACGCCGACACTATTACCGCCGACGTCGTTACCAAGGACAATTCCCTGGTCGAGCGCTTCATCATCAACCGTCACACCGGCACTTACAGCCGGGACAAAAGCTGAGCGCTTTCTCGGCTGAAGCGAGAAGCCTTACGATGCCCGCGCGGTGACCGCGCGGGCATTTCGTTCAGCGCGCGGGCACGCCGCAGGAAAATGCGGCGCCCGGCTTGAGCCCGAGCTTGTTGAAGATCATGGCGGCCGGACAGAAGCCGGTGAATGCGGCTTGCAGCATGTTGGCTCCGACAAAAGCCGCGAGCAGCAGCCAATAGGGGCTGACCAGCCAGCCCAAAACGAGGCTCGCCAGCACCATAGTGCCGGCCATTGCGAAGACGGCGCGATCAACGTTCACGGGCGTAACTCCTAATCAAAGGGCCGGTTGACGTTCGGCCGCCTGGCCCCGATGCGGCGCTCTTGACTATATATTCGACTATTCGTATATACGCAAGTATGAAAATACAGGTCAAGGAAATGTTGTCGGCGGCGGACGAGGCGAGCGCGCTGCTCAAGGCCCTTTCCAACCGCCACCGGCTGATCATCGTCTGCCAGTTGACCGAGCAGGAGCGCTCGGTCGGCGAACTGGCGGAACTCTTAAAAATCCGCGATTCGACGGTGTCGCAGCATCTCGCGCTGCTGCGTCGGGACGGGCTGGTGACGGCGCGGCGTGACGGGCAGACCATCTGGTATTCGATCGGCAGCCCGCAGGCGCGCGAACTCGTGCGCACGCTCTATCGCGTCTACTGCGCGCCGGCTTGCGCGCCGGGGCCGCCCGGCGCGGCAAGACGCCGCGCCGCCGGGAACTTGCGTCACATCAATGACCGCGTTCGGTGCCGACGGCACGATCGGCGTCTGCGTGGCATGCTGAGGTAAAGAACAATGCGTAGCGGTATCCTGATTGCGGCAGCGCTTGCGCTATCAATGCAAGCAGCCTTTGCCCAGCAGACATTCACCGTCGCGCCGAAAGCGGTGGCCGACGAAAAGGCGGTGTTCGCCACGGTCGAAAGCGCAAACGTGGTGCCGGCGCGGGCGCGCATCGGCGGCACCGTGGTGGCGCTTTCTGTCAAGGAGGGCGATGCGGTCAAACAGGGACAGGTGGTCGCGACCGTCGGCGACGAGAAGTTGGCGCTGCAGATGAAGTCGCTCGACGCGCAGATTTCCGCGCTGGAAGCCCAGGTCGCGCAGACACAGAGCGATTTCACCCGCGCCGAAGATTTGTTCTCGCGCGGCACGGTTCCCAAGACAACGCTCGACCAGGCGCGCACGGCATTCAACGTCGCATCCAATACGCTGAAGGCGCGCACCGCCGAACGTTCCGTGATCCAACAGCAGGTCACCGAAGGCAATGTGCTGGCGCCGACCTCCGGCCGCGTGCTGAAGGTGCCGCTGACCACCGGCACCGTCATCCTGCCGGGCGAGACCGTGGCGACGGTGGCGGAGCAGAATTTCATTTTACGCTTGCGCGTGCCGGAGCGGCACGTTCGCTTCCTCAAAAGCGGCGATTCGGTCCGCATCGACGGTGAGGAACTCGGCAAGAGCGGCGCGCAGTTCGGCACCATCAAGCTGGTCTATCCGCAGATCGAGGACGGCCGCGTGGTTGCCGACGCGGCGGTCGCCAATCTCGGAGACTATTTCGTCGGTGAACGCATCCGCGTCTGGGTCTCGGCCGGCGAGCGCGACAGCATCATCGTGCCGGGCGCCTTCATCACGACGCGTTTCGGCATCGACTATGCCCGCATGCGCAAAGGCAACGAGACGATCGACGTCCCGGTGCAACGCGGCCGTGAGCTGCCGCGGCCCGATATGCCGGATGCGCTGGAAATCCTCTCCGGCCTTAACCGCGGCGACGTGTTGGTGCGGCCGTGAACCTCGGCCTGTCCGGGCGTCTCACCCAGGCGACCATCCGGTCGCCGCTGACGCCGCTGTTTCTTTTGGCGGCGCTCGCGGTCGGGCTGATCGCGCTCATGACCATCGCGCGCGAGGAAGAGCCCCAGATCAGCGTGCCGATGGTCGACATCCGGGTGAACGCCGACGGGCTGAAAGCGCCGGATGCGGTCGAACTGGTGACCAAGCCGCTCGAAGCCATCATCAAGGGCATCGACGGCGTTGAGCACGTCTACAGTCAGACGGTCGACGACCGCGTCATGGTGACGGCGCGCTTTTTGGTCGGCACCAAGTCCGACGAAGCCATCCTGCGCGTGCATGAGAAAATCCGAGCCAATCTCGACCGCATTCCGGTCGGAATCCCCGAACCGCTGATCGTTGGCCGCGGCATCAACGATGTCGCAGTGGTGGTGCTGACGCTGTCGCCGAAGCCGGACGCGGCGGCGCGCTGGACCGACAAGGATCTCTATGAACTCGCTGATCAGCTGCGCTCGGAACTGGTCAAAACCGACAATGTCGGCCTGACCTATATTTCCGGCGGCAATGCCGAGCAGATCCGCGTCGAGCCAGACCCGGAGAAACTCGCGCTGTTCGGCGTGACGCTGCAGCAGCTGGTCGCCAAAGTGCGAGACGCCAATCGCTCGTTCCAGGCAGGCTCGGTGCGCGATAACGGCACCATGCGCGATATCGCGGCCGGGCAGACGCTTGCCGGCATTCCCGATATCGGGCTGCTGCTTGTCGGCACGCGCGACAATCGTCCGGTTTATGTGCGCGACGTCGCCAAGGTGGTGATCGGGCCGAGCCCGCAGGAACACCGCGTCTGGATGGGCACGCCGGGCAAAGACGGTCATTGGGACCGCGTCCCGGCGGTGAGCGTCGCTTTTGCCAAGAGGGCCGGCGCCAATGCCGTGGTGGTGGCCGAGCAACTGCTGGCGCGCCTGCAGAGCGTCGAGGGCCGGCTGGTCCCGGCCGACGTCAAGGTGACGGTCACGCGCGACTACGGCGAAACCGCCAACGACAAGGCCAACGAACTGCTGTTTCACCTCGGTCTCGCCACGGTGTCGATCGTGGTGCTGATCGCTTTCGCGATCGGCTGGCGCGAGGCGGTGGTGACGCTGGTGGTCATCCCGACCACGATTTTGCTCACGTTGTTCGCGGCAAAAGTGATGGGCTACACCATCAACCGGGTGAGCCTGTTCGCGCTCATCTTTTCCATCGGCATTTTGGTCGATGACGCCATCGTGGTGATCGAGAACATCGCCCGCCATTGGGCGATGAAGGACGGCCGCACGCGCATGCACGCCGCCATTGAGGCGGTGGCGGAAGTCGGCAATCCCACGGTGGTTGCTACGCTGACCGTGGTGGCGGCGTTGCTGCCGATGCTGTTCGTCTCCGGGCTGATGGGGCCGTATATGGCGCCGATCCCGGCCAACGCCTCGGCGGCGATGGTGTTCTCCTTCATCGTCGCCATGGTGATCGCGCCCTGGCTGATGCTGCGCCTGCACCCGGAAGGAAAACCGGTGCACGAGCACGAGGCCGCCCACGGCGAAGGCTTTCTTGGCCGGCTGTATCGCCGTTTCGCCACGCCGGTGGTGCGCTCGCGCCGCTCGGCCTGGATATTCCTCGGTGCGGTCGGCGCGGCAACCGTGCTGGTATGCCTCTTGTTCGTGACCCGCAGCGTTACGGTCAAGCTGCTGCCCTTCGACAACAAGTCGGAATTGGCGGTGGTGGTCGATCTGCCCGAGGGCGCGACGCTGGAGGACACCGAGCGCACATTGTTCGCGATCGGCGCGATAGCGCGGCAATTACCGGAAATCCGCTCGATCGAGACCTATGCCGGCACGCCGGCGCCGTTCAACTTCAACGGCTTGGTGCGCCATTACTATATCCGCGAACTGCCCGAATTGGGCGAACTGCATCTCAACCTCGCGGCCAAAGACGAGCGCAAGCGCTCAAGCCACGAGATCGCGCTCGATCTACGCGCGCGGATGAACAATGTGGTGTTGCCGGCCGGCACGGTCGCCCGCGTGGTCGAAGTGCCGCCCGGTCCGCCGGTGCTGGCGACGCTGCTGGCCGAGGTCTATGGGCCAAGTTCGACCGACCGGCGCGCGGTGGCGCATGAACTCAAGAAAATCTTTGCCGCGGTACCCTATATCGTCGACATCGACGATTCGATCGGCCAGCCGCGGCCGCGGCTGCGCATTTCGATCGATCAGGATCGCCTGGAATATTTCGGCGTCGAGCAACGCGACGTCTACGACACCATCGCGGCCTTGTTTGGTGGCACTGCGGTCGGCTATTCGCATCGCGGCGAAGGCCGCAACCCGATTGAGATCGTGGTGCGGCTGCCCAAGCGCGATCTGTCGTGGAGCGAACTGCTCGCCTCGACGCCAGTGCCCGCCAACAGCGTGCCCGGCAATAAGACGGTGGTCGAATTGGGCGATGTGGTGCGAGTGACCAAGGAAGTCGGTTCGCCGACCATCTTCCGCCGCGACGGCCGTTTCGCCGACATGGTGATGGCCGAACTCGCCGGCGCCTACGAGGCGCCGATCTACGGCATTCTCGACGTTGACAAGAAAGTCGAAGCGCACGATTGGGGCGCGCTCGGCAAACCGACGATTCGCTTCCACGGCCAACCCGACGACGAAGGCAAACCGGCGATCCTCTGGGACGGCGAATGGGAGATCACCTACGTCACCTTCCGCGACATGGGCGCCGCCTTCATGGTGGCGATTGTCGGCATTTACATCTTGGTGGTGGCGCAATTCGGCAGCTTCAAGCTGCCGCTCGTTGTGCTCACGCCGATCCCGCTCACCTTGATCGGTATCGTGATCGGGCATTGGCTGTTCGGCGCGCCGTTCACTGCCACGTCGATGATCGGCTTCATTGCGCTCGCCGGCATCATTGTGCGCAATTCTATCCTGCTGGTCGATTTTATCCGCCACGGCGCTGGGGCGGGGAAGACTCTGCGTGAAGTGTTGCTGGAAGCCGGCGCCGTCCGCTTCAAGCCGATCCTGTTGACCGCGCTTGCCGCCATGATCGGCGCGGCGACGATTCTGGTCGATCCGATCTTTCAGGGGCTGGCGATTTCTCTGCTGTTCGGTCTGGCATCGTCGACATTGCTCACCGTGCTGGTGATCCCGGCGATCTATGTCGTGTTGCGCGATGCCGATGCAGTAGTTCGATAAGGAAGTGGTACGCCGCAACTCCGAAATCGCGTTGCAGAAACGTCGTGCAACTCCGTTATGCCTTCTCGATAATTGAACCGTCTGCTATCGTCCGCGTTGTTCCAGACTGCATCCGGCCTGTGCCGGGTGGATCGGTCGGAAACTCAGGAGAGCGACAATGCAAAATGCGAAAATGCGTGCGGTCGTAACCAAAGTTGCGGCGTCGGCATCGGCGTTATTGCTTGCGGGTGCGATGATCATGATCGGGACGGGCCAGTCGCTGGCGACGCCGGCCATCGCGTCCAAGGAAAAGAAGCCCTGCGCGGCCTGCCACACGACGCCGCCAACGCTGAACGACGCCGGCAAGAAGTACAAGGCAAGTCACTGAGCGATCGCGTTCGCCGGGCTTGGGGCGACGATGGTCCGACAGGGCGGGGCGCCGGAATTGGCCGGCGCCTGCGATGCGAGCCGCATCTGCGGCGTCCGAATTTGAGCAAGAAATTAACGTGGTACGAGCCGGGCGGTATTCGCCTCTATTGCGGGCTCTGGCCGGCCGGACCGGCGGAAACCACCCAAAAATGCCGTTTGATACGTATCAATGGCCGTTCGGGCGCTTGCGGCTAAGATAATTTTTGGGGATTCCAGGCGCCAACCCCCCGTTTTGTGACGGTCAATCGAATTTGAAAACTGTGTCCCCGTTCCGGCGCCGGATGGGACACAACGGCAGTCATGCAACCGCGGACGCTGAAATTTAAGGTCGTGCTCTACCTGACGGTCGCGCTGTCGGCGGCCATGCTGTTTTTTACCGGCATGGTGGCCTGGTACCTGTACACCGAAATCCTCGGCAAAGTGTCCGATCAACTCATCCAGGTGTCCGAGGTGATTACCCGCAGCACGCGGTTTGCCATGCTGCAGAACCAGCCGGCCTATGTCGACCGCATCATCCATGACGTCGCCAACCAGGGGCAGATCGCCCGGGTCCGCATCCTCAGCAACGATGGCAAGATCATTTTCTCGACCTACACGCCGGAAGTGGGCCAAACCGAGGACCGCAAGGCTGCAACCTGCCTGCAATGCGCTCAGACGAAACCGCTGAGCGAGCAGATTGCCGCCGCCGACCGGACATGGACGTTCAAGAACCCGGACGGTCAACCCTTCCTCGGCAGCATGGAGGTTATCCGCAACGAGCCGTCCTGCTACAATGCCGCCTGCCACCATCACTCGAAGGAAACCCCCGTCCTCGGCGTCCTCGCCATCGACTATTCGCTCGAGGGGATCAACAACAAGCTGCGGACCAGCATGATCGGCATCGCCGGCTTTTCGGTGGGCTTCATCGGGCTGGCGGCGCTTCTGGTCGGCTTCTTCGTGCACCGGCTGGTCTATCTGCCGCTGCGCGACCTTGAAACCGGCGCGCAACGGCTCTCCACCGGCGATCTCGACCAGACGATTCCGGTGCGCAGCGGTGACGAATTCGGCAAGCTCGCCGCGTCGTTCAACACCATGACCGACGCCTTGCGCATGTCGCGGGCGGAACTGCAGGGTTTGGCGCACACTCTTGAACAGAAAGTCGAAGAGCGCACGCAGGAACTGCGCCGCGCGCAGGCTGAGACGATGCGCGGCGAGAAGCTCGCCTCGGTCGGCCTGTTGGCCTCAGGCGTCGCACACGAATTGAATAATCCGTTGACGGGCATTCTCACTTTCTCGCATCTCATGCGGCAGAAACTGCCGGACAAGAGCGCGGATGCCGAGGACATGGACCTGGTGATCCGCGAGACCAAGCGGTGCGCGGCGATCATCAAGCGGCTCTTGGATTTCGCCCGCGAAAAGCATCCGGAAAAGAAATTCACCGACCTCAATCAGGTCATCGACGACACCGTGCGGATCGTCGAAAAGCCCGCGCACTTGCGCGACATCGAAATCGCCTTGGATCTCGACCGCACGCTGCCGCCAATTTGGATCGACGCCGATCAGATCAAGCAGGTGGTCATGAACATGCTGGTCAACGCCCAGCATGCGGTCGAGGAGAGGGGCAGCATTACCGTCACCACTCGCCGCGCCAACGATCCGCGGCCGGCCGCTACCGAATCCAGATCGATGGTGGCAATATCCATCGTCGATACCGGCTGCGGCATTCCGGAAAAGAATCTGAAGCGGATATTCGATCCGTTCTTCACCTCCAAGGACGTGGGAAAGGGCACAGGATTGGGACTTTCGGTTAGCCACGGCATTGTCGAGGCCCACGGCGGCCTTATCGAGGTGCAAAGCAAGGTGGGTGAGGGGTCGACGTTCCGTGTCTATCTGCCGCTGACGGCCGCCTCGGCCGAGCCCGCGAAAGCCAGCGAGGCGGTCCCATGAGCGCGCGCATCCTCATTGTCGATGACGAGGTGATCGTTATCAAAAGCTGCTTGCGCATCCTCGACGGCGACGAGTTCCAGGTCGAGTCCGTGCAGGATGGCCGGGAAGCGCTCAGCAAGGTCGAGGAGAATTCCTACGACGTGATGATCCTCGACGTCATGATGCCCAACATTGACGGGCTCGAAGTGCTGCGCCGGGTCAAGGAGACGCATCCCAACGTTGACGTCATCATGATCACCGGCCTGTCGCAGATCGACACCGCCGTGCAGGCCATGAAGCTCGGCGCCTTCGATTATATCTCGAAGCCGTTCGAGCCGGACGAATTGAAGCTCGTCGTGCAGCGCGCGCTGGAACGCCGCCGGTTGCTGCAGGAAAACCTTAGCCTCAAAAGCGAGGTGTCGTCGAAATACCGTTTCGAGAACATCATCGGCCAGAGCCCGCAGATGCAGGCCGTCTATCGGCTGATCGCGCAATGTGCGCCGACCAGTTCGACCGTGCTGATCACAGGCGAAAGCGGCACCGGCAAGGAGCTGATCGCCCGCGCCATCCACTACAACAGCCTGCGCAAAGACAAGCCTTTCGTCGCGGTCGACTGCAATGCCTTGAGCGAGAACCTGTTGGAAAGCGAGCTGTTCGGCCACGTCAAGGGCGCCTTCACCAGCGCTGTCGTCAACAAGAAGGGCATGTTCGAAGTGGCCGGCGCCGGCACGCTGTTCCTTGACGAGATCGGCAATATCTCGATGTCGATCCAGGCCAAGCTATTGCGCGTCCTGCAGGAGCGCGAGTTCCGCGCGGTCGGCGACACCCGCGTACAGGTCGCTAATTTCCGTCTGGTCACCGCCACCAACAAGGACCTCAAGGCGATGGTCGCAGCCGGCACCTTCCGCGACGACCTCTATTATCGGATCAATATCTTCCCGGTCCACGCCCCGGCGCTGCGCGAACGCAAGAGCGACATCCCAGCGCTGGCCTATCACTTCCTTAAAGTGTTCAGCGCCGAGTTGGGCAAGAGCGTCACCGACATTTCAGAAGGCGCGCTGTCGACGCTCTCCAACTACGCCTGGCCTGGCAACGTGCGCGAACTGGAAAACGTCATGCACCGGGCGGCGATTCTGACCAGCGACAATGTCATCCGCCAGGCGCACCTCGTCACCCTCCTCGATGCCTCGCAGCAGGCGGCCGGCGTTTCGGTGCCGCGCACCGGCGACGAGCTCAAGCGGGTCAAGAAGGCGGCGCGCGAGAAATCTGTAGAGGAGATCGAGAAGCAATTCGTGCTCGAAGCGCTCAAGCGCAACGAGTGGAACGTGACCAAGAGCGCCGAGGAAACCGGCATGCAGCGCCCGAACTTTCAGGCGCTGATGAAGAAATACGCGATCCGCGTGCGCGACACCGAGCACGACGCCGAAAGTCGAGATGCGTCTTGAGTTTTTCCACCCCAGCCGGCGGTTTCACTCCGCCGGAGCCTCGTCTTCCACATCCTCGTAGCCGGTCATCATGGCCTTGAAGTGCGCCGTGCGGGTGTGCCCGAGCGTGCCGAGATAGGCGTGCACCAGAATGTAGAACACGAACGCGATGTAGACGAGCACATGGACGGTATCGATCACCCGGACCCCGCCGAAGAACGCGACCTGCGAGGAAAAGCGATGTACGTCCCACAATAGGATGCCGGTGTAGATCTGCACCGGGAACAGCAGCATCATGATGATCTGGTAGATCATGCTCTGCAACGGGTTAAACTTGCGGTAGATGGTCGGCGTGAACGGATTGGGATCGCCGCGGAAGATCCCGAATGCGTAGTAATAGGCCTGCCGGAAGCTCCCGATAAAATGCTTCTTCAGGTTCAACTCGGAATGATAGGCGCGGATGCGGTCGGACGTGATGTAGAACGTCAGCCACAGGCAGAAATTTGCGATCAGCACGAAACCGACGAAGTTATGCACGGCAACGGCGGTGCGGAACGACACCACGTCGACCAACCCGACGTAGCGGATCTGCGTGCCGGTCAGAATCATCAGCACGAAACCGAGCGCGTTGGTCCAGTGCCAGATGCGAACCGGGATCGGGTGAATATAGAGCCGCATGGTGCTGTTCCTTTTCCCTCGCTCGCGTGCTCAGGCCGCCGGTTTTGGCGCGTCGCCGCCGTCCGCCGGCGGATGATGATTGCCGTTGTGCGGATGATAGAGGCCGAAGCGCTTGAACATCCAGCCTAGGGCAACGTGGCCGACGGCGATGCCGCCGCCGCCCAACACGGCGAGGATCAACAGGATATCGAGGAGCTTAATCCGGGTGCCGCCGATCGCGTAAAAGCCGCTCACCGAGCCGACCGAGAAGGCGGAATTGAGCACGTCGGCGCTTGCGCCGTAGCCGACGCGGCGGCCCTCCGGCCCGACCAGGGAGATGGTGACGCTCTCGAAGGCCTTCGAACTGGCGTTGTGACAGGTGCTGCACTCGCTGATCGCCTTGCTCTTGTCGGCGAGCTGATGCATCTGCGGGCCGCTGGCGACTTCGAGGCGGCCGCGCACAATAGTCTTGCCGGCAAGGCCGCTGCGATCGAGCGTCTGCAGCAAATTATACAGCGCCTGCGCATCGATACCCTTGCCATTCGAACTGGCGCTGGCTTCGAACAACGGCACGCCGATCTGCTCTGTGCCGCGCGCCTTGCCCTTGCTGTCGATCAGCATGAGGTCGACGCGGCGCTGCGCGCCGGGGACGTGGCAAGCCGGGCAGGACACCACCTGGAAATGCAGGGCCGCGTTGGGCAGCCATTTTTCATGCGCTTGCAACACGTCGGCATGACAGCCGAGGCAGGCACCTTCCGGACCTTGCGCCAGCGCACCGACGGAAATTGGCTGTACGGAGTGCGCGGTGTGGCAGCCGGAGCAGACCGGCGCGTAGCTGTCCTTTTGATGCAGCCGCGACTGACCGTGCACGCTGCCGAGGTAAGCGGTGTAGATATCGCTGTGGCATTTCTTGCACGGAATTTGATCGACAGTCGCCGCCTCACCTTTGATAACGGCGTGCGGATTGTGACAGTCGGTGCAGACCGGGGCGTTTGGATTGCCGGCACGCACCAGCGCGGCGTGAATGCTGTTTTGCCACTGGTCGAATTTGTCGGCATGGCAGGCGCGGCAGACCTGCGTCATACTGGTCGAAAAGCTGCGCTTGCTGGCGATGTCGTTTTTTTCTGGCGGGTGCTTGGCGAGATCGACGTCGGCGTGACAGCTGGCGCAGCCGTTGGCGCCGTGCACGGACTGAACGTAGGGACCGGGAGGCACAAGCAACCGCAAAGTATCCCCGTCCGTCAGCTTCTTCTCCATGCCGGCTGCGCCATGACAGCCGAGGCAAACCTGATCGGCCTTGGAGGGCGCCGGGTCGGCCGCGCGTGCGGCAGCTGGTAGCAGAGTAAGCGCGGCGGCGACGGCTGCGGCGGCGAAGCCGTTTTTCAGGAACGCAGGCAGGATATTGGAATTGCCGCTGTCGGTATTCGGTCCCATGGGACTCTCGCCTTCAACGTCATTCGGGGGGTCTTAGACCCCCCGAATGACCGAAATATTTGCTCTGATAATTTGCGGCAGTTTCGCTACGCCTTCATTGATCTATCTCATTCCCCGCGGGTTACCGGCTGAGGATCGCCCGGCCGCCGATCCACGCCAGCGCGCCGAGGCCGATGACGGGAAACAGGACGATGTAGGCGAGGCCGAGCACCGGGGCCGCAACCGCCAGCCCGGCATTCTTCGCAACGGTGGCGGTCACGCGGACCGCTTCGTACTTGGCGGCGAACCGGCCGGCCAGCACTGCCAGCGCAACCAAGCCGGCGAGGGGGAAGAGGACGATGTAGGCCAAGCCGATGAAGGGCGCGGCGAAGAACAGAGCGATGTTCTTGAGTGCGCTGCCTTCTTCCACAACCGGCGTCGCGTTGTTGGCGACGACATAGAGCTTGGCGGGAGCCCGGGTAACCGGGGCGGTGAAAACGGTCTCTTCCTCGATGAGGATTTTGCGAAGGGCGGTCATGGCGAGCTCCTATTTTTTTGCTTTGATCTCTTTCTCGCCCTCCCACATCGCATAGGCCATGCCAACTGCCCGGGTTTTGGCAGATACTAGTTCCTTTTCAGATACTTAGTGCGAAACGCCGACGCCACTGCCGGGCCTCGCTGGGGGCGCAAAGTACAAAATTTTTGTCCAAACTGGGCGCGCAATCAATAATTATAAAATGAAATCAATAGCTTGAAATTTTGTCCGGGTGCATGTTTTCGCTATACAGCCGCGGCACCGGTGAAATCTCCGGGAAAAGCCCCGATTCCGAGTGAAAAAAGGCCGGGGGAGACCCCGGCCTGTCTGCCTCGCCCGAACCGGGCGAGGCGTCAGTTGGCCATTCTCGCACTCAAATCTTGGTCCGTGCGGCAAACGCCCGGCCCGCCAGCCAGAGCAGGCTCACCAGCCCGATGAAGGGGAAGAGCAGGACGTAGACGAGGCCGAACACCGGCGCAGCGAGGATCATCGCGGCATTCTTCATGGTCACGCCGATCGAGTGCAGCCTCGGGATCTTGTTGGCTTCGCGGGCGGCCAGCACCGCCATCATGCCGAGCCCGACGAACGGGAAGACGACGATGTAGGCGAGGCCGATGAAGGGCGCGGCGAAGAACAGAAGGATATTGCGTAGCGCGCTACCACCGGCGGCCGGTTCAGCCTTGGGGGCAACGGCTGCCACCGGCAGGGCCAACACTTGAGCCGTAGGCGCCGCCAGGGCGTCGCGGGCGCTGTCTTCGATCATTTCGGGCGACAGCGGCTTATGCATGAAGCTCGACACGCCGGCAGCCTTGGCGCGCGCCTCGGCGGCGTCGGTGCCGTAGCCGGTGATGATGACGACCGGGGTCCACGGCTTGCGCGCCTTGACCTGCTCGGCCACCTCAAGCCCGCTGAGTCCGGGCATGCGGATGTCGGTATAGACGAGGTCGTATTTTTCCTCGTTCAGCTTGTGCAGCGCCTCTTCGCCGTTTTCGGCGGTAATGACGGCGTAACCCTTGCCGGTGAGAACCCGGTCGATGCTCTTGCGGACGGCCGGATCGTCGTCGACGACGAGGACTTTGCGTGATGCGGTCATGACTTTCTCCTTTTGGACTATTCGCTGTTGTCGTGTTGGCTGTTGGAGTTGATGTGTCTTGGTTGTTCAGGCCGCGCTGGCCGATCCCGCCGGGACTTGCCGCATGGCCCATTGCTTTCGCGTCAGGGCGCGGTCGGCGATATTGATCACGTCCTGCGGGCCGACTGGCTTGGCGAGGTAGTCGTAGGCGCCGAGGCGCACGGCTTCCTTGGCGCTGTCCATGGTCGGATAGCCGGTGATGATCACCACCTCGCTCTCCGGCCATTTCTGTTTGATGGTGCGCAATACCGACAGGCCGTCTTGCCCGGGCATGCGCATGTCGAGCAGCACGACATCGAAGGGATCCTGCTCCATCGTCTGCAGCGCCTCTTCGCCGTCGCTGGCGGTCGCAACATTGCAGCGCATGCCGTCCAGCGAGCGCAGGTAACTCCGGCGCACCGTTTCGTCGTCATCGACGATGAGAATTCTGTTTGTGTCGGTCATCTTCGCCACCTTGCTTCCCGTCATGGTCTTGACGGTTATTCAGCAAGGCGCGTGCCATGAGCTCCTTCACGGCATTTTGCGCTGTAGCAGCAAATGGTTAGGTGGTGGCGCCGCGCTTGGTGCCGAATTGATTGCGGCGGCTGAAGTATATTTTTTCTGTACAGACGCCGCAGCTGTCCGAAGAGAAAAGCTGATATTTCTGGTTTTTGGTCGCCGCAGTGCTGCATGATTTTTTTATCGATGTTTCTGCAAGTCCCCTATTTTGATTTTGACCGTCGATTGGCTGGTCTTTTTCGCTATCCTCTGCCAACATCAAAAAATATGCATATGTGTGCAGGCGTATAATGCAACTTTTTACGACGGCTGAAGCCGCCCGATACCTCCGCCTCAAAGAACGCAAGATCTACGAAATGGTGGCCGACGGTGCGGTCCCTTGCACCAAGGTCACCGGACGCTGGCTCTTCCCCAAAGCCGAACTCGATCATTGGCTGGCGTCCAGCGTGACGCGGCCTGTCGGTATGAGCCGGCCGCAACCGGCGCCAATCATCGCGGGAAGCCATGACCCACTGCTGGAATGGGCGATGCGCGAGAGCGATTGCGGGCTCGCCACGCTCGCGGTCGGCAGCGAGGCGGGCTTTAATCGTTTTATCGAGGGCGAGACGATCGCCGCTACCATGCACCTGCATGCCTTGGAGGACCCCGAGGCCGACGCCAATGTCGCCGCCGTCGCCGGACGCAATGACATGCAGGATGCGGTGTTGGTCGCCTTCTGCCGCCGCGAGCAGGGTTTCCTGCTGGCGCCCGGCAATCCGCTCAAGATCAGCACCATCGGCGACGTAATCGCCAAGCGTGCGCGCATCGCCATGCGCCCGAAGGGCGCCGGCGCGCAATTGCTGCTGCTGTCGCTGCTGCACCGCGCGAAAGCCACGCTCGATGCGCTTGTTCCCGTCAACCCGGTCTGCCCGACCGGTCCCGATATCGCGCAGGCGATCCGCGCCGGCCGCGCCGATACTGGCATTGCCACCCGTTCGGTAGCCAATTCCGCCGGGCTCGATTTCATGCCGATCGCCTGGGAGCCATTCGATTTGCTGATGCGCCAGCGCGATTATTTTCGCCCGCCGATGCAGGCGCTGATCCGTTTTTTGCAAACGGACGAGCTCAGGGCGCGCGCGCAGGAAATGGGCGGTTTCGATCTCGGCGCTGCCGGCGCGGTGCGGTTTGTGGTTTAGCAGACCGCGCTGTATGACGACGCCATGACCGCCAACGATACGCAAGCTTGGCCGAGCGAATTGCGCCTGCACAAGGACCGCAAGACGCTCACCGTCACCTTCATCGACGGGCAGAGCTTCGATCTGCCGGCCGAATACCTGCGGGTGAAAAGCCCGAGCGCGGAAGTGCAGGGCCATTCCGCCGAGGAACGCAAGACCGTTCCGGGCAAGCGCGACGTCGGCATTAGCGAGGTACTTCCCGTCGGCAATTACGCGGTGCGGCTCACATTCGACGATATGCACTCGACCGGCATTTTCGGCTGGGAGTATCTGCTCGAGCTTGGCCGCAATTACCCAGCCTATTGGCAGGACTATCTCGACGAACTGGCCGCCAAGAACCTCACGCGCGATCCGCCGGCGCGGCGCAGGTGATGCGAGACGGAATGGCGGAAGTTTTATAAACTCATATAGCTGAAGCCTACGCAATCCTTCGGGTGCATCACGATCAGCGGAATTGCTGGTTCAGGGTGGACGGGCATGATGACGCGTTTCGCGATTTATATTTCGCTGTTTTTAGCGCTCGCCGGCAACGGACATGCGGCGACAATCTCAGTTTCGCCGTTGCCATTGTCGGACACCGTCCTGGTTACGGTGAGCGGCAACCTTGTTTTATCCGACGCCAACGAATTCCGGCAACAAGTGGCGAACATACAAAAAGCGACCGTCGCTTTTCGAAGCGACGGCGGCAACGTGATCGCCGGCATCGAGATCGGCAGACAAATTCGCTTCAAGAATTTTGCGACACTGGTGCCCGACAATACGCGATGCGCGTCGGCATGCGCGCTTGCGTGGCTCGGCGGTATTCCGCGTCTTATGGGCGCAAACACGCATATCGGATTTCACGCCGCTTATTATCCGCGCTCCGGCCAAGAAGCTGGCGTCGCCAATGCGCTGGTGGGAGCCTATTTGAGCCAGCTTGGACTGCCCGACAAAGCCGTGATCTATGCCACCCAAGCGCCACCCAATTCCATGACGTGGCTGACAATGTCGGAAGCACGGCAAGTTGGAATTGACGTTGCATTAAGCACCGTGACGATTTCGAACGAAAATCCGGCCGTCTCGTCAAACGGCGGCCTGGAGCAGAGTGGAGGGACGGAGGGTGTTGCGTCATTTGAGAAAATCGCCGGTAAATGGTGCGGCACGACCACCAATTATACATTCGCTCGAGACTCGCTGACTGTGGTATTTCTCAATGGCGAGCGGACAAAGCAATTCAAGGTCACCGGTTACGACTATGTCGGCAGGATGGTCGTCATGCATTGGGTCAGCGACGGCAAAACCCTGTACACGGAATTCAGCGAATTCAGCGCCGACGGCAACGAGATGGCGCAATTGAAAAATAATGTCGGCCCACGCCGGCCGTTCCATCGCTGCTAAACTGGTGGAAACGCGCGCGAATTTCGAGGCCGGTGATATCGGAACCGGTCCGGCTCGAACGGATCGGATTTGGAGATAGCGCATGAACTTGATCCGAAACGCGGCGCTGGCGTTCCTTCTGCTGGCGGGCTTCGCTGGCGCCGCGCGGGCATTGACGTTTCAAAATCTTGCCGGAAAGTGGTGCGGTATCACCACGAACTATCAGTTCAGCAGCGACACGTTGGTCGTGATGTTTCACGATGGCGCGCCGACGCTGAACTTTAAGGTTACCGGTTGCGACGATAACGACGACGTCATTACCATGCGCTGGGTGAGTGAACGCTAGGACCGTGTGACGGAATTCAGCGAGTTCAACGCCGACGATACCGAAATGGTGCAAGTGCAAACCAAGACCACTCCGCGTCGCCCATTCCATCGCTGCTGAAGGGCGCGGCAACCCATTTACCTACGCGAAGGCCAGGAGGCCGCCTATGACCGATCCACGCGCCATTCGTCTCGCCCCCGACGACAACGTCATCGTCGCTGTCGATCAAATCCAGCAAGGCAGCGGCGTTGCCGGCGTGAGCGCGCGCGAGCGGATACTGCGCGGGCACAAAATGGCGGTCACGGCCATCGCGCCAAACGAACCGGTGCGAAAATACGGGCAGATCATCGGCTTTGCCCTTAAGCCGATCGCGCCCGGTGACTGGGTGCATGTGCACAATGTCGGCATGCATGATTTTGCACGGGATTACCGCTTCGCGGAAATGGCGAAGAACGATGAAGTGCTGCCGCCCGAGCTGCGCGCCACCTTCCAGGGCTACTTGCGGCCGGACGGCAAGACCGGCACGCGCAACTATATCGGCGTGCTCACTTCGGTGAATTGTTCGGCGAGCGTTGCGAAATTCATCGCCGAAGCCGTCAACCGGTCTGGCATCCTCGACGACTATCCCGGAATCGACGGCGTGGTTCCTTTCGTGCACGGCACCGGTTGCGGTATGGCGGCGCATGGCGAAGGCTGGGATGTCTTGCGCCGCACGCAATGGGGCTACGCCACTCATCCCAATCTCGGGGCCGCATTGATGGTCGGCCTCGGTTGCGAAGTCTTTCAGATCGACCGCATGAAAGATGAATATGGTCTCGCCGAGGGCGATCATTTCCAGACCATGACTATCCAGGCGACCGGAGGCACCAAGAAGACGGTGGCCGAGGGTGTCGATCGCATCAAGGCCATGTTGCCGGTCGCGGCGCGCGCTCGCCGCGAAACGCGGCCGGCGAGCGAGATCGTGCTGGCGCTGCAGTGCGGCGGCTCCGACGGTTATTCCGGCATCACCGCCAATCCGGCGCTCGGTGCCGCGGTCGATCTCCTAGTCAAGCACGGTGGCACCGGTGTCTTGGCCGAGACGCCGGAAATTTATGGCGCCGAGCATCTGCTCACGCGCCGGGCGGTGAATGCCAAGGTCGGCGAAAAACTGGTTGAGCGCATCCGCTGGTGGGAGGATTACACTCAGCGCAATCGCGGCGAAATGAACAACAATCCCTCGCCCGGCAACAAAGCCGGCGGTCTCACCACCATCCTGGAAAAGTCGCTGGGCGCGGCGGCCAAAGGCGGCAGCACTACGCTCCGCGCGGTCTACGAATACGCCGAGCCGGTCAAGGAAAAGGGTTTCGTTTTCATGGACACGCCCGGCTACGATCCGGTCGGCGCCACCGGCCAGGTCGCCGGCGGCTGCAACGTCATGTGCTTCACCACCGGCCGCGGCTCGGCTTTCGGCTGTAAGCCGACGCCGTCGATCAAGCTCGCGACCAACAATCAGGTCTTCGCCAGCATGGTCGACGACATGGACGTCAATTGCGGCGATATCCTCGACGGCGTTTCCGTGGCGCAGAAGGGCGAGGAAATTTTCAACCGTGTGCTCGCCACCGCGTCGGGAGAACGGACGAAATCGGAAGGCCTCGGTTACGGCGAGCTTGAATTCGTACCCTGGCAGATTGGCGCGGTGATGTAATGTTGAAGCACGATGGTGGGCGCTATAGGGATTGAACCTATGACCTCTCCCGTGTGAAGGGAACGCTCTCCCGCTGAGCTAAGCGCCCGTCCGTGACGGCGGGGCGATATAAGGAGCGCTCCGCAGGGGTGTCAAGCTGAGCTCTTCAGTTGCGGCTCGTCGGCTTGTCGCCGCGCGGCACGCGTGAGGCGTGACCCTGCAGCGCGCGGATGCGGTCGGCCAGATCGCCGTTTGTCGGTGCCGTCTCGCCAAGTGCGGCGCCTACTGCGGGGATGGCGCGGTCGCGTGCCGTTTCCGCCGCCAGGATGGCATCGATCGGCGAATTCGGTCCTTCCAGCGTCGAGGCAAGCCGCGCCACTTCGGCGGCGACGTCGTTGATGCGCTCGCGCAGCAAGGAATTCTCCACCCGCTCGGTCGCCCAGTTTTCCTCGGCCTCGCGCTTCATGGTGCCGAGGTCGCGGGCGAGCCGGTCGCGCTCGTCGATGGCGCGGCTGAGGTCGGACTGCAACTGCGCCTTTTCGGTCTTGAACTGTTCGATCGCGGTGCCGGCGCGGTCGTGCAATTCGGCCAGAGCGCTGCGCAGGTCGTTTTCTGATTTGCGCGCGGCGAGCAAATCGTTACGGACCTGGTTAAGCTCAAAGCCGCTCTGATTGAGCAGCCGCATCTGCTCGCCGAGGCGGGTTTCCAGGTCCTGCGCGCGCTCGCCGAGCAATTCGGCTTCCTTGGTTTGCGCCGCCAATTGCTGTTCGAGTTCGGCGACGCGGCGGCTGAGATTTTCGACGCGGATGCGTTCTTCGGCCAATTCCTGGGTGGCGGCTTTGAGCGCGACCTGCTCGGCGTCGCGGCGGGCTTCCACGGCCTTGAGTTCGCCGCTGGCGTCGCCGAGCCTTTCTTTGAGCGTGTCGACTTGGGTCTTGAGCGTATCGATTTCGATCTTTTGCGTGTCGGCCAGCGTTGAACGCTCGTCGAGCGCACCGACGAGTTTGGCGAGTTCGGCTTCCTTGTCGGACAGCGTGCGCTCGGCCTCGTGCATGATACTGGTTTTAGCGGAGACTTCCTCCTCGGTGGCGCGCAGCTGATCGCGCAACGCCTTGTCGCGCGCTTCCAGCGCGAAAATGGCGGCGGTCTTTTCGCCCAGCTCCATCTTGAGCCGGTTGATGGCGTCGCCCTTCTTGCCGAGTTCGGCGAACTGGCTGGTGGTCCTAGCCTTGAGCTGTTCGACGCTCATTTCAAGGCGGCGCGTCGACATGGCGAATTCGGCGCGCAGTTGGTCCTTGTCGGCATGGATTTCTGCCATCGACAGCGGTGTCGCGGCCTCCAGGCGGCGCATCGTCAACCGCACCGCGCGGCCATGGACGAGGGGGATGACGACGAGCCCGAACAGGGCCGCGACCAGAAAGCCGATCCCGAAATACATGATCGGTTCGATCATGAAAGACGCCTCCAACTCACCCCGGCACGACCCAACACTAGCCCGAATACGGGCCTCGCGTCCCGCATCCGTTATTATCTACATTAATAAAGACGGTGGCGCCTCAGAACGGGTTCCAGGTCGCCCGCGGCGTAAATTTGAGATAGCCGATATTGGCGCCGAGCCGCAGACCCACGCCGGAACGGATTGGCACGACGATCGTGTGGCCGTTGGCGAGCGCGGTCATGCCGAAGCCGCCGATGAAATAGGCCGAGCCGTCGATGCCGGCGAAGCGCTGATAGATCGCGTCGGTGGCAGGCAGGCTGTAGACCAGCATCATGGTGCGGGCACCTTCGCCGCCATAGTCGAAGCCGACCGAGGGCCCTTCCCAGAACACGCGCCGGTCGCCCGCGTTTTTGGTGTAGAGCTTGCCGTCGCCGTAGCGCAGGCCGACAACGATGGCGCCACTGCCTTCTTGCCCGAGCACGTAGCCGTTGGGTTCGCCCCAACGGCTGACCGCCTCCTGCACCACCTGCGCCAAGCCGCGCGATACCGTGCCGAAAAACTTATGCCCTTCGCGGATAATTTCGTCGGGCTTGAAGGTATCTCGGCGCTGCGGTGGTGGAGCAGGCTGACTTTGGGCGGCCACAAGGTCGGCGCCAAAGACCACGAGACATAACGTGAGGGCCGCAAGCCGCAAGGTCACGCGCATCGAATGCTCCATTGAACAGAAAGGTTCCAGCCCTACATAACCCGTTGCTTACGCCGGTGACCGTAATGTGGCGGCGGCAGCATCTGCCCGAATCGTTCAAACCTCGCCGAGGACTATGACTGCAGCACGGCAACAACGGAAGTCGCCGCTGGCCTTGGGGCCTGCCTTGGGGCTGGCGCTGGGGATCGGAATTTTTGGCGCTATTTTTGTGCCGCCGGCGGTGCGGGCAGCCCCCAGCGATCCGATTGTCATCAACGCCCTGACGGGGCTCGCCATAAGCGGGTTCGACCCTGTGGCCTATTTCTCGGATAACAAACCGAAGATCGGCAGCCCGGATATCGAATTGCGCCTCGATGGCGCGGTCTGGCGGTTTCAAAACGTGGGTAACCGGGCGGCCTTTGCCGCCCATCCAGAGGTCTATATGCCGCGCTTCGGCGGTTACGATCCGGTGGCGATCGCTCGCGGCACTTCGGTGGAGGGCCACCCGTTGATCTGGGTGGTGATCGCCGAACGGCTTTATCTTTTTTATGACGCCGAGGCGCGCGCCGCCTTCCTGGCCGAACCCCGCGCTATCCTCGATCGCGCGACGCGCAAGTGGCCAGCGGTCGCGCGCACCATCGACCGCTGAACCGTTCTGTCGGGTGTTAAGGGTTGGGCGCCCCTGCCGCCTTGGCCGGATCACCCCAGGCGATGAAGCCGGGGACCAGGAATTTCTCCGTCCTGCGTCCGAACGAAAGCGCGCCACCATCGGGCGCGGTCACCGCGCCGCCGGCGGCCGCCAGGATCGCGCAGCCGGCCGCGATATCCCATTCGTGTGTAGGCGACAGCCGCGGATAGACATCGGCCTCGCCCTGCGCAACGTAACAGAATTTGACCGCCGAACCGCACAGGAAGCGTTTTGCCACTGACAGCCGCGCCAGGAACTCTTCGGTCGCTTCGTCGAGGTGGCTGCGCGACGTTGCAACAACGAGGCGGTCGGGCGCCGGCCGCGTGCGGATGACGGTGCGGTCATAAGCTTCGGCCGGGCCGGCGCCAAAGCGCAGCCGCAGCCGTTCGGCCTTGCCGCCGACGACCGCGCGCCACAGCAGCCCTTGCGCCGGCGCGGCGACGATGCCGGCGATCGGAACGCCGTTCGTCACGATGGCGACGTTGACGGTGAATTCGTCGCGCCCGGCGAGGAATTCCTTGGTGCCGTCGAGCGGATCGACGATGACGAAGCTCGGCTCGAGGTCCGCGGCCTGCGCGCGGCCGACGCTTTCCTCCGCGATCACCGTTATGCCGGGCAAGAGCCGGGAGACGCCATCCACAATGACGGCCTCCGACGCGACGTCGGCGGCGGTGACCGGCGAGAGGTCGTTCTTGATGTGCCGTTCGACCGAGGAAAACGGCTTGGCCAGCGTCTCCGCCGCCGCGCGCGAGACGATCTCGGTCAGCGCGTCCAGATGTTGTCCGGCCTGTTGCGGGGTGATTCCAGCGGTCACGGCTTGCACGATCCTTCTCGCCAGTCCTTGGCGGTCGCGGCGCTGCGGTGTATCACGCCCGCAAGCTGGCGCCTTAAGCGATTCGCCTGTTTGTTGGCACCCTGCACGCCCCGCGGAGACCAGTCCATGTCCGGAACGCCCATCGAAGCGCTCGATCTTGCGGCCCTATTGTGCTCACGCGTCTGCCATGACCTGATCAGTCCGGTCGGCGCCATCGTCAACGGGCTGGAAGTGCTGGCCGAGGAGAAGGACGAGGAGACCAAGACCTTCGCGCTCGATCTGATCAAGAGGAGCGCCGGCACCGCTTCCGCCAAGCTGCAGTTCTGCCGCCTTGCCTTCGGCGCGGCCGGCTCCGCCGGTGCCCAGATTGATCTCGGGGATGCCGAGACCATCTCACGCGGCTTTTTCGAGGACGACAAGACCAAGCTCGCTTGGAATCTGCCGCGCGTCCTGTTGCCGAAGAACCGGGTCAAGTTGCTGCTCAATCTGCTGCTGATCGCCGGGCAGACCATCCCGCGCGGCGGCCGCCTTACGGTCGAACCGATCGGAGCGGGCGAAAGCATGGGCTTTAAGGTGAGCGCGGCCGGGGTTAATGCCAAGGTACCGCCGGCGGTGGCGGCGTTGGTCGCGGGCGAGACCGGCGACACGCCGCTCGACGCCCACCGCATACAGCCGTTCTATGCGAGCCTGCTGGCGCAGGCCTCGGGCGTCAAAGTCGCCATGGTCATGGAAGGCGACGTGGTAGCGGTAAGCGCGCAGTAGCGCGTTCGTCCCGCGGTTAATGGAACGTTAAGCGGCGCGACAGTTCTGCAATACCGCAACTAAAATTAAACGCTTCACCGACACACTGGCCGCGCTCCTGACGGAGAGCGACTGACGGGCCAGAGCCTGTCGATGTAAGGCGTTTTTCATGGACGATCTGCTGCGGGAATTCGTGACCGAGACGAACGAGAGTCTCGACGTCGTCGACGTCGAACTCGTGCGTTTCGAGCAGGACCCCAACAACGCCAAGATCCTCGGTAACGTCTTCCGCCTCGTACACACCATCAAGGGCACCTGCGGCTTTCTCGGCTTGCCGCGGCTGGAAGCGCTGGCGCACGCCGCCGAGACGCTGATGGGCAGGTTTCGCGACGGCCAGAAGGCGACCAGCGAAGCCGTCACGCTCATTCTTGCCACCATCGATCGTATCAAGCAGATTCTGGAATTGCTCGAACGCGAGCAGCGCGAACCCGCCGGCGCCGACGACGACCTGATTTCCGATCTGGAGCGAATGGTCGAGGGGCTCGCGCCGCCGTCCGCGCCCGCGCCGCCGGCATACACGGTCGGAACGCTGACGCCGCAGGTGCTCGAACGGCCGTTGCGGCCGGGCGAGGATTCACTCGACGATCTCGAGCGCGCGTTCCGCGAGACGCCCGTCGATCGGTCCGCCGCGAACGCCGCCAAACCCGCAGCCGATGCAGCCAAGGACGACGAGAGCGCGAAGGTCGCCAACCAGTCGATCCGCGTCACCGTCGACACGCTCGAACACCTGATGACGATGGTGTCGGAGCTGGTGCTTACGCGCAATCAACTGCTCGAAATCGTGCGCCGCCACGAGGATTCGGAATTCAAGGCGCCGCTGCAACGGTTGTCCAGCGTTACCGCCGAACTGCAGGAAGGCGTCATGAAGACGCGCATGCAGCCGATCGGCAATGCCTGGCAGAAGCTGCCGCGCATCGTGCGCGACCTCTCCAACGAACTCGGCAAGCAGATCGATCTGGAAATGCAGGGCGCCGAGACCGAGCTCGACCGCCAGGTGCTCGATCTGATCAAGGATCCGCTCACCCATATGGTGCGCAATTCGGCTGACCACGGCTTGGAAACGCCGACGCAGCGGCGCGCCGCCGGCAAGCCCGCGCACGGGCGCATCCGGTTGTCGGCCTATCATGAAGGCGGCCAAATCGTCATTCAGATCGCCGACGATGGCCGCGGGCTCGACACCGACCGCATCAAGGCTAAGGCCGTGGCCCAGGGCCTGGTATCCGAAGCCGACGTCGAAAAACTGACCGAAGGACAAATCCACAAGTTCATCTTTGCGCCGGGTTTTTCCACCGCCGCCAAAATCACCAGCGTGTCCGGCCGCGGCGTCGGCATGGACGTCGTACGCAACAATATCGATCAGATCGGCGGCACCATCGACGTCAAATCGGTCGCCGGCGTCGGACTGAGTTTCACCATCAAGATCCCGCTCACGCTCGCGATCATCGCGGCTTTGATCGTCGCGGCCGGCGGCGATCGTTTCGCAATTCCGCAAATTTCCGTGGTCGAACTGGTGCGGGTGCGCGCCGGCAGCGAACACCGTGTCGAGCGCATCAAGGATACCGCGGTGCTGCGCTTGCGTGACAAACTGCTGCCGCTGGCGCGCCTGAGCAAATTGCTCGGCATCGAGTCCGGGGGCGATGTCGAGAGCGGTTTCATTGTAGTCACGCAAGTCGGCAGCCAGAGCTTCGGCCTCGTCGTCGACAGCGTGTTCCACACCGAGGAAATCGTGGTGAAGCCGCTGTCCAGCAAGCTGCGCCACATCCCGATGTTGTCTGGCAACACAATTCTCGGCGACGGCTCGGTGATCATGATCGTCGATCCGAACGGTGTTGCGCAGTCGCTCGGCAGCGTCATCGATTCGCAGGCGGATGCCAATAAAGCCGCCGAAATCCGCCACGCCGCCGCCGACGAAAATACGACTTCGCTGCTGGTGTTCCGCGCAGGCTCGACCCAGCCCAAGGCGGTACCGCTCTCGTTGATCACGCGGCTTGAGGAAATCGATGCCCGCAAGATCGAATTGTCGAACGGCCGCCACATGGTGCAGTACCGCGGCCAACTGATGCCGTTGGTGAGCATGAACGACAACGTGCGCGTGAAGGGCGAGGGCGCCCAGCCGTTGCTGGTGTTCTCGGACGGAGCGCGCTCAATGGCATTGGTGGTCGACGAGATCGTCGACATCGTCGAGGACCGTCTCGACATTCAGGTGGGCAGCGAAAATTCCGGCGTGCTCGGCTCCGCCGTCATCAAAGGACAGGCCACCGAAATCGTCGACGTTGGCCACTTTCTGCCGCTGGCCTTCGAGGATTGGTTCCGCAAGAAGGATCAGTCTAAACGCGCCGCGCCGCGCTCGCTGCTGCTGATCGACGATTCTCCGTTCTTCCGCAATATGCTGGCGCCGGTTCTGCAGGCGGTGGGCTACGACGTGACGGCCGCCGCGTCCGCGCCGGAGGCTTTGGCGATGATCAAGGACGGGCGCGACTTCGATGTGGTCGTTACCGATATAGAAATGCCTGAGATGAACGGCTTCGAGTTCGCCGAACGCCTGCGCGACGATCCGCGCACCGCCGATGTGCCGGTGATTGCGCTGTCCTCCGTTGTGTCGGCCGAGGCGGTCGAGCGCGGCCGCCAGGTCGGATTCCACGATTACATCGCCAAATTCGACCGGCAGGGGCTGATCGCGGCCCTCAAGGAGCAGGCCGACGTCGGCCGCGCGGCGTGACGGGCACACCATGAGCACAGATAACACCCAGCAGGATTTCACCGAATACGTCACCGCCATGATCGGCGGCCAGCTGTTCGGGCTGCCGATCGTGCGCGTGCAGGATGTCTTTATCCCGGAACGGTTGACGCGGGTTCCGTTGGCGCCGCCGGAAATCGCCGGCGTGCTCAATCTGCGCGGCCGTATCGTGACAGTGATCGATCTGCGCCGCCGTTTCGGGCTCGGCCAGCGCGAGAGCGGCCAAGTCACTATGGCGATCGGCGTCGAATCCCGGGCGGAATCCTACGGCCTGCTGATCGACAGCGTGGGCGAGGTGCTCAAGCTCGAGGATGCCGCGCGCGAACCAAATCCGATCAATCTCGACGAGCGGCTGGCGCGGGTATCGGCCGGCATCTATCGCTTGGACGGACAACTACTCATCGTCGTCGACGTTGACCGGGTGCTCGATATCGATGTTGACGCGATCGCGGCATGAAACCGATGGCGAACCAGGAACGTGCTTTGGATCATTGTGACGGGATTAACGAGGGTGTGCGATGAAAACGTGTTTGATCGTTGACGACTCGAGCGTCATTCGCAAGGTAGCGCGGCGAATTCTCGAAGGACTCGAATTCGATATCTTGGAAGCCGAAGACGGCGAGCAGGCGCTCGACGCCTGCAAGCGCCAATTGCCCGATGCGATCCTGCTCGACTGGAACATGCCGAAGATGGACGGCTACGAGTTCCTGCGCATGCTGCGCAAGCTGCCCGGAGGCGACGCGCCCAAGGTGGTGTTCTGCACCACCGAGAACGACGTCGCACATATCGCGCGCGCGCTGCATGCCGGCGCAAACGAATACATCATGAAACCTTTCGACAAGGAGATCGTGGAAGCGAAATTCCAGGAAGTCGGGCTGATCTGACTGCCGCCATAACGGCGGCAGATAAGTTGAGGCGTCAACAACAATGAACGTAGTCGTGGCCCCTTCATCGACCAGCAGCACAGTTGAACGGCGCATTCGTGTGATGATCGTTGACGACGCCGTCGTCGTCCGCGGCCTGTTTTCGCGCTGGGTGGAAGCCGAGCCGGATCTCGAAGTGGTTGCCTCGCTGCGTACCGGCCGCGACGCGGTGAACCAGGTCGAGCGCGTCAACCCTGACGTGGTGGTACTCGACGTCGACATGCCGGAGCTCGACGGCATCGCCGCCCTGCCGCTGCTCCTGGAAAAGCGGCGCGACCTGGTCATCATCATGGCCTCGACGCTGACGCGGCGCAACGCCGAGATCAGCTTGCGGGCGCTGTCGCTCGGCGCCGCCGACTATATTCCGAAGCCGGCCACCAATCGCGAAGTTACAGGCTCGCCGACGTTCCGCCGCGAACTGATCGAAAAAATCCGCAATTTAGGTTTGCGCGCCAGGCGCTTTCGGCCGGGCCTGCTGCCCTTGCAGGGCGTCGAGCCGGCCCTTGCGCCGCGGTACAAGCCGCGTCCGGGCACCGAGCGGCCGATCACGCTGCGCGCAATGCCGGCGACGCCGCCGCGCGTGCTGGTGATCGGCTCTTCGACCGGCGGTCCGCAGGCGCTCAACGCGATCGTCGCCCAGATTGGCAGCGTGCTCGACCGTGCCCCGGTTCTGATCACCCAACATATGCCACCGACGTTCACCGCAATCATGGCCGAGCATCTCGCCCGCACGGCCAACCGTCCCGTGCGCGAAGCCCTAGATGGCGAGGAAATCGCCGTCGGGACCATCTACCTTGCCCCCGGCGGTCGGCACATGACGGTCAAGCGCCGGGACGGCACGGCCGTCATCGCCATCGACGATGGCCCGCTGGTGAATTTCTGCAAGCCGGCCGTCGACCCGCTATTTTCGTCGGCCGCCGAAGTCTGGGGTCCGAAGGTGCTCGCTTTGGTCCTCACCGGCATGGGCTCGGATGGTCTGCGCGGCGCGCAGACCATCGTCGCCGCCGGCGGCAGCATTCTGGCGCAGGACGAAGCCACGAGCGTGGTGTGGGGCATGCCGGGGCAGGTGGCGCATGCGGGCGTCTGTTCGGCGGTACTGCCGCTTGGCGAAATCGCGCCACGGCTCCAGCGCCTGTTTGCGGGAGAGCGCGCGTGACCCCGCAGGATTTCGACTATCTGCGCCAGCTCTTGCGCCAGCGCTCCGGTCTGGTGCTCTCGGCCGAGAAGCAATATCTCGCCGAAAGCCGGCTGTTGCCGGTCGCACGCAAGCATGGCCTGGGCAACCTCGCCGAACTGGTCGACAGGCTGAAAACCGCCGCCGACGCGCCGCTCAGCGTCGAGGTGGTCGAGGCAATGACCACCAACGAGTCCTTCTTCTTCCGCGACAAGATTCCGTTCGAGCATTTCCGCGACACCATGATGCCGGCGCTCATGGCCGCGCGCGTGCGCGAGAAACGCATCCGCATCTGGTGCACCGCCTGCGCCACCGGGCAGGAGCCCTATTCGCTGGCGATGGCCTTGAAGGGCATCGGGCCGACGCTCGCCGGCTGGAAAGTGGAAATCGTCGCCACCGACATTTCCCATGAGGTCCTGGCGAAGGCCCAGGCCGGCATCTACAACCAGTTCGAGGTGCAGCGCGGGCTACCGATCCAAAACCTGGTGAAGTTCTTCGCCCAGGTCGGCGAAGCCTGGCAGATCGCGCCCGAGATCCGCGGCATGGTGCAGTTCCGTCCGCTCAATCTGCTCAATGATTTTTCCAGTCTCGGCACTTTCGATGTGGTGTTCTGCCGCAACGTGCTGATCTATTTCGACCAGGATACCAAGATCGGCGTGCTCAACCGGATCGCGCGCCAGATGCCGCCGGACGGTTATCTTATTTTGGGCGCCGCCGAAACGGTCGTCGGCCTGACCACAGCGTTCAAGCCGATGCCCGACCGGCGTGGTCTCTATGTGCCGAATATCCCGGCGGCGAAACCCGCGCCCGCGAGCAACGTGCTCAAGTTCGCGATGAAGGCTTAAGGCTCCAATGCCGCCACGGTGACCGGCGGCTTCCTGTCATGAAAAAACCCCGGGGTCATCGCCCGGGGTTTTGAGTTTTCGGAGAGTGTCGGAAAAAGTGGCGTCTTACGCCGGAATGCGCTCGTCCATATCGGTCGGCTCGCGCAGCACGTAGCCGCGGCCCCACACCGTCTCGATGTAGTTCTTGCCCGAGGAGGCGTTGGCGAGCTTCTTGCGCAGTTTGCAGATGAAGACGTCGATGATCTTGAGTTCCGGCTCGTCCATGCCGCCGTAGAGATGATTGAGGAACATCTCCTTGGTGAGCGTCGTCCCTTTGCGCAGGGAGAGCAGCTCGAGCATTTGGTATTCCTTGCCGGTGAGGTGCACGCGCTGGCCGGTGACCTCCACCGTCTTGGTGTCGAGGTTGACGACGAGGTCGCCGGTGTTGATGACCGACTGGGCGTGGCCCTTGGAGCGGCGCACGATGGCGTGGATGCGGGCGATCAGCTCGTCCTTGTGGAACGGCTTGGTCATGTAGTCGTCGGCGCCGAAGCCGAGACCTTTGACCTTGTCCTCGATGCCGGCAAGGCCGGAGAGGATCAGGATCGGTGTCTTGACCTTGGAGACCCGCAGCGAGCGCAGGACCTCGAAACCCGACATGTCGGGGAGGTTCAGGTCGAGCAGGATGATGTCGTAATCGTAGAGTTTGCCGAGATCGACCCCCTCTTCGCCGAGGTCCGTCGTGTAGACGTTGAAGCTTTCGGATTTGAGCATCAGCTCGATCGACTGAGCGGTCGCGCTGTCGTCTTCAATGAGCAAAACGCGCATTTAAAGTCCCCTTGTCGCCGCAACCGGGCCTTTGGTCAGCGCCGCAAAGGCGGCGAGGCAGAAAAACGCTGTGGGACAAACTGATTCGACACTATGCGGACATGGTTAACAAAACCTGATTCTCTCTTGCAAGCGCGCCGTAGGCAGAATGACCCGAATCGGCGTAAGATGTTGCCGGAGAGTGGTTTTTTGGCCACGTACCGTTTCATGTCCCGGTTTAAGAATTGGGTCTAACCGACTCTACCGACTCGCCCCTTTCGTCCAGGCCGGGCGAAACGCAGCCTTAAGTCCCATGGACGATGACCCAATGATTAACGACGCGGGTAAACACTCGGTTAAAATCCGGAAAACGCCGGTAAGCCTAAGGCCGCATGAATGCGGGCTCCGAGGCGTTAACACCCAAATCGTTAATCCGGGCTCGTTCGCGCCCCCGACCAGCAGGGGCGGGAGATGAAAGCCCTCGCCGAACAGATCGCCGATCTCGATAGCGCCGAGACCTACGGGCGCGTGGTCGGCGTGCGCGGGCTGATGGTGGAAGTAGCCGGGCCGATCCACGCCATGTCGGTCGGTGCGCGGCTGTCTCTCGAAACCGGCAGCGGGCCGGCCATCCCCTGCGAGGTGGTAGGATTTTCCGGTGGCCGAGCGCTGGCCATGCCATTCGCCGCGCTCGACGGGGTGCGTCGCGGCTGCCGCGCGGTGGTCGCCACCGCCGCCGGCTCCGTCCGACCGTCGGAGCGCTGGCTCGGCCGGGTGGTTAACGCCATGGGCGAGCCGATCGACGGGCAGGGGCCGTTGCCGCCAGGGCCTGCGCCATACCCGTTCCGTTCGTCACCGCCGCCGGCGCATGCCCGGATGCGGGTCGGCGAGCCGCTCGATCTCGGCGTGCGGGCGCTCAACACGTTCCTCACGGTCTGCCGCGGCCAACGCATGGGTATCTTTTCGGGCAGCGGCGTCGGCAAGTCGGTGCTGCTGTCCATGCTCGCCCGGAACGTCTCGGCCGACGTTTCGGTGATCGGCCTGGTCGGCGAGCGCGGCCGCGAGGTGCAGGAATTCTTGCAGGACGACCTCGGGCCCGCGGGCCTCGCGCGCTCCGTGGTGGTGGTTTCGACCTCGGACGAACCGGCGTTGATGCGCAGGCAGGCGGCTTATCTCACACTCGCCATCGCCGAATGTTTCCGCGACTTGCATAAGGATGTGCTGGTGCTGATGGATTCGGTCACCCGTTTCGCCATGGCGCAGCGCGAGATCGGGCTATCGGCCGGCGAGCCGCCGACCGCCAAGGGCTACACCCCGACCGTGTTCACCGAGCTGCCGCGTCTTCTGGAGCGCGCCGGGCCTGGTACCGACCAGGGCACCATCACCGGTATTTTCAGCGTGCTGGTCGACGGCGACGACCACAACGAGCCGGTCGCGGATGCCGTGCGCGGCATCCTCGACGGCCATATCGTCATGGAGCGCGCGCTCGCCGAGCGCGGGCGTTATCCGGCAATCAATGTCCTCAAATCGATCTCCCGCACCATGCCGCGGGCGGCCGACCCGGCCCACCTGTCGGCCATCAACCGCGCCAAGCAGGTGATGGCGACCTATGCCGACATGGAGGAATTGATACGCCTTGGCGCCTACCGGGCCGGCTCCAGCGCCGAGGTGGACGAAGCCATCGCGTTACACAAGCCGCTGGAGGCTTTCCTGAGCCAGCTTAAGGAAGAATCAACCAGTATGGCCGAGGGATACCAGCGACTTGAGCAAATCCTCCAGGGCGAGACACCGCTTCCGCCCTGACCGGGAGGCGGCCGCCGCCGGCACGATGAATCTGCACGATTTAGGTCGAAAACCGGTCCCCAGCCCCAAAAAAGTGGTGGATTGGCCACGCGCTATTACCCGTTGGCAACAGATTAATAACGTTATTGCTCCACAGTTACGGCCGCTGAATGGTCCGGGGCGTCCGGCTGCGCGGCCAGGTGGCCGCGCGCGGGCGCATATTCGGGGCTTCGGGGGAGTATGTAGTCGATGAAGTCACGCGAAACCCTCATTCGCCTGAAAAAGTTTCAGGTCGACGAGAAGCGGCGCAAGGTTGCGCAGATTGAAACCATGATTGCCGAGTTCGACCGCATCGCGACCGAACTCGACCGCGAGATCAAGACCGAGCAGGAACGCGCCGGCATCCACGACCCTGCGCATTTTGCCTATCCGACCTACGCAAAGGCCGCGATCGTCCGGCGCGAGAATCTCAAGCGTTCGGCCGACGAGCTCAAGGCCCAGATGGACGATGCCAAGGCGGCGCTGGGCGAGGCCTTCGAAGAACTCAAGAAAGTCGAGATGCTCGACGAGCGCGACCACGCGCGGGAGAAGGCCGAGGAGAACGCGCGCGAGCAGGCCGAACTCGACGGTATCGCCGCGTTGCGGTTTACCACCGGCGGTGCGCACGCCTAAGACGTCTCTCCATCGCTCACGGCATCGTTACTGCCTCAGTTCAATCCGGGCTGCGCGCCTCCGCGCGCGACGGCGAATGCCGTCATCGGCGAACGTCTCGTCGCGATGACCAAATTTGAACAGACGAAATCTCAAATTGAGCATATGCTTTAAAAGCCGATCCAAAGCACCGGTAGCTGGGTAGTAGTTGATGGGAATGACGTTGCCGCACGCGTCTGTTCGCTCCGAAATATATGGAGGCGGATGCGGCCTGCACCTGAAGCTGAGAACCACTTCTGGCGAATCCTCGGTTGCCTCCTCCCCCTCTTGGGCACCGGCGTCACCGGAACCTCGGTAGGCGAAGCCGGGGTTTTCAACAGTACCGGACTTTTGCGCGACAGGTAGGCGTAACGGGGCGCGGCATTTTTTATCGTGGATACGTGTTTCCAACTGGGAGGCACCTGTGCAGCGATTTATCCGCAATCAGAACCTGACGATCCTGCGCCGGCAATTGGCGGAAGCGACCAATGAGGCGAAGCGCCTACAAATCTTGAAATTGCTCGCCGAGGAGGAAGAAGGGGAATCCAAGGATTGGTTGACGCTGAATAACGAAAAGAACACGGTCAACTAAAGCAAACTCAAATCACGCTATCCGTCGCTAGAACGCCGCCGCCAGATCGCGAGCGCCGGCCGATTGCGACGCGCGGCTCATCGTGCCTTCGATATCCGCGATGAGGCGCGCCACAACGCCGGTGCGGCGCGCGACCGGATTGCGCTCGTAGCCCGACCGCTGGAAGAAATTCGCCGTCGGCACGCGTTGGCGCATCGCGCGCGGCATGGTCACCATATCGAAGCCGTTGCCGTCGCCGGTCAAGTTCATCAATTCCAGTTCTGCCGCGGTGAGCGGCGCCATGTAGCCCTTGGCGCGTGCGAACTGCACCGAGTTCGAGCAGTTTCTGCACCTGCAGCAGCGGGCCGATATCGATATCGAGAATGGCGGCGTGAATGCCCAAGCCGCCCATGGTGGTCTTGGCCAAGCGATCGTGCTCATTCCAATTGTTCGGCACGCTGTGGCTGAACGCGATCATGCGCTTGAGCGCCTCGATCTTGCGTTCCATTGCCAGTCTGTCGTTGCCGCTGAGCGTCTTCGCTTTTTGCCGCAACGCCGCCAGCACGCGGCCGCCGTGCTCGGCCAAAATCGACACCGAGTTGGTGCTGAGCAACTGGTTGTAGCCGATGGCGGGCGACACAGCGTGCTTGCCGGGGCCTGGCGGTTCGAGCCCGGCCTGGGTGTCGTAGGCGCCGCGGCCGCCGGTCTCGAAGGCGTAGACGCCGACAATCTGCTCGCGGGTGAGGCCGACGGCGCGGGCCGTGCGGGCATAGGCGCGCTTGAAGTCGAGATCGCTCGCCGGCCGCTGTGGCACGAAATGGTATTGTTCGGCGGCGGCCCGCAGGAAGTCGGCGACGACCGGGATCGGCGGCCTTTCGCTTGGCGGTGGGCCGAGCGCTTGCGGGTCAATCGGCCGGCGCGGTCCGGTATAGAGCGGCGGCTGGGTGAGCACATAGTCGGTGAGTTCGATCGGCTGGCGGTTGCGGCGCTTGGCATTGCGCACGCGCCGTTTCTCGACGATGGCGTTCCAATAGACATCGGCCTGCGCGTCATAGGCCTGCCGCGCTTGCAGATAGTCCGCGAGTCTCGCCTGGTAATCGGACAGCGCGGCGCGCGGCACGCCTTGCGCGCGCGCCGGCGCTGCCGCCAACAGGAGGGTCAAGGCGGCCACGATAATGCGCAAAGACGGACGCGGCATGTCCGGCTCTTAGCGGTGGTTGATTGATTCGGCTATCGCCGTCGGCCACGGCGTTTTGATGGCGCGCGCCCAGTCAATCGGGCCGGTCATATTCGTCGCTGCAAAACGGCCCGCCCTGATAACGGTCGCCGACCGGGTCCGGCGGCAGCTTGGCTTGCTCAGCCATCGCCTGCGCGCGGAAGTCATCGCTTTTTCCCGTCGGCTTGTAGCCGAAGCGCCGGGCGTTGCTGTTGTCCCACCAGGCATCCGCATTGTCGGAGGCGCCGTAGAAGATCTCGAAGTGGATGTCGCGATGCTCGAGACCGATGCGGATCAACTGCACCAGGTCCTCCGGCTTGAGCCAGATCGCCAGCCGCCGCTGATCGGCCGGCGCGTCGCCGACATTGCCGATGCGCAGGCAGGTGACGCGCAGCCCATGCTTGTCGGCGTAGAACGCGCCGACCGCTTCGCCGAACGCTTTGCTGATGCCGTAACGGCTGTCGGGGCGCACGGTGACGCCGACGCCGATACGCTGCGTGCGCGGGTAGAAGCCCATCGCGTGGTTGGAGGAGGCGAACACCACGCGCTTGACGCCGGCGCGGTAGGCCGCTTCGAACAGATTGTAGCCGCCGATAATGTTGGCGTTGAGGATCGTCTCCCACGGTCCTTCGATCGAGTAGCCGCCGAGATGCACGATGCCCTCGACACCGGCGACGATTTTTTCCACCGCGGCGAGATCGGCCAAATCGGCGACGACGAAGTCTTCATCCGCGCCGACATCGTCCGGCTTGCGGATGTCGCTCCAGCGGATACTCGGATACAGGCCCTTCATGAGCTTGCGCAGCCGCGTGCCGACGCCGCCGGCGGCTCCGGTAACCAGGATTTTTTCCATTGCTCTCTCTTGTGATTGCCGCCGTGGCGTTCCGACGTGAGGCTACTTGATCCCGTTCTCGACCGCGAGCTTCTCGTAACGGTTACGGCTGTTGACCAGATGCCGCTGCATGGCGGCGCGCGCCTGTGTCACCGCGCGTTCGCGGATCGCGTCGAGGATCTGCTCGTGCTCCTGCTGGAATACGTCAAGCTGGACACGTTTGGTCGGCGGGGCGGAACGGCCCCAAACCGTGCGCCGCGGAATGATGAAGCGGCCCAAATATTCCAGGAAGCGCTTGAACTGCGGGTTGCCGGTGGAGTCGGCGATTTCGCAATGGAATGCGAAGTCCTGGTCGACCGCATTCTCGCCGCGGCCAATGGCGGCGCTGATCGCGCCGAAGCGGTCGGCGATTTTCTTGAGCTGCGCCGGCGAGGCGCGTTCAGCGGCAAGGCCCGCCGCCTCGACCTCGACGCCGGTGCGCAGTTCCATGACGTTGAGCACCTCGCGCAGCGTCGAGCGCTCGTCGAAATCCACCCGGAACGGCCGCCGCACCTGTTCCGCGACGAAAGCGCCGACGCCTTGGCGCGTGATCACCAGGCGGTCGGCCTTTAAGGCGGCGACCGCCTCGCGCACGACGGTGCGGCTGACCCCGGTGGCGGCGATCATTTCCTGTTCGGTGGGCAGCTGCGAGCCGGGCGGCAGTTTGCCGCTGACAATGCTGGCGGTCAGCCGGGCGACGAGTTCCCCGGTCAGCCCACGCGGGGCCTCGAGCGGCTGCAACAGGGCAAGATTTTTTGACGAACGCTTGTTCAAAGGCTTGACACCCGACGGGCCAGCAAGGTCATCATATGACATGATGAATATCATGCGCGGCCGCATCGATCAATGAGCCGTGCTTTCCAAGCGTCTTCAATGCCGCCGCAATAACGAACCCCGGGAGGAAATCTTGAAGCCCTTTACTGTGATGATCGCCGCCGGCGTACTGGCCGCCGCGACCGCGTTCGCCGGCTCAGCCGTCGCGCAACAAAAACTCGTGCTCAAAGCCTCGGACGTGCATCCGACCGGCTATCCGACCGTCGCGGCTGTCGAGAGTATGGGCAAGAAGCTGTCGGACGCCACCAAAGGCCGGCTCACGGTCGCGATGTATCCGTCGATGCAGCTCGGCGGCGAGAAGGAAGCCATCGAGCAGGCCCAGGTCGGCGCCATCGCCTTCGCCCGCGTTTCCGTCGGCGCGCTCGGCCCGGTGGTCGACGATCTCAACGTGTTCAATCTGCCTTACGTGTTCCGCAACACCGCGCACATGCAGAAGGTGATCGACGGCGCAATCGGTCAGGATCTGCTCGATAAGGTGACCAACAGCGGCAAGGGGCTGGTCGGCCTGTGCTGGATGGATGCCGGCGCGCGCAACTTTTACGACACCAAGAAGCCGATCAAGACCCTGGCCGATCTCAAAGGTCAGAAAATCCGCGTAATGGGCAACCCGATTTTCGTCGACATGGCGAACTCGATGGGCGCCAATGGCGTGCCCATGGGCTACGACCAGGTGTTCACCTCGCTGCAGACCGGCGTGGTGGATGGCGCCGAGAACAATCCGCCGAGCTTCGTGTTCGACAATCACTACCAGGTCGCCAAGTACTACACGATCGACGAACACCTGATCGTGCCCGAGATGCTGGTGATGTCGAAGAAGATCTGGGACTCGATGTCCAAGGACGATCAGGCGCTAGTGACGAAGTTCGCCAAGGAAGCGCAGCAGGAGGAGCGCAAGCTCTGGGACGTCTATGAAAAGCAGGCGATGGACAAGGCGAAGGCCGCCGGCATTCAGATCATCCCGGTCTCCGACGCCGACAAGAAGGCCTTCCAGGACGCGGTGAAGCCGGTATGGGACAAATACGGTCCCAAATACGCCGCCATGATCAAACGCATTCAGGATGTGAAGTAGCCTGGTCCTTCCGGGACGCCGCCAACGGGTCCGCGCGGAGCGCGGCCCGATGACAGGCTCCGCGGCGGACCCGGAATCCGGAGCCACATCGCATGGCCCTCATATTCATCCCCTAGATTCCGGGCCCGCCCGCTTACGCGGGCGCCCCGGAATGACGAGACTGCCAATGGCCGCTCTGTATCGCAAAATAATGGATGCGCTGTATCTCATTTGCGTATGGATCGCGGGCACCGCGTTGGTGTTGATTTCCGCCGTGATTCCCTGGGCGGTCTTTACGCGCTACGTACTCAACAACTCAGCGTCTTGGCCAGAGCGGACCGCGGTCCTGCTGACCATCGTCTTGACGTTCATCGGCACGGCGGCTTGCTACCGCGCGCAATTGCACATGAACGTGTCGTTTTTCGCGGCCATGTTGCCGCCGCCCTGGCGCCGCTGGGTCGATCTTCTCGTCGAGCTTCTGGTCGGGGCGATGGCGCTGTTCATGGTCGTCTACGGCGCCAAATTGGTCGACGCCACCTGGCTCAACTCGATCGACGAGTTTCCCGAATTGTCGGTCGGCGTAACCTATCTGCCCATTCCGCTCGGCGGTGCGGCATTGTTGCTGTTCGTCATCGAGCGCGTCCTCATCGGCCCGCCGCCCGATCATTTTGCCGAGCATACCGAAGCCGCGCTTGCGCCAATCCAAGAAGCGGGTCTCTCGCCGGGCCAGGAAGTGAACTGATGGACATCGCCGTTCTTCTGGTGACGATGTTCTTCTGCTTCCTGATCGGCGTGCCGATCGCCTATTCGCTCGGGCTCGCGGCGATCGCCGCTTCATTGTGGATCGGCATCCCGCTCGAAGCGGTGATGCTGCAAATCTCCAACGGGGTCAGCAAGGTCGCGATGCTGACCATTCCCTTCTTCGTGCTGGCCGGCGCCATCATGGCGGAAGGCGGCATGGCGCGCCGCATGGTGGCCTTTGCCGACGTTCTGGTGGGGTTCACCCGTGTTCGCGGGGGGCTTTCAGTCGTCAATGTGCTGGCGACGACGCTGCTGAGCGGGATATCCGGCTCGTCGGTCGCCGACGTCTCCGCGATCGGCTCGGTGATGATTCCGCAAATGGAAAGAAGCGGATTTCCACGCGTCTATGCCACCAATGTGACGATTACCGCTTCGGTGCAGGCGCTGCTGGTCCCACCCAGCCACAACGCCATCATTTATTCGCTGGCGACCGGGGGCAGCATCTCGATCATCAGTCTGTTTATCGCCGGCGTGGTGCCGGGCCTGCTGCTCGGCTTCTCGATTATCGTCCTTTGCCTGGTGATCGCTTATCGCGACGGCCATCCAAAAGGCACCTCGGTGCCGATGCGCGACGCCGTCAAAATCAGCATCGATGCCGCCTGGGGCCTGATCACGCTGGTCATCATCCTCGGCGGCATTCTCGGCGGCATCTTCACCGCGATCGAAGCCGGCGCGGTGGCCTGCATGTGGGCGTTTTTCGTGACCATGTTCATCTACCGCGATTACAAGTGGCGCGACCTGCCGACTCTCGTCCACCGCACGCTGCGCACCGTCGCCATGGTGATGACGTTGATCGCCTGCGCCTCGAGCGTCGGCTACGTCATGGCGCTCACGCAGATGCCGGCCAAGATCACCGCGTTCTTCCTGACGATTTCGAGCAACAAATATGTGATCTTGATGCTGATCAACATCCTGTTGCTCGTTCTCGGTTGCCTGGTCGACATGGCGCCGTCGATCCTGATCTGCACGCCGATCCTGCTGCCGGTGATGATCAATTTCGGCGTCGACCCTGTTCATTTCGGCATGATCATGATGCTCAATCTCGGCATCGGACTGTGCCATCCGCCGGTCGGGGCGATCCTGTTTGTCGGCTGTGCTGTCGGAAAAGTGACCATCGAACAGGTGATGCGCACAATCTGGCCGTTCTACGGCGTGATGTTCGCAGTGCTCATGCTGGTCACGTACATCCCGGCGCTATCGCTCTGGCTGCCGTCGGTGGTGATCAGATAGGTCAGGCTCCCCCAAAAAAAATCGCGCCGCAAAGGCGGCGCGAAAGTTTGGGGGAGGTTCGAAAAACGCTACTAGCGGATGGTCGAGGCGCTGCCGTCGGTGAACACCACCGGCCCGCCGGCCTTCACTACTGACGGGGCCTGCGCGGTCAGGATATCGGTGCCGAGATTGAACTGTTGCGCGGAAATGCCGATCACGGCGATCAGCAGCGCGGCGGCAAGCCCAACCACCACGATCTTGAGGTGGGTGGTGCGGTCTGCGGTATACATCGACCAGTTCATGGCAGCCTCCAAGGTCATGCCCTTTCGTCGGGGCGGCCTGGAAAAAGGTTCATCTGTTTCGAGAGGCTAACGTAGGGGGGCCGCCACAGTTCCACAGGGCCTTTCACGGAACGTTGAAAGGGCCGTGAAATCCGCTGTTTTGACGCGAAATGGCGCGAATTTGGCCGAAGGCAGCCAATCGGGCGAGATTTGGCCTTACTCGGTCCGGCTCAGCTGGTGTTCCTCGGCGATGCGCTCGAAGGTCTCCGCGATGCTCTTGATCCGGTAGGCCAGCCGGTTGTCGTTTTCGACCGGCAGCGGGCGGATGATCTTGTATTTGCCGCGCGCGGCCGCGTTGCCGAAAGTGGGCTCGTAATAGACGTCCTGGCCGCTGGAAAATCTGTGCGTCATATCTTTCCTCCGCGGTCCTTGAATGAAAACGCCCGGCGCAAGGCCGGGCGCTCCCTGTTCGTCACGATACGAATTCGTTGGTCAGGCGTTCTGCAGATTGGACGCCGCCTGCTTGCCGCGCTCGGTCACGATTTCATAGGTGAGGCGCTGGCCTTCGTTGAGGGTGCTCATGCCGGCGCGTTCGACGGCGCTGATATGCACGAACACGTCCTTCGAGCCGTCGCTCGGCGTGATGAATCCGAAACCCTTTTGCGTGTTGAAGAACTTGACGGTACCTGTGGCCATGGCGGCCTCCTTGCATCGATTGCTGCGTGAGCGGGATGCGCACGGATCCTTTAAGTCCGCGCGCTTTGACATCCGAGTTTTTTGGGATGACTTGTTGAGCGCCCAAAATCGGGCAGCGTTGCAAGGCAGAACCGAAAACCTGGTTGCAGGTGCTCAAATACGCTAATTGCGCGGAAGCGTCAAACGCGCGTGCTCAACTCGCGCGTTTGGCCAACGGGTATTCCGCGCTGTCATAGAGCTCACGGATGACCTTGTGGCCGAGCCGCGCTTCATCGATCTCGATATAGGCGCCAAGCAACAGCGGCTCGGGCAGCTCTTCGACGGCAAAGCGGATGGCCTCGGCGGCGCGGTCGAAGCGGCGATATTTGATCTTGTTGACGATCTTGCGGTTGCGCGACGGAAACAGCTCCGCCGGCGCGTCAAAATTGAATTTATTCACGATCAACTCCAGGCTCTTCGGCAAAGCCGAAACGATTGAAACAACGCGACTTATATGGGCATCAAAGCACGTTTTATCCAGTGGTGTCCGGAACCGTTCGAAACACGCTGAAAAAACGGCGTTAATCGTCGCGATCGGGCGGCAACCGACACAAAACTCGACTTATCGAGCCAAATAGAGCATTTTGTCGCGATCTGCCGGCAGCATCTGCGTAGGGCAAGGTCACGCATGTCGATTTCGACCGTTAACGGGAAGCCGGCGATCTTCCACTTCGTGATGATCAAGCCGACGCACTACGACGACGACGGCTATCCGATCCAGTGGTTCCGCTCGGCGATCCCTTCCAACACGCTCGCCTGCCTCAATGCGCTCGCCGAGGACGCGACGCGGCGCGAGGTGCTCGGCGCTGGCGTTGATATCCGGCTGCACACTTTCGATGAGACCAACCGGCGGGTTAAGCCGGAGCAGATCATCCGCATGATCCGCCGCGAGGGCGGGCGCTGTTTGATCGGGCTTGTTGGTGTCCAATCCAATCAATTTCCGCGGGCGGTCGATCTGGCGCAGCCGTTCATCGAAGCCGGTCTGCCGGTCTGTATCGGCGGCTTCCACATCTCAGGCTGCATATCCATGCTGCCCGAACTGCCGGCCGACATCAAAGCCGCGCAGGCGATGGGCGTCTCGTTCTTCGCCGGCGAAGCGGAAGAGCATCGGCTCGACGAGGTGCTGCGTGACGCCTTCAATGGCAAGCTCAAGCCGCTCTACAATTACATGGACGCGCTGCCGAACCTGGTCGGCGAACCGCCGCCGTTCCTGCCGCGCAAGCACGTCCAGCGCACCGTCGGCAACCTGTCGAGCATCGATCTCGGCCGCGGCTGCCCCTACCAGTGCTCGTTCTGCACCATCATCAATGTGCAGGGGCGCAAGAGCCGCATCCGTTCGGCCGACGATTTGGAAAAGATCGTGCGCGAGAACTACGCCGAGGGCATCAAGCGGTTCTTCATCACCGACGACAACTTCGCCCGCAACAAGGATTGGGAGACGCTGTTCGACCGCCTGATCCAGATGCGGCACGGCGAGGGCATGAATATCGGCTTCACCATCCAGGTCGACACGCTCTGCCACAAAATCCCGGGCTTCATCGAGAAGGCGACCAAGGCGGGCGTGCGGCGCGCCTTCATCGGGCTGGAGAACATCAATCCCGACAACCTGATCGCCGCCAAGAAGCGGCAAAATAAAATAACCGAATATCGGGAAATGCTGCAGATGTGGCGCAACAACGGCGCCATCACTTATGCCGGCTACATCCTCGGCTTCCCAGCCGACAGCAAGGAATCGATTCTGCGCGATATCGAGATCATCAAGCGCGAACTGCCGATCGACATTCTGGAGTTCTTCTTCCTGACGCCGCTGCCCGGTTCGGAAGACCACAAGACGCTCTCCGCCAAGGGCGTCTGGATGGACCCGGATATGAATAAGTACGACCTCAATCACCGCGTCGCGCACCACGGCACGATGCCGGACGTCGATTGGGAAGACGCCTATCGCGCGGCCTGGAAATCGTTCTACACGCCGGAGCACATCTACACGATACTGCGGCGCACCTGCGCTTGCCCGATCGGCCGCCCGGGCACTACGCTGTCCACCATCCTGTGGTTCTACCTGACGATCTTATTTGAGGGCGTACATCCGCTCGAAAGCGGCGCGTTCCGTCTCAAATACCGGCGCGACCGCCGCCGCAGCCTGCCGTTGGAGAACCCGCTGCTGTTTTATCCGAAATACTGGGGCGGCATCGTGGTCAAGGCTTACAACTATGCGCGCGTCTATCTGCGCTGCAAGGCGTTGCTGAAGAAGGCGCTCGACGCGCCGGATCGCTGGACCTACTCCGACCTCGCTATCGCGCCGCCGAAGGCGGACGAGTTCGAGACGCTGGAGATGTACCACGCCACCGCCGGCGGCGAGGCGGCGCTCAAGCGCAAATATCGCGACGACAATATCCGGGCGCATGGGCACGCGGCCGATGAAACGGTGCCAACGATCGCGGCGGAATAGCAGCGATTAGATACTGCCCACCGTCTTCAGCCGCGCCCGCGGGTGAATCTCGCTCTGCGACACCACCGGCGTCTGCGCGCGGAAGCGCTCGATGATGCCGCGCACGAACGGCCTGATGCCGGCCGAGGTGACCAGTACCGGCGCCTCTCCTTCGCGCGCGGCGTCTTCGAACTCCTCGCGTACCAGCGTGATGAATTCCGATAGCTTCGACGGCTGCATGGCCAATTGGCGGTCGTCGCCCTGGCCGACCATGGACTCGGCGAAGGCCTGTTCCCATTTGGCCGACAGCGCGATCAGCGGGAGGTACCCGCCGGGACTGTTGTGCTGCGCGCAGATCTGGCGCGACAGTCGCGCCCGCACATGTTCGGCGAGCAGCACCGGGTTGCGCGAGGCACCGATGCCGTCGGCAATGCCTTCCAGGATGGTGGCGAGGTCGCGGATCGACACGCGCTCGGCCAGCAGGATCTGCAGCACGCGCTGGATTCCGGAGGCGGAGATTTGCCCGGGCACCAGGTCCTTGAGCAGTTCGGCCTGTTCCTTCGGCAGTTCCTTGAGCAGCTTCTGCACCTCGCCGTAGGATAGGAGTTCCGCCATGTTGTTCTTGAGCAATTCGGTCAGGTGCGTGGACAGCACAGTGGCGGCGTCTACCACCGTGTAGCCCTTGAGCGTGGCGTCTTCTTTTTGCGAAGCATCGATCCACGTGGCCGGGAGCCCGAACGTCGGCTCAGTGGTGTGGGTGCCCGCGAGTTTCACTTGGCCGCCGGCCGGGTCCATGACCATATATTGGCCGGGCCAGACCTTGCCGCTGCCGGCCTCGACCTCCTTGATCTTGATCGTATAGCTGTTGGCGTCGAACTGGACGTTGTCGAGGATGCGCACGGCCGGCATGACGAAGCCCATCTCGACGGCGAGCGAGCGGCGCAGCGCTTTGATTTGTTCAGTCAGCCGGTCGCTGCCGTCGGGCGAGTTGACCATCGGCAGTAGCGCGTAGCCGATTTCGACCTTGAGATCGTCGATCTTGAGCGAGGCGGAAATCGGTTCTTCCTTCGCCTCGCTCTTGGCTTCGGTTTCCACTTTGCGGGCTTCGCTGGCGGCCGCCAGTCTGGTGCGCTTGTCCATGATGTAGGCGAGCGCGCCCGCGCCGGCGCCGAGCGCAAGGAACGGCGCCATCGGGATTCCCGGCAGCAGCGCCATCACCACCATCACCGCACCCGACATGCCGAGCGCCTTCGGGTAGCCGGAGAGCTGATTGAGCAGCGCCTTGTCGGCCGAACCCAGGATGCCGGCTTTCGACACTAGCAGGCCGGCGGAGGTCGAGACGATCAACGCCGGGATCTGGGTGACCAGCCCGTCGCCGACCGTGAGGATGGTGTAGGAATGTGCCGCATCGGCAAAGCTCAGGCCTTGCTGGACGATGCCGATGATCATGCCGCCGATGACGTTGATGAACACCACCAGCAGGCCGGCGATGGCGTCGCCGCGCACAAACTTGGACGCGCCGTCCATGGCGCCGAAGAAGCCGCCTTCGTCCTCGAGCTTCTGGCGGCGCCGGCGCGCCTCCTTTTCGTCGATCATTCCGGCCGACAGATCGGCGTCGATCGCCATCTGCTTGCCCGGCATGGCGTCCAAGTGGAAGCGGGCGGCGACTTCGGCGATGCGGCCCGAGCCCTTGGTGATGACCACGAAGTTCACGATCACCAGGATGATGAACACAATGATGCCGATCACGAAATTGCCGCTCATCACGAAATTGCCGAATGCCTCGATGACGTGGCCGGCGGCATCGGTGCCCTCGTGGCCGTGCGCGAGAATGAGGCGCGTGGAGGCGAGGTTGAGCGCCAGCCGCAGCATGGTCGCGATCAGCAGCACGGTCGGGAATGAGGAGAATTCGAGTGGCGCCTGGATGAACAGGGCCGTCATCAGGATCAGGACCGAGATGATGATCGAGATGGCGAGCGCGAGATCGAGCAGGACCGGGGGTAGCGGCAGAATCAGGATGACGAGGATGGTCAGCACGCCGACGGCGAGCGCGATGTCGCCGCGCTTCATGAAGGCGCCGACCTCGCCGAAACCGGGAAGTTTGATGGCGCTGGTTGCCTGTGCCGGTGCGGCGCTGATGTCGCTCATGCCTGCGAGATGGTTGTTACCCCGGCAATATTTGCCCACTTTATGGTTAGCGAGGGGTTAACAAACGGCAGTCGCATGCCATCGTAAGGCGGCAATTTTGGTAAGAATCGCAATATCTTGTGTTGCCAACGAAACCGCTGGCCGAGGGACGCGCCGCGACTATTCGCGCTTCCAGACTTCGGCGCCGATTTGTCGGCCGCCGGCATAGGTCCATACGCCCGCCCAGTTGCCGCCGTCGGCGCCATAGAGCGCGAGGCCGGTGTCGCTGCCAGCCTTGTAGGAGACCGCGAGGAAATCCTTGTCGCCGATGCCGGTGCCGACGTAGCGCGTGCCGCCCACGATCCAGATCACGCGGTAGGTCTGGCCGGTCTTTTCCACGGTGACCGTACCGCTGTATTTGCTGCCTCCGCCGGGATTGTTGCCGGCGACCGAGTAGCTGCCGACCGGATCGGCGGCAAATGTAGTCGCGGCGCTCAGCAGCAAAGCGGCGCTGACGGCGAACAGATAACGCATGATGGTTCCCCGGAAAGGCCGGCGCGGCTTTCGCCCGGCGCTTGTGCGAAGAACTTTAGGGCTTTGCGGGGGCGGCGACAATTCAGCCGCGAGCGAGGGCAGGGACTTCTTGCGCCAAAAAGTGCATTTCGCCGCAATCCATGCAGCGCGTGCGGATGTCATGCTCGGCGATCCGGGCCAACGTCGACGGATCTGTGATCAGCACGAAGCTGCCGGTGACCGGGCAACGGTAGCGAACGGCCCCGCTCGGTCGCAACGTGGCCGCCACGCGGCTCATCGGCTCGGCGGAGTGACGGTACGCGGAGGGGTGGATAGTTCCCCAGGTTTGATTGGGCATGGACATTATAACCACCATTGTAGGCCGGCAGAATCATAACTTTGCGCGGCGCACTTTGGTTCCGCGATAGCCACTGGCAACGGCTATTTGACCGCGCTCAAGGCTCGAGCGGCGGGAACTGATGGCGGCCGTCGGCCGCAAGGGGCAGCAGGTCGACACGGATCACCGCGGCAAGTACCAAGGCGCCGTAAAGATGCGGAAACAGCGCGCCGCCGCGCGACGGCTCCCATTTCAGCCGGTTGCCCAGGCGGCTGACGTCGACGTGCAGCAGCACGAGATCGCGCTCGCCGGCGAAATGTTTTGCCGCGGTTTCGGGTGCCTGTTCGGCGCTGGAGAAATGGATGAAGCCGTCCTGCAGGTCGACGGACGAGCCGCGGAACACGCCTTGCCGCTCGGCCTCATGCCACAGCGCCGCAGGAAGAATTTTGTAGACTGTGGACATCGGTGCCACTCGGCTATGCGGTTGGGATACTGACTTATTATCACGCGGCGTATCACGTGGCGGCAGCGACATAGGTACCATTCGGATATTTCACCTTGAATTGTCGTAATTCGTATGCATACGGCGCGATTAAAGAGATTATGGAGCTATCATGCGGAAGACCGAGGATTATTTGGTTGAGACCGCCGACCGCTGTATCCGGCTGGCGCGCGAAGGGCGCGGCCTGATTGATCGGTTGGAAGCCATCAGCCACGAGTTGATGGCCAAGGCTGTCGAACTCGACACCGAACGCGACAAGCAGAATGCGTCTGCCGGCCGCGCCGGCTAAACTACCTTATTACCATTGCGACGCTTTGATTATTGCGAAGCAAAAAGCCCGGCGGTTGAGCCGGGCTTTCTGTTTATTGGCTGCTGCTGTCGCTCTACGCTGCGCCGCGCAACTCGCTGCCGCCTGCCGGCGGGATGGGCGCGCCGTCGGCGGCGTATTCGTTGAGCTTGTTGCGCAAAGTGCGGATCGAGATGCCGAGGATATTGGCCGCGTGCGTGCGATTGCCTAGGCAGTGCTTGAGCGTCTCCAGGATGAGGTCGCGCTCGACTTCGGCCACGGTGCGGCCGACCAGATTGCGGGTGACCTGCTCGGCGGCCATCGTCGCATGCGCGACCGCGCCGGAACCGCGCGCGGAATCGAGCCGCAGGCCGTCGGGCGAGAGGATGCCGTCGATGCCGATCTCTGGCCCGCTCGAGAGCAGCACCGCGCGGTGCAGGGTGTTCTCCAGTTCGCGCACATTGCCTGGCCAGCGGTTGACGCTGAGCGCGCGGCGCGCTTCCGCCGAGAGCGGACGTTCGGGCAGCCCGTTGGCCTCGGAATATTTCTTGGCGAAATACTGCGCCAGCTCGACTGATGTCGGATGGACGCTCGCGCAAGGGCGGGATCTTCAAATTGACTACGTTGAGGCGGAACCAGAGGTCCTCGCGGAATTTGCCCTCGCGCACGGCCTCGGTGAGGTTGCGGTTGGAGGTGGCGACGATGCGGATATCGACCGGCACCGGCTTGCCGCCGCCGACACGGTCGATCAGCCGCTCCTGGATCGCGCGCAGCAGTTTCGCCTGCAGGCGCACGTCCATTTCCGAGATTTCGTCGAGCAACAGCGTGCCGCCATTGGCCTCCTCGAACTTGCCGATGCGGCGTCCGAGCGCGCCGGTGAAGGCGCCCTTCTCATGGCCGAACAGCTCGGACTCCAAGAGGTTATCCGGGATCGCCGCGCAATTGACGGTAATGAACGGCTTCCTGGCGCGGGTCGAGCGGGCGTGCAGGTAGCGCGCCAGCACTTCCTTGCCTGTGCCGCTCTCGCCGGTGATCAGCACCGAGGCGTCGGAGCCGGCGATCTGCTGGGCGAGCTTGACCACGCTCGCCATCGCCTCGTCGCGATAGATCATCTCGCGCCGGTCGTCGGTGACGGCCGCGAGCACGGCGGCGATCAGGTCGGGGTCGGGCGGCAGCGGGATGTATTCCTTGGCGCCGGCATGGATGGCGTTGACCGCGGCACGCGCGTCGTTGGTGATGCCGCAGGCCACGACCGGGACGTGGATGCGCTCGGCGTCGAGCCGGTTCACCAGGTCGCGGATATCGAGGGTGACGTCGACCATTAACAGATCGGCGCCGCGGCCGGAGCGCAGCACGGCGAGCGCCTGCTCATTGCTGTCGGCGTGGGTGACGCTGGCGCCCTTGTCCAGCGCGATTTTGCTCGCGGCGGTGAGCTGGCCTCCAAGCGTACCGACGATTAGGAGTCGCATGGCATTGTCCCTTTAACGTTCAATCGCATGATCATTTTCCGATAATCGCTTCTCGCTTTTCGAGATCATGCGTCAGTTGCGGTCGGACTTGATGATTTCGGTCATGGTCACGCCCAGTTTGTCCTCGACCAGCACCACTTCGCCGCGTGCGACTAGGCGGTTGTTGACGTAGATATCGATGGCTTCGCCGACCTTGCGGTCGAGTTCGAGCACGGCGCCCGGTGCGAGCTTGAGCAGATCGCCGACCGGCATATGGGCGCGGCCGAGCACCGCCGAAACATGCACCGGCACGTCGAACAGCGCCTCCAGATCTGCTGCGCCGCGACTGACGGGCTCGCTGTCGGTCGGGGCCAACGCGCCGGCGTCGTCGACGGTCGGCGGTGGGCTGCCGGCTTCCAGGTCGGGAAGCGGGACTTTGCTATCGGTGTCGCTCATCGCGTCGGTCTCCAAAATTCCTATTTGTTTTCGTTGGCGCGTCCGGTCACGTAGCGGGTGACCAACTCATCGATGGTTGCCAGCGTCGCGGCGCGGTCGCGGGCGACGCCGCCATCGGCCCATTCGATGCGGCAGTCGCCTGGCGCCATGGCCGGATCGGACATGACCGCCAACCGGCCCTCGAAACCGCGCGCTTGCGCGATCTCGTCGAGTTTTGCCTTGGCCGATTCGTAAATCTCGGCGCCGATGTGCACGACCACGTGCGGCGCCTTCACCAGATGATTGAACGCCTCGGTGACCAGCGCGGAGATCTCGGCGAGCGGCTCGCGCGCGATCAGCTCCGGCGCGAGCTTGCCGGCAACCGCGACAGCCACTTGCACGGCTTCGGTCTCCAGCCGAACTTCGATGCCGGCGAGCGACGTATTAAATCGTTCCATTGCGTCGGCGATTACGCCGAGAACGGCCGCGGTCTTCCGCGCGTCGTCGTTCTGCGCCTGCACAAGGCCTGCGGCAAAGCCGTTGCGATAAGCTTGCGATTCGGCGTCCGCGCGCCGGCGTTCGGCCTCGACCAGCGTGATGGTCGGCCGTTCGCCAGCGGAGAAATCGTCATCGAACAGATATTTTGTGTTCGCTTTCATCGCTATCTCAATAGATCAATTCGTCGTCGCCGCGGCTCTTGGTGATCAAGATTTCGCCCTTGGCCGCCAGGTCCTTGGCGATATTGACTAGCGCCGTCTGCGCCTCGTCGACGTCGCGTAGACGCACCGGGCCCAACGCCTGCATGTCCTCCGACAGCATCTTGGCGGCGCGAGTCGACATGTTGCCGAAGAAGAATTGACGCACGTTTTCTGAAGCGCCTTTCAGCGCGATGGCCAGCTTGTCCTTCTCGAACTTGCGCATCAGCGTCTGCGCCGAGCCGGCGTCGAGCTTGATCAGGTCGTCGAAAGTGAACATCAGCGCCTTGATGCGCTCGCAGGCGTCCGCATTTTCCGCTTCCAGCGCGGTGAGGAAGCGCGTTTCAGCCTGGCGGTCGAAATTATTGAAGATCTCCGCCATCGCCTCATGGGCGTCGCGGCGCCGGGTGTGTGACAGGTTGGTCATGAATTCGGTGCGCAGCGTTTCTTCGACGCGATCGATCACTTCCTTCTGGACCGCCTCCATCTTCAACATGCGGTTGACCACGTCGAGGGAGAAGTCCTGAGGCAAGATAGCCAGCACGCGTGCCGCATGGTCGGAACGCAGCTTGGACATCACCACCGCCACTGTCTGCGGATATTCGTTCTTGAGATAGTTCGCCAATACGTCTTCATGGACGTGCGCCAGCTTTTCCCACATGTTGCGGCCGGCGGGGCCGCGGATGTCGTCCATAATGCCGCCGACGCGCTCGGGCGGCAGGTATTGCGCCAGCAGGCGTTCGGCGACGTCGTAGCTGCCGAGCACGCCGCCGGACCCCGACATTTGCGAGACGAACTGCAGCAGCAATTCTTCGACTGCTTCAGCCTCTACCGTGCCGAGCGCCGCCATCACGGTGGAAATTTCGCGCAGTTCGTCGTCGTCGAGCAGAGAAAACAGCTTGGCGCCGTAGCGCCCGCCGAGCGCCAGCATGAGAACAGCCGCCCGTTCCGGGCCCGTCAGTTTGCGCTTTCCCTTGGCACCTTGCGCACGAGGACTGATGCTGGCCACCGTCATGCCTTTGTCCGCCATACCTTAGCGCGCATCTTCATGGAGCCAGTTACGAATGATCGCGACTGCCTCATGTGGATTGCGCTCCGCGAGTTCGCCGACTTTCTGCACCGACTGGGCGTGCACCTGACCCTGCACCTGGGCGATGTCGATCATCGCCGCGGTGCGGTTGGAAATGGCGACCAATTCGTCGGCGCCGACGATCGAGATATTAGCGGTGGGCGAGCCGGCATTGGCCGCGACGTTGGGTGCCACCACGGTGGCGGTGACATGCGGCAGCCCGATCGCATTGGCGACCCCGGACGTACCGGCGGCGCTCGCAACCGCTTCCGCGGTCCCCATCATCATTCCGCCATCCGGCGCGATGATTCGGCGGACCAGCGGGCGCACCACGAACAGCAGCACGACGAAGCCGAGCAGCACCATCACGCCTTGCTCGGCCAGGCGCATGATGTCGTCTTTGGTGAATTGCACGTAGCTCATCCAGCCGGTCGGCTCGGCGATCGGCATCGGCGTGCTCTCGGCGAAGCGCAAATTGACCACTTCGACCTGATCGCCGCGTTTGGCATCGAAGCCGATGGCCGATTTTACCAGCGCGGCGATGCGGTCGATCTCTTCCTTCGATCGCGGCTGATAGGTGACCACGCCCTTGGCGTCCTTGGTGTAGACGCCGTCGACCAGGACGGCCGCGGAAATGCGGTTGACGCGGCCGGCTTCGGTCACCTCGGTCTTGGTGGTGCGCGAGATTTCGTAGTTGACGATTTCCTCGGTCTTGCGATTCTGGTCGCTGGCACCCGCCTCGGCCGGTGGCTTGGCGGCGCCCGGCAGTTCGTTGCCGACCGATACAGGGCCGCCCGTTTTGTCGCCTGACGATGAGGATTCTTCGCGGGTTTGGCTCGATCGCACCACGCGGCCGTCCGGATCGAATTTGTCGGTGGTCTGGGTAACGCGGTTGAGGTCGAAATCGGCGTTGATTTCGACGCGCGCGTGGTCGGGTCCGACTATCGAGGAAACGATCGTCTCGACCTGATCGCGCAGCCGCTTTTCGAATGCCGCCTTGCGTTCGTCGGCGCCGGCGCCCTCCAGCGGATCGTTCGGTCCGGCGCCGTCGGCCAGCAGCTTGCCGGTCTCGTCGATCACCGAAACGCGCTCTGGCTTCATGCCGCTGACCGCCGTCGCCACCAGGTGACGGATGGCGCGTACCTGCTGCGGCTCCAGCGTGCCGCGCACTTTGAGCACAATCGACGCCGATGGGTCGATCTTGTCGCGGGAGAATAGCGGCCGATCGGGCAGTACCAAATGCACGCGGGCGGCCTGCACACGGTCCAGGCTGCTGATGGTGCGAGCGAGCTCGCCTTCGAGAGCGCGGAGGTGGTTGATGTTCTGGACAAAGGTGGTGGTGCCAAGCGCGTCCGACTTGTCGAAAATCTCGTAGCCGACGCCGCCGCCCTTGGGCAGACCGCTTTCGGCGAGCTTCATGCGCAGCCGCGCGACCTTGTCCTTGGGCACCATCACGGCGGTACCGTCGTTCTTGAGCTGGTAGGGGATCGCCTGACGGTCCAGATCCTTGATAATCGCGGCCGAGTCTTCCATCGACAAATCGGTGAACAGCGGCACCAATTGCGGCGTCGTCATCCGAATCATCAGGAATGAGAAGAATCCGATCAGCGTCAGCGTCACCGCGGCCATCGCCGCCATTCGCGCCGCACCGAGCGATTTCACGAAATCGAAGAAACCTTGCACCGGGTTCCGTCCCAACCGTTGGGCGCGCTACGCGCCTTACCCGGCAAGATTTGCCCAGTTTATGGTTAGCGTCCGGTTAATTCGCGCCAACAGAAAATTATCGCAGCGCACGCCGAAGCGGGCGGCGTCCGATTCGGGGGAGCGCGAGCTCGCGATCGTCGGTCACGCGTGACCGGCCGGCCGTCTAAAACGGGGAAGCGACTACTGGCGGTACTGCTGAATGCGCGTGGTGCGCAGGCCGGCAAGGCCGTGCTGATCGATGGAATACTGCCAGGACAGGAATTCCTCGACGGTCAAGGTATAGCGCGCGCAGGCTTCTTCCAGCGACAACAGTCCACCGCGCACGGCGGCGACCACCTCAGCCTTGCGGCGGATGACCCAGCGTTTCGTTGACGGCGGCGGCAGATCCGCAATCGTAAGGGGACTGCCATCGGGCCCGATGACGTATTTGACCCTCGGGCGGTGGGGCTCGGTCATTGGTGTACTCACAGGACTCTACTTGACTGGCATTTACTGATTGGAAGCTACAAGCCGCGACTTAAAATTTGCCTAAGCATGGCGCGTAGAAAGGGAAATGTTTGCCCTGTTTGCGCTAACCTTTTGGTTACAGTTTGGCCTCGCGGGTTTCGAATCCGGGTCCGTGCAATGGCGCCGACTTTGGCCGAAAGGGCGCCGAAAAGGCACTTGAAGGTGCGCCATTGAAGGAACTATGGGCCAAGAAGGCCGCTTTTGCGGTCTCCAGGGCCGCTGCAGACCATCAGCTACCGGGCGTGACGATCCTCTGGATATCGGTGAGCTTGTAGTTCTGCCCGCCCATGGCCAGAGCCGGCGGCGTCTGGCTCAGATCGACCGAGGTGATTTGCCCCTCGACCTGACTCGTAACCGTGGTTGATTGTCCACTGGCGGTGACCGCGGTCGCCGTGAGGGTGTAATTGCCGGCCGGCCAGGTCGTGCCGTCACTGCCGACACCATTCCACGTAAAGGGTTGGCTGCCGGCATTGACCGCACCCGTGGCGGTATAGACGGTCTGACCGGACGGCGCGGTGATCGTAACCGTCGCCGTCGCGGGCTGGGTCGCCGTCAGCGACCAAGTCGCTTGACCGTTGGCCAGTTGCGCGGTGGTGCCATTGACGACCACGGTCGCGCCGACCAGCGAGAGCGCTTGCGACGTTTGCGCGCTTTGCTGCAAAGACACCAGCGTGCTCAACGTGTCGTTCGTCTTCATCTGCTGCTCGACGCCGGCGAATTCGACAAGCTGCTGGGTGAATTGATTGGTATCCATCGGGCTGAGCGGATCCTGATTCTTCAACTGTGTCGTCAGGAGTTGCAGAAACGTCGTGAAATTGCTGGCAATTTCGGTGCTGTTGCCCAATGCGCTCGAAACCGAGGCGGCCGGGTTGGTTGCCGATGTGACGGGGGAAACGGCGGTCATGATCGATCCTCAGACACGAATGTCGACGCCGCCGCGCAGTCCGGCGAGGCGGCTGTAATTGCGTTGGGTAATTTCGTTGCCCGGAAGCGTGTTGTCTTGAACAACGATCTGGGCGGTGGCCGGTGCCGGCGTGTTATCCTGCTGGCGGCCCATGGTCTGGTCGCGCAGCGAGAATTGCAGTCCATTGTCGCTGGTTTTCAGCCCGGCATCCTGCAGCGCGCGTTCCAGACCGGAGGCGTCGCGGCGCATGAGATCGAGCGTATCAGAGCGGTCGGCGATCAGGCGGGTGGTCGTATGGCCGTCGCGGTCGACATCGAGGCGGACTTCGATGCGGCCGAGTTCCGGCGGATCGAGGCGAATCTCGAAGTGGTTCTTGCCCGACTGCACCTGGCTCGCGATTTCGATGGCGACACCGGCGACCGGGACGGTCGCCGCCTGAAGAATAGGCGCAACCGGTGTCGTCGGTGCCGTCGGTGCGGCCGGATTCGCCGCCCCCGGCAATACATCAGGCGTTGGCGGGGTCAGCGCGGCCTGCTGCGCCGCGTCGGCGGCCGGCTTCGGCGCAGTGGCCTGGGTATCGGTCGCGATCGATGGCGACGTTTGCGCAGGAGCGTGCGGGGTTGCGGCTATGTCTTCGTCGTGCGGATGGGCGGGCGCAAACTTGGCGGTGCTGTCTTTCGCGACGGCAGGCTTGTCGATGCCGTCTTTCGCCGGGGCAAGGTTGTCGGTGCCGCCTAGCGCGGGTGCAAGATTGAGCGCTTTGGACTTGGGCGTATCGGCGGTGACAGCCGCGGCCTGAATGGCAACGGTTGCCGTTTGTGATTCACGTCCGGTTGCTGGCGGATTCACAATGGCCGTCGTAGGCACTGGGGCGGCCACGACAGCCGGCGCGGCACTCTGAACTGGGTTTTTCGGAAGATCGGCCGCCAATGTGGCCGACGCTGGGGCGTCGGTCGACTTTTTGCCATTGGCCGGCTTGCCGTCGTCCGCCGATTTAGAGGTATCGGCGGCCTTGGCATCCACGACGAGCTTAGCGTCAGTTTTTGCTTTGGTGTCGTCGAGGTTTTTTGATTTGGTGGGTACCACGTCAACCCCGGCCGCATTGGCGGTCTCGGCATTGTCGACGGTTTGCAGAACAGCCTGCACGGCCTTGCTGCGATCGGGAGCTTTGACGACCGCGGTCTCGCCGTTCATTTCCGCCGTTTTGGTTATATTGGGATCAACCGGTAGCTGGGGCGAATTCGGCTGTGCCGCAACCGCCGCGGTCGAGTTGCCAGCTTTGGCGGTGGCCTTGTCGGCAGTTTTTGGAGTGGGCTTGTCGGCGGTCTTGTCCGCGGCTTTATGAGCGGGCTTCGCGGTGGCCTTGTCGGGACTCTTGCTTACGACCGGATCGGCAGTCTTGGTGGCGACCGGATCGGCGGTTTTGTCAGCAGTTTTGTCGACGGTCGTGTCGGTGTCCCTATCGGCGGGCGCCGGCCGCGTTTGCGGCGGTGGCGGCGGAGCGTCCTGCGTGCTGTCGTCGAGCAGGCTCGCGAACGGCAAATCGGGCGCGAGGTCGGAACCAGGCGCCGCCCGTAGCGGGATCGGCGGTGCGGGCTTGAAGGCGGGTGCGGGGGCGTCAGACGCTACTTGTGACACGGTTTTCTCCGGATATCCGGCGATCGATCTGCAATCGCCAGGCCAGTCCCGGTGCGCGCAATAATGTTTTATAGATCAATATCTTGCAGGATCATGGATGGCCGCAGATGCATGCGCGCCCGGCAGCGCCTGCTGACAGAGCGGCAATATTTGCCGCGGGCCCAACTCGAATTGCACGCCAGGCATCACCACCTGTAGTAAGAAGAACCATGCCGAACAGTCTCGATCTCGTTCGCCGCCCGCAAGACACCCGTGTCGTCGTCGCCATGTCCGGCGGCGTCGATTCCTCGGTGACCGCTGCATTGCTCAAAGCGGAAGGCTACGACGTGGTCGGTGTTACCCTGCAACTCTACGATCATGGCGCCGCCACCCATCGAAAAGGGGCCTGTTGCGCCGGGCAGGACATCTACGATGCGCGCAGTGTGGCCGAGCGCATCGGCATTCCGCATTATGTGCTCGACTATGAAAGCCGCTTCAAAGAGGCGGTGATCGACCGCTTTGCCGAAAGCTATATTGCCGGTGAGACGCCGGTGCCTTGCGTCGAATGCAACATGTCGATCAAATTCCGCGATCTTCTGATCACCGCGCGCGACTTAGGCGCCGACGTATTGGCGACCGGCCATTACGTTGCCTCGCGGGCGCTGCCGTCGGGCGGGCGTGGGCTTTACCGTGCGCGTGAGGAAGAGCGCGACCAGAGCTATTTCCTGTTCGGCACCACGCGCGAGCAACTCGACGTGCTGCGTTTTCCGCTGGGCGAGCGTGGCAAGGCGGAAACGCGTGCGCTGGCGCGCCAGTTCGGTCTCGTCGTCGCCGACAAGCACGACAGCCAAGACATCTGCTTCGTGCCGAGCGGTCATTACGCCGATGTGATCGAACGGCTAAAGCCGGGGGCGGCAGAGGCCGGCGAGATCGTCGATCTCGAGGGCCGCGTACTTGGCGCGCATTCCGGCATTATTCACTTCACAGTCGGGCAGCGCCGCGGACTGGGCATCGCGACCGGCGCGCCGCTCTATGTCGTGCGGCTCGATGCCGAGCGCCGGCAAGTCGTGGTCGGGCCGCGCGCGGCGCTGCACACGAGCCGCATCGTGCTACGCGACGTCAATTGGATCGGCGAGGGCAGCCTAGAAAAAGCACTCGCCGATGACCGGCTCGAGGTATTCGTCAAGGTGCGCTCGACTCGGCAGCCGCAAGCCGGTTGGCTTATGGCCGCGAACGGTGGCTATGAGGTCGAACTGGTGGAGGGCGAGGATGGCGTTTCGCCTGGGCAGGCCTGCGTCTTTTATGATGCGGGTGTCGGCCAGGCGCGGGTGCTCGGCGGCGGTTTCATCAAGAGCGCGGTGGCGGCCGTTGCAGGGACACGCGTGCCCGAGCCGATGGCGGCGGCCGCCGCGCCCGAATAAAGGCGCGTGCTACATGGGGGCGGACTTCGACAAGGCCAGCATTGAACGCGCCTATGCCCGCTGGGCGCCGATCTACGATCTCGTGTTCGGTGCGGTGTTCGACCGTGGACGGCGTGCCGCGGTCGCTGCAGCCGAGCGGATCGGCGGGCGGATTCTCGAAGTTGGCGTCGGCACTGGGATTTCGCTGCCGGATTACGCACGCGCGAACCGCTTGGTTGGCGTGGATTTGTCCGAACCGATGCTGCGCAAGGCGCGCGCGCGCGTTGCCGAGCAATCGCTGAGCAACGTGGAACTATTGGCGGTGATGGATGCCGAGCGGCTCGCCTTGCCCGATGAATCGTTCGACGTGGTGGTGGCACAATATGTCATCACCGCGGTGCCGCACCCGGAAGCGACGCTCGACGAGTTCGCGCGCCTCGTGCGGCCGGGTGGCGAGATCGTACTGGTCAACCACATCGGCGCCGAAGCCGGGCCACGAGCTCTGTTCGAGCAGTGGTTCGCGCCGTTGGCGCGCCGGCTTGGCTGGCGGCCGGAATTCCGGTTCCGCGTGCTCGCCGATTGGGCCGAGCGGCACGGCGGCGTACGTGTAATCGAGCGGCGCCCCATGCCGCCGATGGGGCATTTTTCGCTGATCCGCTTCGAGCGTTTGACAGGGGACGCGCGCCGCAGCGCGGCCTAATGCACAATTGCAGAACGTGGAATTGGCCTCGGGATCGGCGCCAGCCTGCGCCATTATGGCCCGGAAATCTGGCCGAAGTGGCCGTTTTACTGCGACTTTTGACCTTGTTCGCTTGACAGGCTTTCACGGCCCTTCCTATATCCCGCCCATTCCGGCAGATAATGTTTCGGAATGGCGGGGTAGCTCAGCTGGTTAGAGCAGCGGAATCATAATCCGGAGGTCGGGGGTTCGAGTCCCTCCCCCGCTACCAAATCAGCGGTAACCTCTTGAAATCACTGAAACCGGTCGCCCAAGGGTCCGGATTTCAGATGTATCACTGATACATGACGGTGTACCTTCTGGCAAAGGCGCGCGCCGCCTATGACCCGGCGCCAGTCAGGTCCCGCCCGACTTACGCCAAGAGCGGCGTGCTCAACCCGCGCCGCGAACTGCGAGTGACCTTCGGGTAGATCGCCGCTGCACCAAGGATTGCCGCTGCCGTTCCCATGCTCATCGACTGACCAGAATTCTGCAACTGCTTGCATGACCGGGCGAAAAACAATGGCCGCAGAAACACGTAGTGCACTGGGGCGAGCATAGGTGAGATGTGGGGCGCTGCGTATTGAGCGTTTCATATCAGACCAAGGCACCTTTGGTGCGCCGAACGCTGAAATGCGAACGACAAGGCCTCGAGAGACAAAACGACAAGGAATGATGGCAGAAAGATCACCGACGCTGAGCCGGCCGCGGCGCGTCAGGATAGGGCGCACGCCAGAGCCCTCGACGCCGGGAGGGGACTTTGTCGTTCCAATCGGCGCTTGCCCCTCTACGGGGTCTCCCCAGCCGATACCGGGGCGGTTCCAACGTCCGCCGGCCACGTCGGGTGCAAGGTGACCGACGACAATCATCTTCCCACAGTCAGCACGACGATGAGGCTCGGTACCAACGCTACCAACTCAAATACGAACAAGACCAACAAAGACCAATGCGTACCAACGAGACCAGCGGCAGACCAACAGAATACCAAAGTAAATTCCTGTCACACCCCACGCACTAAAGCTGCCGAAGCGAGCCGATCCGCGATAGCGGCGGCGGTTCTGCCAGCGTCACTTGAGCAACAGGACGATCACGAGCCCCCAGAGAGTCAGAAGCGTGTTGCTGACCGCATAAGGGACCGTATACCCGAGCATCGGAACATCGCTCTTGGCGATCTCCCCGACCATTGCAACCGAGGCCGTCGAGGTGCGCGCGCCGCCGCAGCAGCCGAGGTTTATCGCCGGGTCGAAGCGAAAGATGTACTTGCCGATGAGCGGCGCGAGCAGCATAGGAACACCGGTGGCGAAGAGCCCCCAGAAGAAGATGCCGAAACCCGCTTCCTTGAGCCCGGCGATAAACGTTGGTCCCGAACTGATCCCCACGATCGCGATGAACACGTTCAGGCCGACCGAGTTCATGAACCACAGCGTCGCCTGCGGGACGTTGCCGATCTGCGGCTTCACCGTCCGGAGCCAGCCGACGAAGATACCCGCGATCAGCGCGCCGCCCGAGGTACTGAGCGTGATCGGCACACCGCCGATGGGCAGGACCGCGGCACCTATCAGGCCGCCGACCAGGATGGCGAAGCCGACCAGGACCATGTTCGTGCTCGTCGTCGGACGATCGGCGAAGCCCACCGCCTTGACGAAACGCTCAATGTTCGCCGAGCTCCCGACGACGTGCAAGATATCGCCCCGGTTGAGCTTGGTTTGCGGTAGGACTGGGATGTTGACCGCGGCCGAGCCACGCCGGATCGAGTTAAGGAAGACGCCGCGTGTATGGGACTCCTGCGAGGCCTCAGCCAGCGTGCGCCCGTCGAGTGCCTTCGAGGTGAGCAGTACGTCGACTGCTTCGACCGGGACATCGAGCAGTTCCTTGTCGTCGACTTCGATGGCTTCGCCAAGGAGATTCACCAGGGCCTCGCGACGGCCCGACACCGCGACGACGTCGCCGGCCTTCAGAACCGTCTCGGTCGTGAAAGGAGTGATCTCACCGCCGCTACGCAGGTTCTCGATGAACATGCGCTCACCCTCGGCAAGACTTTCCGCAGCGGCAACAGTTTTGCCGACCGCTTTGCCGCCCTCCTTGATCCTGTAAGCCCGCAACTCGCGTTCGCGCCGGGCACTGATGAAGGTGGCCTTGGGCGCGCCAGCTGACATCTCGCGCTCGTAGCGGGCGCATTCGGCGGCGATGTCCACCCCGAGCAGCTTGGGCCCGAGGAACGCGAGGATCCAGCCGGTGCCGACCGTGCCGAACAGGTAAGTGATGGCATAGGCCACCGGGATCAGGTCCAGCTGGGTCTTTATCTCCTCGGGCTTCAGCCCCGACTGGTTGATCGCGTCGGTGGCAAGGCCGATCGAAGCCGAGATCGTCTGCGCGCCCGCGAGCAAACCCGCGGCGAGGCCCGGTCCGTAGCCCGAAACGATCGCCGCGACATATACAGCGAGCAGACAGAGTACCGAGACCACGATGGCAAAGAGCGCCTGGGGCGCGCCGTCCGTCGCGATGCCGCGGACGAATTGCGGCCCGACGCCGAAGCCAACGGCGAACAAGAACATAATAAAGAAGATCGACTTTACCTGTCCCGAGATATCGATCCCGAGCTGGCCGATCACGATTCCGGCAAGCAGCGTGCCGGTCACGGCGCCCAGGGTGAAGCTTTTGAACCTGATGGCGCCGATCCAGTACCCGATCCCTAGTGTTATGAATATTGCGAGCTGCGGATTGGCACGCAGAGTGTCTGCAATGTAGTGAGCAAACATTGGCGTTCCCTTTCATTTGACCCCAGAAGTACCTAAAAACCAGTCCATCACCTCAACCAAGAGATCGAGGAAAGTCGCCTTAAAACTGAAGCAAACGGTGTTTGTCAGACCTTGGGGCCTTGATTCCAGTCAAGTTTCGTTTCCGCGCCGCCCGTAGCCTTTGAGGTTAGCCCGCCCGATCCAGACCGCGCGACCGACGACAAATAACAGCAAACAGAAACTGGTTCTGCGACACCCTCCCCTCAGGCGGCGGCCGGTGTTTTCTTGGACGCGGACGCCGGCGCTTCTGACGTGCGCTTGGCTGTCGCAGCAGGCGACTTGCCGGCGATCTTTGCAAGAGCTTCTGGTCGCACGAGCTTCAATCCCTCGCTCGCATCGTAGCCGTGGATCTCCTTCACATCGAGCTTGCGCATGAAATCGATCGTTTCCTGCGTGATCACCTGGCCCGGCACCATGATCGGGAAGCCGGGAGGATAGGGAATGACGAAGTTGGCCGAGACAAGGTCCGGGCCGTTCTTCAACCGCTTGTCGATCTCCGGATCGCGCAACGGGATGTACTCGCAGCCGGGCGCGTCGTAGGCGGCATAGAAGCCGCCGCGGATATTGCCTTCGTTGGTGCGACTGCCCGCATCCTGCCGGAACGCCTCATGGAAGCGTGAGAAGTTGGGAAGATCCGGCACATCCGTCATCAGGCTCTTGACCCGCGCGTCAAACTCTTTGCGGACATTCGGGCCACCTTGCGTCAAGCGCTGTTCGATCTCGGTGCTGATCTCGACCAGCACACGGATCAGGTGAGCCACATCGCTGCGCGTGTTGTTGATATTGGACTGCAGCAGAACAGAATTGCGCGAGGTCTTGTTCAGCTGGATGTTGAAGCGGTTCGCCAGAATTCCCTTGAACTGGGTGCCATCGAAACCGGCAGTGCCGCAGACAAGCGTCATCCGGGTCGGATCGAGGCAGAACTCGTCGTCGCGCATGCTATCGAGAGCGGTGACCCAGTTCGCCCCGGGCGTCAGGTAGTCGGTGAACCCGCTCTGCCGATACTCGGCAGGCACCATCCCGTCCGCCCCGACGATCTTGAAATATTTCGAGATCAGCGGATGCTTCGCTACAGCCTGACGGATTGCCAGCGCGACTTCCATCGCATTGACCACCAGCCCATAGCCTTCGAGCTCCATCTGCCGCCGGGCGACATCAAGGCTCGCAATCAGTTGCTGGTTCGGGCTCGTCGATGCGTGCGTAAACACGGCCTCGTGAAACTGCGCTTCGACCGTGTGGAAATCCACGTCCTTCACCAACAACATCGAGCCTTGCCTCAGAGCCGACATCGATTTGTGAGTCGAGTTCGTCTGATACACGCGCAGCTTCACTTTCCTCGGATCCGGAATTAGCCGTGTGTTCAATAGTTTTTCGTCGGATGGATTGCTTCCCAATTCGGTGCGCTGCTTTTCGTATTGTGCGACCGACGCGGGATCCTGCAGCCAGGCTTCGATCTCGTTCGCTGCACCCATCGCAGTGCGCAACCGCAGGAAGGGCGAGAAGCGCGCGAAGCCGAACCACGCCTCGTCCCACAGAAAGATCAGGTCCGGCTTGATCGCCAGACATTCTTCCATAACACGTCTGGTGTTGTAGATATGACCGTCAAATGTGCAGTTCGTCAGGTCGACCATCTTGGCCCGGTCCAGCCGGCCCTCGGCCTTAAGATTGAGCAGCGCCTGCTTGATCGTCCGCAGAGGCACGGCGCCATACATCGAGTATTCGGTCATCGGGAAGGCTTCGACGTAGAGCGGCTGCGCGCCCGCGAGCACCATTCCGTAATGGTGCGACTTATGACAATTCCGATCGACGATGTTGATGTCGCCAGGTCCTAGCAGCGCCTGCACTGCCATCTTGTTGGATGTCGATGTGCCATTGGTAACGAAGAAAACGTGATCAGCGCCGAAAGCGCGCGCCGCCATGTCCTGCGCCTTCTTGATGTTGCCCGTGGGCTCCAGCAGGCTGTCCAGGCCACCCGTCGTCGCGCTGCTCTCGGCAAGGAACAGGTTTATGCCGTAGAACTCGCCCATGTCGCGGATCCAGTCGGACTTGAAAACCGATTTGCCGCGCGCGATCGGCAGGGCATGAAATGTTCCGATCGGGCGTTGCGCGTATTTCTTCAGATTGTCGAAGAACGGCGTATCGTAGCGTTCCTGCACGCCTTCAAGAATGGCGAGATGCAGTTCGAGGAGCTCTTCGACAGAATAGAAAATGCGGCGCGCGACATTTGCCTTCGGATTGCCCGCAAGCTCCTCCACCCGGCGATTAGAGACGATGAAGATATCGAGCTCGGGGCGCACCCGTTTCACCAGCTCGGCAAGCTGCAGAGCCGACAGATCGGCCTTGAATTTCTGCTCCATCGCCTGTGATACCGTGCGGAGCACGGGCACGTCGTGACGCGAGCGGAAGACAAAGCCCTCATTGATGACAACGGAAGCGAGATCGGCATTCAGCATGATCGCGCAGAATGCGTCCTCGACGCTGCCGACAAAAACAGGCTCATAGACGAATGCATCAAGCGGACGGCGCAGTCTGCGCCACTCCGCGCAGAGACCGCTCCACCGGTCGGCCGGAACACCAGTGACCATCAAGGTTTCGAAATACGGCTTTTGCGTATCGGTATGTCCAAGCGTTGCAGGCAGCATGTCGGGGACGGCAATTTCGCCGTCGTCATGCAAATTCCAGTCGCCGGAATTGCGGCGGAACGAGCGCGTGATCAGCGCGGTGCTGATCCGCCGCACCAGCGCCACCGTGGCGCGTGCGTCATCCGACGCAGCGCAGTCGCGCAAGGCTGCCATGAGGTGCAAGCCGGGATATGCATGAAACTCTTCCGTCGCCCCGAGGTCTGCAAGCGCCGCATCGAACTGCTCTCTCTTCGCGCTGCCTGCGAGCCAGGCTTGGGCGGTATCCAGGAGATCACGCCAACTGTCTGCCCGCGCAGCCGGTCCGGCAAAGAACTGGTCGATTCTGCGTTCCTTGGACTTAAGTTCTGCCTGCATCACCGTCTCCCAAAAAATTAAAGTACAGTGCAGTGCAGTTCGCATTGAGGCACTTAAGCCGCATTGAGGCACATCAATTTTGTGAAACGGAAGCTCGGCCCGATAAGGCCATGTTTTATATTACAAAAGCGATTGCTTGCGGACGGCTCACCCGCCGAATGTTACGCCGACAATGATTGGGCCAAGCACGGTCAGAACCACGTTGGCGATGGCGTAAGGTACCGCGACACCTAGCACCGGCGTCTGGCTCTCCGCCACTTCGCATGCTGCACTGACTGCCGCATCGACCGTCATTGCACCAGCTAATGCACCGCAGATGATCACCGGATTCATGCGGAGAACATGACGGGCAAAGAGCGTGCCGGCGACAAGCGGGGCCAGCGTCACGACGACGCCGACCATCAACAGCATCGGGCCGTGGGCCTGAATGGCCGCCCAGGCCGCAGGACCATTCGCAAGACCAATGGAGGCGACGAATCCTCCAAGCCCGATGTCGATGAGGGTTTGCTGCGCGGCTGGGGGAATTGCTCCGACGATCGGCCGCCGCGCGTGCAGCCAACCGCAAACAAGACCCGCGATCAATGCCCCACCACCGCCGCCTAGAGTCAGGGGTATAGGTCCGGCCATCAATTTCAGCATGCCGACGAAAAGGCCGACTGCCAGCCCGGTCGCCACAAAGGCGATATCGAGCCGATCGCCGGCATTCAATACCTGACCGATACGCGCGGCAGCGCGGAGCACGTCGTGCTTTGCGCCGACCAGCGTCAGGAGATCGCCGACATAGATCCGCGTCCCGGGTGTCACGGGGACCTCCTGGCCGTGCCGGACAAGGCTGCGCAGGAACACGCCGCGAAGGACATCCCCCATGCTGTCGGCGATTTCGAACAAAGTGCGGCCGTGGAGATCGCGAATCCCCACGACCACCTCAAGGATCTCTCCGGCGACGGAGCGCATGATGTCCTCGCCTTCGATTTCCGGGCCAACGGCTTTTTGTGATGCGATTATGACCGCGCTTGGTCCGGCAAGCAGGACATGGTCGCCAGCCTGAAGCCTTGCCTCCGGCTTGGGCTCGACGTCGGCGCCGTTGCGCATGATGCGTTCGACGACGACCCTTCGCCCGATCTCCTCCTCGACCTCACCGACAGTGCGGCCCGCCGCGTGCGAGACCTGATAGGCACGCGCCTGGAATTTTCGATAGACCATATTTCCGGTTTTGACTTTGCCGCCGGCCGACATCGCGATTTCGAGCTTCGATGCCTCGTCCTTCAGATTGATGCCCATCAATCTTGGCGCGATAAACGGCACGTAGATCAAAACCAGGATGTAGCCGAGGATATAAGTGACCGCGTAGCCGGCCGCGACGCTCGCCTGTTCGGCCGCCAATGCGTCGCTGGAGAGGCCGATCTGCGCCAAGGCCCCCGAGGCGGTGCCCATCATCGAGGACTGCGTGAGACTGCCGGCCGCGACGCCTGCCGCCGTTCCCGGGCTGAGATGCAGGCTGAAAGCAAAGGCAAGAACGACTGCGAGCCCCGTCGTTCCGATAACGAGGGCCAGTACCACCTGGCCAAGTGTCCTGATGCTGAGAGACGCAAAAAACTCGGGCCCGGAACGATAGCCGATCGTAAAGACGAACAGTGCGAAGAGGATGGACTTAAGAACCGACGGAATGACGAAGATGCCGATCTGTCCGATGATGACCGCTACGATCAGCGTGCAGGCCGTGGCGCCGATGGCGAATCCGCGGATACGCACACGCCCAAGCAGCGCCCCGAGCGCGATCGCGAGAAAGAGAAAAACCTCGGGAGCGCCTGTGACGACGTCTTTTATGAGCGACATCTGATCCCCCCGTGCGATCGACGCGAACAGTTGTCTTCTTTACGTACCAACGAGCTTGCTACATTGAGAGAACTCAAATCTTCTAACTTTTAGCCAGCCGTGTTATTATATAGCGTTTTCAATAGCCTGTAGCATTTGTGTTGCGTGTACTCTCTTCGAGGCTCATTCGCGCATCGATTCCCTCATTTGTGGGTCGCATTCAGCTCGCCAGCAAGGCTGCGACGGCGGCGAGCCTATCCCTCGCAATCGCAAATTTCTTCGATTTCCAATTTCCAACTTATGTATTTATTGCCGCCGTACTCGTGACTGACCTTACGCCCTTGTAGATCAGGCAACGCGGAATACCGCGCATGGTGGCGATCGTGGTGGGGCGGTGCGCGGGGCGATACCCACACAGCTGTTGTCATTCGGTGCGTTGGCCATCGGTATCAACATCCTGATCACAATGATGCTTCGCAACATCCTGGGAACGCGGGAAGGCGCCAGAGTATGTATGTGGTTACATCTGCGGTATTGTCGTGTTCGGCGCTCCTGCATCATCTCACCATCGCTGCAGCAACTTCAAAAAAGCTCTTGCCATGGCGCCGTCCACACGTGACCCTCAGTGACATAGCCCAATTACTTCAGCCTTGCGCGAGCTTGAGTTCAACCTGCATGACTATGTTCCTAAAGTTAATTAACTAAATATATTTCGCACCAATGCATACAATTAAATTGCGCTATATCAAATTGTCGCGACCGGCCTCGCTCAGACTCAGAGCGCACAACGAGCGTATGAAAAGGTCAAATCCGGCATTCCAGGAAACAGCCGCGTCACCTTGTTGTCGCTGTCGATTTTCAACTGAAATTGCATGGTGGAAAGTGCCAAATCAGTCGAGCAGACCGCGATTATATTTAAAACTCCCGCTTCTTCTTTCCGGGCATTGATGGTGCAGGTCGCCATTTTCCCTTTGATCTTGTTCCCCTGCACGATAAATCCGCTTCCATACGCGTCAGAATTTTGAGCAATTGAAATGCCGCCCCCCTTCTTCACAAATATTTTTTCGCACACCGAGGCATCATTGGCCCATGCGCCGCTCAAATCGAATGCGTGCGCCTGAGTGCCGTACAGCATAAAACTGAGACAAAGCACCAGCAATATTGCCCGGCTTGATTGGCGCATCGGCTTTCTCCTCATGACCACATGTTGGCTTGCATTCACAACGCCTAGTCTCATTTCGGAACTTGGCGCGCATGGCCAAGGTCCATCGTGGATCGATTGCCTCACGGGAGAATAGATATCTTTCTTTCGAAAAATAAGAAAACTAATTAGAGCTCTTTTTGCAGCTTACCGGCTCATGCATACATCATAGTAATATTGATATGAACGGCTCTTCTGAGCGACCCTACGTGTACCGCCGACCACTGCGCCAACCGCGGCACCACGCCCGGCATTTCCGCTAACCGAACCGATGACCGCACCGCGCGCAGCACCGCGCGCCACTCCCGTTGTGGTGGGTGTCGAACCAGCAGCGTTGCGAGCATAAGCTTCGCAACGTTCAGATTTCGTTTGGGCCGTTGCGACGTTAGACGCAATAACAGACGCGAAGGCTACAGTAAAAAACACAGTAAATTTCATCTAATCCCCCGGCGCTTTTGTAGCGAACTTGCAACGTTACTCGCTGCTCTATCTTGATGTATGTCAATTCGTGAAAGGCGGCCCCTAAGTCGGTGACCGCATTATTTCATGGCGGATTTCCGCTAATGATGCTGTGGACGGGTGCGCCGGGAGACCGGCGGAAGGTAGACGGTGCAAGTCCGTTACGGTGAAGGCGTAGCGAGCCACACCGGCCCCGAGTCATGCGCGTGTGGTCGTGAGGCTGCAAGCGAAGCGTTGATAGGGGAGTGCGTAGGCTAGGTATTGAGCGGCGTAAGACAAGTTCGGTGCGCTGATGTTTTCCGTCCAACAGAAGGCAAGATGGTTCGTGTCGTTATCGCTAGACACGAGCCAGCCCCGCGTCGTCGTAGACCCTGGCATGCGCAGAAGCCTTTCGTCCGGGAACCGGGAGATCTCCATCGCAGTCCCCACCAGTCGTGGCCGGGATCGCGTCGGGAAGGCCGGAGGCCGTAGCCGACGATGAGCGCGAGGGAGAAGTCGGACCTGCCCGTAGTAGCAGAGAAGCGAGCGAACAAAGTGGCCTTGGCTGCGGCGGAGCTCGTGGAGCGAAGGGGCGGGACCAAGGAGAATGCGGAACTGCAAAGCACGGTCCGGACGCAGAGCCGGGCAGCCGTGTCACAGGCGCAGGCCCGCATACGAGAAGCCGTCACCAGGAACAGACAGGATAAGCTGACGGCGCTCTTGCATCATCTCACCATCGACGTTCTGCGGGCGAGCTTCTTCGGTCTGAAGAAGTCTGCCGCGCCGGGCGTCGACGAGATGACGTGGACCGAATACGCGGCGAACCTTGAGGAGAACCTCTCGGATCTCCACTCTCGCGTCCAAACGGGAGCGTATCGAGCGCTACCATCGCGCCGGACCTATATTCCGAAGGCGAATGGCAGACAGCGGCCGCTTGGCATTGCTGCCCTGGAAGATAAAATCGTCCAGGCGGCGGTGGTTGCGATCTTGACGCCGATCTACGAGGCGGAGTTCCTGGGGTTCAGCTATGGGTTCCGACCGAAGCGCAATCAGCACCAAGCGCTGGATGCACTCGCGTTCGGGATTGGCAGGCGGCGCATCAGCTGGGTGCTCGATTGCGACGTCCAATCCTTTTTCGACAAGGTCAACCAATCCTGGTTGATCCGCTTCGTCGAACATCGGATAGGCGATCGACGGATCATCCGGCTGATCGCAAAGTGGCTAACAGCAGGCGTGCTCGAAGGTGGTCACCTGATCGTGACGGAGGAGGGGACGCCACAGGGCGCGGTCATCAGCCCGCTCTTGGCGAACATCTATCTCCACTACGTCTACGATTTATGGGTCCACCAGTGGCGGCAGCGATGCGCCACTGGCGACGTTATTGTCGTGCGCTATGCGGACGACATGATCGTCGGCTTTGAGCATCAGCACGAGGCAGAGCAGTTCCTTGCCGATCTCAAGGCAAGGCTCGCGCGCTTTGGCCTCACCCTTCATCCCGACAAGACGCGGCTCATCGAGTTCGGCCGATCCGCAATCGCGAATCGGCAGGCTCGGGGTCTCGGCAAGCCGGAGTCGTTCGACTTCCTGGGGTTCACGCATTTTTGCGCGACCCGTCGAAGCGGCTCGGGCTTTGTGCTCGGGAGGAGACCGGTGGCCAAGCGAATGCGTGCCAAACTTCGAGAGATCAAGGAGCAGCTCATGGCCATACGCCACGAAGGGGCCGAAAGGCAGGGCCGCTGGCTCTGTCAGGTTCTGCGCGGCTGGATGGCCTACTATGCCGTACCGATGAGCGGTTCGGCGATCTCAGCATTCCGGCATCACATAATCGAACGTTGGCACCGTGCCCTCATGCGTCGAAGCCAACGACGTCGATTAACGTGGACGCGAATGAAGAAGATCGCTGACCGGCACTTGCCGTTTCCACGCATCCTGCACCCGTGGCCAGAAAAGCGGTTTCTCGTCACCATCCAAGGTGGGAGCCCGGTGCGTTAGCAGCGCCCGCCGGGATCTGTGCGGGGGGCGGAGAGAAATCTCCGTCCCTACCGCGACCTCCTCCATCGGCACTAACAATCTTCCGGTCCCGATTCCCGTCAACCATGATCAAATACCCGTCGTACCCCCCAACGTCTGTCGCATCGGCACTGGTGTTGGACAGCGAAAGGTATCGCGATGGCTATTCAGCCTATGGCGTCTGAGCAGTCTGCGGGGACGGCACGTTTACTCTGATGAGCCGTGAGAAATCCGGAGAACTGTCCGCCATGTCGGCGCTTTTATCAATATGGGCGAGCGCTTTCAAAACAGGAAGAGGCGTCCTTGTGTCCAGCGCAACGAAGATCGACCTCACTCAGCGCTCGGCAACTTGACGCCGAATGCCTTTGCCGCCCAAGCTAGCAAAGCTCGAAAAGTTGCCTAGATCCCGGCCCACAAACGGGGGGCAGACCAGCGGCGAGTTAACCTTCCTGAAACCCTGGCTCACCGCTAGGGGGGCCTAAGTCGCCCGGCCGGCGGCGGGCCCGCTGGAGTGGCGACCCGCCGACGGGCACTGGAAACCGCTCCCACCGCGTCGCCGCCGTTGTACGAGCGCCGCGCAGCTATTTCCGAGGGCTCTTTCCGCAACTCCGCCGGGGCCGGCCTATCAACCGTAATGGTGTCTGGTGGGCTAGTCGGGACGACGGATTATGCCAGGGCTGCAGGATCACAGGCGCCCCTTGCGTCCAGCTGAACGCCCAGGGTGAGAAAACCAGAGGTAAACGAGGTTGAGACAGAGCAGACCTAAAATTAGTGCCGCAATCCATGCGGGGCCGCCTATGCGACCTGTTCGAGAATACTCTTGCCATTGAATAGGTACGAACGTGACTAACCAGCCGCCTGTAGCAAGCAATAAGCCGATCGTAGCGAGCAATAAGAAATAACGAAGTACCGCCACTGCCCGCCCCTCCCCAAGGCGAGCCTAGATTACGTGGTGGCTTGTAAAGTGCAATATCGCGCCGTTAATCGACTCATTTGACGTGGGTCAATGCAAGATAGATATTTTTATATATAAGCAAAAAACACTTCGACAAATCGCTGATAAATAGAGTGCGGCGCACGAAAAGTGCGCCGAGCGATAGTTTCGCCCATTGGGAGGCGAGTATGATCAGCAACCTTGCGAACGAGCGCTTATTCGGCTTGACCCTCGCTGCGATTTTCTTCGGTATTCTGATCTTGAATGCGACGTCTTATTGAAACGCCTCAATCCGTAGACGAAAAGGCAAGGAGTATGAGTTGGGAGCGTTAGAGAGAAGGCTAGACAATGCATGCCTTAATCTATCGAGCCGACATCAAAACCCATATGAAGATTGTAACAGGAGCATTGGTCGTCGCAATTCTTACGGCGCTGATAAGTATACAAGCGCATATCGGCGCTTAATGGAGCCTCAAGCTGGACAGCCCAGTCCCCAACGTCCAGCTACAAAGTGACCCCGGTATTCCCCTTGCCGGGGTCATTTGTGTGTGTGCAGAGCGCGACCGACGCCACAGTCAGAGGCGCGAAGGACCTTCAGTACTTTCAGCGCCGCAAATGGTGAACCGATCTGGGAATATCCCCTCGGGCTTATTACCGAAGTCGCCGGTGAGTTTATCGTTGTACGATGTAGTCCCTTCACATATTTTATTTCAAAATCGCATCCAGAACCCAGAGAATTTTCGATCAACAGCCCAAAACCGCTTTTGCCACAAAATCTGCCATAAGCGGTCATCCTGACGAACTCGAACGTCGACCAAAATGTGATCGCGCGTCAAATTTAGGAACTGGATTGAGGTGCTATGCCGCCAGCGATGTGAACTGTCCGCTGTGGGAAAGGAATATCTATGCCTGCTTTGCGGAAGCTAGCCAGCACTGCAAAATTCAATTTGCTTTGCATCACTAACCTTTGTTGAACGTCTCGAACAATGCAGCGCAGTTCGAATTCAAGCGCGCTGTCACCGAAGGCCATGAACAGCACGTGGGGCGGCGGTTCCTTAAGGACAAAAGGATGCTCTACCGCCACACCGAGCAGCAGATCGCGCACCTGCTCCGGATCACTGTTGTAGCTGACGCCAACCTTGATGGTGATACGCCCCAAAGTATTACCATGCGTCCAGTTTTTAACGACGCCACTGATCAATTCAGAATTCGGGATCATCACGCTGGCCCGTTCAAAGGTTTCAACTTCAGTGGCGCGCACACGGATACGCCTCACGAATCCTTCCTCGCCTTTAACGACAATCCAGTCGCCGACGCGGATTGGACGCTCCGTCAGTAGGATCAAGCCGGAAATAAAATTCGACACAATTGACTGCAATCCGAAGCCAATGCCGAAAGATAGCGCGCCAGCAACCAACGTTATTTTTTGTAAGTCGATGCCGAGTGCGGCAAGCGCAATCATCACAGAGGCTATGAATCCCACATAGCCGAAGATCATGCCGACCGAGTGCTGCAGGCTCGGCTCGAGGTCTGTGCGCGGTAGGATGCGTGTTTCTAGCCAGCTTCGCGCAGAGCGCGTGAGCACAATGCCGACGATAAGCAGTGTGGTTGCGGCGAGCACCACTATAATAGATATTTTTGCATCGCCGATTGTAAAGCCAAAGTTTAAAATTTGAATCTCGCCAGCGAGATCGCTGGTCGTTCCTCTCCATGGTCCGAGAATTAGGACTGCGGCCAGTAAAAGTAGGATGAGACGCACGATGCCGGATATCAACGCACCGATTAAAGGAACTCTCCGTGGATCCAGTCCAAGATTGGCCGCTATGGCTCGGCCGCCCAGTGTTTCGGAGAATGCGTCTGAAAATAGGGCGCTGCTGAAAGTGATCAGAACATAAAAGGCGCCAGCAATTATGATACTCGCGAGCAGTCGTTCGGACAGGAATTCTGCCAACCGCGCATAACCCGCGAGCATTGAAGCACCGATGGCTACTGTTACCAGCCAGGCGACGCCCCTGACCCAGGCAATGCCTGATGTCGTCCGCTCATCGGACTCAATCGTTGTGGGCCGCATCTCGAACAGAAGGTGCAGCATCACCACAACAATCGCGAGAGCAAACAGCATACTTGCGAGGCCGATCGCGACTGGCGGGCTGTAGACTACCTTCTGCAAAACCTTCACAAAAACAAATACAGAAAGCAGTCGCGCGGAAGCCACCAGATGCCTCGATAGAACTCGCGCCGTATGATCGTCGAAGGCAAGAAGGCGGCGGCTGGGTTCACGCGGCGCCAGCACGCCGGTCGCAACGCCGCAACCGAGGGCGCCAATCGCCACAGCAATCACAAAACCATTGGCGATGTCAGTGAACTGTGACGGTAGAAAGCCGAAACCGCGCAGTATCTGCAAGAAAACCAGCACAAAAACCGGCTCGAAAGCCGCCTGCCGTATCAGCGCCCCGAGCGATTGAAGTGCCTTACCGAAGCGGGACGCCGGATGAGCGGGGGTGATCCAGCGGCGCCACCGCCGAAAACCCAACACTGCCGCCATCACGAAGATCAGTAGTATAAGAGCGGCGGCCACGAATTTTGCTTTCGAGCCATCGGCCGCGATGTACTGTCGCAAGCCCGCGAACAATTCCACTATGCGGCGCGTGTCGCTATCCAGCGCCTCCATGGCCTGTATCCAGAACTTCGGATCGACAATGCTCCAGCTTCGCGTAAAGAGTTCGCTGGCATAAGCAGCGTATCGTCGTTTGGTAACGGTTTGCGTAATCTGGCCAGCCCGCAGGACTAAAAGCCGCGCCTGCTTGAGCTCGGCATCAAGGGCAGCAAATTTCGCAGTAAGCTGTTTGCGCTCGGCGACAAGGGCGGGCGGTTCGGGGGGCGCATCAGCTGCGGGCGCCGCGCCGAGCTGCTTTAACCGCGTTTCCATCTCCGCTGCAAGCGGTGCGATATCGGTAATCGTCTTATTCAGATCGTCGTGAACCTGAACGGCAACAGAGCTGATCTCGCTTAATGCTTCGGTCGAGAGCCGGCCTTGCTTAAGCGTTGTCTCAAGCTGATCGAGCGCCAAGCGGGCGGATTCAAGCGTCGCATATGAGGGCGTGTTCTGTTGCGCATGGGCCAGCGTCACTAACCCAAGTAAACCTACGGCGACAGAAATCAGCGCAAGCGTCCGCACCACTCCTGACCATATGCGTAAAATCAGCTTCTTCTCCCTCGCCAATAAGGTTTCAACCACAATATTTCTCTGTCAAGCCGAGGTCGCGTTGAAATTAAAACCTGCGAGCATTTGCCTACAATGCCGAAATTTGGCCTGCCCGACCCGATCGTACCTGACCAATCTTCGCCGTGCCCACGGAATGCGAAAGTCGCTTATGGATCTTAGCCGCGTGATCGGCACCCTGCCATGATTATAAGCACGAGACGAATATGGAGATGCGCAGCCATCAGCTTTTCCGAAGTTTCCCTGGCATCGCTACGTCCTCCGTGATGACCGTAAAATCAGGCGCGGTGCATGTGTCGGGACTCGCGGCAAGATCCGTGATGACCATCGTCGTGCCAGGATGCAGCGTGCGTGCGACTTGTATCCCCCCCGATCGGTCGAGATATTCAACTCGGGCCAAGACAGAGTTTGACCATAGATCGACAGCGACCCCATCCTGCGGCTGGCCGCCGAGACCAAACGCTGTCCATTTAAAAAAATGCCCGTCGGACGATGGACCAATGAGGGAGAACAGGTGGGTGCCGAGCGGTTTGTCCGGATTATAAACGCTGATTGGAGTTTCAAATGTCACTTTACCGTCGACCATCAGATAAGCCTTGCGATCTGCTCCCGAGACAAGAATTGAAGTAATCTTCGTGGCCTTCGAATCCACAGAAGGCTTACTGGATTGTGCCGCCTTCGCTTGAGCTTTTTGTGCAACTTCGGCGATATTTTTCGGCAGAATGAGGTCGGGTCGCACTACTGAGCTATAGGTGGTTTTCTGATCGGCGATAATTACCGGCGTGCCAAGTTGTGTGACCGAAAACACCAGTTCAGAAAAATTCGTCGGCAAGCGGACACAACCATGTGAAGCAGGATAGCCCGGTAGGTTGCCGGCGTGGAGAGCGACGCCTTGCCATGTCAGCCGCTGCATATTTGGCATCGGGGCGTTGTTATACGTACTCGAATAATGCTCTTCTCGTTTTTGCAAGATCGTAAATATGCCAGTCGGCGTGCGGTTTCCGGGCTTTCCCGTTGAGCAAGTTGAAACGCCGATCGTCACCCCATTGCGGCAGACATGGACAAGCTGTTCTGGCAGCGACACGACGATGACCACAGGACCGCGCGGGGAAACCTCGGGCCGCCAGATAAATTCTCCGGGTTTCAGCGCTTTGATAGCTGCGATACCGGCGGCAAAAACGCAGCTACCACCAAACACAAACGAACTCGCGGCAAGTCCGAAAGCAACCTTCCTCCTCGTCGTAAGCATTATTATTTTCCTCGTGCTATTTAGCTTCCACCGAGTGGTCCCGGTAGTGTGTTAGTTCAATATTAGCGTTTGGGCTAGCGTAAGTGGTGAAGTAATTGGGCTATGTCACTGAGGGTCACGTGTGGACGGCGCCATGGCAAGAGTGAGGTAACCGAGATGAGCGGCGGCCTTCATCATCACTGCGTCCGGGGTTAGGTTTTCGGTACATACAAGCCGGCCGCTTTCGCTTTTCACATTATGATTTCCTAAGTTAATGCCATCGAAACGTCAGCGTATTCATCCTTCATCAGGGCATCCGCCTGCGTGTGTTGTCCATCGGCAACGCACCGAAAGCTTTTGAGCCCGAACGGCCGATTAGAAAAGATGGGGTAATCGGCCGGCAGCTTGTGGATAGCTGAAGATTTTGGGTGCTGCGCTTCAGGCTGATGGTGAAACGAGGTCCGTATGTACGGCCTCAAGCATCAGAAGGAGAAGCGCAGCATGGACCATTTTGCTGGATTGGACGTTTCGGTCAAGGAGACGAGCGTCTGCATTGTGGATGACGCGGGCAGGATCGTTCGGGAGGTGAAGGTAGCGAGCGAGCCGGAGGCTCTGCTGCAGGAACTCGCAAAGTCCGCCTACCGGTTCAAGCGGATTGGTCTGGAAGCCGGGCCGTTGTCGCAATGGCTGTTCAGTGGGCTCGCCGAGGCCGGCTTGCCGGTGATCTGTGTCGAGACGCGGCACATGCGGGCGGTGTTGAAGGCGCAGATCAACAAGACCGACCGCAACGATGCGCGCGGGATGGCGCAGATGATGCGGGTTGGACTTTATCGTCCCGTGCATGTGAAGACGTTGCGCAGTCAGAAACTGCGCATGCTGCTGACCCATCGCAAACTACTGCAGTCCAAGGCCATTGCCATCGACAACGACCTGCGCGGCACCTTGCGCAACTTCGGCCTCAAAGTGGGTGTGGTTAGGACGGTAAAGTTCGAAGCCCGCATCAGGGAGTTGGTCGAAAACCTGCCCGACCTGGCTGCGCTGGTCGAACCGTTACTCATTGTCCGGCGCACACTTCGCGAGCAGTTCTGCATCCTGCACCGCCGCCTGCTCGCTATCGTGCGGGACGACGGGGTGTGCCGGCGCCTGATGACGACCCCCGGTGTTGGCCCCGTGGTGTCGCTGACCTATCGCGCCACTGTCGACGTGCCGGCGCGCTTTCGCAAATCCAAGTCCGTCGGGGCGGTGTTTGGTCTGACGTGTGCCAAGTATCAATCGGGCGAGGTGGATTGGAGCGGCAGAATATCACGCTGCGGAGACGAGATGATGCGGGTGATGCTCTACGAAGCAGCTCAGGCCATGCTGCGCTCGAAGAAATGGTCATGGCTCAAGGCCTGGGCGATGCAGATCGCCAGGCGCCGGGGAATGAAGAAGGCGATTGTGGCGCTGGCGCGCCGGTTGGCCGTGATCATGCACCGCATATGGGTTGACGGCACCGAGTTCCGCTGGACCCGGGAAGGAACAGCAGCGGCATGAAATCGGTTCAGGATCAAATACGATAGGAGAAAACCAGAGTTCCACCCAGCGGTGGAAAGATGTCCCTCGCGGGACGACGGATGAGGTGAGTTCGCATGTCTGCTTGGACCTGCCGTTCAACTGACGGCAAGGCCGTCCAAAAGATTGTTCCACCTCGTCCTCGGATCCCATGATGGAAGGGCCTTGGTGCCGATTCCGAAGAGAAGCACGAGCCCGCGAGTGACATCGACACTGCAGTGGTGGATGGCCTGAAAGTGCTTGACCCAGATCGGCCGATTAGAGAAGCAGACATTCTTCGTCGCGGACATTCAATAGCTTATCGTGGCCTCACGGCCGCATTCATGAGGTTGCCAATTCTTTCCAAATGTCGCGAAAAACAAAAAACAGAGAATAGAACCACTGTCATAAGTAACCACCTCGTTAAATTCAGGTGGAGTAAATCCAAGGATCGGTAGACAACAAACGAGAAGACGGCACTTGGAAAGATAAACGACAGTCGACTGATAAATAGCAAGATGTGCGCGACAAATTGTTGTCGAGGTAGGACGAATGGCGGGTCATACCGCAGGCATTTCCAGTAACTAAATTGAATAAGTGCAGCCGCAATCAATAGCAATATCTCATCGTGTTCGGACGTCACCTGCTGAAGTTGGACCAAATGGTGGAAGATCGGGATGCCATCCCAAAGGATGAGGAACATCCCAACGAATTCTGACACGAATAGGATTACATAGGTCGTCAAATGGGGCTCCTCCTTGCGTGGGCAGATATTGATTTCCGGCGTAACATTCGGGGGGTTAAGCCGCCCGCAAGCAATCGCTTTGGCTGTGTAATTCAAGGCTTTAAAGAGCCGAGCCTCCTTTCGCGATTTAGACCTATCGCAATTCTAAAGTCGTTTGAAGTGGCGTAACCTGTAAAATAACTCATTATTTGGAGACGGTGATGTGATCCGCCCTCGTTGAAGTGGTCCGACTTGAGTTAGGTCATTTGCATCAAGGATGACCGATATGCCGAGGAGGAGATACAAGCCTGAAGAGATCGTCGCCAAGTTGGGACAAGTCAGACCGCAACGATGCGCGCGGAATGGCACAGATGATGCGGGCAGGACTTTTATGCCAATCTTTGGAACAAGCGCTAATGCGGTCCTGACCTATTTCTCGTCCAGCGGCACCTCGGCCAGATGCGCTTTGCGCCGGTAGGCCTTCAGTGCCTGACGCAGCGTCGGAAAGATACGATCCTCGTGTTCTTCTCGGTAGAGGTCGATCTCACGTAGCCAGTTGAGAAATTGAGTCCTGCGGCCAGCAATTATCAGGATAATGCCGCGCTCTGCCAACGCCTCGTGCAAGTCGCGTAGGGCATACAGACCGTCGATATCGACGTCGCTAATCGGAATCGCGTCGATGACGAACCACTGCAGGTCCGGCCCGGCGGCATTGGCCGCAGCCAGGGCGCGCTGCTTGAAGTAAACGGCATTGAAAAACGTTAAGGGCGCGTTGAACCGGAAGAACGCGAGGCCCGGGAATGTCTTAGCATTCCGGTGCCGCTCGATTGAATGGAAGCCCGGCAGGCCATCTACCCCGCCCAGGATTTCGACGCGCGGGCGCGCCATCTGCTTAACGAAGCGCGCCAGTGCCAGCGCCACTGCGATTAGAATGCCGTTGATCGCGCCCACTGCGACGACGCCGAGAGTAGTCGTCATCGCCAGGCTGAATTCGAGCCGGTCGATCTTCCAGATTTCCCTAAGTGATTTCACGTCGAACAGCGAGAAAGCGGCAAACATTAGTACCGCTCCCAGCGCAGCGATCGGTACGTAATGCAAGGGCTCGGTCAGGAACAAGAGCACTATCGCAATAGCGGCGGCAGCGACTAGTCCGGTCACTTGAGTGCGGCCGCCCGCAGCGGCCCCCATGGCGGTGCGCGAGTCGGCTCCAGTCACAGCAAAGCCCTGCGATAGAGCCGAGGCGATATTGGCTGCGCCGTAGGCTGCTAATTCGCGATCGACGTCGATGTCGTAGCCGCCTCTCGACGCGAAGCTACGGGCGGTTAACGTCCCGCTGGTAAACAATACAAGGGCGAGCCCGGCTGCTTCCGCAACCAGCGACGGCAGGTGATCGAGCGGAAATATTGGCCAACGCAATGGTGGTAGCCCCGGTGGAACCGGCCCAAGAATTGCGACGCCCTTTGCGTCGAGTGCCAACAGCCCACCCGCCGTGCCCGCAACAACGAGCACAACCAGCGCGGCCGGAACGCGTGGCAGAAATCGTAGTGAGAGGAACAGTATCGCAAAGCTACCCGCTCCCACCCCAAGTGTCGGCAAGTGAGTTTGTGGGAGCTTGGCGAAGATTTCGAGCAGCCGAGGAATGATGCCGCTCAACTCTATTGAAAATCCAAATAGCTTGCCGACTTGCCCAAGAAAAATGCTGATCGCGATACCATTCAGGAAGCCAATCAGAATTGGTTTAGACAAGAAATCCGCTAACGCACCGAGGCGGAAGAAGCTCCCCGCGATGCACAACACTCCTGTGAAAAAGGTCAGTGCAATGGAGAGCGACAAGTATAATTCAGCATCGCCCGCGGCGAGCGGCGCAATAGCGGCAGCAATCATAGCGCAAGTAGCGGCATCGGGGTTCACGATCAGCTGCCGCGAAGTGCCAAAAATTGCGTAGGCCACCAGTGGTAAAATGCTCGAATAAAGGCCAACGACAGGACTAAACCCGGCCAGTTGTGCATAAGCCACCGCAACGGGCAATGCCACCGCCGCGACCGAGATGCCTGCAACTAGATCATGTCGGAAGTCTTCGGCGAATCGATAGTGCAAAAGCGCCGGGGCGCCAGGCGCGATGCGCACGAGATGTTTAATCGTTCTGGAGCTCGCAGTTGATGCGGGTGGTATCTCTGAACCGACACTCATTCCACTCTCACAGTTGAATGACATTCCAAAATCAAGAGCAGCATGCAAAGTCTGCCATTGCCGGTACGACCTGAAAGCAGGAATCTGCAAGAGAATTCCATGCCGAGAGTTGTCGATCAGTCAGGTAGCTGACGAGCACGGCGGCCTGTCGCCGCCTGCGTCAGTATTTCGCGAAAACGAAATTTCTGCCCTTCAATGTAGCCTCGTCATCATACTTACCCTTATTCGATCGCTTGGGTAATTTGGCTTTCTTATGTGGAGCTTTCTTGTACGAAATTAAAGACAGGATATGCGATATGCAATTAAGTCGCGCCCGACGTTTATCGTCCGAACGCACAATATGCCACGGCGCGTGCTTGGTATCGGTTGCCGCCAGCATCTTGTCGCGCGCCCGCGAGTAGTCATACCAACGACCATATGACTCAAGATCCATTGGGCTCAATTTCCATTGCCGCAATGGATCATTTATTCGAGCGATAAATCGCCGCGTCTGCTCGTCTTTTCCGACCTCCAGCCAGATTTTGATAAGTATAATTCCGCCGTCGACGACGTATTTTTCAACTTCCGGGCAGAGGTCGAGAAAGCGCTTATGTTGCTCTCTGCTGACAAATCCCATCACATTCTCGACGCCGGTGCGATTGTACCAACTGCGGTCGAAGATGACGACCTCACCTGCGGCCGGGAAATGTTGAATATAGCGTTGGAAATATATCTGGGTTTTTTCTCGATCAGAAGGCGCGGGAAGTGCGACCACTCGAAATACGCGCGGGCTCACTCGCTCGGTGATAGCCTTGATGGTCCCGCCCTTACCGGCGGTGTCGCGGCCCTCGAAGATGACGACTACCCGCAATCCCTTGTATCTCACCCAATCTTGCAACCGGCAAAGTTGAACCTGTAGCTTGCGAAGCTCCTTTTCATAAACCTTCCGTTTCAATTTCTGCACACTCTTCTCGCTGTTTCCGTTTTCCGGCATGCATTGGTGCCCTTCTCGTGCCTACAGGATGCGCCGCGAGATTGCGTTCAGTTCCATGCCAAAGTGATTCCGATATCCCCTGGCTTTCCGCCTGGCCAATCGATGATTTGAAATCTCAATTTGTACCCACGCGGTTTCAGATGCTTCTGCCAAAATTCAAACAGCTCCTTTGGTAATCCTGTCAACGTGGTTTCCCACCCTGGCTCCGACTGATTAACGGCACGTCCGCCATCGGTACAAAGTGCATTCGGAAACGTAAGCACCTGAACTTCGGTCAGGCCTTTATCTACCGCACGTTTGATGACGACTGCCGCCCGCTTTTGTCTTTCTTCGTCGGATACGCCTGATGGCTTTGAAAATTGATCCGTCAAAGCTTTTTTCTCGGCCGCAACTTTCGCTTGCTGGGCCACGTATTCGGATGCTCTCTCTGCCTCCGCTTCCGCTATTTTTTTCATCAAATCGTCTGCCTTGGGCAGCAAGTCATCGAGGTCTGTTGCCATCATCTACTCCAGCGCACGTACAATTCGATTGGTGTTATTTAAACAATGATACTCTTCGTTGGTCGTGATCAATACATTGATTTGTATCAAAATCGCTCGGGGTGTCATACGTCATCGGGACAAGCTCATGAATGCGTTGACCGCAGACCATGACGCGGCCGTGCAGATGATTGATGCGTCAATCGTCCACCTTCACCTGTATGGAGCCTGCATCGCAGCCAATAGTGAGCAACTGGTGGGCCGATCGCGATGCGGACTGAAGATCAAGAGTCATGCGGTCGTCGATACCAGTGGAATGCCTGTTAGTCTCGCGCTGACCACTGGCGATGCGCACGGCGATCGCCTTGTTCTCACCCTATTGTCCGGCCTGAAATCGGGAGCGATGTTTCTTGCTGATCGCGGGTGTGACGCTGATTGGATCAGAGCGCTTGTGAGCCAGTATGGCGCGTGGGCAAACAACTCGCTGAGGCGGAATCAAACCGAGCCGATCTGCTTTAGTCGCCACCTTTTTCGTGCTCACAATTTTAGTTGAGCGGCCCCTCAACAAGATTAAACAATGTCGGCGGGTCACAACCCGCTATGACGAGCTCGCGGTCAACTACCTAAACTAACGCGTGCCCCGCTGTCGCGGGCGCGGTCGTGGATTTCATGCCTTTTATTAGTTGTTTGCGCATTCGGTTTGCGAGTATCAGGACACCCGTTGTCGTTTGACATCGCGCACGAAAAGAGACTGAATCAAAATTACCCCTGAACGGGGGAGGAGTTCATGCGAAACACCGGTTATGCTGTCTTTTTTCTTTGCTTTTCCGTTTTTCCGGCTTCGGCGCAAAGCAATGCCCCGGCGCCACTTCCGGTCGGAACGGTATTCGCATCCCGCAAAGCCGTGGACAAGACCGCGGACTTCCGCGGGCGAATCGACGCGATCCAGCGCGTCGACATCCGGGCGCGGGTCACCGGGTATCTCGAGGACGTTCTGTTTCCGGAAGGCAGCACGGTCGCGGTCGGCCAGCCGCTTTATCGGATCGAAGACGGCCTGTTTAAGGCCGCCGTCGAACAGGCCCAGGGCGCCCTTGAGCGCAGCAAAGCCGCTCAGACGCTGAGCGCAATCCAGCTTCAACGCGCGCAGGATTTGCTCGAGAAGCAATCCGGTACGGTGGTGGCCCGCGATCAGGCACTGGCGTCTGACCAGCAGGCCAAAGGCGCGATATTGCAGGACGAGGCCGGCCTGGAAACGGCGCGCATCAATCTCGGCTACACCAACATCGCTTCGCCGATCGCCGGCAAGATCGGCAAGACCAGCATCACGAAGGGAAACGTGGTCGGACCCAACAGCGGGATTCTCACCACCATCGTCAGCCAGGATCCGATGTATGTCACCTTCCCGGTCAGCCAGCGCGACCTGCTCAAAGCGCGTGCGGACGGCAACATGGATCGAAAATCCATCAAATGCAGCCTGCGCTTCGCCGATGGATCGATCTATGGCCAAACAGGCGAGATCAATTTTGTCGACGTAACCGTCGATCGGTCGACGGACACGGTTCTGGTGCGCGCCACGTTCGCCAACCCGAAAGGCCAGCTTGTGGACGGGCAACTCGTCGTCGTCCTGCTGCAGATTGGTGCGCCGGAGGAGCAGATCATCGTGCCGCAGTCGGCGCTGCTCGCCGACCAGGAGGGTGTTTACCTGTTCGTGGTCGAGAATGGAAAAGCCGTGCCGCGGCGGGTGAAGCCGGGCGGCGCAAGCGGCGCCGACGTCGTGATCAACGAGGGCCTGTCGGGCGGCGAGCAGGTCATCGTCGACCGGCTTCAGGGCGTGCGTCCGGGAATGCCGGTTCGGGCGACTCCCTCGGGATCGCCCGTCGGCGGAGGCTGATACATGCTGTCGTCGGTCTTCATCGATCGCCCGCGTCTCGCCGGCGTCATTGCGATCGTCATCACGATCGCCGGCGCGCTCGCATTCTATTCCATACCGGTTGCGCAATATCCCGACATCGTTCCCCCGCAAGTCTCGGTGACGACCATCTATCCCGGCGCGTCTGCCGCCGTGGTCGATGCTACGGTCGCGCAGCCGCTCGAAGCACAGATCGTCGGCGTCGACAAGATGATCTACATGAAGAGCGTCAGCGGCAACGATGGCAGCTACACGCTCACCGCCTCCTTCGAACTTGGAACCAATCCGGACATCAACACGGTCAACGTCAACAACCGCGTCCAGGTCGCCTTGTCCAGTCTTCCGCAGGACGTCCAGCGCCAGGGCGTGACCGTGAAGAAGAAGTCGTCGGCGCTGCTCGGCGTGATCGCCGTCTATTCGCCCAAGCACACGCACGATCCGCTGTTCATCTCCAACTACGTCACCATCAACATGCTCGACCAGATCCGGAGCACGCCCGGCGTCGGCGACGCCACGCTGTGGGGCCCGCAGGACTATGCCATGCGCGCCTGGGTGCATACCGATCTGTTGACGGGTTTGAATCTCACCACCGGCGACATCATCAATGCCATTCAGTCGCAGAACGTGCAGGCGGCGGTGGGCCGTATCGGGGCGCGGCCGATCTCGAACGATCAGCAGCTCCAGCTCAACATCCAGACCAAGGGACGACTGGACTCGGTCGATGAGTTCGCCAATATCGTCATCCGCACCAACCCGGACGGATCGATCCTGCGCCTGAAGGATGTCGCGCGGCTCGAATTGGGCGCAGCAAATCTCGACCGCGACACGCGCTTCAACGGCGGCCCCGCCGCGGTCATCGCCGTCTATCAGTCGCCGGGCGCCAACGCGATCGCGACGCTAAACGCCGTGCGTGCCCAGATGACGGAGGCCGAGAAACGCTTCCCGGAAGATCTGGCGTGGAAAGTCACCTACGACCCCACCGTCTTCGTGACCGACACGATGCACGAAGTGCAGAAGACGCTGATCGAGGCCTTTATCCTGGTGGCGATCGTCGTTTTCCTGTTTCTCGGCAGCTTCCGCGCGACGCTCATCCCGTTGATTGCAGTGCCGGTCAGCCTCATCGGCACCTTCATCGTCCTCAACGCGGTCGGCTATTCGGCAAACACGGTCTCATTGCTCGCGATCGTTCTGGCCATCGGCATCGTCGTGGACGACGCCATCGTTGTCGTCGAGAACGTCGAGCGCGTGATGGAGGAGCACCCCGAGTTGACGCCGGCCGACGCTTCCAAGCGGGCGATGGCTGAAATCACGGCGCCGATCATTGCGATTACGCTTGTGTTGCTGTCGGTCTTCGTGCCGGTCGCGTTTATCCCCGGGATTTCCGGCGAACTGTTCCGCCAATTCGCCGTGACCGTCGCGGTGTCCATGTTCCTGTCGGCAATCAACGCGTTGACGCTGTCGCCGGCCTTGTGCGGCATCCTGTTGCGCCCGAGTCACGGGCCGCGCCGGGGGCCGATCGGCTACGTCATGCGCGGCATCGATCGCGTGCGCGATAGCTACGGTGCCGCGGTTGGCCGCATCGTCCGATTTTCAATCATCGGGCTCGTCCTGGTGGGCGTGGCCGGCGCCGGCGTCGTCGGCCTGTCCAGCATCACGCCGACGGGCTTCCTGCCCGAGGACGACCAGGGCGCATTCTTCGTGGTGGTTCAGCTTCCGGAAGGCGCGTCGGTCGGCCGGTCCGGTGAAGCCGTACGGCAAGCCGAGACGATTTTGCGGAAGGATACGGCCGTCGCCGACCTGACCTCGGTGATCGGCCTGAATTTCATCGACAACTACTCACAGGCGAACGCGGCCTTCCTGGTGGTGACTCTGAAGCCATTCGAAGAGCGCAAGGCAGCGTCGGAATTGGCGAGAGCGGTGATTGCGCGGTTGACGCCGCAACTTCGCCAGATCGAGGCGGCAGCGGTGGTGGCGCTCCCGCCGCCGCCGATCGTCGGCCTCGGGACCGGCGGCGGTTTCACTTATGTGCTGGAAGATCTCCGCGGCGGCGATCCGGCAAAGTTTGCACAGGTTCTGCGCGGTCTCACCGTCGCCGCCAACCAGGATCCGCGTCTGTCGCGCGTTTTTAGCACTTTCTCGGCGACCAGCCCCTCGATCTATCTCGATATCGATCGCGACAAGGCGCAGATCCTCGGCGTTCCCCTCAATGCCGTATTCCAGGCTTTGCAGGCGTCGCTTGGCGGCTATTACGTCAACGACATGAATCTGTTCGGGCGGACCTGGAAGGTGCAGGTCCAGGCGGAGGCGAGCGACCGCGCCCGCGTCGATGACATCTACCGCATCAATGTGCGCAGCAATGACGGCAAGATGATTCCGATGCGCAGTCTTGCCGAAGTGCGACTCGTGGTCGGGCCGCCGGCTTTGATCCGCTACAACAACAAACGCGCGATCACTGTTCAGGGCAATCCCGCTCCTGGCGTTTCGTCCGGCCAGAGCCTCGCCGCTATGGAAGCGGTCGCCGCGCGCACGCTGCCGGCGGGCTTTATCGGCGAATGGACCGATACCGCCTTCCAGGAGAAGCGCGCCGAAGGCAAGACCGCGATGATCCTCGGCTTCGCAGTGCTGTTCGCCTATCTGTTCCTGGTCGGCCTCTACGAGAGCTGGACGATTCCGGTGCCGGTACTGTTGTCCGTTTCCGTCGGCGTGCTCGGATCCTTTGTCGCGATGGTGCTCACCCATCTGACGCTCGATCTCTATGCACAGATCGGCATGGTGGTGCTGATCGGGCTGGCCGCCAAGAACGGCATCCTGATCGTCGAATTCGCCAAGGAACAGCGCGAGAAAGGCGTGCCGCTGCTGACGGCAGCGACCGAAGGAGCGCGGCTGCGCTTCCGTCCGGTGATGATGACGTCTTTTGCCTTCATCCTCGGCCTGCTGCCGCTGGTCGTCGCCACGGGCGCCTCGCAGCTTGCGCGGCGCGACGTCGGCACGCCGGTGTTCGGCGGGATGATCGCCGCGTCGTTCATCGGCATTTTTGTGATCCCACCGCTTTATGTGCTGTTCCAAGCGGTGCGCGAAAAACTGCGCCCATCGACGCGCCCGAAGAACGAGACGCACGAGCCCTCGGTCGCGCCTGGATCGGCAAGTCGAGCGCCGTCTTCGGCTGAGTAACGAACTTTCCAACGCCGCGACCTTCGCCAAGGCTCATTTACCACCGGGGTTAGTGAAGCTTGGCTATCGGCCGTATCCACATCGCCGCGGAACCGGACATTGCGCGGCCTCCGCTCGCGCCGATGAGTGCACGCCCTAGTCTAATCGTGACCAATTATCAAAGCCCGCTTCGTTATTGTTCCGAAGTATTTGAGTACCTCCAACTTATGCGCTGAGCGGCCCGGCGCCTCCACTTAGGCGAAAACTGAATCTGGCTCACGCCAACCGTCGAGATGGACTCTGATCTTTGGGAGCCGATAAAACATTCAGAAATCCCGAAAGACCTCATGCCTTTCATGGGATTTTTCGAGACGTCCAATGGACGTCTCGTTCTTTTTGGAGACATAGTTTATGCTTAGTCCGGTTCTCGGCCTCGCCGCGCGGTTTTAACACTCTTATGTGCCGGGATTGCGTATCGTTACCCGAAAGCGGGATAAGATGAGTGATTGTAGAAGCAGTTCCAGTTCCTTGCTCGTGAAAAGTGTTGCGTTTGTCCTACTGTTGACCGCACTGCCGAGTGTTGCGCGCGCGGCCGATCCTTATGGCATCTGGATACGGCCGTCGACCGGCACGCAGGTGAATTTCTACGATTGTGGTGGAAAGCTCTGCGGCAAAATCGTTGCGGTCAAGGATCAGAGCCGAAAGAGCGAAATTGGCACAGTCATCATGCGCGGAGCTGTCAAATCTGGCACCGACCAATGGAAGGGCGACCTATTGAATACCGACAATGGAAAGATTTATGCGGGTGTGGCTACGTTGGAGGGACCGAACGCGTTAAATCTAAAGGGATGCGTTACTATAATCTGCCAGGGCGAGACATGGTCGAGAGTTAGATGATACTCAGGGCCCTCACGGGTCGAGCAATTTAATATAGCAAAATCAGAAGAGCTAAATTGGAGAGAGAATATGGTGTGTGGCAACGCGTCTATGCGTCTAAAAGGCCTAATGGTTGCCGCGCTGACCATAACCTTCACTTGCGGAATGTCCGTGGCATTCGGAGCGCAGATCGAAAGCCCTCCAATTGCATCGGCGTCAGCGATCTTGGGTGGACAGGTGCGAGGATCTAATTACCAGGTTGATGATGCGGTGCGCAGCGACGGATTTCTGCAGATATTTGAACTCAACACGACCTATGGTCGCTATCAGGTTCAAGGCCGCGAGCTGCTCAAGGTGCGGCTGCACGAGTTGGCGGCTGTGGTTACGCTCGGTCACATGGATAAATCACAAGCATATGTCGATGCCGCGGCCAAGGCGGCAAAGAAACCCATTGAGCTCGCCGAGGGGCTTGTCACTAATCCCGTCGGGACCGTTCAACAGAGCATGTCGGGCGTGGGCGCGCTGTTCAGCCGGATTGGTTCTGGCGCAGCTAACATCGGCCACAGTCGCGATAACACTGCGGACAGCTTGCTTGGGGTGAGTTCAGCGAAGCGTCAGATCGCCTTTAAGCTTGGCGTCGATCCCTACACCGATTTCAAGCCATTGGCCGATGCGCTGACTGATATGGCACGCGTAACGGCGCTTGGAGATCTCACCGTTAGCGCCGCCTTCTCGGCAATACCGGGTGGCGCGGGAATGGTCGTCTCCTACAGCAAGACTACCCAAGAAGTCGGGCAGATGGTGCTCGACAAGACGCCTTCAGAACTTCGAGATGCGAATCGAGCAAAGCTCAGCGCAATGGGCGTTCCCGGCACGGTCATCGACGCGTTCTTGGACAACGCATTCTATACGCCGGTGGATCAGACAGTCATCGTTGCGGCTTTGGCGAAGATGAATGGCGTAGGGCACAGGGATTTGTTTGTCAGGCGTGCATCGCAGGCCCCCAGCCGCGATCTCGCTTTCTTTACTCGAACCCGGGCTGAGTTGCTTGCTGATCAGAACAGCCGAACCGACCCATTCGTGGATTTCGTCGATGTCCGAGGGATTCCACTTAATCAGACTCGTAGTGGGAAGGTTATAGCGGTCATGGCACTTGACGAATTGGCCTGGACCAAGCAGGCAAGTGATTTCGTTGCCGTCATCGATCAGGATATCAAGCAGCGAAAGCTCGGCAATTCGGTCGAGGTCAGGATTTCGGGGACCGCAACAGCTTTGACCAAAGCTAGCCTGCGCGAACGAGGCTGGACGGTGATCGAAAACGCTTCCCGGTAAAGAGAGGGCTGAGCCATTGCTGCAACGGTTCAGTCCTTCTTCACGCAGTGCTATACGGCAAGAGTGTTCGAGTAAAAAATGTTCGGGGCAAATCATTTCTTAACTGCGGCCATTGTTAGCCTCGCGCTGGCATTGGGCGCGTGCGCCGGCCGGCCGTCTCAAGGGGTGTTGGTTCCCGAGGCGCAATCCGCCGAAGGCACGTCCCGTGTAAGTATGCTTATTGCTACAACAAGACAACGCGCAACTGCCGATGCGGGTGCGATGTTTAACGGCGAGCGGGCTGAAAACGTATCCTATGCTGCTATTACCGTTTCAATTCCGCCTGACAGCGCCCGAAAGATTGGCGAAATTCAATGGCCGGCATCCCTTCCAGGTAATCCTGCTCGCGATTTCGTGACTGTGTCGGCGGACTATATCGACAAGCAGCAACTTTCTGCCGCTGTATCCGCCGCAGCAAAGCCAGCTGGCCGGAGAAATGTGCTCATCTTCGTGCACGGCTTCAACACCCGGTTTGATGATGCCGTTTACCGCTTTGCCCAAGTTGTTCACGACTCGAAAGCTGTAGGTATTCCCGTTCTGTTTACATGGCCTTCGCGCGGTGAATTGAAATTACGTGCCTATACTTATGATCGTGAGAGCGCAAACTATTCACGCGGCGCGCTTGAGCAACTCATTGAAATGCTAGCAGCCAATCCAAACGTGAAAGATATCAATATTGTGGCGCACTCGATGGGGAATTGGGTGACGCTTGAGGCGTTGCGCGATATGTCGCTCCGAACTGGCAAGATTGGATCCAAGGTCAGGAATGTCATGCTAGTCGCGCCGGACGTCGACGTCGACGTGTTTCGTACCGAAATGCAAAGCATGGGAAAATCCAGACCGCGCTTCTTCCTGTTCGCCTCGCAGGACGATGGGGCTCTCGGTTTTTCAAAGACAATTTGGGGCGGAGTTCCGCGCATTGGCGCGATCGATCCAGCGCAGGAGCCGTATAAAAGCGAACTGGCGCAGGAGAACATCGAAGCTTTTGATTTGACGAAGCTGAAAGGCGGCGCGCACGGCAGGGCCTTTGAAGATATTACGACCGTTGTGACGATGCTAAAAGATCGGGCGGGCGACTTGAGTGGCCCCCGCTGAGTGGCCCTTATCGCTCTACGATTACTACAGGAATTTCAGAGAGAGAATTATTGAAGCGGACAACCGGCCTCCGAATGTGTAATGCATTACTAGTAATGAACGTCTTTTGATCACCACACCGCATATCCCCCTTACCAGTGAACCGTTAGGTCACCAGTACTCACAGTCCATAGGAGTTTCAATTGCGTCGTGTTGCAAGGGTTGCTCTTAACTTAGTAATTATACTCTTTATTGCGACAGTCTCTGCTTGGGCGTGCCTTGCTGTGTGGTACCGTCTCCCGGCTCAGGAATTGATGAGAGGGTTCGCAGGAAGTTTAGTTATCCTGATCGGTTTCTTTACGATCGTCGCGGTCTACAGTCGCTTTCGCCGTCTAGCATTTGCCTGCTTCGTTGCGGCGTTTGGCGCGGTTCTGATCTGGTGGTCCACAATTAGACCAAACGACCACGCCAATTGGGCGCCGGATGTCGCACGGCAGGTCACTGGAACGCTTGATGGCGACATGCTGACTTTGACGAACGTGCGAGATTTCGAGTGGCGCAGCGACAGCAACTTCGCAGAGCGATGGTCCACGCGAACTTACGATCTCAAAAAACTCAGAACGCTCGATTTGTTCTTGTCTTATTGGGCCGGCCCCGAAATAGCTCATACAATCATGAGCTTTGGCTTCGAAGGACACAAACATCTCGCCTGGTCGATCGAGGTGCGTCGTATCAAGGGTAGCGAATATTCACCCATCGCAGACCTGTTCAAAAGCAGTCCGCTCGTGCTTATTGCCGCTGACGAACGCGATATTATCCGCCTTCGAACAAACATACGCCACGAAGACGTTCAGCTTTATCGCCTCAGGGCGCCGCCGCAAAAGGCCCAGCTGCTGCTTCTTGAATATGTGGCTGACGCCAACGGACTGGCAAAGTCTCCAAGATTCTACAATTCCATTACAACAAACTGTACTACGACGATCGTAAAGATGATGCGGGCCGTCGGCGACACCATGCCGTTCAATTGGCGCTTCATCGTCAATGGCTACCTGCCGGATTATGCGTACCAACGAGGTGCGCTGGACACAAGGACGCCTCTTCCTGTTTTGAAAGCGCTCGCCCATATTGATAAAAGCGCCGACATGGCGGACAGTTCTCCGGATTTCTCACGGCTCATCAGAGTAAACGTGCCGTCCCCGCAGGGTGCTCAGACGCCATAGGTTGAAAAGTCACTGCGATACATTTTGCTGACCAACACCAGCGCTGGTGCGAGGCCTATATGCCCTTGGCTCACGACCTAGATGAGATCATGCCGATGCAGTAATCTCTAACCCGCTGGTTCAAAAAATCCGTCGGGTCGATCCATCGAAGGCAACAGAGGTGCAACCATGACTCGGACTAAAGTCACATTTCTCGCGGTCGCAGTATCTCTTCTTTTTGCCAACGCGGATCGGCTGAATGCTCAGACGATCGGTTACGCTGAAGCCGTCGGCCGGGTCGGCCTAAGCTGCGGCGCCGATATCGACAAATTTTGCAAGAAGTCCAACCTCGGCGGCGGGCGGGTCCAGCAGTGCCTCGAGCAGAACCAGGCCAGCGTCTCGGCGCGGTGCAAGGCGACCGTCGTTGAATTGGCCGCTCTCCTGAAGAAGAGGGCGATGGCGCGCACCACCGTAGCGCGCGTCTGCGATGCCGACATCAAGCGATTGTGCGCCGGAATTGAGCCCGGCGACGGCAATCTCATGGAATGCTTCTACAAGGCCCGGCGCAATGTCAGCGCGAAGTGCCAACAAGCGGTAAGCGATGCCGGCTACGACGTTGCCCTTGCAACCGGTCCGATCACGGATCAGATCCATCTCAAATCGAATGATATCATCAGCAGCCTCCAGGGCGTCGAGACGTCCGCTGCGACTATTAACGCGACAAGCCTGCGCAAACTTGCTGAGGAATCGCTGCACGACAAGTCACGCACCAACCGGATGAATCGTGCGCCACTGTCCGAGCAGCTGGGCAATCTCGCGCAGCTCACAGTCGCGATCCAGTTCGACTTCGATTCGTCGCGCATCCGCCCGAATTCGTTCCGCGCCGTGGGACTGATGGCGGACGCTTTGAATCATCCCTACCTGCAGGGCTACTGCTTCCTGGTGGTGGGGCACACGGACGCGAAGGGAAGCCGTGATTACAACCTCAAGCTCAGCCAGCAGCGCGCCGACGCCATTCGGCAAGCTTTGATCAATCCCTTCGGCATCGGCGCTGGGCGGATCGAGGCTGTGGGACTTGGCGAAGAGCAACTGCTCGACCCGAGCAAACCCGACGCGGCCGCGAACCGGCGCGTCCAGTTGATCAACATCGGCAGGCTCAGCCACGGCCAGTGCGCCCACTGAGCGGGGCGTCGGCCGAATCGTTCCGGCATTAAACCGTGTGTGTACCAAAAAACTTCATGTGCGTTGATTGGCCGAAAGGATCGCCTAGCGTCAGCGCACCAGATCGCGCCACTGTTTCCTACAGGGGGTGTGGTCTCGGGGCCAACGTCATGAGTGGGCTGTCGGAATTAATGCCCTTTTCCGCTAATGGCAGCCCTGCATTGATCGAGCACACCGACGTGCGGCCATGACGTGCTCGGCCTCTGGATCGAGCAGAGTGAGGGCGCCAAGTTCTGGCTGCGCGTCATGAATGAGCTCAAGAACCGAGGCGTCGAGGACATCATGCGCCGCCGCAGGGCGTAAATGTCCTGATCGAGGGGATCCTCATCGACATCGGCACGCGGTATCGAATAACTCACGACACCTGCCAACAATGCGACCCCGTCGCGACGAAGCATACGCTTTTCGATCGCGTCTTAGGCTTGGTCGGCGCGCTCTTCGGCGATGCGCCAAGAAGGTGTTCCGGATTCTCCTAGCCGGCCAGCAGTTCGTCCAAATGTTCAGGTTTGATAGGCGTTGTGAGTCCCCTTCACGAGATTACCCACATACCGATCACACACAATCGATCTGACGCTCCCCGTAGACTGCGATGGACGAAGCCTGATATTGCCCTAAAGGGCAATCTTGTTGAGCCGCAATTCGCGGTTCGAATCCTGCAGGCGAGCGTTGGAAACGTAGGGACGATCCGATGAAGTGGTCTACATTAAAGGCGTCATTCTTCGCGATTTTCTTTCTCGTGCCACTTACGGCAATGGCCCAGAGCCAAAACCCACCGCCGGCGGCCAATCAGCAAATACTAAAATCCGAAGAGGTGGACGCCCTCGTTGCACCGATCGCTTTGTATCCGGATACCTTGCTTGCAGAGGTGCTAATGGCGTCGACCTACCCACTTGAAGTGGTCCAAGCCGACCGTTGGGTAACCGAGAACAAGGCCCTCAAGGGCGATCAATTGAAGGCCGCGGTAGATAAGCAAAGCTGGGACGAAAGCGTGAAATCGTTGGTTGCGACACCGTCAGTGCTCGCGATGATGAGCAGCAAGCTCGATTGGACGCAGAAGCTTGGCGACACGGTTCTTGCGCAGCAGGCCGACGTCATGGATGCGATCCAGCGCCTTCGGGCAAAAGCTCAGGCGAATAATAAATTGTCGTCGACCAAAGAACAGAAGGTCACTGTCAAGAACGAGCAGAACAAACAGGTTATCATCATCGAACCCACAGTTCCTGATACTGTCTATGTGCCGTACTACAATCCGGCTGTCGTCTACGGTGGGTGGCCCTATCCTGCCTATCCGCCTTACTACTTTCCTCCACCCGCCTATATTCCTGGAGCGATCATAGGAGCCGGAATTGCATTCGGCGCCGGCTATGCGATTGGACGCTGGGCGTCAGGCGGAAACTATTGGGGTGGCGGCGTCGGTTGGGGCAACAACAACATCAACATCAACCGGTCTACCAACATCAACAACATCGGCAGTGGCAACAACTGGCAACATAATCCCGCTCACCGTCAGGGCGTCAGATATAGCAACACGAACGTTCAGCAAAAGTTCGGCAACAATAACATTCGGGGAGGAAGTCAGAATCGGATGGATTTCCGAGGCCAGAGTGGAAACCAGGTGCTCAAGCCTGGTGGCGGCGCGCAAGGTAATCTTGGGCTAAACCGCCCAGGTGCCGGCGGCGGCAGCGCGCAGCGGCCTGGAGCAAACGCGGGGCAGCGACCCGGCGCAGGTGGTGCCGGCGTTCAACGGCCTGGCGGCGGGCAAAGGCCAAATGCGCTGCCCGCCGGTGGTCGAGGCGGTAGTAATGCCCTTGGGAATATTTCGTCGGGCAGAGTTGCTAACGCACAATCCGCACGCGGCCATGCCAGTCTCGGCGGTGGCGGTGGTGGTGGTGGCCGTGTCGGTGGTGGTGGCGGCGGCCGTGGTGGTGGTGGCGGTGGTGGTGGCGGTGGACGGCGGTCGGACATCGCACTCAAGCACGATATCGTTCTTCTCGGCCATCTTGCCAACGGCATTGGCTTCTATCGCTTCAGCTACAATGGCAGCGACAAAGCCTATGTCGGTGTTCTGGCGCAGGATGTGCAACTGATTGAGCCTGACGCAGTCACGCAGGGCCAGGATGGCTATTTGCGGGTCTTCTACGACAAGGTGGGCGTCAAGTTTCAGACCTACGAGCAGTGGATTGCCTCCGGCGCGCATGTGCCGGCCGGCGTTCCTGTTTCACACTGAAATATTCATGCGCTTGTGAGGATGTCATGCCGAGAACTCTTGTTTCATTGACGCTAGCGGCGTTCCTCTGCACAGCCGCATCCGTCGTCAGCGCCCAGCAAGCCTTCAAGACCCCCGACGAGGCTGCCAGCGCTCTTGTCAGCGCAGCCAAAACGGGTGACCGGAAGGCGATTGTGACGGTCTTGGGCCCGGACGGTGATGACATTGTCTCTTCAGGCGACGAAGTCGCCGATGCCGCAGCGCGCCAGAAATTTGTCGCCGCCTATGACGCAAAGCACGACATTGCGATGGAGGGCGATAACAAAGCCGTCATGGTCATTGGACAAGAGGATTTTCCGCTTCCGATACCTCTCGTCCGCAAAGAGGGAATGTGGCGTTTCGACACGGCTGCCGGCCGCGAGGAAATTCTCGCGCGTCGCATCGGAAAAAATGAGCTAGACGTAATCCAGAGTTGTCTTGCGTATGCCGATGCGCAGAACGACTACGCTGATAAGGATCGCACCGGTGCCGGGAAGGGCATCTATGCGCAGCGCATCGTCAGCAGCCCGGGCAAGAAGGATGGACTGTATTGGCCAGACGCCCAAAGCAATGATCCAAGCCCGCTCGGAGAATTGTTCGCCGAGGCAACAAATCAGGGCTATCAGTTTGGTGGCGGGCGAACACCCTACCACGGCTATTACTACAAGATCCTCACCAAGCAGGGGGCTGCCGCGCCTGATGGAGAATTAGAGTACGTGGTGAAGGGCAAAATGATTGGCGGCTTTGCTCTGGTTGCCTACCCGGGGGCGTACAGAAATTCTGGAGTGATGACGTTCATTGTCAGTCACAATGGTCAAATCTATCAGAAAGATTTAGGACCACACACCGCCCGCCTCGCCGAGCGAATGACGTCCTTTAATCCCGACGGTTCGTGGAAGAAGGTTGATATGCCTGCACCAGCGCAGTGAACTGAACCGCCACGACCGCTACGGCCCGCGCCGGGCGCGGGTCAGCCGGCGCGGGCACGAGATGCAGAAGCTGATGGCGGAACGGGAAGCCCGGCTCAACGCCAAACTCGATGCCAAGCGCATGGCGTTCGTTTATGAGATGGGACTGCGGCGGGCGGAGCTTGATCGGTAGTGCGCGCGGATCACGGTGGAGACCGAGCGGCGCGTCCGGCAGGCCTACGCCAAGCCGAACGCGGATCTCCGCGCCACCTTGGCCGCACTCAAGGCCCGTGTGCTTGCCGAGCGGTCCCAGCACGCTGCCGAAATCGCCGCGCTGCGGGCGCGGCTGGCCGAACTGGAACCCGAAGTGTCGGTGAGCCTCGTCGCCTGAACGGGCAGCCATCCGACCGGGGCCGGCCCCGGCCGAGTTGCCGAGGGGCCCTCGGAAACGGCCGCGCGGGGCTCGTAGAGAGGCACCGACAACGGAGGAGTGGATCCTGGTGCCCGTCCGCCGGATCGGCACTCCGGCGGCGCCGCCGCCGGCCGGGCGACTTAGGCCCCCCTAGCCGTGAGCCAGGGTTTCAGGATGGCTAGCTCGCCGCGGTCCGCCCGCTGCTTTGCCGGCAGCAGGATTTCGCGCATTTTCTGGATCACCGGAGGGTCGGCCGCATGGATCGCTGCCACTTGCGCCGCGTCGAGCATGCCCTTGCGTCCGTAGCCTCCCGGCACGTTCCCCGCGTGACCGAGGATGCGGTCGCGTGTGCGCTGAGCGACGCTGGCATTGTCGAGCCACTCGGCGACCAGATGCCGCAAGCTGTAAAGCGTCACATCGGCTCGCGCCTGTAGGATCGTTTTGACGTGCTGCCAACTTTTTGTCAGGGGCTGGCTCCAGCGCACCGTGCCGTCGCCGCGCGTGAACTTTTCCCATTCTGGAAACAGCCGCTTTTCGCCGATGGTTTCCAGCTCATGCATGCGGTCGAGCAGCCCAAGCTCGATGAACAGCGGATGGATCGGCACGACGCGGCCGGCGGAATTGGATTTGAGGTCTCGCACGTCCTTGAGTGCGACGCGGCCATTTCGCGCGTTGAACGGGCGCAAATCGAAAAAGTAGTTTTCGCCGTCTGTCACGATGTCGGCGCAGGCGAGTGGGCCGATCTCGCCCGGCCGCATGCCGGTCAGCATCATGACAAGATACCCCCAGTAAATATGCGACTGCACAAGGTATTTTCCCGGCGTCCAGATGCGATTGATGCCGGCGCAACCGGTAAACAGCGCGAGCGAGATCAGTGCAATGAGCTCCTTGTTCTCGAAGGCATCACGCGGCAATGGCAACTTGTTCTCTTCGTCGATGCAGATGAACTTCGGCAGCTCGCGCCGATAAAGCTCTTTCTTCCCCGCCCACTTGAGGAATTTGTCGAGGCCGTAGTGGTAACGTTTCTCGACGGTGGTGATCGTCACACGGGTCAGCTCCTCCCAGCCATGATCCTGCGCGTACCTGTAGCGCGCAAAAAGGGAGCGGCAATCACCCGGGAGCCCCTTGGTATGCGGGATGTCGGTCAGCGCCTCGTCGAGCCGATCCCCATCAGCCATTGTGATGTTGTCGAAAACCGGATCGCAAAAAAAATCGACAGCGAATTGGACAACCGCCGCGGTGTCCGCCCGACCTTTCGTCTTGTGCATGCGCTTTTTGCCCGGTGGCGCCAGGTACAGTTTGAGTGCCTGCGACAACTTCAGACCGGTCGGCTCGGACGCCGGCACCAGGGGCGCGGCGGTCGGCTCGATGCCGGTATTGGCGGGAACCGCGGCGGTGAGGCTTGCGACGTGCTTGCCGACCTCCGCCTTGACGATGGCGTCGATGGTCTGATGGACCGCATCCGACAGCCCAACGGCGGTCGGCGCCGACGGAACGGGCAAGGGGGCCACTGCGGGAATGGGCGTCCAGCCCTGCGCCGCAGCCGTCGCCGCGTCCGTCCGGCCGCGCTCGTAGTCATGTTGTCGGCCTAGACGGGTAAGCTCCGTTTCGGCGGTCTTGTTCTGGTCGACGAAGGTGACCCAGCGGCTGGCGAAGAACTCGAAGCGCCGCGCGAACTCGAAGCCGCGCTCTTGCGCGCGGCCCATGTAGTGGCGCGTCTGGTGTTCGAACGCGAGCCGTTCGGCGAGCGCTCGCTCGCTCTGCGGCGCCCCGACGGCTGTATAGGCGGTCAGCCGCCGATGGATGACGGAACCCGCCGCTTCGAGATCTGGTGCTGCCACCAGCTCCTGCGCCCAGCCGAGATTGTCCACCAGCCGCCTCCGCGCTTCATCAAAATCCGACGTTCTCAATGACGCGCGCAGAATTTTGCGGCCGTAAAGAGCAAAAGCGCTCCGAGGCAATCTTAGCTGTAGATAATAGCGGCCGCCGTCGCGGCGGCAGAGATAACCGGGCCGTGCCATGTTCGCCTTTCCGGACGGCGAGGGGAATGTCGATGAATCATCACAGGCGGATGATTCACCCTCCAACTCGCAACCCTATTCGGGCGAACTAATTGATTTTCAAGGAGATTCGGCTGGTGTTTGGAATGTGGTAGCGCGTCCCTCCCCCGCTACCAAATATCATCGGCCCTGAGGAGATCGGCGCACAGGCGGACAGTTTTGCGGCCGGCTCCTGGCAGGCTGCCCGGAACCAGTAGGCCATTTTAATCGGCCGCTCAGGATAGCGTCAGCTTGAGAAATGGCGTGAGTTCGAGCGGCAGATCGGTCCGGGTCGCAATCGCTGCGGCGATCGTCTTGTCCGTCTTTGCTTGGCCAATCAATCGAACGAAGCCGACCTCGGAAATGCGAGCGCTGTGGTTGCTGATCAGTTTGTGCATGACGTCCGCATTGCCACGGTCGATGAGCAGGTCGGTAATCGTTTCGGTGAGCCCTTCGCGGCCCGCAACCGCGGCGAGTTGATTGGGCCATTTCGTCATGGCGATATCGAGAAGGGTATCGTCCGAAAGCATGCTTGAACATTCGAGGATTGGACCGGCGACAGCCATATTGTCGTTACGTGCCAAGCTGGTGATCACATTCATGGGCACGCGGCTTAGGGGTGCCAGCCTCGTGCTTAGCTCGACCAACGCTGGAGTTTCCGCGTTCTCGATCATACAACTCATAATGTCGCCGAAGATCGCGATCTGGTGATCCGAATATTTTTCAACGTCGCCGACAAGCAAATCCGTTACGCGCCGCAGCAACTCGGAACGCCAAGAATTCGAAGCTCTGCCGACGGCGGCGTCAAGCTCAACAATCAACGATCGTGCTTCTGATGCCATTTTAATTCTACCCCGATCGGCGACCGATTTCGCCTTTCGGGAGGACGGAGGAATTGACCGATGATGCTTAGGGGAAAATCGGCAATATAGGCTTAACGGCAAAGAACCAAATTTAACGGCAGTGGCGGTAAGCGGCCATGGCGAGTGAATGTCGGAAGAGAGTTTCCTGATGAATTTCTAAGCGATAGCCCACCCAAAAAATCTTAATCTAAATTATCTATCTACGATAACGTTTCAAATCTATATCCTCTTAAAGCCTTTCCTCACAGCATTAACTTAGATTTTGCGCCGGAACACCGCGCGTGTGCGGGGTTCTGCTGTCTGCACGGTTGCACGTTTTGCCTGCGCCAATTCCGAAAACCGTCCAGACGTCGGGAAGAAACCAATCCTGCAACAAGTCGTAAGCAGCGAGCCATAGGCACATGAATCAAGCAGTTGCGTCACCAGAAGCCCCCACCGGCCAACTCAATCCGAACAATTGGAGCGGTGCCGGCGGCGCGCAAAATGCCACGGCGCAAACGCAATTCATCAGCTTCGCCATTGGCGACGACCAGTATGGCGTCGACATCATGGCGGTGCGCGAGATCAAGGGCTGGTCGGATATCACCCATCTGCCGAAACAGCCGGAATACGTGCGCGGCGTGCTCAACCTGCGCGGCGCCATCGTGCCGATCGTCGATCTGCGCTGCCGCTTTGGCCAGGGGCTGACCGAGACGACGCCGTTGCACATCGTGATTATCGTGCAGATCGGCGGCCGCCAGGTTGGCCTGATCGGCGACCGCGTGCTCGACATCGTGTCGATCGACGCAAGTCAAATTCAGCCGGTACCGCGCACGGCGCAGGCGACGACCTCGGACTTCCTGTCCGGCCTGGTGACGCATGACAACACCATGATCGCGCTGATCGATCTTCGCAATTTGCTGTCGGTGCACGACGGTGACGCCGACCGTCCTTCCGGCGAATCGAAATCCTCGGCACAAAGGAATTGAGATGAGTGAGGATGCTCGCCGACCATTTCGCGAAAGTTGGTCCGCGATCAAACTCAACTCGTCCCGCGACGTGGAGATCGACAAAAAATAGAGAATGCGTCGAAGCGCCGACGTGAAAAACGCCATCGTGGGCAACGACGGAACAACAAGAAATTCTGACTCAAAACGAGACAAACGTGATCAACCGAATCTCAGTCAACGTACTTCTAAAGTCTGTCATCGCAGTCATGGCTGCGGCCGTTCTAGTCAAACCCGAGAAGCACTTGGCCATTTCATGACTCAGCTGAATCAAATCTCGGAGCACAACGCGATAGACCCGTTGGGAGATACTTAAGTGCCGAAATTTTGGAATAGTTTGAAGCTGCAGGCGAAGTTCATGCTGGTGTTCGGTATTGGGCTGATGGCGCTCGCGCTCTCGGGTGCAGCGGTGGTCAGCTACCTTGAATATTCAGGTCTGGAACAGAAGCTGCGATTGTCCTCCGAGAATGAGGTGAATTCGCTGAACTCTCTGGTCGAGAGCGCGATGAGACTGCGGCTTGAAGATCCGCAAAACGTCGCCATCAAGGTTTTCGACGGCTGGTTTGAAAGTCGCAACCGCGAGCAAGACAGCAAACTCTGGGCAGTTTGGGGACCGGGGATCGTCTCCTACATGGCCAAGACGGATCCCAAACACACCGCGAAAGTCTCGCACGACGCCATCGACGACGAGGTTTTGCGAACCGGTCAACCGGTCGGGCGCTTCGTCGACAATACCTACCGCTACAGCATTCCGATCGTGGAAGGCAGCCCGCTGATGAAGCAGCCGAACTGCGTCAGTTGCCACGGCGCCGCCATGGGAACGAAGGACGGCGAAGTGATCGCCGTGTTCTCGAGCAGCCGGCTCGCTAGCGCCGACATTGCCGCCTCAAGGCAGCGCGTCATTGCCGTGGCAGGCGGCGCGGTCGCGGCAATATTGGTCATGCTGGCTGCGATTTGGTTGGTGTTCGGGCGCGTTGTTGCCCGGCCGATCCGCAAGATCGCCGGCGTTTTAACCGAACTCACAAACGACCGCATCGTTGATGTGCCCTTCACCACGCGCGGCGACGAAGTTGGCGCCATCGCCAAGGCGACGGAGGTATTCAAGCAGTCCATCGCGGAGAAAGTGATCAATCTGCGGGTGCGCTCGGCGCTCGATGTGGTCCGTTCGAACATCATGGTTGCGGACACCGACTATAACATCATGTACGCAAACGACTCCCTGCGAAGCATGATGCACGAAGCCGAATCCGAGCTGCGCAAGGCGCTGCCCAATTTCACGGCCGGCAAGCTGCTCGGCGCCAGCATGGACGTGTTCCACAAGGATCCCGCTCATCAACGGAAAATTCTGGATTCGCTGACGGGAAATCATGAAACCCACATCACGATCGGTAGCCAGAAATTTAATCTGGTGGCCTGCCCGGTCATCGACAAGCATGGCAAGCGGGCTGGAACGATTGTCGAATGGCGCAACGAGACCGTCGAAAAGGCGACCGAATCGGAAATCGCCGATATCGCTGCGGCCGCAGTTGGCGGCGACTTCTCCAAGCGCATTTCACTCGATGGCAAGAAGGATTTCATGCTCAACCTTGCCACGACGATGAACTCGCTCTGCGACAATATCTCGGGCGTGCTCGATGATCTGGTGAGAATGTTCGGCGCTCTCGCCGGCGGCGATCTCACGCAACGCATCACGGCCGACTACCAGGGAAATTTCGCGATCCTCAAGAGCAACGCGAATACCATGGCTGATCGCATCGGGGCGACCATCGCCGAGATCAAGGCCTCGGCGGCTGAAGTCACCAACGCCTCGGCGGAGATTTCCACCAGCACGACCGATCTGTCGCAACGCACCGAGGAACAGGCGGCGAGCCTGGAACAAACCTCCGCCTCGATGGAAGAAATCGCCAGCACGGTGAAGAATAACGCCGAGAACGCGCAGCAGGCCAATGCATCGGCCAGCGCTACGCGGGACGTCGCCGACCGCGGCGGCCAAGTGGTTGCCCAGGCGGTGCAGGCCATGGCCGGGATCGAGGAGTCCTCGCGCAAGATATCCGACATCATCGGCGTCATCGACGAGATCGCGCGGCAGACCAACCTCTTGGCGCTCAACGCGGCGGTGGAAGCCGCACGCGCCGGCGAAGCCGGCCGCGGCTTCGCGGTCGTTGCCTCCGAAGTGCGCAGCCTGGCGCAGCGCTCCTCGCAAGCTGCCAAGGACATCAAGGACCTGATCACCAACTCGAACGACCAGGTCAAAGGCGGCGTCGAACTAGTCAACCGGGCCGGCACGGCGCTGACCGAGATCGTCGAGTTGATCAAGAAGGTGGCCGACATCGTCGCCGACATCGCCAGTGCCAGCAACGAGCAGTCGACCGGCATCGAGCAGGTCAACAAGGCGCTGACGCAAATGGATGAGGTGACGCAGCAGAACTCGGCGCTGGTCGAGGAGAACGCGGCCACCGCCAAGACGCTGGAGCATCAGGCCAAGGCGATGGACGAGCAGGTCTCGTTCTTCAAGCTCCATGCCGTTGCCGAAGATCGGCCGGCGGCAAAGCACGCCGCGCAGCCCGCGGCCGCCCGCGCACCGCGCCCGGCTGCAGCGCCGCCGTCGCGTGGACCGGCCGCGGTGAAGCAACCGGCAGCGCCCAAACAACAACCCGCTGCGGCGCCCAAGCGCGCCGCCGCGGCAACAAATGCTGGCGGGCCGGTCCGCCGCATGCAGGCCGCGCTCGCAACCGCGGTCAACCAAGAGCCGGATTGGAAAGAGTTCTGAGTGGGGGCTTAGCCTGAAGGAGGAAATGAAATGAAGATGACGAAAATTGTGACTGCAGTTGTAATTGCTGCTGGTGTCAGCTTCCCAGCGTGGTGCGGGGAATTTGCCACCAAGGATGAAGCCGTGGCGATGGTGAACAAGGCCGTCGCCTTCTACAAGAAGGAAGGTGCCGAGAAGGCCTTCGCCGCGTTCGACAAGAAGCCGGGCGATTTCACCGACCGCGATTTGTATGTCCTCGTCTATAGCACGAGCGGCAAGGTGCTGGCGCACGGCGCCAACGTGAAGCTCATCGGCAAAGATATGTCCGAAGCGACGGACGTCGACGGCAAGCCCTACGTGAAAGAGCGTATGGCGCTCGCGGCGAAGCAGAAGACCTTCTGGCAGGATTACAAGTTTGTGAATCCGGTGACCAAGAAGATCGAGCCAAAGCAAGCTTACTGCGACGTGGAAGGCACGGCCATCATTTGCTCCGGCGTGTACAAGCAATAATGAAACAAAGCGGTGCCGTGCCGCGGCCCCGCTTCTTTCTTCTGAGTGCGACGATCGCACCGAAACGAAAAGGCTAGACCGATGTTGACCTGGTTCGCGAATTTACGTCTCGGATGGAAAGTCATGGCCAACCCTGCATTCCTGATCGTAGTTCTGATCGGAATCGGGGTCTATGCTTTCCTTGTCCAGCGTGCCAACCAGGCCAAGGTCCATGCGCTCATGGTAGGTCCGGTGCGGCAGGCGGAAGTCGTCGCGGACTTTTCCGGTTCGGCGTGGACATCGCAGGTTCACCTCTATCGTCTCATGGCGACGGCGGCCAACGAGACTGATAACAAGAAGATCAAGACCCTTGGCGACACCGCTCTTAGGGGGTTAACCGACGTATCGGAAAAGCTGAAGGCGCTCGAGGATCCAGAATTCAACAAAGGCAAGACGGGCGAGTCAATCGCCAAGCTCAAGGCTGCGGTTGCGAGCTACATCAAGCAGTCCAAGGGCGTCATCGACATGGCTGACGGCGATGCCGGCACCGCCTTGACATTGATGATGGGCGCTACGCGCTCGTTTACGACGATCGCAAATCTGACCGACGATCTGATCGACTCCAGCAAGGAAGTCCGCGACCGGGAGGTCGCTCTCAATGATCGTGGCCAGGATCGAGATAGTAGACTACTTGCGATCATCACGTTGATCGCGGTTGTCGTCGGCTGCGTGGCGTCGTTCCTCATCAGCCGCGGCGTTTCGCGACCCCTCGTTAAGATGGCGGATGTCCTGGTCGAATTGACCAAAGACCATATCGTCGACGTGCCCTACACCAATCGCGGCGACGAGGTCGGCGATATCGCCAAGGCGACCGAAATATTCAAGCAATCGATTGCACAGAAAGTCGTCAATCTGCGGGCGCGTTCGGCGCTCGACGTCGTAAGTTCGAACGTCATGGTCGCCGACGAGGACTACAATGTCGTGTACGTGAATTCGACTCTGCAAGAGATGTTGCGCGAGGCCGAATCCGAGGTGCGCAAGGTGCTGCCGCAATTCGACAGCAGCAAACTCATCGGCGTCAACATGGACGTGTTCCATAAGGATTCCGCCCATCAGCGCAAGATTATGGATGAGATGACCGAACGGCGGGAATCCCGCATAGAGATCAGCGGCCTGAAGTTCAAGCACATCGCGACCCCGGTCATCGATCAGCACGGCAAGCGCGCTGGCACCGTGGTGGAATGGCGTAACGAGACGATCGAACTGGCGATCGAAGAAGAGATCGACAACATCGTCAAAGCCGCGGTCGACGGTGACTTCGGCAACCGCGTTCCGCTCGAGGGCAAGAAGGGCTTCATGCTCAATCTTGCTACTGCGATGAACTCGTTGTGCGAGAACACCGGCAAGACTCTTGACGATTTGGCCCGCATGATGAGCGCGCTCGCCGGCGGCGATCTGACCCAACGCATCAAAGCCAATTACCACGGGATGTTCGGCAAGCTGAAGGACGACGCCAACACGATGGCGGACCAAATCGGTTCGATCATTGCCGACATCAAGGCTTCGGCGCACGAAGTCACCAACGCGTCGGCCGAGATCTCGACCAGCACCACCGACCTTTCGCAGCGTACTGAGGAACAGGCGGCGAGCCTGGAGGAAACGTCCGCTTCGATGGAAGAGATATCGGCAACCGTGAAGAAGAACGCCGAGAATGCCCACGAGGCTAATCAGTCTGCTATTACTACCCGCGATCTCGCCGATCGTGGTGGTCAGGTAGCGGCCAAGGCCGTTGATGCCATGGCCAAGATTGAGGATTCCTCGCGAAAAATCTCCGACATCATCGGTGTGATCGATGAGATAGCCCGCCAGACCAACCTGTTGGCCCTCAACGCCGCAGTCGAGGCCGCCCGCGCTGGCGAGGCGGGGCGCGGCTTCGCGGTCGTTGCCTCCGAAGTGCGCAGCCTAGCGCAGCGCTCCTCGCAGGCGGCGAAAGACATCAAGGACCTAATTACCAACAGTTCGGGCCAGGTGAAAGAGGGCGTCGATCTCGTCAACAAGGCGGGCGCGTCGCTGCACGAAATCGTGGAGTCCATCAAAAAGGTATCCGAACTCGTCGCCGAAATCGCCAATGCCGGCGCCGAACAGGCGAGCGGTATTGAGCAGGTCAATAAGGCGTTAACCCAGATGGACGACGTCACGCAGCAGAACTCGGCGCTGGTGGAGGAGAACGCGGCCACCGCCAAGACGCTGGAGCATCAGGCCAAGGCGATGGATGAACGCGTTTCGTTCTTCCGTTTCGATAGTGAGGTGCTTGGCCGTTCTGGCACGGCAGAACCGAACAATGAAAGCTACAAGCATGTCGCGTGACATTCGCGGAGCTGGGACGGCGCTCGCGCTTAGCGAGCCTGCCGTCGTCGAGCCCGCGCGCGAGTTTGCATTTTCCGACGCCGACTTCCGTGGCCTGGTGCAATTCGCCTATGAGCAGGCCGGAATTGCTCTGGCGGACAGCAAACGCAACCTTGTCTACAGCCGCTTGTCGCGCCGCTTGCGCGTCCTCGGCCTGACGTCGTTCCGCGACTATCGCGAATATCTGGCGGCCAACGCCTCCGAGCTGGAAGGCTTTATCAACGCAATCTCCACCAATCTCACGAAGTTCTTTCGCGAAGTGCATCATTTCGATCACTTCCGGACTCACGTTGCCGTTCCATTTGTGCAAGCGGCGCATGGGAAGGTGGGGCATCGTCTGCGGGTTTGGTCGGCCGGCTGTTCGACCGGAGAGGAGCCGTACTCGGCAGCGGTCGTGCTCAAACGCGAGATTCGCGACATCGATCGCCACGACGTACGGATATTGGCAACCGACATCGACACCGAAGTGATCGCCAAAGGCGCGCGCGGTGAATACCCCGCCAACTCGATCGACGAAGTGCCCAAGACTTACCGCGAATTTTTCCAGCCGGTTGGCGGCGATCGCAACAGCGAACAAGTGCAGGTCGAGCGCGATATCCGGAGTCTCGTGACCTTCCGCCGCCTCAACCTCATGGAACCGTGGCCGTTCACCGGCAATTTCGACGCCATCTTCTGCCGCAACGTGATGATATATTTCGACGGCCCGACCAAGACCGCGCTCGTTGAACGCTTCACGCAGAAGCTCAAGCCGGGTGGCTGGCTGTATATCGGGCATTCCGAATCGTTGATCGGCTCGCATCCCGGACTGCGGCTTATCGGCAGGACGACCTACCGGAGGCAAGCGTGAGCGGAGCGACGGCACTACGTCAGCCCGCCGATAGCGGGGTAGTAAACGGCGCTAACGCGATCGCGACGCGCCGCTTTTACGACCAGGCAAGCGCCGGCTGGATGGTGAAAGTGTTCCCAGGTGAGTTTTACGTCACGTCGAAACCGGACGAAGTCCTTGTGACGGTGCTCGGCTCCTGCGTCGCGGCTTGCATCCGCGATCGTCGGACCGGCCTTGGCGGCATGAACCACTTCATGTTGCCGCACAGCCATGCCGGTAAGTGGGCCGGCGATCTCCAGTCGACGCGCTTCGGCAACTTTGCCATGGAAAAGCTGATCAATGAGTTGATGAAGGCCGGCTGCTCCCGCGACGCGCTGGAGATCAAGGTATTCGGCGGCGGCAATGTCACCGACAGCAACAACGCAATCGGCACTGAAAATTCCGAATTTATTCTGCGCTACCTCGAGGCCGAAGGCTTACGGTGCGTAGCCCAGGATCTCGGCGGACAACTGCCGCGGCGCATTCACTATACGCCAGCGACCGGAAAGGTAGTCCGCCGATTGCTGGGAACCGGCGAGTCCGTCGCCGTCGCGCGCGAAGAAACCGAATACGTCCGTCGTCTGTCGACACGCACGACGGCCGGCGACATTCAACTGTTCGACCAGTGATGGGCAATCACATGACCAAACCAGTACGGGTTCTCATAGTCGACGATTCGGCTGTCATTCGTCAGCTGCTAACGATGTTGCTGAGCGCCGATCCCGAGATCGAGGTCGTCGGCGAAGCCAGCGACCCTTTCATCGCGCGCGAACGCATCAAGGAGCTAAATCCCGACGTCATCACGCTTGATGTCGAGATGCCGAACATGGACGGCGTGACGTTCCTGCGCAAGATCATGTCGCTGCGGCCGATGCCGGTTGTTATGGTGTCCACGCTGACCCAGGCCGGTGCCGAAATCACCCTCGAGGCGCTTGAGATCGGCGCCGTCGATTTCATCGCCAAGCCGACGGTGGACGTCTCAAACGCGTTGATTGGGATCGCCGCCGAACTGCAAGCGAAGGTCAAATCCGCAGCTGGCGCGCGCGTCGGCGCGCGCCGGGCTGCGGTGGTCGCTCATCCGCCGCGTCGCGATCGACCGCGGAGCCACACGGACAGGATTATCGCGATCGGTGCATCGACCGGTGGCGTGGAAGCGCTGAAGGTCGTGCTGATGGACATGCCGGCCGAGTGTCCGCCGGTCCTCATTACGCAGCACATGCCGCCGCGTTTCACCGCCGCTTTCGCGGAACGCCTCAACAAGGAATGCCCGATGACGGTATCCGAGGCGGTGCACAACGAAGTTATCGAGCCCAACCACGTCTATATTGCTCCCGGCGCGCATCACCTGGAGTTGGTCCGCAGTGCGGGCGTCTATCGCTGCTGCTTGAACGACGGGCCAACGGTCTCCGGCCACCGCCCGTCCGTGGACGTCCTGTTCCGCTCGTTTGCCCGCGTGGCAAAAAACGCCGCGGTTGCCGCGATTCTGACCGGCATGGGCAAGGATGGTGCAGAAGGTCTCCTCGAAATGCGCGCGGCAGGAGCCACCACGCTCGGTCAGGACGAAGCTTCGTCGCTGATTTACGGCATGCCGAAAGTCGCTTTCGATCGGGGCGCCGTGATGCATCAACATTCGCTGTCGCGCATGGCCGACGCAATCATGAGCGCCTGCGAGACGGATCCAAAAACGCACGCGCGAGAAGTCCAAGCAGGTGCCGCGTCGCGCGCGAGCTGATTGAAATACGCGTTCGATAGAAACTGAGCAGCAGGTCAAGTCTATGAGCAACGACGCGAATACAGCACGAATGGTTTTGCCGGAGATTCTTGATCTAGCGGCGGCCGAAGGCCTTTGCGCATCGCTACAGCAGAGCGTGAGCGAGGAACGTCCGCTCGGCATTGATGCGTCGTTCGTGGAAACTCTGACGGTCCCCTGCGTTCAAGTGCTGCTGTCCGCACAAGCGTACCGCGGCGGGATATCGATTGAGAATCCGTCGGCGGCCTTTACTTCGGCCTTTGAGGACCTCGGCATCGATTTGAAGTGGAGCCGGGGTCCTGGCGATCAGTCAATTCAGGCTTCAGAGCAAGGCAATGGTTCGGTCGCAAATGTTCCGCCCCACATCGCCAGCAACGGCGGCACGCTGGCTAATCCCGACGATGCCAATGTTCGGCAAAGCAGCGAGAACGTCATGAGCAAACGAATTCTGACCATCGACGATTCCAAGACAATGCGCGATATGCTGATGCTGACATTGGCCGAGGCTGGTTTCGACGTTCTGCAGGCGGTCGACGGCCAAGACGGGCTCGACGTGCTCGTCAACGAGCGGGTCGATGTCGTCATCACCGACATCAATATGCCGAGGATGGACGGCTACGAAGTCATCCGGCAGCTGCGCAAAAATCCGAGCCATAAGACGACGCCGATCCTGGTCCTGACCACCGAAAGCGAGGCGGACAAAAGAAATCTCGCACGCGAGGCGGGTGCCACCGGATGGATGGTCAAACCATTCGATCCGGACCGGCTAGTCGAGACAGTACGCAAGGTTGCTCCGTAGGCAACGGGTAAGGGCTTTTAGTTATGGCAAGTTTGGACCAACTCAAGCAGACATTCTTCGAAGAATGTAACGAGGCCCTGCAGCAGATTGAGGCTGGGCTGACGGAGATCCGCGAGGGCCACACGTCGGACGACACGGTCAACGCGGTGTTCCGCGCGGTCCATTCGGTCAAGGGCGGCGCCGGCATCTTCGGTTTCGAAGCGCTGGTCGGATTTGCGCATGTTTTCGAAACTTTGCTTGACGGCGTCCGGCGCGGCAGCCTGACGGCGACGCCTGAAACGATGGACGTCCTGTTGTCCGCCAGCGACGTGCTGTCCGACCTTGTCCAGATGTCTCAGGCCGGCGAAGCCGTGCCCTCGGGCTTTGGCAGCGAATGCCGCACCGCGCTTGAACACATCATCGAACAAGACAGCCAGGGCGCGGCGGGAGACGACTCCCCGGCGCCGGCCGAGTTTGAGGGACTCGATTTTACTCCGGTTCCCATGGACTTCACCCCGGTGTCGGTCGACTTGGTCGACTCGGACGCCGCGGATGTCGTGCGAACCTACGCGATCACCTTCCGGCCGAAGCCGGAGATGTTGAAAAAGGCGAACGAGCCGCTCTATATCCTCCGCAACCTGCGCAAATTGGGCACGCTCGATCTGGTAGCTCATCTGGACGGCCTGCCCGAGTTGACCGAGCTTGACGCCGATCATCCGCACATCTGGTGGACTGGCACGCTGCAAACGTCGGCTCCGCGTGCGCAGATCGACGAAGTCTTCGAGTTCGTCATCGACGATTGCGATCTTGAGATCGTCGACACGACCGCCGCTTCAATTCCTGTCGGCGTGCCGGAAAGTGTCCTGCCGTCCGCCCCCGTGGCGGAAGAACAACACATCGTCGCCCCGCCGCTGGCGCCAGATATGAATGCTGACAAACCGGCACCGGTAGCCGCGGTCGGCGATCGCGTCGAGACCGCACCTGCGGCTCGGACCCCTACTGCCAAAGCGGCGGCCACCACCACCCGAATCGAATTGGAACGAATTGATCGTGTCGTGAACATGGTGGGCGAACTCGTCATTGCCCAAGCCATGCTTGGACAGATCGTCCAGGAATTGCCGGAAGGCACCAGCGGCCGCTTATCGCAAATTCTCGAAGAAGTGATCCACCATACGCGTGAGCTGAAGGACAGCGTCATGTCCATGCGCGCGCAGCCGGTGGGTTCGGTGTTCCAGCGGATGCCTCGGCTTGTCCGCGAACTGTCGACCAAGACAGCCAAGAAAGTCCGCCTGGAAATGGTCGGCGAGACAACGGAGGTCGATCGGTCGATCATCGAGCGGTTGGGTGACCCGTTGACGCACATTATCCGCAATTCGGTCGACCACGGCATCGAATTGCCGGCTGACCGGTTGGCCGCCGGCAAGAACGAGGAAGGTACCATCAGGCTTTCGGCCGAGCATCGCGGCGGCCGCATCGTCATCGAGATCAAGGATGACGGCGCGGGAATCAATTCTGAACGCGTACTCAAGAAGGCGCGGGAAAAAGGTCTCGTCAGCGCCGACGCAACGCTTACCGAAGATGAGATCAGCAATCTCATCATGTTGCCCGGATTTTCGACGGCCGAAACAATTTCGGATATTTCCGGCCGCGGCGTCGGTATGGACGTCGTCCGCAGCAACATCCAGGACATCGGCGGCCGAATATCGGTCAAGTCGGAGCGTGGCCGCGGCATGACGATCCAATTGGCGCTGCCGCTGACGCTGGCGGTCATGGACGGCATGGTCATCAAGACCGGACAGCAGACCTACGTGATGCCGCTGTCGTCGATCGTCGAATGCCTGCGGCCCGCACGCTCCGAGGTGAGCAACCTGATCGGTACGAGCGGCATGCTCCACTTGCGCGGGGAATTCGTGCCGCTTGTCCTGCTCGGCGATCTGCTGGAAATCGGTTCGAATGCGGGCGACTCCGGCGACAGCGTCGTCATCATTACGGATGCGGGCGAAGGCTCACGGTTCGGTCTGGTTGTCGATGAGTTGTGCGGACACCAGCAGGTGGTGATCAAGAGCATAGAAGAGAGCTACGGCTCCGTGCCTGGAATTGCCGCCGCGACAATTCTTGGAAATGGGCGCGTCGCGTTCATTCTTGACGTCGAGAAGCTGTCCGATCTTGCCGTTAACTCTCCGTTAGGCACTACCATGACCACGAATGCTGCACCCGCCGCAAAGTTCGCGGTAAACTGACGATTCGAATTATTCGGTGCCCGCCGTGTACGACGGCAGGGCTGCCGCTCAGGAGCGACGAGAATGCCAAACGCAGTTGCTATCAAGGTACTCGTTGTCGACGATCAGAACAGCGTGCGGCAAATGACCCGCATGACGCTGGAAGAGATCGGATTTCGGCACATCCACGAGGCGGAGCACGGCAAGCAGGCGATGGAGATCGCCTCGTTGCAGCCGCTCGACCTGATTATCTCGGATTACAATATGCCGGAGATGGACGGTCTTGGTCTCTTGCGGGCGGTGCGCGGGCACCCCGTGGTTCGCAAGGTTCCGTTTATTCTGCTCACCGGACGCGGCGACAAGGAGTTGGTGGTCAAAGCGGCTCAGGCCGGCGTCAACAACTATCTTATCAAGCCGTTCACTGCGGCTATCCTGCGCGAGAAAATAGAGCAGGTCATGGGGAAACTGTCGTAGCGGCTTAGAGCGGGATACAGGCGTGATCGGTTGTTTCAGTGAGGGAATGCGGTCGTGAAAGGCGAAGACTCGAAAAATGACGTTGGCGCGTTCATCGCGGTATTTGCCGCGCTCCTGCTCGATAATGTGTTGCGTCTGGAGGAGACCGTCGACCAGGTCACCAAACTTGTGATGGGGAGCGGCCGGCCCGACCGTGAACTGATTGTCACGCTGCAGAGCTTTGATCGCCACAAGCAGGAATTTGAAGCGCTCGGCGATGCGCTCACACGTTACGCGGAAGCAGCCAATGCTGGGTCGCTGGGAAGCGATGAACGCGCGTTGCTCGAGGAGAAAGTAATTTCCGCCATTACCGTGGCGGATCTCAAAGACCGTCTCTTGACTCGTCTGCAGGGCGACCCACCCGAGTTTGCCGCCCCGGAGATATCCGAAGAGGAGGCGGCGCAGGTCGACGTCGACGTGGTCTACTAGCCAAGTCAAAGCGTCGCCGCGCGAGGCGGCACATGGAAGACGAGGTTGTGAAGACACTCAGCGGGGACGTGGCCATGCATGAGTTCGGATTTATGAGCCGTTCGATCCGCGATGGATTGGCCATATCGCGGACGATCACACCAATATGGTCTGCCAGACAATGACCGTACACAACGCACTTATCTACGAACTGGAAGAGGCGCTGTCGCACGGCTCGGCCGAAAGACGCACCAAAACGCTTCGTCGCATCACGGACCTTTTCGTTTTTGGATCGAGTCAATTTTCCAAGGAGCACATTGCCGTCTTCGACAATGTGTTCAAGCATCTCATTTCCGATATTGAGCGTTCTGCGCGCGTTACGCTGGCCGACCGGCTTGCGGCGCTTCCGCATGCGCCGCCGCAGGTGATTCGTACGCTGGCATTCGATGACGCGATCGACGTCGCCGGCCCGGTTCTCACGCGCTCGGAGCAGCTCGATAACGTGACTCTTGTCGAAAATGCCAGAACCAAGAGCCAGCAGCATCTGCTCGCGATTTCAAGGCGAAAGGTCATTGCCGAGACCATCACCGACGTGCTCGTCGAACGTGGCAACCGCGATGTGGCGCTGAGCACGGCGCAGAACGCTGGCGCGAAATTCTCCGAGACCGGCTATGTCAGGCTTGTCCGGCGGTCCGAAGGCGACGACGAACTGGCGCAAGCCGTCGGTTCGCGGCCGGAAATTCCGCGGCAGCAATTCCTCAAGCTCTTGACGTCGGCATCGAGTGCGGTTCGTCAGGCTCTCGAGGCGGCTAACCCCGGCTATGCGCGCGAGGTTCGCGATGTTGTCGCCGAGGTTGCGAGCGCGATCCAGTTGAAAACCGCGACTGCGTCGCGGGATTTTGCCGCCGCGCAAGTGCTGGTCGAGTCCATGCAGGCCGCCGGTCGGCTCACCGAAGGCAATATTGTGGCGTTCGCCCGGACCGGAAAATTCGAGGAGACTGCTGCCGCACTTGCGATCATGTGCGGCGTGCCGATCGATGTGGTCGAGCGCGCCATGGTGCAGGACAGTGCGGAGACCGTTCTGATCGTCGCTAAAGCCATCGGGCTGTCGTGGGCAACCACACAGGCGGTTCTGATGCTGTCGGCCGACAAGCGCGGCATGTCGGCCAACATTCTCGAGCAGTGCCGGATGGTGTACGGGAAGTTGAAGCGCGAAACCGCGCTGCAGGTTGTAAAGTTTCACCAAAACCGTCAGACCGCCAAACCGGTCTGAGCGCGACCGAAGGAGCTTGCCGACATCCCGTCTCGCAGCCCGCGCAAGATTTATTTCTTCGTCGCGCCTGAAGTTTTGGCTGCGAGTTCAACAACGCGGCGCAAGCCGCTGGCCATTTCTGGTACCTGGTCGGGGCGCAAAGCGTGGTACTGTTCGGTTTTCGCGAGCAGGAGCGCATCGGTATGGCAATCGATCATTTCCTTATCGTATGGCGCACCGCTCACGACGGTTGAAATGATTTTGCGAAGATTTTCGGCAACGAAGGTGACGAGACCGTAATCCATGGCGGCGCAGACGCCCTGCAGCTGCGCACAATTGCGGCAGGCGTCTTCGAGTGCCACGTTATCGTTCGGATCGCTTTCGGCTTTCGAAAGCGCCGCGTTGAGTTCTTGCAGTTCCCGGTCGAGCCAGTCGCCAAAATCCAGCCTCAGTTCGTCGACCATTTTATCCGCACGCGCCAAGGCCTTTTCCCGCGGCACGCCGCCGGGACGGCGCGCCATTCTCTCGAAGCGGGTGTCGGCAAAGAAGATGCGCACGTCGGAGCTGGAGGTCTCACGCATCTTGCGGCTCTTTTTTGGCGGCCTTGAAGAGGTTATCGATGTCGTCCTGGGCAAGGGCGGGGCCGGCTTCTTCGGCGACTTTCATGATCTTGTCGCCTCTGCGGCGTCCGACGCCGCCCGGATAGCCCTCGATCTTGAAGCGGCGGTCGGGGCCGAAATAGGTCGGGCAGTCGACGAAGGGACGTGGATTGAAAGCGACCCAGCAAAGCCGGTCGTAGAGGATATTCGGAGACAACAGCTTTGCGACCACCATATTGGCGCCGGCATCGCGCGCGTTCTTGACGATCCGCTCGCTGGTATCGCCGGACATGAGCAGGATCGGCACGGCGCGATTCTCATTGGTCGCGTTGCGGCGGATCATCTGCGTGAGCTTGAGCCAGTTGTGCGGATGAATCTGCGTATCGCAGATGAGAATGTCGATCTTCTGGCTGGACAAGATTCGGATCAGGTCCATCGAGTGTTCCACCTCGATGACCTTGTTCGCCCCGAAGCTGCGCAATATGCCGTAAATAGCGCGCCGCCAATATGAACTTGGGTCCGCCACAAGGATCACCAAATTCCGCAGATTGACGGTGGCGTTTTTCATCGGGCGCCTGCCGGTCGCCGCGCGAACGCCGGTAAGAATGCCTCAAATAGCAATTGGGCGCGGTCAAGCGGCCTATGCGGACGCATGGCGGACAAAGAACGCCGGCGCATTCTTGCGCGTGCCGTTCGGTTGGCACGGATAGGGCCAATTAACTCGAACATTCTGTGTAATGTTTACTTAAACGCGACCGGGACCTAGTTCTGCCGACCTAAAATCGGCGATCCGGGATAAATCGCGATTAAAAATGGATACACGTCAAATTAACAATCTAGGATAATAATCGACCATGCGGATCATCGGTCGGGGCCGCTGATAGGATAAATACTACGTTTTGTGACTGTTGTTTATAACGGCAATCCGGCTCATCTGATGCGAAAGCCACGGTCATGCGTCAACTTTAATGTACTATACACGGCCTGTATAATACGAATAGATGTTTTTGCATGTGATTCGTCGGGTCAAAGCCAATTGATCTAAGTCAATGCCGGTAGGCTGGTAGATTAGTATATTTAAAAATGTAAGTTATGTAACTGCATACTTAAAGTAGTTGCTGCATGTATGAGTTGTAGGTCTCGTAAGCGCAAGTCCTAGACTGTAGCGGCCGTCGCCGTTTCTTCAAATGGGGCACAGAAGTGACCAACCCAGCAAGGCAGAAAGTCGCAAGAAACGGGCAATTCGACGGCAATATAGACACGACAAGCCCAGAGTCGTTCGTCGAGCAATCCAGCGGTGAAATCCGCAACCCCACTCAGCTCCGAGCGGTGTCTGGAGCTCACGCATCGGGCGGCCAGGATGACGTACGCTCGCCGGAGGGCATTTCTAGCTGCACCGTGTGCCCAGCCTATCAATTGAGTCTGTGCGGCGACATACGGGAGAAATTCGCAGAGGCGCAATGGCTCCCCGGCTCGGTGCCGGTCGCTTCGACCGTTCACCGGATTCCTGCCCGGCATACGATCTTCCACCACAAAGAATGGTCCGAATACGTTCCGTTCATTTGCAGCGGTTGGGCCTCGTCCTCGATCACGTTGGCGGACGGCCGCCGGCAAACCCTTTCGTTCCTCCTGGGAGGCGACGTAGTCTCCGCGGCATGCCTGCTGGAACCGATGTCCGGCCGCACTGTCGAGGCGATTACCGAGGTGGAATACCGCAAATTCAAGCGCAGCGACGTCAAAGCAGTCTTGTTCAAAAATACGGACTTGATGGAGAAGGTCTCCAAGATCTGGAGCGAGGAGCGCATCCACTTCGATCAAATGGCGCTCGACCTTGGCCGCCGCACCGCCGACGAACGAATTGCCCGGCTGATCGTCAATATTGCAGATCGCCTCGCCAGGCGCGGCATGCGACACGGCAACTCGATGGAATTTCCGCTCCGCCAACGGCATATTGCCGACGCGACTGGGCTGACGCCGGTACACGTCAGCAAGGTGGTCGGTGAATTCCAGCGGGCGGGCCTGTTCGAGATCCGCGGCCGTACGCTCACGATCTTCGATGACGCGGAATTGCGCCGCGCCGCCGAGTGGCGCTAGAAGCGCTGTCCCCATTTAATTTCGCGGGAGCAGTCGCGAGCGCGGTCGTCGGCAGGTGCACGGCTCCCGCACCTCACCGGCCTGATCGTCGGCCCGCCGATCTCCGCTCGTAACAATTAACGAAGTTTTGCCCGGTGCATCGCTATTACTCGTAAATTGCACACAACGCCCGGTAGGCTGCGAATTCGCGCCTAAATTGCCGCTAACGCGCGCTTTTGACGCTGGGGCGCGTCGTCACGCCGCAGTCACATCCTTGTCAGCCAAGCAAGCCAGAGGCAATTTAAGGTTGCCCCGGGTGGCTTCCGATGGAACAATAGAATGCATAAATTGTATTCGTTCCTAGATCGACTGCTGCAGCCCTTCGAATTCGTCGCGGAGACCATCTATGGCGCGTACGGCTATTTCGCACGCATCGCGAGGCGTTGCCGGCGCGCCGCCACTAGCGCTCGATACGGCGCGCGCCGTCTGGCGCGACGCCTTCCGCCGTGTCCGCGCGGAGACGGAAAAGCGCGCCGCGCCGCTGTCGGCGGAAGACCAGATCGTCCAATCGATGGCCGACGCTTCGCCGACCAAATGGCATCGCGCCCACGTCGCCTGGTTCTTCGAGCAGTTCCTGCTGGTGCCGAACGACCTCGCCTACAAGATTTTCGATGAGCGTTTTCCGTTCCTGTTCAACTCCTATTACGTCGCTGCGGGGCCGCGCCACGCCCGCCCGCAGCGCGGCCTGATCACCCGGCCCAACGGCGCGGACGTCGCAGGCTTCCGCGCCCACGTCGATGCGGCAGTCGAGCGGCTGATCGAGCAGGTGCCGGCGGCGGACGCGGCGCGCGTCTTCGCGATCCTGGAGATCGGCCTGCATCACGAACAGCAGCACCAGGAATTACTGCTCACCGATATCCTGCACGCCTTTGCGCAAAACCCGACCGACTCGGTGTACGACGCCGCCTGGCAGCCGCCGCGCGCAACACAAGGTCCGCGCGGGTTTGTTGATGTTCCCGCCGGCATTCATTCGATCGGTCATGAAGGGCAGGGGTTTTGCTTCGACAACGAGACCCCTCGCCACGAGGTGCTCATACCCAAGGTCCGCATGGCGCGCCATCTCGTCAGCAATGCGGAATGGCTCGAATTCATCGACGCCAGCGGCTACACGACGCCGTCGCTCTGGCTCTCCGACGGCTGGGCTACGGCGCAGGCAGAAGGCTGGCAGGCGCCCGGCTATTGGCGGCAGAAGGATGGCGATTGGCATTCGATGACGCTTGGCGGCCTCCGCCCGGTCGATCCCGGCGCGCCCGTCACCCATATCAGCTACTACGAGGCCGACGCTTTCGCCCGCTTTGCCGGCAAGCACCTGCCGAGCGAGGCCGAATGGGAGGTCGCCGCTCGCGCAGGCGTGATCGCCGATGCCTTCGGCATCACTTGGCAATGGACGCGCAGCGCCTATCTGCTCTATCCAGGCTACCGCGCGGCCGAAGGGGCGCTCGGCGAATACAACGGCAAGTTCATGGTCAGCCAGATGGTGCTGCGGGGTTCGTCTCTCGCAACGCCAGAAAGTCACGCGCGCGTCAGCTACCGCAACTTCTTCTATCCGGGCGCGCGCTGGCAATTTAGCGGGCTGCGGCTCGCCGAGTTTGATTAAGGAGGCGTCATGGTCGCGCTTGCACGGTCCCAAAGGCTGCAGCCGAAACAGGCCGAGGCTTCCACCTTCGAAGCCGACGTGCTCGCGGCCTTGGGCGCGACGCCGAAGCGGCTGCCGGCGAAATATTTTTACGACGGCGCTGGCTCGCTGTTATTCGAGCGCATTACCGAGTTGCCCGAATATTATCCGACGCGGTGCGAGATGCGCATTCTGCGCGACCATGCGCGCGATATCGCCAGGCTCGTTCCGCAAGGCGCGGCGCTGGTGGAATTCGGCAGCGGTTCGAGCAAGAAGGCTCGGATTTTGCTTCGCGCGTTGCGGCCGCTCGCGGCCTATGTGCCGGTCGATATCTGCGGCGAGATGATCGAGCAGGAGGCGCTCGAACTGCGGCCGGATTTCCCCGGGCTGAAGGTGCTGCCGGCGACCGCCGATATCACTCAGAATTTCGCGCTGCCGGAGCCGGCGAAGGCGGCGCCGGTGCGGGTCGGGTTCTTTCCCGGCTCCACCATCGGCAATTTCGAGCCGCACGAGGCGGCGGCCTTCCTGCGCAATGCCGGCCGCATCCTGGGCGCTGGCGCGACGCTGATCGTCGGCGCCGATCTGATCAAGCCGGTGGAGGTGCTCAACGCCGCCTATAACGACGACGCCGGCATCACCGCCAAATTCAACCTCAATCTGCTGGTGCGCATCAACCGCGAGTTGGGCGGCACCTTCAAGCTCGATACCTTCGAGCACCACGCCTTTTACAACCGTGAGCGTCACCGCATCGAAATGCACCTCGCCAGCCTGAAGCGGCAGAAAGTGAAAGTGGCCGGCGAAACCATCGAATTCCGCGCCGGTGAAACGATCCACACCGAGAACTCTTACAAATACAGCGTCGAGTCGCTCGGCGCGCTGGCGCGCGGCGCCGGTTGGCAGCCGGCCGGCGTATGGACCGACGAGCGCAATTATTTCTCGATCCAGGCGTTTACTTTGGGCGAGGCGCGTGCCGCGTCGCGCCCCTGATCGCGGACCTTTCCGAAATCGCCTTCCTGCGCTAAGCCTTGCCCGATCGTGGCAAGGCAGGAACAGGATTCATGAAGATCGTCGGTTTTGAAGCGAATAATGGCTTTCGGCTCGGCGTAGTCGAGGGCGACGCCGTCATCGATCTGCAGGCGGTGGATCCTACGCTCCCCGGCGACCTCGGCGAAGTCCTGCGCCGCAGCAATGGCAACCTCAAAGCGCTTGCCGATCTCGCCAAAAAGGCGCCGGCCGCCGCCCGCCGCCCGCTCGCCGGGTAGAAATTTGGGC
>CAVZXY010000005.1:0-40889 GCA_963779345.1 uncultured Alphaproteobacteria bacterium | reverse complement strand
GCCCAATCAGTACTAAGGCATTACCTTGCCACCGGCGTTTGTTTATCATCGCACTACTGCGACCGGCACCAGTGGAGAGAGCCATGACGTGGGTGGACATTCTTGGGTACGCCGCATCCGCGGCCGTACTCGCGACCTTCTGCATGAGCACCATGATCCCGCTGCGTATTCTGGCGCTCGGGAGCAATGTGCTTTTTATGGCCTATGGTTATGTTGATCATCTTTATCCCGTCTTTATTCTCCATGCAATCTTGTTTCCGGTGAACGCGCTGCGTCTTGTGCAATTTCAGCGTTTGGTGCGCGATATACGCGACGCACATCGGGAAGACTTATCAATTCAAGGTTTGCTGCCTTATATGAAACGAAAAAAGCTTGCGGCTGGCGAAACATTAGTTCGGAAAGGTGACAAAGCGGACCGACTCTACTATCTGCTGGACGGCGAGCTAGAGATTGTCGACCTCAACAAGATTCTAACGTCCGGCGCAATAATCGGTGAAATCGGTGTATTTGCACCAAATCAGACGCGCACCGCTACGGTTAAATGCCGGACGGACTGTAATGTTTACGAGCTGACCGAGCACAAGGCCAAGGAGCTTTATTTCCAGGATCGTTCATTTGGCTTTGCAGTTCTGCAGCTCATCATCGCGCGTCTCGTGGAAAACAACGAGCGGCTGATGCAAGCCAAGGGTTCTTGATCAGTAACAACCAAAGGGCTGGATTTGCAAATCGGATCTTTGGTCATTGACGCCGTCAGCCTGAGAAATGTCGCCTACTGGCAGATTTTGTTGCAGAAGTCGGCGAGGGAAGAATGAGGCGACCATCTCGATGTCTTTAGCCCGTCTGCGGCGCCCGCTCCATTTGGCGGCGGGGCCTTGAAGTGAGGGGACTGACGACCGCAACGCTTAGGCGGTACAAGCGGCGGCCATCGGTGGTGGCCGAACGACCAGTTTGGCGAGCCGGCGTAGGTTCTGTGCGATTGCCGCAAGCGTAAACTCATCTTGTGCGCCGCACGGGCCACGAAGCCTAAGGCGACCAAGCTTCAGGATGCGCTTGAGATGGGCGAACAGCATCTCGACGCGTTTGCGATCACAGCGTGATTGTTCGAAGGCCTCGGTCTTGGCCAGTGCGCGGGCAACGTCGCGCGCCTCTTCATAGATGCTGCGCGGAATCCTGCGGAAGGACGCCTTTGGACAGCATCGTACCTTGAGCGGGCATCCCCGACAGTCGGATGTGCTGGCGAGATAACGAAGGGTCTCGCCATCATCGATCAGCGTTCCTGTCGTGGTTAGAAGCTTGCCCGCTGGGCAGACATAAACGTCGCGCTCTTTGTCAAACCTGAAGTCTTCCCGACTGAAGGTTCCGTCATCACGCCTCGACTTGTCGATCACCGGGATGTGGGGCGCGATGTCCTTGTCTTTGACGAGCCAGTTGAGGTTCGGGCCTGAACCGTAGGCCGTATCGGCCGCGAGCCACCTGGGTTTGATATCAAATCGCTCTTCGGTGCGCTCAATCATGGTCTTCCCCGCGCCAACTTCGGCCTGGCGGATGGCGCGCGAGGCCTCCACGTCCATGATGACGCCGAACTTCACATCAATGAGATAGTTGTCGGCATAGGCAAAGAACGCCGGCCCTCGCATCGCGCCGGTCCATTGCGCGGCAGGATCGGATGGCGAGACGAACTTCGGCGTGACATCACTCGCCGCACCGAAAGCCGCATCATCAAGTGTTGCCAGATATTCCTTCACGGCCCGGCTCGCCGTCTCGGGATCGCATCTCTTTTGCCATTCTGAGCCCGGGGTTGAGCGCTGCTTGTTGGCGTCAGCCGCAATCAGGCTCGCATCCACCGCAAACCCTTCTCCGCCAACGAGATCGGCTGCGATACAGGCCTCGACCACACGCTCAAATACCTGGCGAAAGATGCCGCTGTCGCGGAAGCGTTCATTGCGTGCACGCGAGAATGCCGAATGATCAGGGATCTTGTGCTCAATGCCCAGCTTGCAGAACCAGCGATAGGCGAGGTTCACATGCAGTTCGCGACACAGTAACCGCTCGGATCGCAACGCAAAGACATAACCGATGATCAGCATCCGGATCATAAGTACCGGATCAACCGACGGCCGGCCGAGGGCTGGATAGTGCGGTGCGAGCTCTGCGTGCACCCACGATAGATCGAGAACGGCGTCGATATTGCGCACCAGATGATCATCAGGAACCGCCTCATCGAGGCGGAACTCATAGAATAAAGGACCCTGGTCGTTGTTCTGGCGTCCCATCATCGCCCGCCTCCGACACAAAATGTCGTCAGAAGACGGAATCACTGTTCGCCAATGCCTTCAAATCACTTCTGCAACAAAATCGGCACTTTGCGGACATCGAAGGGTTACTGCCGAATGCCCGCTTTCGAGGGTAAAGCAGATCTTGGCACAGGAATGGGCACGAAGCCTCCTTAGCGCGAACGACAGCCGGCCTTTACCACAACTCGCTCACCGCCACGCCGCCGAACACCTCGGCGATACGCGCGCGGGTGGCGCGGCTGGTGCCCTCCGGCAACGCGTCATGCGCAAAGAAGCCATGCGCGATGATCTCGTAGCCGGGCACCGGCGGCCCGTCCTGGCGGAAGTCGCGCACGATGTAGAACGCGACGTGGTCACGCCGCGATGCGCGCTTGTTGAAGAAGATGCCGTGTAGCAGCGGCGGCGCTGTCATGACGATGTTGCCCTCCTCGGCGAGTTCGCGCGCCAGCGCACCGAGAAGGCTCTCGCCGGTTTCCACCCCGCCGCCGGGGAAATGCCAGCCGTCCACATAGGAGTGCTGGACAAGGAAGACGCGGCCCGCGCCGTCGATCACCATGGCGCGGGCGCCCAAAGTCGCGGCGCGCGAGAAACGCCAGTAAAAATGCAGCAGGCGCCGGATCAGCGGCTCGAGCGCGCGGCGCAGGCGTTGCAATGGCATCCCCTCGATTGGCATCGCTTCCGCCGCCGCCCATGTTACCAACAGTGGCGGCCAATGGGACCCTTTCGTGACTTGGCCGCTTCTAATATATGAAATCCATCCGCCCGCCGGCGGCCAGAGGGGCTCCTTTGAAGAAATTTTCCGACCTGACCGAACAGGAAGTGCTGGCGCTCGCCATTACCAACGAGGAAGAGGACAGCCGCATCTACCGCGGCTTCGCCGAGGGCTTGCGCGAGCAATTCCCCTCCTCCGCCAAGGTGTTCGACGAGATGGCCGACGAGGAGGTTACCCACCGCACCTGGCTGTTCGATCTCTACCGCAAGAAATTCGGCGAGTACCTGCCGCTGATCCGCCGCCAGGACGTCAAAGGTTTTCTCCATCCCAAGCAGCCGCTCTGGCTGATACGCCCGCTCGGGCTCGAGCAGGCCCGCAAATTCGCCGAGAACATGGAGTTCGAGGCCGAGCGCTACTATCGCAAGGCGGCCGAAACCGCGCGCGACGTCTCGGTGCGCGAATTGCTGGTCAAGCTCGCGGAGGCCGAGGCCGGCCACGAGAGCCTCGCGCACAAGCTCAGCCAGGAGATCCTCACCAAAGGCGCGCGCGAGAAGGAGGACGAAACCTCCAAGCGCATGTTCATGCTGCAATACGTGCAGCCGGGCCTTGCCGGGCTGATGGACGGCTCGGTGTCGACGCTGGCGCCGCTGTTCGCGGCGGCCTTCGCCACCCACAACACCTGGGCGACCTTCCTGGTCGGCATGGCGGCCTCGGTCGGCGCCGGCATCTCGATGGCCTTCGCCGAGGCGCTCTCCGACGACGGCTCGCTGACCGGGCGCGGTTCGCCGCTGATCCGCGGCGTCGTCACCGGCGGCATGACGGCGCTCGGCGGGCTCGGCCACACGCTGCCCTACCTCATTCCGCACTTCCTCACCGCCACGGTCGTTTCGTTTGTCGTCGTCGCGATAGAGCTGTCGATCATCTCCTGGATCCGCACCAAATACATGGATACGCCGTTCCTGCAGGCGGCGTTCCAGGTGGTGGTCGGCGGCGTGCTGGTGTTCGTCGCCGGGATACTTATTGGGAGTTCGTGAACTTGATCCGTCACCCTGAGGTGCGCGCAAAGCGCGCCGCGAAGGGAGACGGCCAGGTTCTTAAAGATTGTGGCCGTTCATCCTTCGAGGCTCGCGCGCTCAATGCGCGCTCGCACCTCAGGATGACGGAGCGAGACAGAACGCGCTACACAGAATAAATGTTCACCCTCGCCCATCTCTCCGACCCGCACCTGGCGCCGCTGCCCAAGCCTCGCTGGAGCGAACTCATCGGCAAGCGGGTGACCGGCTATCTCAACTGGCAGCGGCGGCGGCGTTTCATCCACGACGCTAAAACGCTGGCCAAGATCGTCGCCGATATGAAGGCGCAGGCGGCGGACCACATCGCCGTCACCGGCGACATCGCCAATCTCGCGCTGCAAGAAGAATTCGAGCGCGGGCGCAAATGGCTGCAAGGCCTGGGCTCGCTGCACGACGTCAGTTTCGTTCCCGGCAACCACGATGCCTATGTGTCGAAGGCCGTCCGTTACGCGCCGCTGTGGGCGCCTTATATGAGCGGCGACGATGGGGCGGCCGGCTTTCCCTTTGTGCGCCGGCGCGGGCCGCTGGCTCTGATCGGACTTTCGACCGCGGTGCCGACGCCCCCGTTCATGGCGACCGGCCGGCTCGGCGAGGCGCAGCGCGGGCGATTCGCCGAAACGCTCGTGACGCTCGCCCGCGACAAGCTGTTTCGCGTCGTGCTGATTCATCATCCGCCGGTGAGCGAGGCCAGGCCGCACAAGCGGCTGACCGATGCGGCGGAATTCCTGCGCATCATTGCCATGCATGGCGCCGAACTGGTGCTGCACGGCCACGACCATGTGCACATGATCAACTGGCTGAGCGGTCCGAACGGGACGCGCGTGCCCGCGGTCGGCGTGCCGTCGGCCTCGGCCGCCTGGGGCACGAGCAGACACGCCGCCGCGTACAATCTCTACACCATCGACGGCGAACCCGGCGCATGGACCTGCGCGATGACCTCGCGCGGCATCGGCGCCGCCGGCGCGGTGGAGCAGCAGCGGCGGCTGAAGTTGTCGGCCTAAGGATGCGGCTGGCTGAGCCAGGCCAGCGCGAACAGCGCGGCCGCGCCGCCGATGAAGCCGACGACAAAGGTCCAGAACAGGCCCCAGCGCTGGTGCGGACGCTCCGGCCGTACCATTTTGCCGGCAACCGCGTGGCCGGACCAGGCGTCGTCCGCCAGCGCGCGCTCGCGCTCCACCAGGCGGCGCGCCACGTAGCGCGTGACTGCCTGGGCCATGGCGGGGACCTCGTAGGTTTCCGCGATCACCGCGCGGCCGTAACGGGTGTCCTGCACGAAACGGTATTGCCGCTTGTCTCGGCCCATCTCTACATGCGCGACGACGTCGACCCACAGCCGTGGCATGTCGCCCTTGCTGACGCCGCGGTCGAACAAATCGACGCTATCCGGAATGTCCTTGAAGATCGGATCAAGCGCCTCGTTGAGCAGCTCGAGGCGGGCGAGTTCGGCGTCGCGCAGGTCGACCACCACGGCGGAGCGTTCGGCCGCCTCGATGCGCGCCTCGCGCACCGCTTCCTTCAGCGGCGGCGCAGGATCGGCGGCCGGTTTGTCGATCGGTTTTTTGCCGCGTCCGAACATTGGTTAAGCCTAGCAACCTTCAAGACCGGGGAAAAGCGAAAAAGCGTGGCTTTTCAAAGGCGTTAGTAGTTAACGCGGCACCACGCCGTAGGGCTTTGCCCAGCTCAAGCCCGCTTCGGTGCCGAATCGCGGCCTGTATTCTGCACCGATCCAGCCCGCATAGCCCAGCCGGTCCACCTCCGCGAACACGTAAGGATAGTTGACCTCGCCCTCGTCCGGCTCGTGGCGCGTCGGCACCGCGGCGCATTGCAGGTGGCCGATGACGGGCATGAACTTCTCCATGCGGCGGACGATGTCGCCGGCGACGATCTGCACGTGATAGAAATCGAACTGCATGCGGATGTTGGGCTTGCCCGCCTTGGCGATGACGTCGGCGGCGTGCTCGACGCGGTTGAGGAAATAGTCCGGCCGGTCGATGGCGTTGATCGGCTCGATCAGGATGTTGACGTTCTTCGCCGCGGCGAGATCGGCGGCGGCCTGCAGGTTGGTGGTGAACACGCGCTCGGCCGCCGGGCGCTGCTCGGGCGCGACCTTGCCGGCCAGGCAATGCACCGCGCTGCCGTCGATGGTCGAAATGTAATCGAGCGCGCGGGCGAAGACTTCCTGAAACTCCTTTTCGCGGCCGGGAATGGCCGCCAGCCCGAATGCGCCGTCGCCCGCGCCCGGCGGCGTGTTGATGCCGAGCACGGTGAGCCTGTTCCTGACGATTGCTTCTTTCACCTGCGACGCAGGCACGTCGTAGGGAAATTGCAGCTCGATCGCCTTGAAGCCGGCGGCTGCCGCGGCATCGATGCGCGCGAGCAGCGGCCGGTCGGTAAACAGGTAACCCAGATTGGCGGCAAAGCGCGGCATGTCATTGCCTTTATGTGAACGTGATCGCTGGAGAGTCCGCGGCGATCAATAACGATCCCCATTCACCGACGAGACGATAGGCGCCATCTTCCAGCCGGTCCATCAAATCGATATTGCCGTAGGAAACCGCCCCGCTGGCGTCGGTGGCGGGCCGAAAATCCTTCTTCTCCCAGACCACGCGCTTTGGATTGGCGAAGGTCAGTCTGGCAAGCCGGAAGCAATACTGCTCGTCCGGCGGCGGCGGACTGTAGCGCGGATGCGCTTCACGCAGCACCAAATCGAGCAGAAACGACACTTCTTCCTCGGTTTCGATCAGTTGCGTGACGAAACTGTCCTCAAGATAGACTTCATCGAACCCAGGCAGCTCGTAATATGGGACATTCATCGACGAACACTTTGAGCTGCCGCGGTCCGCTTGCGCAAATGCCACTGAGCGTATTCATTAGCGGCCCTGCCCGTATAACGCCATCCCGGGATCGTCGATGTCCGCCAACACCGCCTTCCACATCGCCGTGCTCCCCGGGGACGGCATCGGGTCGGAGGTGATGGCGCCGACGCTGGAGATTTTGCGGCGCATCGAGGCGACGACGCCGAGCCTCAAATTCCGCTTCAGCGAGGCAGCCGCCGGCGCCAACCATTACAAAGCGACCGGCAAATCGATGCCGGAGACGACGATCAAACTTTGCGAAGACGCCGACGCCATCCTGCTCGGCGCCTGCGGCCTGCCCAGCGTGCGCTATCCCGACAATACCGAGATCATGCCGCAGGTCGAACTGCGCTTCATTTTCGACCTCTATGCCGGCGTGCGGCCGGCCCGCCTCATTCCCGGCGTGCCGAGCCCGATCGTCGGCGCCGACGTGCACGGCATCGATTTCGTGCTGATCCGCGAATCGACCGAAGGCCTGTTCGCCTCCATGGGCAAGGGCGTCACGACCGAGACGGAAGCGCGCGAAACGCTGGTGGTGACGCGCGACAAGACCGAGCGGCTGTTCGACTTCTCGCTCAGGCTGACCGAGCGGCGCAAGCAGCGCGGGCGTCCCGGCCGCCTCACGCTGGTCGACAAGGCCAATGTGTTCAAGGCTTTCAACTGGCAGCGCGATATCTTTTCCGAGCGCAAGGTGAAATTCCCCGGCGTCAAAACCGATCTGCTTTATGTCGACGCCTGTGCCGCCATGATGGTGAAGAAACCGTGGGATTTCGACGTCATGGTGATGGAAAACATGTTCGGCGATATCCTGTCCGATCTCGCCGCCGGACTGGTCGGCGGCCTCGGCATCGCGCCGTCGGCCGATATCGGCGACACGCACGCGGTGTTCCAGCCCTGCCACGGCACCGCGCCTGACATCATGGGACAAGGCAGGGCCAATCCAACCGCGACTATTCTATCCGCCGCGATGATGCTCGATTGGCTCGCCGACAAACACGACCATGCGCCGGCGGCGGAAGCCGCCCTGCGCATCGAGCGCGCCGTCGACAAGGCTTACGCCTCCGGCATCAAGCCGATGGAATACGGCGGCAAAGACGGCACCGTGGCGATCGCCAAAGCGGTGATGACCGCACTCGGCTAGCGGCCTGCCTCGCTCGCTCCGGCAAAACAGCTCCTTCCTCACCCCCGGTTGCATTTCGCGCGGCCGCGTTTTCCCGTTGCGCGAACGAAACGGCTACCGCGATGCATTGGACGGGTCGCGCAATTTGCATTAGATGCGCACATCGCAGGCGAGCCGCGGTCCCGCTGCGGCCGATTTCAACGTCAGAGGAAACAATGCGAAAGTTTGCGCTGAGCGTGCTCGCAGCCACGATTCTGATGATGGGCGGCGCGGCCGCGCAAACGGATTATCCGACCCATCCCATCCGTCTCATCGTGCCGTTTTCGCCGGGCGGCAGCACCGACTCGCAGGCCCGCGTGCTGGCCGATTATCTCGGCCGCGCGCTCGGCCAACAGGTGGTGGTCGTCAACGTCGGCGGCGCCGGCGGCACCATCGGCCTCAACCAGGGCGCCAAAGCGACGCCGGACGGCTACACGTTAGTGACGGCGACGCCGTCGATGACCATCAACCCTTATATCCAAAAGGACATTCCCTACGACCCGATCAAGGATTTCGAGCCGATCGCGCTGGTCGCGACCAGTCCGATCGTGCTGGTGGTGCCCAAGGATTCCAAGATCAAGACCGTGCGCGATTTGATCGAGATGGCCAAGGCCAAGCCCGGGGAGATCCGCTACGGCAGCGCCGGAATAGGATCGGCGACGCATCTGAGCACGGCGCTGTTCGAGGCAAAGGCCGGCGTCAAGCTGCTGCACGTGCCCTATCGCGGCGCCGGCCCCGCTTTGCTCGATCTGATCGCCGGCCGCATCGACCTGCAATTCGAGAACGCGCCGAGCGTGCTGGGCCACGTGCGCGGCGGCGTCTTGCGCGGCGTGGCGGTCGGCTCGGCGAAGCGGTCGAGCCTGTTTCCGGATTTGCCGACCATCGGCGAAACCGTCCCCGGCTATGAGGCGACCTCCTGGTTCGGCGTGCTGGCCCCGGCCAAGACGCCGCGCGCCGTCGTCGACAAGATCAATGCGGCGGTCAACAAGGCGATCGCCGACGCCGGGGTACGCAAGCAAATGGACGCACTCGGCGTCGAGTTGATCGGCGGAACGCCGAATCGCTTTGCAGCCTTTCTCAAGGCGCGCATGGACGAACTCAAGACCGTGTCCAAGGCCGCCAATTTGGTGCCGCAGTAGCGCGAGGGCCGCGCGCAGCGTCGCATTGCGGCAACGATTACAGCCCAACGAATTCCTTGATCGCGGCGACGAACTGCTCCGGCTGCTCGAGCGGCGGACAATGGCCGCAGCCCGGCAATTCGACGTAGCGCGCGCCAGCGACCTTGTCGGCGATCGCCTTGTTAAGCGGCGGCGGCGTCGCCTGATCGAACTCACCGCAGACCACCAGTGTCGGCGTCTTGAGGCGATGCAGCAGCGGCGTGAGGTCGGCTTCCTGCAAAATCTTGCAGGCGTGTTGGAACGCCTTGGGATCGATGCCCATCAGCACGCGCTTGCGCTCCTCGATTAGTTCCGGATGCGCGGCGAGATAAGCCGGCGAGAACACCCGCTTGGCGGCGATCTCGGCGATGGCGCCGAGCCCGCCTTCGGCGACTTTCGTCGCCATCGCTTCGAACTGCTTGCGGCCTTCGTCCGGGAAACAGGCGGCGGCATCGCTCACCACCAGCTTGGAAATGCGTTCAGGATGGGCCAGCGCGAAGGCGAGCGCCACCGTGCCGCCGAAACCGTTGCCGATCAGCACAGCGTCATGGGCGATGCCGAATTCGTCGAAGCCGTCCTCGATGCAGGCGATGTAGGCGTCCATCAGCGCCAGCATGCACGGCTGCGAACCGTGGAAGCCCGGAAGATTGAACAGCGTGACGCGATGCTTGGCGGCAAGCGCCGGCAGCACAGGGTCGAAAGCGTGGCGATCGGCGAGCAGCGAGTGCAGCAGCACCAGATCGCGGCCCTGGCCGGTGCGCACCGCCGTCAGCGCGCCATGGCCGGCGGTCAACTGTTCCATCTGCATCGCGTACTCCCTGGGCCCGCGGTCATGATCGACGATTATTCCCGTGGGCACCTGCCCCCCGGGAGGCGTTATTTGTAACGCACAGGCTCGCCTTGATTTCCGTCCTGTGCAAATCTGGCGGTAGAATGAGCCGAAGGCGGCCGCCAAACGCGCCGCCGCGGCACGCGACGGACAATACGGGTCGCGCCGGGGGAACGTTATAAACCAAAATGACAAGGGAGGACCATCATATGTCGATCATCACAACCGGACGGTGGGGGCTGCGGTTCGCCGCCGCCGGCCTCGCCGCCCTGGCGCTCGGCACCGGCACGGCCGCGGCGCAAACCTACGGCTTTGCCACCATGCAGCCGGGCACGCTGAGCTACACCAGCGCGGCGGCCATCGCCAAGGTGCTGAAGGAAAAGGGCGGCTTCAATGTGCTGGTGCAACCGATGGCGGGGGAAACCACGCTGATCCCGGTGGTCGCGCGCGGCGAATCCGACCTTGGCATCGCCAATATTTTCGAGGTGACGGCGGCCAAGGCCGCCAATCCCGATCTGCGGCTGATCGGCTCGGTCTATCCGCTGAAGGGTACGTTCTGGGTGCGCAAGGACTCGAGCATGAAGACCATCGCCGACCTCAAAGGCAAGCGGGTGGGCATGGGCTATTCCGCCATGCGCACCATCGACCCGCTGGTCAGGGCGATCCTCGCCACCGGCGGCTTGACTGAGAAGGACGTCAAGCCGGTGCTCGTTCCGAACGTGGTGCGCGGCGCCGACGATTTCGCTTCGGGCGCCGCCGACATGTTCTTCTTCGCCTTCGGCGCACCGAAGGTGCGCGAGATCGACGCCACGGTCGGCGGTATCCGCGCGCTGGAAATTCCCGAAAGCGGCATGGCGGCCGCCAAGAAAATCCTGCCGCAAGGCTATCTGACGCAGGCCAAGCCCGGCCCGTTCTTCGTCGGCGTCGACCATCCCATGGGGGTCTACACCTGGGACAGCATGATCTTCACCAACACCAAGGTGAAAGACGAGGTGGTCTACAAGATGATCGACACGCTGGTGAAAAACCAGGCTGAGCTTGCCAGCCTGCAGCCGGCGCTGCGCGGCTTCAACGCCGCCGCTCTCTACACGGACTACGACATTCCCTATCATCCCGGCGCCTTGAAATATTTTAAGGATCACAACATCCAGGCCAGGAAGTTCCAGTGAGCGAATTGCATGCGGCAACCGACGCGGCGGAGCAGGCCTCCGCCGCGTCGAGGGCTGTTGCTGTGTGCACCGACGCCTTGCAGGCGACGCTGCTCGTCTGCGTGGTCGGGTGGGTGCTCGATCTGCCGCGGCGGCTGTTCGGCGTCTCGTTCTATACCGAACAGCTGCTGGCGGTGTGCCTTGGTTTGAGCCTCGCGCTCGCTTTCATCAACGCGAAATTTCCCCGGCGCTGGATCGGCTGGATCGGCGCTGTTTTGGCGCTCGGCATCTGCGGCTATATTGCGTTGCGCTACGAGGCGTTGACCTATTCGATTGCCCTGCTTCCAGCCGAGGGCATTATCGGCAGCGCCATCCTCATTCTGCTGACGCTGGAAGCGACGCGGCGCACCGCCGGCGGCGTCTTGGTCGCCATCATCCTGATCATCTCGGCCTATATCTTCATCGGCCCACATATGCCTGGCGACTTCGCCACCCGTGCGGTGTCGCCGGCAAGGCTGCTGGTTTATCTCGGGCTCGACACTAACGGCATGATCGGCCAGATTCTCGGCGTCGCGGTGCTGATCGTGGTGCCGTTCACCCTGATGGGCCAGGTGCTCGGCCGCACCGGCGGGGCCGCCTATTTCGCCGATCTCGCCATGGCGGCGATGGGTAATTTCCGCGGCGGCGCCGCCAAGATCGCGGTGTTCGGCTCGGCGCTGTTCGGCATGATATCAGGCGCCGCGGTGAGCAACGTGGTGGCTGTCGGCATCGTCACTATCCCGCTGATGGCGCGCTCCGGCTTTTCGCCGGTGCGGGCCGCCGCGATCGAATCGGTCGGCTCGACCGGCGGACAGTTGATGCCGCCGGTGATGGGCGCCGCCGCTTTCATCATGGCGGAATTCCTGCAAGTGCCCTACAGCGCCGTGGTGGTCGCCGCGGTGATCCCGGCTGCGCTCTATTACGCCGCGCTGTTCATCCACGTCGACCTCGAAGCGGCTAAGCACCGCATCGGCGCCGCGCAGGTCGATAACGTTATCCCGGTGCGCGAGGTGCTCAGATCGGGCTGGCATTTTCCGATCCCGATCGCCTTCTTGATCGCCACGCTGATCTGGCCGGAATTTTTCCAGATCCCGATCGAGCGCGCGGCGGTCTATTCGACCGCCATGCTGATCGCGCTCAGCCTCGCCTTCGGCTATCGCGGCCAGCGCGTCGGCGCGCGGCAGATGCTGCGCGCGGTGCTCGACACCGGCCGCGCGGCGCTGGATATCATTTTGATCGGCGCCGCCGCCGGCATGGTGGTGGGAGGCTTGAATATTTCCGGCATTTCGTTCGGCTTGACCTTGCAGCTCATCGAGCTGAGCGGCCAGCATTTGCCCGTGCTGTTGCTGCTCACCGCCATCATCAGCATCATACTGGGCATGGGCATGCCAACGGTGAGCGTCTATGTGCTGACTGCCTCGCTGCTGGCGCCGTCGATCATCAAGCTCGGCGTTACGCCGATGGCCGCGCATATGTACGTGATGTATTTCGGCATGCTGTCGATGATCACGCCGCCGGTGGCGATCGCTGCTTATGCCGCCGCCAATATCGCGCGGGTGTCGGGCTGGACCGTGGGCTGGACCGCGGTGGTGGTGGGCTGGAGCACGTTCTTCATCCCGTTCTTGTTCGTGCTCGAGCCGAGCCTGCTGATGCAGGGCTCGGCCGGCCTGATCGCCTGGAATGTCGCGCGCAATCTGCTCGGCATCTTCGTCGGTACGGCAGCGGTGGTCGGTTTCGCCTTTGGGCCGCTGGCGCGGCCGCTGCGGATCGCTTTCGGCATTGCGGCGCTCGCCATCCTCATTCCACAGCACGCCTTCCCGGGCGCGGACATGCTGGATTGGCTCGGACTTGCCGGCGCGGTGGCGATGCTGGCGGTCGACTACGTGCAGAACCGCGTGCGCAAGCAGACCGCTGCGGCGCAAGCAGCGGGGCCGTAGCTTCCGTGCAGGCGAGCGCTCAGTTTCCTTCCCGCCAGATGCCGAGCGCTTCCTGTGCCGGCCGGTCGGAAATCGAGAACAGCACGGCCTCGCTCGCAACATTGTGCTGATAGCGCTTCCATGACGGCACCACGAAGACATCGTTGACGCCCCAGTCGTACGGCTTGCCGTCGATGACGGTCGTGCCCTTGCCCTCGGCGACCGCGAAGATGGTGCCGTCGGTCGAACGATAGGGCTCGCCCTTGAAGCCGGCCGGTAGCAGCGCGAGGTGGGCGCCCATGGTGGGGAGCACCGGGCCGCCGTTGATCGGATTGGCGTAACGCACGCGCGCGCCGTGGCGCTTGTCGACATCGCCGGTCGATTTCAGCCGCTCGAGGATCGGCCGCATCTTGGCGTAGGGATAGTTGATCACCGGCGAGCGGTTGAGATGGGCCGGCGCGCCGTCCGGCAGCACGCCGGAGGCAAAACGTTCGAACGAGTTGCCGTCGGCGTGATTGGTCTTCTGCATCTTCTCGTCGAAATGCGCGGCAAACGACGTCTCGAAATGATTGATGGTCGGCAGATCAAGCACGTCGAGCCACATCACCGGCTCCTTGCCGGGATTGCCGTGATCGTGCGGCGCCCAATTGGCGGTGATGATGAAGTCGCCGTGCTTCATCTGCGCCTTCTCGCCCTCGACCGCGGTGTAGGCGCCCTCGCCTTCCAGCACGAAGCGGATGGCGGAGGCGACGTGTTGATGCACGTCGGCGATCTCGCCGGGCAGAATGAGCTGGATGCCGGCGAACAGCGAATTGGTCACCCGCGACTGGCCCGCCATGCCGGGATTCTCCAGCACAAGCACGCGGCGCTCGGCCTCCTCGGCGCTGATCACCTCGCCGGCTTCCAGCATCAGCTTCTTGACGTCGCCGAAATTCCACACCGCCGGCTGGCATTGCGTCTTCGGCTCCGGCGTCACCAGATTTTTCAACACCTCCCACAGCGGCGCCATGTGGAACTTGGCCGCCTTGTCGTAATAGGCCCGCCGGGCGGCCTGGATGTTGTGCTTGGCACCGGCAGTTTGGGTCGCGGCGACCGCCATGAGCGTGTTCCTTCCGGGTCTTTGAATTCGCAGCTTTATATCGTAGTTCGGCGCGGGCCGGAATATGCCCAAAAACGCCTATCCGTCAGCTAATTATTGACCGCCCCGCCGTCCACCACCAGCGACTGGCCGGTGACGAAATCACTGTCGCTACTGGCGAGGAACACCAGCGCGCCGATGAGGTCTTCCGGATAGGCGTCGCGTTTGAAGGCGCGGGAATTGCGCACCGGAATGCGCTCCTCCTCGACATGGGTGGCGTTCTCAAGGCCGGTATCGCTGAGGATATAGCCCGGCGACAGCGAATTGACGGCGATGCCGTATTGGCCGAGTTCGCGCGACAACGAGCGGGTGAAAGCCAGCATGGCGCCCTTCGAGGTGACGTAGGGCAGCATGCGCGGCACCCCTTTGTAGGCGGCTCCGGAGGCGATGTTGATGATCTTGCCGGAGCGCCGCGCGATCATGTGCGGCGCGACGTGCTTGACCATCAGGAACGGCCCGCGCGTGTTGATCGCCATGACGCGGTCCCACAACTCGGCGTCCCATTCATTGAAATTGCGCGGATGCAGCGTCGAATAGAGCGCCGCGTTGTTGACCAGGATATCGATCTGGCCGAAGCGGTCGATCGTTCCGGCGACTAGAGTTTTCACTGCCGCCTCGTCGCTGACGTCGAAGGTGGCGCTGGCCACGCTGTCCGCGCCATGGCGCCCGGCGATTTCCGCCGCGAGCTCCTTGCCGTCGGCGATGTCGGCGATCATCACGAGCGCGCCTTCGGCGGCCAGCGCCTGCGAATAATGCCGGCCGATGCCCTTGGCGCCGCCGGTGACGATCGCGGTCTTGCCTTCAAGCCTTGCCATGGACGCTCCCCCGACGTAGTCGTCTGACGCTTGATTTTGGATAATCGCGTCTTGCTTGATTTCAGACAATAAAGACGTGGACGGGCCGGACAAGTGTCACGGCCGTGCCACGCATGGGGGAGCGAATGCCGAAGGACACCGCCGACCGCCTGGAAATCCGCGCGCTGATCGAGAACTGGGCGCTGTGGCGCGATGCGCGGTTGTGGGACCGCTTCCGCACCGTCTGGCACAAGGACGGCCAGATGTGGGCGACCTGGTTTCAGGGCTCCTACGAGGACTTCATCAAGGTCAGCCAGCAAGGCTACGACAAGGGCGTACGTATCTGGCACATGCTCGGCGGCATGGCTATCGACATCAAGGGCAAGCGCGCCATCGCGCAGACCAAGATGACGATCACGCAGCGTGCCGAGGTCGAGGGCGTCATGTGCGACGTCGTCTGCACCGGGCGCTTCTACGACTTCCTGGAAAAGCGCAAAGGCAAATGGGGCCTGGTGCTGCGCCGTCTCGCCTATGAGAAGGACCGCATCGATCCGGTCGACCCGGCGGCCAAGCTCGTGCTCGACCGCAAGCACCTGGCAAAATTTCCCGAAGGTTACCGGCACCTCGCCTATCTGCAGAGCAAGATCGGCTATCCGATCAAGATGAACCTGCCCGGCCTCGATGGGCCGTACCTCGACGCGCTCTACGCCAAGGGCGCGGCCTGGCTGAAAGGACGTAAGTTATAATCGGCGGCCGGGGGTTGGCGGCCACAACGAGAAGTGCGACAACGCGCCCCGATCGCGGGCGGGCAAGCCGGGGGTACCATGTCGATCGGCGATAAATTCAATCTCTTCAATGAATTCAACATCCTGCGTCTGATCTGCGGCCTGTTCTTCATCCCGCACATCTACGGCAAGTTCTACGAGCCGGCGGCGCTCGGCTTCTTCGTCGCCGCCAAGTTCAAGCCGCCCAAGTTCTGGATGTATCTTTCAGGCGCAATCGAGACGGTGCTCGCGATCGGCCTCATCTTTGGTATCTATACAACGCTTGCCGGGGCGATCGCCGCCATCCACCTTGGCATCGCCACCGTCGCCGTCGCCCGCCTCACCGGCAAATGGCTCTGGAATATCGGCGGCTACGAATATTGCCTGTTCTGGGCGATCTCATGCGCCGTTGTGGCCATGCACGCCTATCACGCGGGCGGCATCTGGGGCTGAACCGAAATCTTCCCTAAGAATTCTTCGCTACCCGAAAGGAAAATCGAAAAATGGCTAGCGTCCTGTTCTCCCCCATCACTATGCGCGGCCTCACGCTGCCGAACCGCGTCGTCGTCTCGCCGATGTGCCAGTACAATTCCAACAACGGTTCGGCCAATGATTGGCACCTGATGCACCTCGGCAATATGTCGCTTGGCTGCGCCGGGCTGGTGATGACCGAGATGACCGACGTCAGTCCGCAAGGACGCATCTCGCCGAAATGCGCCGGCATGTATTCCGACGAGAACGAAGCCGCGCTCAAGCGCGTGCACGATTTCTGCCGGCAGTACGGGGTCGCCAAGCTCGGCGTGCAGCTGGCGCATGCCGGCCGCAAGGGCCCACAGATGCCGCCGGCGGCCGGCGGCAAACCGATCCTGGAAGGCCCCGACGCCTGGACGCCGGAGGCGCCATCGGCGCTGCCCTACGACACCGGCTGGCCGGTGCCGCACGCCATGACCAAGGACGACATCAAGCGCTGCATCGGCGAATTCGCTTCCGCAGCCAAGCGCGTCGATCGCATCGGCTACGATCTGATCGAGCTGCACGGCGCGCATGGTTATCTCGCGCATCAGTTCCTGTCGCCGCTGTCCAACAAGCGCACCGACGAATACGGCGGCTCGACCGCAAACCGCATGCGCTTTGCCATCGAAATGTATGAGGCGGTGCGCGCGGTCTGGCCCGAAAGCAAGCCGCTCGGCATGCGCGTCTCCGCCACCGATTGGGTGGACGGCGGCTGGACGCCGGAGGAAACCGTGGTGCTGGCGAAGGAGCTCAAGAAGCGCGGCATGGACTACATGGACGTGACCACCGGCGGGCTCGATCCGAAGCAGAAGATCCCACTTGCGCCCAGCTACCAGGTGCCGTTCGGCGAGAAGGTGAAGAAAGAAAGCGGCATCACGGTCATGACGGTCGGCCTGATCGCCGGCGCCCAGCAGGCGGAAGACATCGTCGCCTCCGGCAAGGCCGACATGGTAGCGCTGGCGCGCGGCGCGCTGTGGGACCCGCGCTGGGCCTGGCATGCGGCCGAGGAACTCGGCGCCGAGACGCCTTACGCGCCGAAGATGATGGCCTGCCATCCGAAGCTGCGCCCGCAGCTCTTCCCACGTTGGGCGAAGCCGGCGGGATAAGCCGGCTAAGTGTCAGCGGCTCCTGCATTTTGCGGGGGCCGCTGGGCGAAAGCGCCAAATCGACAGGTATCAACGCGTGCCTTGGCCGCGACCGCCACCTGTGGAATCGAGCGCATTCTTACAGGCTTGCGAGACCTTCTTGTAGTTCGAATCGAGGCAAGCGCGCACGGCGCCGTTGTGGGTTTTGCCAGCGCAAAACTTGGCGATGTCACCCTTGCACGCGGTAGCAACCGGCCCGGGTTGAGCGGATACAGGCGCCATCGACAACGCGAGCGCGACACCCGCGACCGCAATCGTGCAAATGATTTTCTCGATCATTCGACCCTCCGTCGTGAAACGTTCGGAACGACCGACAACGTATTCATATCTACGAATATACCCTTGACTTGCGTCAAAGGTTCCGGGAGGCGCTGCAAAATGTGGAGACTTCACAGCGGCCTCGCAAACCGGCAACCCGTAGCCTAATTGTCAGTTGGCTCGCATCCGCACGATGAACTTGGCAAACGCCGCAAGCTGTTGCTTGACGAGGTCCTTGGTCGGCTGATCCGTCAATTCGAGCGTGTTTTTGTCGAACTTGCCTGCCGCACCGCCGACAAAGATTTCCGGCGTGCCGAAGATGTAGGCCTTGAGGAACGTCATCGACATGCGCCAGTGATACTGCATGCGGGCGCCGCCGAGCGGGCCCTGGCTCGCCGATTGGATCGCCACCGGCTTGCCCTCGAACGGCTGGTCCTTCATGCGCGAAACCCAGTCGATGGCATTCTTGAGCACACCGGGCATCGACCAATTGTATTCCGGAGTCACAAAAAGTACGCCGTCGGCGGCGCGGATCGCGGCCGCCAGCTCCTCGGCTGGGCCGGGAAAGCCGGAACTGTCCTGGACATCGGCGTTGTAGAGCGGGAACGCGCCGATCGTCGGCGCGGCAATCAACTTCATTTCCGGCGGCGCCAGCGCCGGCAGCGCGCGCGTCAGCGCGGCATTGTAAGAGCCCTTGCGCAGCGAGCCGCAGATTACCAGCACGTTCAATTGATCGGCCATATTTTCCTCTTTCAATTCCAGCGGCGAAATTCCCAGCGCTTACTGCTTCTGAATCCCGGCTTTCTCGCGCACCGATTCCCATTTCGCGAGTTCGTCACCGATATGTTTTTTGAATTCGGCCGGCGTCGAAACGTGCACGACGGCGCCGACCTTCTCCAACTGCTCGCGGATCGCGGGGCGCGACAGCACCTCTTTCAACGCGGCATTGGTCTTGTCAACGATCGCCTGCGGCGTGCCCGCGGGATAAAGCCAGCCGTACCAGCCGACGACCGAATAGCCAGGCACGCCCAATTCAGCGACCGTCGGCGTATTGGGAATGGTCGGCCAACGTGCGGGCGAGCCGACCGCGAGCAATTTCAACTGGCCGGCTGCGACCTGTCCCTTCACGGCGTGCGCCAGCTCGACGCCGTAGTCGAGGTCGCCCGAGAGCAAGGCCGCGACGACGCCGGGCGTGTTGCGATAGGGGATGTGCTTGACGTCGATACCGGCCATCTGTCGCAGCAGTTCGCCGGCGAAATTCTGGGTCGAGCCGACGCCGACATCGCCGAAATTGAGCTTGCCGGGCGAGGCCTTGGCCAGCGCAATCAACCCTTTGATGTCGTTGGCCGGAAATTCTTTTTTCGCGACGAAGACGAAAGCCGAGTCGGCGACCCAGGAAACCGGCGCGTAATCCTTGACTGCGTCGTAGCGAACCGATTTCAGCATCGCCGCCGATACGGTGTGGGCGGGGCTGGTCATGAGCGCGGTGTAACCGTCCTTGTCGGCGCGCGCGACATACTCGGCCGCGAGCGTTCCACCGGCGCCCACCCTATTCTCCACGATGACCGACTGTTTCAGCAGTTCGGACAATGGCTGGGCAATGATGCGCGACACGATATCGGTGCCGCCGCCCGCGCCGAAGCCGACGATCACATGGATCGGGCGCTCCGCCGGCCACTCGGCTGACGCCAGCGCGGCGGCGGCCGAGATGAAGCTCGTCGCGATGGCCGCAGCGATAATAATGCGTTTCATGGATCCTCCCATTGGTTCGGCGCTTTGAGGCGCGCCGTTTATACTTTCTCGTCTTCGATCGGATTGCGCAGCACGCCAATACCCTCGATCTCGATCTCGCAGGTATCGCCCGGCTTCATCCACACCGGCTCCGGCTTGCGCGCGTGACCGACGCCGGACGGCGTGCCGGTGAATAGAACATCGCCCGGCTCTAGCGTCATGCCCTCGGTGAGGTAGACCAGCGACTCCGCCACCGGAAACATGAACAGATCCGTGTTGGAAGACTGCATGGTCTTGCCGTTGAGGCGGCTCTCGATCTTGAGGCCCTTGCCGCCGCGCGGCACTTCGTCGGCGGTGACCATCCAGGGACCGATGCTGCCGGTGCGGTCGAAATTCTTGCCCATACCCCACTGGGTGGTGTGGCGCTGATATTCGCGAACCGAGCCTTCGTTGCCGCAGGAATAGCCGGCGATGCAGTCTGTCGCGTTGTCCATGGTCAGATGCTTGGCGCGCTTGCCGATGATGACGATCAACTCGGCCTCGTAGTCGAGCTGGATCGACGTCTTGGGCCGCATCAGCGGCTGGAGATGCGGCGTCAGCGACGTCTGCACGCGGAAAAAGATGCTCTGGAATTTCGGGATGTTGTCCTTCTGCGGCCCTTCCTTGACGTGGTCGAGGTAGTTGAGGCCGAGGCAGATGATCTTGCCGGGCTTGGCGACGGGGAGCCCAAATTTCAACCCGGCGAGCGGGCGGCGGGCGGCGGCCGGCGCCTTTTTGGCGAGATCGGCAAGCGCTTTGAGGTTGCCATTGCTGCGGCGCAGGACTTCGCCGAGGTCGCCGGGGAGCGTAGGATCCACCGCCTGCAGATCGATGACGGCGTCGCCCTCGACTACGCCGAGCCGAAAGCCATTATTCGCTTCAAAACCGACGATCTTCATGAATCCTGTTCCTGCCTTGCCACGATCGGGCAAGGCTTAGCGCAGGAAGGCGATTTCGGAAAGGTCCGCGATCAGGGGCGCGACGCGGCACGCGCCTCGCCCAAAGTAAACGCCTGGATCGAGAAATAATTGCGCTCGTCGGTCCATACGCCGGCCGGCTGCCAACCGGCGCCGCGCGCCAGCGCGCCGAGCGACTCGACGCTGTATTTGTAAGAGTTCTCGGTGTGGATCGTTTCACCGGCGCGGAATTCGATGGTTTCGCCGGCCACTTTCACTTTCTGCCGCTTCAGGCTGGCGAGGTGCATTTCGATGCGGTGACGCTCACGGTTGTAGAAGGCGTGGTGCTCGAAGGTATCGAGCTTGAAGGTGCCGCCCAACTCGCGGTTGATGCGCACCAGCAGATTGAGGTTGAATTTGGCGGTGATGCCGGCGTCGTCGTTATAGGCGGCGTTGAGCACCTCCACCGGCTTGATCAGATCGGCGCCGACGATCAGCGTCGCGCCAGCGCCCAGGATGCGGCCGGCATTGCGCAGGAAGGCCGCCGCCTCGTGCGGCTCGAAATTGCCGATGGTGGAGCCGGGAAAGAACCCGACCCGCACCGGCGCCGCCTTCGCCGGCTCCGGCAGCGCGAAATTCTGAGTGATATCGGCGGTCGCCGGCAGCACCTTCAGCCCGGGAAAATCCGGCCGCAATTCGAGCGCTTCCTGCTCGATCATCTCGCCGCAGATATCGACCGGCACGTATGCGGCGAGCGGCCGCAACGCGCAAACAAAATCCGCGCCTTCTTGCTCGAACCGCTGCCGAATTCCATCAGCGCCGCGCCTTGCGGAACGAGCCTGGCGATATCGCGCGCATGGTCGCGCAGAATGCGCATCTCGCACCGCGTCGGATAATATTCGGGCAACTCGGTAATGCGCTCGAATAACAGCGAGCCAGCGCCGTCGTAAAAATATTTCGCCGGCAGCCGCTTCGGCGTCGCGCCCAAGCCCGCGAGCACGTCGGCTTCGAAGGTGGAAGCCTCGGCCTGTTTCGGCTGCAGCCTTTGGGACCGTGCAAGCGCGACCATGACGCCTCCTTAATCAAACTCGGCGAGCCGCAGCCCGCTAAATTGCCAGCGCGCGCCCGGATAGAAGAAGTTGCGGTAGCTGACGCGCGCATGACTTTCTGGCGTTGCGAGAGACGAACCCCGCAGCACCATCTGGCTGACCATGAACTTGCCGTTGTATTCGCCGAGCGCCCCTTCGGCCGCGCGGTAGCCTGGATAGAGCAGATAGGCGCTGCGCGTCCATTGCCAAGTGATGCCGAAGGCATCGGCGATCACGCCTGCGCGAGCGGCGACCTCCCATTCGGCCTCGCTCGGCAGGTGCTTGCCGGCAAAGCGGGCGAAAGCGTCGGCCTCGTAGTAGCTGATATGGGTGACGGGCGCGCCGGGATCGACCGGGCGGAGGCCGCCAAGCGTCATCGAATGCCAATCGCCATCCTTCTGCCGCCAATAGCCGGGCGCCTGCCAGCCTTCTGCCTGCGCCGTAGCCCAGCCGTCGGAGAGCCAGAGCGACGGCGTCGTGTAGCCGCTGGCGTCGATGAATTCGAGCCATTCCGCATTGCTGACGAGATGGCGCGCCATGCGGACCTTGGGTATGAGCACCTCGTGGCGAGGGGTCTCGTTGTCGAAGCAAAACCCCTGCCCTTCATGACCGATCGAATGAATGCCGGCGGGAACATCAACAAACCCGCGCGGACCTTGTGTTGCGCGCGGCGGCTGCCAGGCGGCGTCGTACACCGAGTCGGTCGGGTTTTGCGCAAAGGCGTGCAGGATATCGGTGAGCAGTAATTCCTGGTGCTGCTGTTCGTGATGCAGGCCGATCTCCAGGATCGCGAAGACGCGCGCCGCGTCCGCCGCCGGCACCTGCTCGATCAGCCGCTCGACTGCCGCATCGACGTGGGCGCGGAAGCCTGCGACGTCCGCGCCGTTGGGCCGGGTGATCAGGCCGCGCTGCGGGCGGGCGTGGCGCGGCCCCGCAGCGACGTAATAGGAGTTGAACAGGAACGGAAAACGCTCATCGAAAATCTTGTAGGCGAGGTCGTTCGGCACCAGCAGGAACTGCTCGAAGAACCAGGCGACGTGGGCGCGATGCCATTTGGTCGGCGAAGCGTCGGCCATCGATTGGACGATCTGGTCTTCCGCCGACAGCGGCGCGGCGCGCTTTTCCGTCTCCGCGCGGACACGGCGGAAGGCGTCGCGCCAGACGGCGCGCGCCGTATCGAGCGCTAGTGGCGGCGCGCCGGCAACGCCTCGCGATGCGTGCGAAATAGCCGTACGCGCCATAGATGGTCTCCGCGACGAATTCGAAGGGCTGCAGCAGTCGATCTAGGAACGAATACAATTTATGCATTCGATTGTTCCATCGGAAGCCACCCGGGGCAACCTTAAATCGCCTCTGGCTTGCTTGGCTGACAAGGATGTGACTGCGGCGTGACGACGCGCCCCAGCGTCAAAAGCGCGCGTTAGCGGCAATTTAGGCGCGAATTCGCAGCCTACCGGGCGTTGTGTGCAATTTACGAGTAATAGCGATGCACCGGGCAAAACTTCGTTAATTGTTACGAGCGGAGATCGGCGGGCCGACGATCAGGCCGGTGAGGTGCGGGAGCCGTGCACCTGCCGACGACCGCGCTCGCGACTGCTCCCGCGAAATTAAATGGGGACAGCGCTTCTAGCGCCACTCGGCGGCGCGGCGCAATTCCGCGTCATCGAAGATCGTGAGCGTACGGCCGCGGATCTCGAACAGGCCCGCCCGCTGGAATTCACCGACCACCTTGCTGACGTGTACCGGCGTCAGCCCAGTCGCGTCGGCAATATGCCGTTGGCGGAGCGGAAATTCCATCGAGTTGCCGTGTCGCATGCCGCGCCTGGCGAGGCGATCTGCAATATTGACGATCAGCCGGGCAATTCGTTCGTCGGCGGTGCGGCGGCCAAGGTCGAGCGCCATTTGATCGAAGTGGATGCGCTCCTCGCTCCAGATCTTGGAGACCTTCTCCATCAAGTCCGTATTTTTGAACAAGACTGCTTTGACGTCGCTGCGCTTGAATTTGCGGTATTCCACCTCGGTAATCGCCTCGACAGTGCGGCCGGACATCGGTTCCAGCAGGCATGCCGCGGAGACTACGTCGCCTCCCAGGAGGAACGAAAGGGTTTGCCGGCGGCCGTCCGCCAACGTGATCGAGGACGAGGCCCAACCGCTGCAAATGAACGGAACGTATTCGGACCATTCTTTGTGGTGGAAGATCGTATGCCGGGCAGGAATCCGGTGAACGGTCGAAGCGACCGGCACCGAGCCGGGGAGCCATTGCGCCTCTGCGAATTTCTCCCGTATGTCGCCGCACAGACTCAATTGATAGGCTGGGCACACGGTGCAGCTAGAAATGCCCTCCGGCGAGCGTACGTCATCCTGGCCGCCCGATGCGTGAGCTCCAGACACCGCTCGGAGCTGAGTGGGGTTGCGGATTTCACCGCTGGATTGCTCGACGAACGACTCTGGGCTTGTCGTGTCTATATTGCCGTCGAATTGCCCGTTTCTTGCGACTTTCTGCCTTGCTGGGTTGGTCACTTCTGTGCCCCATTTGAAGAAACGGCGACGGCCGCTACAGTCTAGGACTTGCGCTTACGAGACCTACAACTCATACATGCAGCAACTACTTTAAGTATGCAGTTACATAACTTACATTTTTAAATATACTAATCTACCAGCCTACCGGCATTGACTTAGATCAATTGGCTTTGACCCGACGAATCACATGCAAAAACATCTATTCGTATTATACAGGCCGTGTATAGTACATTAAAGTTGACGCATGACCGTGGCTTTCGCATCAGATGAGCCGGATTGCCGTTATAAACAACAGTCACAAAACGTAGTATTTATCCTATCAGCGGCCCCGACCGATGATCCGCATGGTCGATTATTATCCTAGATTGTTAATTTGACGTGTATCCATTTTTAATCGCGATTTATCCCGGATCGTCGATTTTAGGTCGGCAGAACTAGGTCCCGGTCGCGTTTAAGTAAACATTACACAGAATGTTCGAGTTAATTGGCCCTATCCGTGCCAACCGAACGGCACGCGCAAGAATGCGCCGGCGTTCTTTGTCCGCCATGCGTCCGCATAGGCCGCTTGACCGCGCCCAATTGCTATTTGAGGCATTCTTACCGGCGTTCGCGCGGCGACCGGCAGGCGCCCGATGAAAAACGCCACCGTCAATCTGCGGAATTTGGTGATCCTTGTGGCGGACCCAAGTTCATATTGGCGGCGCGCTATTTACGGCATATTGCGCAGCTTCGGGGCGAACAAGGTCATCGAGGTGGAACACTCGATGGACCTGATCCGAATCTTGTCCAGCCAGAAGATCGACATTCTCATCTGCGATACGCAGATTCATCCGCATAACTGGCTCAAGCTCACGCAGATGATCCGCCGCAACGCGACCAATGAGAATCGCGCCGTGCCGATCCTGCTCATGTCCGGCGATACCAGCGAGCGGATCGTCAAGAACGCGCGCGATGCCGGCGCCAATATGGTGGTCGCAAAGCTGTTGTCTCCGAATATCCTCTACGACCGGCTTTGCTGGGTCGCTTTCAATCCACGTCCCTTCGTCGACTGCCCGACCTATTTCGGCCCCGACCGCCGCTTCAAGATCGAGGGCTATCCGGGCGGCGTCGGACGCCGCAGAGGCGACAAGATCATGAAAGTCGCCGAAGAAGCCGGCCCCGCCCTTGCCCAGGACGACATCGATAACCTCTTCAAGGCCGCCAAAAAAGAGCCGCAAGATGCGTGAGACCTCCAGCTCCGACGTGCGCATCTTCTTTGCCGACACCCGCTTCGAGAGAATGGCGCGCCGTCCCGGCGGCGTGCCGCGGGAAAAGGCCTTGGCGCGTGCGGATAAAATGGTCGACGAACTGAGGCTGGATTTTGGCGACTGGCTCGACCGGGAACTGCAAGAACTCAACGCGGCGCTTTCGAAAGCCGAAAGCGATCCGAACGATAACGTGGCACTCGAAGACGCCTGCCGCAATTGTGCGCAGCTGCAGGGCGTCTGCGCCGCCATGGATTACGGTCTCGTCACCTTCGTTGCCGAAAATCTTCGCAAAATCATTTCAACCGTCGTGAGCGGTGCGCCATACGATAAGGAAATGATCGATTGCCATACCGATGCGCTCCTGCTCGCGAAAACCGAACAGTACCACGCTTTGCGCCCCGACCAGGTACCGGAAATGGCCAGCGGCTTGCGCCGTGTTGTTGAACTCGCAGCCAAAACTTCAGGCGCGACGAAGAAATAAATCTTGCGCGGGCTGCGAGACGGGATGTCGGCAAGCTCCTTCGGTCGCGCTCAGACCGGTTTGGCGGTCTGACGGTTTTGGTGAAACTTTACAACCTGCAGCGCGGTTTCGCGCTTCAACTTCCCGTACACCATCCGGCACTGCTCGAGAATGTTGGCCGACATGCCGCGCTTGTCGGCCGACAGCATCAGAACCGCCTGTGTCGTTGCCCACGACAGCCCGATGGCTTTAGCGACGATCAGAACGGTCTCCGCACTGTCCTGCACCATGGCACGCTCGACCACATCGATCGGCACGCCGCACATGATCGCAAGTGCGGCAGCAGTCTCCTCGAATTTTCCGGCCCGGGCGAACGCCACAATATTGCCTTCGGTAAGCCGACCGGCGGCCTGCATGGACTCGACCAGCACTTGCGCGGCGGCAAAATCCCGCGACGCAGTCGCGGTTTTCAACTGGATCGCGCTCGCAACCTCGGCGACAACATCGCGAACCTCGCGCGCATAGCCGGGGTTAGCCGCCTCGAGAGCCTGACGAACCGCACTCGATGCCGACGTCAAGAGCTTGAGGAATTGCTGCCGCGGAATTTCCGGCCGCGAACCGACGGCTTGCGCCAGTTCGTCGTCGCCTTCGGACCGCCGGACAAGCCTGACATAGCCGGTCTCCGAGAATTTCGCGCCAGCGTTCTGCGCCGTGCTCAGCGCCACATCGCGGTTGCCACGTTCGACGAGCACGTCGGTGATGGTCTCGGCAATGACCTTTCGCCTTGAAATCGCGAGCAGATGCTGCTGGCTCTTGGTTCTGGCATTTTCGACAAGAGTCACGTTATCGAGCTGCTCCGAGCGCGTGAGAACCGGGCCGGCGACGTCGATCGCGTCATCGAATGCCAGCGTACGAATCACCTGCGGCGGCGCATGCGGAAGCGCCGCAAGCCGGTCGGCCAGCGTAACGCGCGCAGAACGCTCAATATCGGAAATGAGATGCTTGAACACATTGTCGAAGACGGCAATGTGCTCCTTGGAAAATTGACTCGATCCAAAAACGAAAAGGTCCGTGATGCGACGAAGCGTTTTGGTGCGTCTTTCGGCCGAGCCGTGCGACAGCGCCTCTTCCAGTTCGTAGATAAGTGCGTTGTGTACGGTCATTGTCCGGCAGACCATATTGGTGTGATCGTCCGCGATATGGCCAATCCATCGCGGATCGAACGGCTCATAAATCCGAACTTATGCATGGCCACGTCCCCGCTGAGTGTCTTCACAACCTCGTCTTCCATGTGCCGCCTCGCGCGGCGACGCTTTGACTTGGCTAGTAGACCACGTCGACGTCGACCTGCGCCGCCTCCTGTTCGGATATCTCCGGGGCGGCAAACTCGGGTGGGTCGCCCTGCAGACGAGTCAAGAGACGGTCTTTGAGATCCGCCACGGTAATGGCGGAAATTACTTTCTCCTCGAGCAACGCGCGTTCATCGCTTCCCAGCGACCCAGCATTGGCTGCTTCCGCGTAACGTGTGAGCGCATCGCCGAGCGCTTCAAATTCCTGCTTGTGGCGATCAAAGCTCTGCAGCGTGACAATCAGTTCACGGTCGGGCCGGCCGCTCCCCATCACAAGTTTGGTGACCTGGTCGACGGTCTCCTCCAGACGCAACACATTATCGAGCAGGAGCGCGGCAAATACGGCGATGAACGCGCCAACGTCATTTTTCGAGTCTTCGCCTTTCACGACCGCATTCCCTCACTGAAACAACCGATCACGCCTGTATCCCGCTCAAAGCCGCTACGACAGTTTCCCCATGACCTGCTCTATTTTCTCGCGCAGGATAGCCGCAGTGAACGGCTTGATAAGATAGTTGTTGACGCCGGCCTGAGCCGCTTTGACCACCAACTCCTTGTCGCCGCGTCCGGTGAGCAGAATAAACGGAACCTTGCGAACCACGGGGTGCCCGCGCACCGCCCGCAAGAGACCAAGACCGTCCATCTCCGGCATATTGTAATCCGAGATAATCAGGTCGAGCGGCTGCAACGAGGCGATCTCCATCGCCTGCTTGCCGTGCTCCGCCTCGTGGATGTGCCGAAATCCGATCTCTTCCAGCGTCATGCGGGTCATTTGCCGCACGCTGTTCTGATCGTCGACAACGAGTACCTTGATAGCAACTGCGTTTGGCATTCTCGTCGCTCCTGAGCGGCAGCCCTGCCGTCGTACACGGCGGGCACCGAATAATTCGAATCGTCAGTTTACCGCGAACTTTGCGGCGGGTGCAGCATTCGTGGTCATGGTAGTGCCTAACGGAGAGTTAACGGCAAGATCGGACAGCTTCTCGACGTCAAGAATGAACGCGACGCGCCCATTTCCAAGAATTGTCGCGGCGGCAATTCCAGGCACGGAGCCGTAGCTCTCTTCTATGCTCTTGATCACCACCTGCTGGTGTCCGCACAACTCATCGACAACCAGACCGAACCGTGAGCCTTCGCCCGCATCCGTAATGATGACGACGCTGTCGCCGGAGTCGCCCGCATTCGAACCGATTTCCAGCAGATCGCCGAGCAGGACAAGCGGCACGAATTCCCCGCGCAAGTGGAGCATGCCGCTCGTACCGATCAGGTTGCTCACCTCGGAGCGTGCGGGCCGCAGGCATTCGACGATCGACGACAGCGGCATCACGTAGGTCTGCTGTCCGGTCTTGATGACCATGCCGTCCATGACCGCCAGCGTCAGCGGCAGCGCCAATTGGATCGTCATGCCGCGGCCACGCTCCGACTTGACCGATATTCGGCCGCCGATGTCCTGGATGTTGCTGCGGACGACGTCCATACCGACGCCGCGGCCGGAAATATCCGAAATTGTTTCGGCCGTCGAAAATCCGGGCAACATGATGAGATTGCTGATCTCATCTTCGGTAAGCGTTGCGTCGGCGCTGACGAGGCCCTTTTCGCGCGCCTTCTTGAGCACGCGTTCGGAATTGATTCCCGCGCCGTCGTCCTTGATCTCAATAACGATGCGGCCGCCGCGATGCTCGGCGGAAAGCCTGATGGTACCTTCCTCGTTCTTGCCGGCGGCCAACCGGTCAGCCGGCGATTCGATGCCGTGGTCGACCGAATTGCGGATAATGTGCGTCAACGGGTCACCCAACCGCTCGATGATCGACCGATCGACCTCCGTCGTCTCGCCGACCATTTCCAGGCGGACTTTCTTGGCTGTCTTGGTCGACAGTTCGCGGACAAGCCGAGGCATCCGCTGGAACACCGAACCGACCGGCTGCGCGCGCATGGACATGACGCTGTCCTTCAGCTCACGCGTATGGTGGATCACTTCTTCTAAAATTTGCGATAAGCGGCCGCTGGTGCCTTCCGGCAATTCCTGGACGATCTGTCCAAGCATCGCTTGGGCAATGACGAGTTCGCCCACCATGTTCACGACACGATCAATTCGTTCCAATTCGATTCGGGTGGTGGTGGCCGCCGCTTTGGCAGTAGGGGTCCGAGCCGCAGGTGCGGTCTCGACGCGATCGCCGACCGCGGCTACCGGTGCCGGTTTGTCGGCATTCATATCTGGCGCCAGCGGCGGGGCGACGATGTGTTGTTCTTCCGCCACGGGGGCGGACGGCAGGACACTTTCCGGCACGCCGGCAGGAATTGAAGCGGGGGTCGTGTCGACGATCTCAAGATCGCAATCGTCGATGACGAACTCGAAGACTTCGTCGATCTGCGCACGCGGAGCCGACGTTTGCAGCGTGCCAGTCCACCAGATGTGCGGATGATCGGCGTCAAGCTCGGTCAACTCGGGCAGGCCGTCCAGATGAGCTACCAGATCGAGCGTGCCCAATTTGCGCAGGTTGCGGAGGATATAGAGCGGCTCGTTCGCCTTTTTCAACATCTCCGGCTTCGGCCGGAAGGTGATGGCGTAGGTTCGCACGACATCCGCGGCGTCCGAGTCGACCAGTCGACCGACACCGGGGTGAAATCCATGGGAACCGGAGTGAAATCGAGTCCCTCAAACTCGGCCGGCGCCGGGGAGTCGTCTCCCGCCGCGCCCTGGCTGTCTTGTTCGATGATGTGTTCAAGCGCGGTGCGGCATTCGCTGCCAAAGCCCGAGGGCACGGCTTCGCCGGCCTGAGACATCTGGACAAGGTCGGACAGCACGTCGCTGGCGGACAACAGGACGTCCATCGTTTCAGGCGTCGCCGTCAGGCTGCCGCGCCGGATGCCGTCAAGCAAAGTTTCGAAAACATGCGCAAATCCGACCAGCGCTTCGAAACCGAAGATGCCGGCGCCGCCCTTGACCGAATGGACCGCGCGGAACACCGCGTTGACCGTGTCGTCCGACGTGTGGCCCTCGCGGATCTCCGTCAGCCCAGCCTCAATCTGCTGCAGGGCCTCGTTACATTCTTCGAAGAATGTCTGCTTGAGTTGGTCCAAACTTGCCATAACTAAAAGCCCTTACCCGTTGCCTACGGAGCAACCTTGCGTACTGTCTCGACTAGCCGGTCCGGATCGAATGGTTTGACCATCCATCCGGTGGCACCCGCCTCGCGTGCGAGATTTCTTTTGTCCGCCTCGCTTTCGGTGGTCAGGACCAGGATCGGCGTCGTCTTATGGCTCGGATTTTTGCGCAGCTGCCGGATGACTTCGTAGCCGTCCATCCTCGGCATATTGATGTCGGTGATGACGACGTCGACCCGCTCGTTGACGAGCACGTCGAGCCCGTCTTGGCCGTCGACCGCCTGCAGAACGTCGAAACCAGCCTCGGCCAATGTCAGCATCAGCATATCGCGCATTGTCTTGGAATTGTCGATGGTCAGAATTCGTTTGCTCATGACGTTCTCGCTGCTTTGCCGAACATTGGCATCGTCGGAATTAGCCAGCGTGCCGCCGTTGCTGGCGATGTGAGGCGGAACATTTGCGACCGAACCATTGCCTTGCTCTGAAGCCTGAATTGACTGATCGCCAGGACCCCGGCTCCACTTCAAATCGATGCCGAGGTCCTCAAAGGCCGAAGTAAAGGCCGCCGACGGATTCTCAATCGATATCCCGCCGCGGTACGCTTGTGCGGACAGCAGCACTTGAACGCAGGGGACCGTCAGAGTTTCCACGAACGACGCATCAATGCCGAGCGGACGTTCCTCGCTCACGCTCTGCTGTAGCGATGCGCAAAGGCCTTCGGCCGCCGCTAGATCAAGAATCTCCGGCAAAACCATTCGTGCTGTATTCGCGTCGTTGCTCATAGACTTGACCTGCTGCTCAGTTTCTATCGAACGCGTATTTCAATCAGCTCGCGCGCGATGCGGCACCTGCTTGGACTTCTCGCGCGTGCGTTTTTGGATCCGTCTCGCAGGCGCTCATGATTGCGTCGGCCATGCGCGACAGCGAATGTTGATGCATCACGGCACCCCGATCGAAAGCGACTTTCGGCATGCCGTAAATCAGCGACGAAGTTTCGTCCTGACCGAGCGTGGTGGCTCCTGCCGCGCGCATTTCGAGGAGACCTTCTGCACCATCCTTGCCCATGCCGGTCAGAATCGCGGCAACCGCGGCGTTTTTTGCCACGCGGGCAAACGAGCGGAACAGGACGTCCACGGACGGGCGGTGGCCGGAGACCGTTGGCCCGTCGTTCAAGCAGCAGCGATAGACGCCCGCACTGCGGACCAACTCCAGGTGATGCGCGCCGGGAGCAATATAGACGTGGTTGGGCTCGATAACTTCGTTGTGCACCGCCTCGGATACCGTCATCGGGCATTCCTTGTTGAGGCGTTCCGCGAAAGCGGCGGTGAAACGCGGCGGCATGTGCTGCGTAATGAGGACCGGCGGACACTCGGCCGGCATGTCCATCAGCACGACCTTCAGCGCTTCCACGCCACCGGTCGATGCACCGATCGCGATAATCCTGTCCGTGTGGCTCCGCGGTCGATCGCGACGCGGCGGATGAGCGACCACCGCAGCCCGGCGCGCGCCGACGCGTGCGCCAGCTGCGGATTTGACCTTCGCTTGCAGTTCGGCGGCGATCCCAATCAACGCGTTTGAGACGTCCACCGTCGGCTTGGCGATGAAATCGACGGCGCCGATCTCAAGCGCCTCGAGGGTGATTTCGGCACCGGCCTGGGTCAGCGTGGACACCATAACAACCGGCATCGGCCGCAGCGACATGATCTTGCGCAGGAACGTCACGCCGTCCATGTTCGGCATCTCGACATCAAGCGTGATGACGTCGGGATTTAGCTCCTTGATGCGTTCGCGCGCGATGAAAGGGTCGCTGGCTTCGCCGACGACCTCGATCTCGGGATCGGCGCTCAGCAACATCGTTAGCAGCTGACGAATGACAGCCGAATTGTCGACTATGAGAACCCGTACTGGTTTGGTCATGTGATTGCCCATCACTGGTCGAACAGTTGAATGTCGCCGGCCGTCGTGCGTGTCGACAGACGACGGACGTATTCGGTTTCTTCGCGCGCGACGGCGACGGACTTGCCGGTTCCCAGCAATCGGCGGACTACCTTTCCGGTCGCTGGCGTATAGTGAATGCGCCGCGGCAGCTGTCCGCCGAGATCCTGGGCTACGCACCGTAAGCCTTCGGCCTCGAGGTAGCGCAGAATAAATTCGGAATTTTCAGTGCCGATTGCGTTGTTGCTGTCGGTGACATTGCCGCCGCCGAATACCTTGATCTCCAGCGCGTCGCGGGAGCAGCCGGCCTTCATCAACTCATTGATCAGCTTTTCCATGGCAAAGTTGCCGAAGCGCGTCGACTGGAGATCGCCGGCCCACTTACCGGCATGGCTGTGCGGCAACATGAAGTGGTTCATGCCGCCAAGGCCGGTCCGACGATCGCGGATGCAAGCCGCGACGCAGGAGCCGAGCACCGTCACAAGGACTTCGTCCGGTTTCGACGTGACGTAAAACTCACCTGGGAACACTTTCACCATCCAGCCGGCGCTTGCCTGGTCGTAAAAGCGGCGCGTCGCGATCGCGTTAGCGCCGTTTACTACCCCGCTATCGGCGGGCTGACGTAGTGCCGTCGCTCCGCTCACGCTTGCCTCCGGTAGGTCGTCCTGCCGATAAGCCGCAGTCCGGGATGCGAGCCGATCAACGATTCGGAATGCCCGATATACAGCCAGCCGCCCGGCTTGAGCTTCTGCGTGAAGCGTTCAACGAGCGCGGTCTTGGTCGGGCCGTCGAAATATATCATCACGTTGCGGCAGAAGATGGCGTCGAAATTGCCGGTGAACGGCCACGGTTCCATGAGGTTGAGGCGGCGGAAGGTCACGAGACTCCGGATATCGCGCTCGACCTGCACTTGTTCGCTGTTGCGATCGCCGCCAACCGGCTGGAAAAATTCGCGGTAAGTCTTGGGCACTTCGTCGATCGAGTTGGCGGGGTATTCACCGCGCGCGCCTTTGGCGATCACTTCGGTGTCGATGTCGGTTGCCAATATCCGTACGTCGTGGCGATCGATGTCGCGAATCTCGCGTTTGAGCACGACCGCTGCCGAGTACGGCTCCTCTCCGGTCGAACAGCCGGCCGACCAAACCCGCAGACGATGCCCCACCTTCCCATGCGCCGCTTGCACAAATGGAACGGCAACGTGAGTTCGGAAGTGATCGAAATGATGCACTTCGCGAAAGAACTTCGTGAGATTGGTGGAGATTGCGTTGATAAAGCCTTCCAGCTCGGAGGCGTTGGCCGCCAGATATTCGCGATAGTCGCGGAACGACGTCAGGCCGAGGACGCGCAAGCGGCGCGACAAGCGGCTGTAGACAAGGTTGCGTTTGCTGTCCGCCAGAGCAATTCCGGCCTGCTCATAGGCGAATTGCACCAGGCCACGGAAGTCGGCGTCGGAAAAGGCAAACTCGCGCGCGGGCTCGACGACGGCAGGCTCGCTAAGCGCGAGCGCCGTCCCAGCTCCGCGAATGTCACGCGACATGCTTGTAGCTTTCATTGTTCGGTTCTGCCGTGCCAGAACGGCCAAGCACCTCACTATCGAAACGGAAGAACGAAACGCGTTCATCCATCGCCTTGGCCTGATGCTCCAGCGTCTTGGCGGTGGCCGCGTTCTCCTCCACCAGCGCCGAGTTCTGCTGCGTGACGTCGTCCATCTGGGTTAACGCCTTATTGACCTGCTCGATACCGCTCGCCTGTTCGGCGCCGGCATTGGCGATTTCGGCGACGAGTTCGGATACCTTTTTGATGGACTCCACGATTTCGTGCAGCGACGCGCCCGCCTTGTTGACGAGATCGACGCCCTCTTTCACCTGGCCCGAACTGTTGGTAATTAGGTCCTTGATGTCTTTCGCCGCCTGCGAGGAGCGCTGCGCCAGGCTGCGCACTTCGGAGGCAACGACTGCGAAGCCGCGCCCCGCCTCGCCAGCGCGGGCGGCCTCGACTGCGGCGTTGAGGGCCAACAGGTTGGTCTGGCGGGCTATCTCATCGATCACACCGATGATGTCGGAGATTTTTCGCGAGGAATCCTCAATCTTGGCCATGGCATCAACGGCCTTGGCGGCTACCTGGCCACCACGATCGGCGAGATCGCGGGTAGTAATAGCAGACTGATTAGCCTCGTGGGCATTCTCGGCGTTCTTCTTCACGGTTGCCGATATTTCTTCCATCGAAGCGGACGTTTCCTCTAGGCTCGCCGCCTGTTCCTCGGTACGCTGCGAAAGGTCGGTGGTGCTGGTCGAGATCTCGGCCGACGCGTTGGTGACTTCGTGCGCCGAAGCCTTGATGTCGGCAATGATCGAGCCGATTTGGTCCGCCATCGTGTTGGCGTCGTCCTTCAGCTTGCCGAACATCCCGTGGTAATTGGCTTTGATGCGTTGGGTCAGATCGCCGCCGGCGAGCGCGCTCATCATGCGGGCCAAATCGTCAAGAGTCTTGCCGGTGTTCTCGCACAACGAGTTCATCGCAGTAGCAAGATTGAGCATGAAGCCCTTCTTGCCCTCGAGCGGAACGCGGTTGCCGAAGTCGCCGTCGACCGCGGCTTTGACGATGTTGTCGATCTCTTCTTCGATCGCCAGTTCGATCGTCTCGTTACGCCATTCCACCACGGTGCCAGCGCGCTTGCCGTGCTGATCGATGACCGGGGTCGCGATGTGCTTGAACTTCAGGCCGCTGATCTCTATGCGGGATTCCCGCCGTTCGGTCATCTCATCCATAATCTTGCGCTGATGGGCGGAATCCTTATGGAACACGTCCATGTTGACGCCGATGAGTTTGCTGCTGTCGAATTGCGGCAGCACCTTGCGCACCTCGGATTCGGCCTCGCGCAACATCTCTTGCAGAGTCGAATTCACGTACACGACATTATAGTCCTCGTCGGCGACCATGACGTTCGAACTTACGACGTCGAGCGCCGAACGCGCCCGAAGATTGACGACCTTCTGTGCAATCGATTGTTTGAATATTTCGGTCGCCTTGGCGATATCGCCGACCTCGTCGCCGCGATTGGTGTAGGGCACGTCGACGATTTGGTCTTTGGTCAATTCGACCAGGACATCCGCAATCTTAACGAGCGGTCGCGAAACGCCGCGGCTGATGAGGAACGACGCCACGCAGCCGACGACAACCGCGATCAACGTGATGATCGCAAGCAGTCTACTATCTCGATCCAGGTCACGATCATTGAGAGCGACCTCCCGGTCGCGGACTTCCTTGCTGGAGTTGATCAGATCGTCGGTCAGATTTGCGATCGTCGTAAACGAGCGCGTAGCGCCCATCATCAATGTCAAAGCGGTGCCGGCATCGCCGTCAGCCATGTCGATGACGCCCTTGGACTGCTTGATGTAGCTCGCAACCGCAGCCTTGAGCTTGGCGATTGACTTGCCCGTCTTGCCTTTGTTGAATTCGGGATCCTCGAGCGCCTTCAGCTTTTCCGATACGTCGGTTAACCCCCTAAGAGCGGTGTCGCCAAGGGTCTTGATCTTCTTGTTATCAGTCTCGTTGGCCGCCGTCGCCATGAGACGATAGAGGTGAACCTGCGATGTCCACGCCGAACCGGAAAAGTCCGCGACGACTTCCGCCTGCCGCACCGGACCTACCATGAGCGCATGGACCTTGGCCTGGTTGGCGCGCTGGCCAAGGAAAGCATAGACCCCGATCCCGATCAGAACTACGATCAGGAATGCAGGGTTGGCCATGACTTTCCATCCGAGACGTAAATTCGCGAACCAGGTCAACATCGGTCTAGCCTTTTCGTTTCGGTGCGATCGTCGCACTCAGAAGAAAGAAGCGGGACCGCGGCACGGCCCCGCTTTGTTTCATTATTGCTTGTACACGCCGGAGCAAATGATGGCCGTGCCTTCCACGTCGCAGTAAGCTTGCTTTGGCTCGATCTTCTTGGTCACCGGATTCACAAACTTGTAATCCTGCCAGAAGGTCTTCTGCTTCGCCGCGAGCGCCATACGCTCTTTCACGTAGGGCTTGCCGTCGACGTCCGTCGCTTCGGACATATCTTTGCCGACGAGCTTCACGTTGGCGCCGTGCGCCAGCACCTTGCCGCTCGTACTATAGACGAGGACATACAAATCGCGGTCGGTGAAATCGCCCGGCTTCTTGTCGAACGCGGCGAAGGCCTTCTCGGCACCTTCCTTCTTGTAGAAGGCGACGGCCTTGTTCACCATCGCCACGGCTTCATCCTTGGTGGCAAATTCCCCGCACCACGCTGGGAAGCTGACACCAGCAGCAATTACAACTGCAGTCACAGTTTTCGTCATCTTCATTTCATTTCCTCCTTCAGGCTAAGCCCCCACTCAGAACTCTTTCCAATCCGGCTCTTGGTTGACCGCGGTTGCGAGCGCGGCCTGCATGCGGCGGACCGGCCCGCCAGCATTCGTTGCCGCTGCGGCGCGCTTGGGCGCGGCAGCGGGTTGTTGTTTGGGCGCTGCCGGTTGCTTCACCGCGGCCGGTCCACGCGACGGCGGCGCTGCAGCCGGGCGCGGTGCGCGGGCTGCCGCGGGCTGCGCGGCGTGCTTTGCCGCCGGCCGATCTTCGGCAACGGCATGGAGCTTGAAGAACGAGACCTGCTCGTCCATCGCCTTGGCCTGATGCTCGAGCGTCTTGGCGGTGGCGGCGTTCTCCTCGACCAGCGCCGAGTTCTGCTGCGTCACCTCGTCCATTTGCGTCAGCGCCTTGTTGACCTGCTCGATGCCGGTCGACTGCTCGTTGCTGGCACTGGCGATGTCGGCGACGATGTCGGCCACCTTCTTGATCGACTCGACGATCTCGGTCAGCGCCGTGCCCGCCCGGTTGACCAGTTCGACGCCGCCTTTGACCTGGTCGTTCGAGTTGGTGATCAGGTCCTTGATGTCCTTGGCAGCTTGCGAGGAGCGCTGCGCCAGGCTGCGCACTTCGGAGGCAACGACCGCGAAGCCGCGGCCCGCTTCGCCGGCGCGTGCGGCTTCCACCGCCGCGTTGAGCGCCAAGAGGTTGGTCTGCCGCGCGATCTCGTCGATGACGCCGATGATGTCGGAGATCTTGCGCGAGGACTCCTCGATCCCGGCCATGGCCTGCACCGCCTGGGCAACCACTTGGCCGCCGCGGTCGGCGACGTCCCGCGTAGCGCTGGCCGATGCATTGGCCTGCTGCGCGTTCTCGGCGTTATTCTTCACCGTGCTGGCGATTTCTTCCATCGAGGCGGAGGTTTGTTCCAGGCTCGCCGCCTGTTCCTCGGTGCGCTGCGATAGATCGGTTGTGCTGGTGGAAATCTCCGCCGAGGCGTTGGTGACTTCAGCCGCCGAGGCCTTGATCTCGGCGATGGTCGCCCCGATGCGATCAGCCATGGTATTCGCGTTGCTCTTGAGGATCGCGAAATTTCCCTGGTAGTCGGCCGTGATGCGTTGCGTGAGATCGCCGCCGGCGAGAGCGCCGAACATTCTCACCAGATCATCGAGCACGCCCGAGATATTGTCGCAGAGCGAGTTCATCGTCGTGGCAAGGTTGAGCATGAAATCCTTCTTGCCATCGAGTGAAATGCGCTTGGAGAAGTCGCCGCCAACTGCGGCCGCAGCGATATCGGCGATTTCCGATTCGGTCGCCTTTTCGACGGTCTCGTTGCGCCATTCGACAATCGTTCCAGCCCGCTTGCCATGCTTGTCGATGACCGGGCAGGCCACCAGATTGAATTTCTGGCTACCGATCGTGATGTGGGTTTCATGATTTCCGGTCAGCGAATCCAGAATTTTCCGTTGATGAGCGGGATCCTTGTGGAACACGTCCATGCTGGCGCCGAGCAGCTTGCCGGCCGTGAAATTGGGCAGCGCCTTGCGCAGCTCGGATTCGGCTTCGTGCATCATGCTTCGCAGGGAGTTGTTTGCGTACATGATGTTATAGTCGGTGTCCGCAACCATGATGTTCGAACGGACCACATCGAGCGCCGACCGCACCCGTAGATTGATCACTTTCTCCGCGATGGACTGCTTGAATACCTCCGTCGCCTTGGCGATGGCGCCAACTTCGTCGCCGCGCGTGGTGAAGGGCACATCAACGATGCGGTCGTTTGTGAGTTCGGTTAAAACGCCGGCGATCTTGCGGATCGGCCGGGCAACAACGCGCCCGAACACCAACCAAATCGCAGCCAGCATGACCAATATTGCCGCGACCGCGCCGCCTACCACGGCAATGACGCGCTGCCTTGAGGCGGCAATGTCGGCGCTAGCGAGCCGGCTGCTCGAGAACACGGCGATCACTTCGCCGTCCTTCGTTCCCATGGCGGCGCCGTGGCAACTGACGCAGTTCGGCTGCTTCATCAGCGGGCTGCCTTCCACGATCGGAATGCTGTAGCGGTAGGTATTGTCGACGAAGCGCCCGACCGGTTGACCGGTTCGCAAAACCTCGTCGTCGATGGCGTCGTGCGAGACTTTCGCGGTGTGTTTGGGATCCGTCTTGGCCATGTAGGAGACGATCCCCGGTCCCCAAACTGCCCAGAGTTTGCTGTCTTGCTCGCGGTTGCGACTTTCAAACCAGCCGTCGAAAACCTTGATGGCGACGTTTTGCGGATCTTCAAGCCGCAGTCTCATCGCGCTCTCGACCAGAGAGTTCAGCGAATTCACCTCATTCTCGGAGGACAATCGCAGCTTCTGTTCCAGACCTGAATATTCAAGGTAGCTGACCACCGCTGCACCCGAGAGCGCGAGCGCCATCAGCCCAATACCGAACACCAGCATGAACTTCGCCTGCAGCTTCAAACTATTCCAAAATTTCGGCACTTAGGTATCTCCCAACGGGTCTATCGCGTTGTGCTCCGAGATTTGATTCAGCTGAGTCATGAAATGGCCAAGTGCTTTTCGGGTTTGACTAGAACGGCCGCAGCCATGACTGCGATGACAGACTTTAGAAGTACGTTGACTGAGATTCGGTTGATCACGTTTGTCTCGTTTTGAGTCAGAATTTCTTGTTGTTCCGTCGTTGCCCACGATGGCGTTTTTCACGTCGGCGCTTCGACGCATTCTCTATTTTTTGTCGATCTCCACGTCGCGGGACGAGTTGAGTTTGATCGCGGACCAGCTTTCGCGAAATGGTCGGCGAGCATCCTCACTCATCTCAATTCCTTTGTGCCGAGGATATCGATTCGCCGGAAGGACGGTCGGCGTCACCGTCGTGCACCGACAGCAAATTGCGAAGATCGATCAGCGCGATCATGGTGTTGTCATGCGTCACCAGGCCGGACAGGAAGTCCGAGGTCGTCGCCTGCGCCGTGCGCGGTACCGGCTGAATTTGACTTGCGTCGATCGACACGATGTCGAGCACGCGGTCGCCGATCAGGCCGACCTGACGGCCGCCGATCTGCACGATGATCACGATGTGCAGTGGCGTCGTCTCGGTCAGCCCCTGGCCGAAGCGGCAGCGCAGGTCGACGATCGGCACGATGGCGCCGCGCAGGTTGAGCACGCCGCGCACGTATTCCGGCTGTTTCGGCAGATGGGTGATATCCGACCAGCCCTTGATCTCGCGCACCGCCATGATGTCGACGCCATACTGGTCGTCGCCAATGGCGAAGCTGATGAATTGCGTTTGCGCCGTGGCATTCTGCGCGCCGCCGGCACCGCTCCAATTGTTCGGATTGAGTTGGCCGGTGGGGGCTTCTGGTGACGCAACTGCTTGATTCATGTGCCTATGGCTCGCTGCTTACGACTTGTTGCAGGATTGGTTTCTTCCCGACGTCTGGACGGTTTTCAGAATTGGCGCAGGCAAAACGTGCAACCGTGCAGACAGCAGAACCCCGCACGCGCGCGGTGTTCCGGCGCAAAATCTAAGTTAATGCTGTGAGGAAAGGCTTTAAGAGGATATAGATTTGAAACGTTATCGTAGATAGATAATTTAGATTAAGATTTTTCGGGTAGGCTATCGCTTAGAAATTCATCAGGAAACTCTCTTCCGACATTCACTCGCCATGGCCGCTTACCGCCACTGCCGTTAAATTTGGTTCTTTGCCGTTAAGCCTATATTGCCGATTTTCCCCTAAGCATCATCGGTCAATTCCTCCGTCCTCCCGAAAGGCGAAATCGGTCGCCGATCGGGGTAAAATCAAAATGGCATCAGAAGCACGATCGTTGATTGTTGAGCTTGACGCCGCCGTCGGCAGAGCTTCGAATTCTTGGCGTTCCGAGTTGCTGCGGCGCGTAACGGATTTGCTTGTCGGCGACGTTGAAAAATATTCGGATCACCAGATCGCGATCTTCGGCGACATTATGAGTCGTATGATCGAGAACGCGGAAACTCCAGCGTTGGTCGAGCTAAGCACGAGGCTGGCACCCCTAAGCCGCGTGCCCATGAATGTGATCACCAGCTTGGCACGTAACGACAATATGGCTGTCGCCGGTCCAATCCTCGAATGTTCAAGCATGCTTTCGGACGATACCCTTCTCGATATCGCCATGACGAAATGGCCCAATCAACTCGCCGCGGTTGCGGGCCGCGAAGGGCTCACTGAAACGATTACCGACCTGCTCATCGACCGTGGCAATGCGGACGTCATGCACAAACTGATCAGCAACCACAGCGCTCGCATTTCCGAGGTCGGCTTCGTTCGATTGATTGGCCAAGCAAAGACGGACAAGACGATCGCCGCAGCGATTGCGACCCGGACCGATCTGCCGCTCGAACTCACGCCATTTCT
>CAVZXY010000004.1:0-20535 GCA_963779345.1 uncultured Alphaproteobacteria bacterium | reverse complement strand
TACATCGCCATGTTCCTGGTGCTCGCCACCTTGATCCTGCGGCCGGTCGGATTCGATTTCCGCAACAAGTTCAAGGATGCGCGCTGGCGCACGTTCTGGGATTACGCGCTGTTTGCCGGCGGGCTGGTGCCGTCGCTGGTATTCGGCGTTGCCTTCGGCAACCTGCTGCAGGGCGTGCCGTTCCGCATCGATTCCGACATGCGCATGTTGTACGAAGGCGGCGGGCTGTTCGAGCTGCTCAATCCGTTCGGCCTGCTGTGCGGCTTGGTGTCGGTCGGCATGCTGACGACGCACGGCGCCGTCTATCTGACGGTGAAGGCGGACGGTCCGGTGAAAGAGCGGGCCGCCGCATATGTGCGCATCGGCGCGCTGGTGACGGTCGCGCTGTTCATCGTCGCCGGGCTTTGGACGGCGTTCGGCATCAAGGGCTACGTGATCACCAGCGCGATTGTGGTCGACGGCCCGTCGAACCCGCTGTTGAAGACGGTCGCGCAAGTGCGCGGGCATTGGTTCGCCAACTTCGCCACCTACAAGTGGATGATGCTGGCGCCCGCGCTCGCCATTGTCGGGCCGCTTCTCGCCATCATGTTCACGGTGACCCGGAAGGCCGGCCTTGCTTTCGTCGCCAGCGCCATCGGCATCTTCGGCGTGATCTCGACGGCGGGCGTGAGCATGTTCCCGTTCCTGATGCCGTCCAACATCATGCCGCAGGCTTCGCTCACGGTGTGGGACGCGACCTCGAGCCGGCTGACGCTGTTCGTGATGCTGCTGGCGACGCTGATCTTCCTGCCGATCGTCCTCGCCTATACGGGCTTTGCGTTCCGCGTGATGCGCGGCGTGGTCACCGCTAAAGAGATCGAAGCCAATTCAGCCAATCACTACTAGAGCGTGCCGGAAAATGCTCTGAGGGAGCAAAATCGATGTGGTATTTCGCCTGGATCCTTGGCCTTGGTTTTGCCTGCGGCTGCGGCATTCTCAATGCCGTGTGGCACGATCATCAATTGCCGAACGAGACGATCAAAGACTAAACGCAAAAACGACGCTGCTTGAATTTACGTCGGATTTTCGAGGCTGAAGGTCTCGGAGCGGGCGTCGTAGGCGAAAGCTTCCGAGAAGCGCGCCCACGCGACCACCGACTGCAACGTCTGCCGGGCGGATTCCGTGGTCATGTGGTCCTCCAGCTCATCGCGGAACCGGCTTCTTGGCGCCGTATGATTGGCGCGCTCCTGCAGCACGCGCCGAATATGCGCGGCCAGTGGCACATGGTCCAGAAGCTGACGCTGGAACAGCTTCTTGCGATCGTCGACGCCTGCTTCCGCGAACTGCTTGCCGATATCGGTCAGCCGAATGTCGCCGCCTTCGATCTCGGCGAAGCGCAACAGCTGCAGCGCTTCGGCGACCGGAAACAGGTCGTCCACCTCCATCTGCAACGCGCTTGCGATCACCGGAAGGTCGGCTTTGCCGTTGTAGGGGGCGCCGGCGACCGCCTCGATCAGGCCGGCGAGTGTGTTGGCGGACGCTCGCGGCAAAGTCATTTCGATGCCCATGCCCGGGATACCCGGCGTGACGCGCGTTGGCGGCGCGGCGGGGCGGGCGGTGAGGGCTACATAGATGCGCTCGACCAGATCGCGAAACGCGGGTTCGACGCGGCTGCGCGGATGGTGCAAATCGACCTTGAGTTCCTCGACGATGTGGCCGGGGTCGCGCGAGAACACCAGGATGCGGTCGCACATCAGCACCGCTTCCTCGATGTTGTGCGTCACCAGGATCACGCCCTTAATCGGCAGCTTGCCTTCGATCCAAAGATCGAGGAAGTCGGTGCGCAAGGTTTCCGCGGTCAGCACGTCGAGCGCCGAGAACGGCTCGTCCATCAGCAAGATGTTGGGATGCACGACCAGGGCGCGGGCAAAGCCGACGCGCTGGCGCATGCCGCCCGACAACTCACGAGGGTAGGCCGACTCGTAACCGTCGAGGCCGATCAGATCGATGCCGGCGAGCGCCCGCCGGCGGACTTCGGCCTCGGGCAGGCCGAGCGCTTCCAAGCCGAGCTGCACGTTCTCCAAAACGGTCAGCCAGGGAAACAGCGCGAAGGTCTGGAACACCATGGCGATGCCCGGCGCCGGCCCGGTGATCGGCTTGCCCTGGTAGTCGATGGTGCCGGAGCGCGGTCGCGCCAATCCGGAGATCAACCGTAGCAATGTCGACTTCCCCGAACCGGAACGGCCGAGCAGACCGACGATTTCGCCTTCTTTGAGCGTCAAATTGATATCGTTGAGGACCAGCAATTCTTCGCCGTCCGGCTTGGGAAAAGACTGGCAACAGGATTGGATTTGCAGCAATGCGTCGCTCATGATCCTACTCCCGTCATCCGAGCCGGAATTTTCGTTCGGCGTACCAGTAGAGCGGGCGCCAGAACGCCCGGTTGACGATGACCACGTATAAACTCATCACCGCAATGCCAAGCACGATGCGGGAAAAATCGCCCGCTTCGGTGGCCCGCGCGATATAGGCGCCAAGGCCGGTCGCCTGCAACTTCGTATCGCCCCACGAGGCTACCTCGGCGACGATACTGGCGTTCCAGGAGCCGCCGGACGCGGTGATGGCGCCGGTGACGTAATAGGGAAACACCGCTGGCAGCGCGATCTTTTTCCACCACAGCCAGCCGCGGACCTGCAGGTTGGCGCCGATGTCGCGCATCTCGGACGGGATCGAAGACGCCCCGGCAATGACATTGAAGAGAATGTACCACTGAGTGCCCAGGATCATCAGCGGACTGAGCCAGATATTGGGATTGAGTTTGAACACGACGATTGCCGATACCGCAATCGGAAACAGCACGTTGGCCGGAAACGCCGCCAGGAATTGCGCCACCGGCTGAACAAATTGCGTGAGCCGTGGCCGCGTTCCCACCATGACGCCGATTGGCACCCAGATCACGGTGGCGATCGCGATAAGAACGATAACGCGGCACAGCGTGGCTAAGCCGGCAACAAACGCCTCGGCAGCGTCCGGCAGGGAAATGCCGGAAAAGACGAAAACCCAGACGCGCCACAAAGCGACAGCCGCCACGACAACGACAAAGCCGGTCCACAGGCGATCGCCCCAACGACCGCCCGGGCCGGACAATTTGGCCGCCGCTTGGGAGCGATTGCTCAGAAATGACCACTGATAGGACAGCCGCCATAGCCTGGACAGGCGGTCGGTCAAAAGCCCGTGCACGCGCGAGCGGCGCATCACGTCGAGCACCCATGACCGCGGCGGAAACACCCCCGCTTGCTGCTCGAAGCGGAAGCGGTCCGCCCAGGCAACCAGCGGACGGAACAGGAGTTGATCGTAAAGCAGGATAACCACCAGCATCGCCCCGATCGCCCAACCGACCGCGGCCAGATTCTTCTGTTCGATGGCCAGCGCGATATAGGAGCCGACGCCGGGCAGCGTGACGGTGGTATTGCCGACGCTGATCGCTTCGGAGGCGACCACGAAGAACCAGCTCCCCGACATCGACACCATCATGTTCCAGATCAGCTGCGGCATCGCGAACGGCGCTTCGACGCGCCAGAAATGCATCCAGGGCGAGAGCCGCAAGGTGCGCGAAGCTTCCACCAGCTCCACCGGCACCGTGCGCAGCGACTGGTAGAAGCTGAAGGCCATGTTCCAGGCCTGGCTGGTGAAAATCGCGAAAATGGCGGCAAATTCCGCTCCCAGGACCCGCCCGGGCGCGAGCGACATGAAAAACACGACGGTGACCGAGATAAAGCCGAGGATCGGCACCGATTGCAGGATATCGAGCAGCGGCACCAGCAGGACCTCGGCGCGCTTGCTCTTAGCGGCGAGCGTTGCGTAGGTGAAGGTGAAGATCAGCGAGAGCGCGAGCGCCACCAGCATGCGCAGTGTCGTGCGCGCGGCATATTCCGGCAGATTGGCCGGATCGAGCGACACCGGCGTCATCTGCAATTCGGACAGCGGCTGCAGCAAATGGCGGCTTGCCTCGGCGAAGAAGACGAGCAGGGCGAACGTCAGCAGTATCGCCAGCACATCCCAGCGCGTGCCGACGCGCCCGGCTTTCTCAACGGAGATGGGGATGCTGCCGCGCATGCGCCTCGCAGTCCGGGCCGGTGGTACAGTTCGAACCCGCCGCGGATGCGAGCGGGGGGTGGCTCACGGTGAACGAACCCGTCGCCCGATCATGCGCCTCGCGCCAGCACTTAAAATGACATCGCGACACAAGCAAGCAGATAACGCCGGGCGAGGGGCGTTTACCGGCGCCCCCCTAGCGGTGCAACAGGCGCCCTCCGAACCGGCGCAGCCGCTGGCTCACGCGCACCGCGGCTTCGATGCCCGCCAGGCTCATCAGGCCCGCGCCATTAAGCCACTGCGCCAGTCGCAAAATGAAGGCAGCAAGGATCACAACGGCGCCGGCAGCGTAAATCGCCGAGCGATGGGAGACGTGAGGCCGGCGTGGGCGCGACCGGCCATGAAGCGCCGTCCGCGTCGTGAACCTTGCCGGAGCAAGATGCAGCATTTTCCAAATATCCGAGCGCCGCCCGTCGGCGGCCGCCAGAAGCATGCGCCCGCCCGCGTATAAATTCGAGGTGGAATGCGGCTTCTCGTCATAAAGACGGTATAAAGCCGCTTGGGCTTGCATCTAGGCGCGGCCGCGCGACGATGAACCTGCGCCCGAGTGGGCGCGACGAATGAAGTATCCATCCCAGCGGGGGCAAACCGTGCGGATCAAGACCAGACTGCGCTCGTTGTGTCTCGCCGGCTTGGCGGCGGCGGCATTTACGGCCATCGCTACCAATGCCGGCGCACAGGCGCCAGGTTGCGGCGCCCCGAATACCGACGGGATCACCGGTTGCACGGCCATCATCGACAATCCATCGGCGACGGCGCAGGAGCGCGCCAAGGCCCTGCGCATTCGCGGCATCATCCACTTCCGGCGCGGCGCCTACGACGATGCAATCGCGGATTTCTCCGCCTCGATCGGGCTCGATGCGACCAACGTCGCCATCTACGTCAATCGCGCCGGCGCCTATCAACGCAAGCGCGACTACGGACGCGCCATGGCCGACTACAACCACGCGGCCGCGCTCGATCCGCAGGAGCCCTGGGTCTTCCTCGAACGCGGCATCGCCTATTATCGGATGCACGACTTCGTCCATGCGCGTCAGGATTACGACGAGGCGATTCGCCTGAACCCCGGCGTTTCGACGTTCTTCCGGCGGCGCGGCGAACTGCGCAAGGACCAAGGCGACCTTGCCGGGGCCGGCGCCGATTTGGAGGCTGCGCTGCGGCTCGACCCGCGGGACGTCCTCGCCTATCTCGCGCGCGGCAATCTCAACGCCGCGCAGCACGATTACGACAAGGCTATTGCCGATTACGACAAGGCGCTCGCCATTAAACCGGATTCGCCGCAGCTTGCAGCGCTGGTCTATTCAGCGCGGGCCATGGCGTCGGTCGACATGGGCAACATCAAACGCGCGCTCGACGACTACGATGCGCTGCTCAAGATCGAACCGGACAGCGCGCTCTATCTCCAAGGGCGCGCCTTCACGGCTTTCGCGCCCGGCGATTTTGCCGCCGCTGCCGCGGGGTTCGCAGCGCCGTGCAGAAAAGACCGGAATTGTCCTATTCGGTGATCATGCGCTACGTTGCGCGCTCGCGCCTGGGCGAGCACGATACGCCGGAATTGCGCCGCAACGCCGAGGCGCTCGAGCGCAACGCCTGGCCGTGGCCGCTGATCGGCCTGTTTCTGGGCGAGGTGACGCCGGACGAGGTGCGCGCGACAGCACGGTGCAGGCGATCGGCGGGGGCGCCGAGCGGCGCAAATGCGAGGCCACGTTCTTCCTCGCCGAATACGACTTATTGCACCGAAGGCGCGACGAGGCCGTCACCCTGATGCAGGAGGCGGCCAAAAGCTGTTCGTCCGACGCGTTGGAGCGCAACGCCGCCCAAGGCGAGGCCAAGCGCCTCACCCCGTAAGCGGCGCGTTCAGTTCTTGATGAACGTGCCGGCGCGCAATTCCGAGACGGCCTGCTGCAGTTCGGCCTGAGTGTTCATCACAATGGGCCCGTACCAGGCGACCGGCTCCTCGATCGGCTTGCCCGATACCAAAAGGAAGCGGATGCCGTGCTCGCCGGCCTGCACGGTGACCTCGTCGCCGCGGTCGAACACGACCAGCGAACGGTCGCCGGCCGGCTCGCGGAACAGGATCTCCTCGCCGCCGACCTGCTTCTCGCTGAGCACGCCGAACGGCTTCGACGAAGAAGCGAACTTGCCGTCGCCCTCGAACACGTAAGCGAAGGCGTGGCGCTCGGTCTCGACCTTGAGCGTCTTGCGCTTGCCCGGCGGGACGTAAATGTCGAGATAACGGGGATCTGCGGCGACGCCTTCGACCGGGCCTTTTTTGCCCCAGAACTCGCCGCAGACGACGCGCACGTGGGTGCCGTCGTCATCCGTGACCTCAGGGATCTCGGCGCCTTTGACATCCTGGTAACGCGGCGCGGTCATCTTTAGCGACGAGGGCAGGTTGGCCCAAAGCTGGAAGCCGTGCATGCGGCCTTGCGTGTCGCCTTGCGGCATCTCCTGATGCATGATGCCGCGTCCGGCGGTCATCCACTGCACGTCGCCGGCGCCGAGCGAGCCTTTGTTGCCGAGACTGTCGCGATGTTCGACATCGCCGGCAAGGACATAGGTGATGGTTTCGATGCCGCGGTGCGGGTGCCAGGGAAAGCCGGCGAGATAATCCTGCGGGTTGTTGTTGCGGAAATCGTCGAGCAGCAGGAACGGATCGGTCTCGGCCGTCTCGCCGAAGCCGAAGGCGCGGCGCAGCTTGACGCCGGCGCCCTCCATGGTGGGCACCGACTGCGCGATGCGTTTGACGGGTCTGATGGACATGGGTCTTCTCTTTCGTGTTTAGGCCGCTTGCTGCGCGCGGGCCAGCACGAAGCGGCCAGCGAAGGCGGCGAATTGGTCGATGAAGTTCTTGAGGAATTTGCGCACGGTCTCGTCGCTGACATTGCCCTCGGCATCGATCAGGTCCGGCTTGAACGTAATATAGGCTTCCCCGCCCAAAACGTGCATGCCGACGCCGCTGTTGAGCACGCGCGCGCAGATGCGGCTGGGCGACCGCCGTGCCGATGGCGCCGCCCGAAGTGCCGATGACGGCGGCAGGCTTGCCGGTCCAGGAGTTCTTGCCCCAGGGCCGCGCACCCCAGTCGATGGCGTTTTTCAGCACGGCCGGGATCGAGCGGCTATGCTCGGGGGTGACGAACAGGAGGGCGTCGGACGCCTCAACCTCGGATTTGAAGCGGGTGACCTTTTCCGGCACGGGCTGCTCATTATCCTGGTTATAGAGCGGCAGGTCGTCGATCTGGATGAATTTGGCGTCGAAGGCGTCGGAACCCAGTTTGGCCAGCGCCTGCGCCAGCCTGCGATTGATGGACTCGCGCCGGTTCGAGCCGACGATGATGCCGAGCTTGTGCTTTGCCATGGGAACCCCTACTTGTTTGTGGTTACGAATGAATACCAAGGCTAGATAGATGACCAAGACAAACGTTCAAGTAGGCACAAGACGCACACCAGGTAACCTGCATGTGCCCGAGGACTGCCGGGCGGTGAGCGAGGTGCTCGCGCGCGTCGGCGACAAGTGGACCGTGCTGGTGGTGACCACGCTGGGCGACGGCCCCAAGCGCTTCAACGAATTGCGCAAGGCGCTGGGCTCGATCTCGCAGCGCATGCTGACGCTGACGCTGCGCGGGCTCGAACGCGACGGGCTGGTGACGCGCACGGTGTTCCCGACCAATCCGCCGCGGGTGGACTATGAGCTGACAAAGCTCGGCCGCTCGCTGCTCGAGCCGGTAAGCGAACTGGGCTCCTGGGCGCGCAAGAACCGGCCGGCGATCGCGCAGGCGCGCGAGCGCTTCGATGCGACACAGGCCAAATGCGAGGCAGGCGGACGGTAGGAACGGCGCAAGGCCGCGGGCTGGCCGGTCCGCTTATGACCGTTCGCTTCGCAATTGCACTCACGCTCCCATTTCAAAAAGCTCTTCGAGAGCGCATCTTTCGGGGTGTTTTGCCTGTCCACCGCTTGAACGCGTGAGTAAATGAGCTGACTTCCTGATAGCCGAGCAGCCAGGCGACTTGGGAAATCGACAGGTCTTCATCGATCAAATAGCGTCCGGCGAGATCCATCCGCAGACTTTCTAAAACGGCAGAAAAGGTCAGCCTCTCCGCGGAGAGCCGCCGCGCAAGGGTTCGTTGGCTTACGCCGAGGCTCCGAGCAATGTCTTCAAGTTTGGCGTTGCCATGCGGCAGCAGCGGCACAATTGCGTTCTCGACGTCCGACCGAAATGTGCCGCGATGAGGTGGCCGGCGACGAAGCGCCTCTTCGCAATAGGTGACCAATAATTTGTTCAGGTGATGGTCCGCACTGACGATCGGTATATCCCTGCTGGCCGATGCGAATGAAACCTCGTCAACGGCCGCACCAAATTCAACCTTGCCGCCAAAGAATTCGGCCAATTCCGAACGCTCTCCTTCGCGGCGATGGGCGAACCTCACGCGAGACGGCACCAGACGAAGTCCCGTCAAGTGTCGGCACAAGCGGACAAGCCCGGCGATAAAAAATTCGATCTGATGCCGATCCCGGTGCCGACCAACCCCGACATAGCGGAACGCGATTCCGATATTCGCGCCACGCAAATACTTCAGCGCCATACCTTCATTGACAATCGAGCCGTAGCGCGCGAGGTGCTGAACGGCGTCACCCAAAATTTTGGAGGACGCCGAGATATAATACAGGAAACCGAATTCCCGAAGATCAAACGGTTCAGCAAGATGAAATCCAAGCAGATTGTCCCCAAGCGCGGAGGCGGCGAGATTTAAAAAACTGATTTGATCTTGAACTCTTAGCCTTATGTTTGCGTTATTGATTTGTTGAAGCGTCAGACCCGATTGCTTCAATAGCGCGCGCGTTTCAATTCCGTTCGCCCGCAGGTGTGCGTAGGCAAGCCGCGTCAACGCTCCACCGGCGTTTGGAATCGCACCGAGACGCTTGCCACCAGAACGGCCCATGAAATTGCCCTCCTGCCGCCCAAGCAGGGCCACCTAACATCGGCCTCCCGTTTAGGCCGGCATGCGCGGACAAAGCTTTGGCAGACAATAACAAGACGCCGATGGAAAGTCGCGGGTATCAAGCCGGCTCTGCTGGCAAATAAGCGCGCAGAAAACCTCACAGCCGGACGGTGAATCGCTCCGACCTCGGCGTTGGAACGAAGGGCCGCGTGGCTGCAATTAGATTGGGAAGATCGTGATTTCGTGCGAGGAAAAGATTGTAGCAGTCATCGATGACGAGCCTGAAATGCGCGCTTCGGTGGCGCGTCTTTTGTCGGCATCCGGATTTTGCGCGAAGACCTTCGACTCGGCGGAGACATTTCTTCTTTGTGCTTCGGCATGCAATGCGATTTGCCTTGTTGTCGATATCCAGCTTGGTGATATCACCGGCGTCGAGTTGGCGCATCAATTGGCGGCGGGCGGATTTAGAATTCCTATCATCTTCATGACCGGGCTCGACGATGAACGAATCCGGACCCAAGCTGCCGATGCGGGCGGAGCCGCATTTCTCCATAAGCCATTTTCGGCAAAAATGCTGCTCGAGGCCATCAAAACGGCGATCCGATAAGTCGCCTTTCGCTTCGCTATTGATCTAATGTTGTCCGGGCTCTGGGCGTGCAAGAACCGCCCGGCGATCCAGACGGCGATGGCGCGTTTCGACGCGGCGGTAACGAAGGTCTAGGGGGAATTCATGCCAAAGCTCGAGACGCAGGGCATTGCGCTGCATTTCGAAACCTTCGGCGACCGCAGCAAACCGCCGCTGATGCTGATCGCTGGTCTCGGCGGCGTCGGCGCCGGCTGGGGGCCGCAGATCGACCGTTTCGCGGCCGAGCACTTTGTCGTGCTGCCGGATCATCGCGGCACGGGACAAACCACGCGGGCGGCCGATGGCTACACCATCGCGCAACACGCGGCGGACATGGCTTCGCTGATCGCGCACCTCGGCATCGGACCGGCCCATATCGTGGGCTCGTCGACCGGCGGCGCCATTGCGCAACTGATGGCGCTCGACTACGCGCCGCATGTGCGCAGCGTCACGATGGCGTCCTCGTTCGCGCGCCCGCACGGCTTCATGCGGCGTCAGTTCGCATTGCGCCGCAAGCTCGTCGCCGCAGGCGACATGCAGGCGGCCTATAACTGCGCCGCGCTGTTTCTGTTTTCACCGCGCTATGCGGACGAAAATCCGCAGCGCGTGGCCGCCTGGATCGAGCGCGCCGCCGCGCTGCCGGGCGAACCGGAGATCGCGCTCAAGCGCATCGACATGATTATGGCGCACGACGCTTTCGCGCGGCTCGGCGAGATCCGGCAGCCGATCCTCGTCCTCTGCGGCAGCGCCGACTTCTGCACGCCTCTACACATGTCGGAAGAAATCGCCGGCGCCATCCCTATGGCCGAGCTCAAGGTGCTGCCCGGCGCCGGCCACTTCGTCTATATCGAGCAGGAGCAGCGCTTCTTCGATGCGGTGCGCGCGTTTGTCGGGCGGCATTGAGGCCGGCAACGCAGGTGCAAGAGTGCTTCGATGCGGGGCAGGCGAAAGGCTGACACGGCCCGCCGCTACGCGGCGTGTTGCACCGCTTCGCTGCGATCGCGGAAGGCGTAAACGTCCATGCGCAGCACGCTGTAGGTCGCGCTGGCATGGAGCCGTTCCGCCTGGGCGGCCGCGCCCGCAGCGCCGAGCGCCACATAGAGCGGCAATAGATGCTCTTCCGTGGGGTGGTTCTTGGCCGCGAACGGCGCAAGCCGCCGGTAGTTCAAAAGATCGTCTTCGCGTCGCTCGGTCAGCGCCGTTTGAAACCATTCGGCAAATCCGTTCACCCAATCAGGCGCCGGGTCGTTGGGGCCATGGCCGCGGAATTCGGACAGATCGTGGGTGAAGCTGCCGCTGCCGACGATCAGCACGCCTTCATCGCGCAGCGGGGCCAGCGCGCGGCCGAGCGCATGATGATGCTCGGGGCCAAGCTGCGGCTGCACCGAAACCTGCAGCACCGGGATATCCGCGGCGGGATAGATCAGCGACAGCGGCACCCAGGCGCCATGATCGAGCCCGCGCTCGAAGTCGAGGTCGCAGCCAAGTCCGGCCCCGACCAATAGGCCGGCGATGCGCGCGGCGACCGACGGTACGCCGGGAGCCGGATAGCGCATGTCGTAGAGCGGGCGCGGGAAACCGTAGAAGTCGTGAATGGTGTCGTTCCACGCGACGGCGTTGACCGTTGGCCGCGCCGTCTCCCAATGCGCCGAAGCGACCACGATCGCCTTGGGGCGTTCGATTCGGTGCGCGAGTTGGCTGAGAAATGTCCGGGCGGGTGTATCGGTGAGCGGCAGGGTGGGTGCGCCATGCGACAAGAACAGGCTGGGGAGGGGCATCGTCATCCTTTGAGTAGGCGGCTGTCAGGCCGCGACTGCGGCCGCGCAATTTTGTTTCCTAGAACTTGCGCAATGGGATATGGCCCATTCTTGCCAGTGTGATAATATTTCAAAAGTGAATGATAGCTCACACTAGCAGAGTGAAATTGTCGGTGCTGGACCGCTTCAAGGGCCTCGAAGTTTTCGCCAAAGTGGCTGCGGTCGGCAGCCTGTCCGCTGCTGCGCGCGGCATGGGCCTGTCGCAGACCATGGTCACCAAACACGTCGCGGCGCTGGAAGCGCGGCTTGGCACCAAGCTGTTTCACCGCAGCACGCGGCGGCTGTCGATCACCGAAGCCGGGCGCAATTATCTGGAATTGGCCGAACGCATCCTGGCGGAACTGGAAGCGGCGGACGGCGCGGTGGCCGCCGACCGTTACGAGCCGCGCGGCCTGTTGCGGCTGAGCGCGCCGGTGTCGTTCGGCACGCGGCAGATCGCACCCCTCCTCACCGAGTTCGCTCGCCGCTACCCCGGCCTGAAGGTCGAGCTCGGTCTCAACGACCGGCAGGTCGATCTAGCAGAAGAAGGATGGGATCTGGCGGTGCGTATCGGCCATCTGAGCGACTCCAACCTGATTGCCCGCCGCATTGCGCCCTGCCGCTTAGTGCTGACGGCGGCCCCGGCCTACATCGAAGCGCACGGCCGGCCGCGCGTCGCCGCCGATCTGGCCAGCCACAACTGTCTCGGCTACACGCTGTCGCGTTTCGCCGTCGCCGGTTACTGGGCTTTCGGCGCCAAACGCGAAATCAAGATCGATGTCACCGGCAATCTGTGCGCCAATAATGGCGACGCCCTGCGGGCCGCCGCCGTCGCCGGACAAGGCATCATTTACGAGCCCACCTTTGTCGTGGCCGACGATCTGAAGGCGGGGACGCTCGTTGCGATCACGCTCGATGAGCCGACCATGGAACTGGGCGGCATCTACGCGGTCTATCTGCCCGAACGAAATCTCGCCGCGAAAGTGCGCGTGTTCATCGATTTTCTGGTCGAACGCTTCGGCCCGGTGCCGCCGTGGGACCGCGATCTGATGGCCGCGCGCGCCGTGTAATCGGGCCGTAATACCGCTGTCATCGATCGCCGATTAGCTAAAGCCCTCGTACCCCGGCGTCGAGGGCCACCGGCGTGTCGCGTTATTTTTTCCATTTCACCGACGGAACGCGTTGGTTCAGCGACGACACCGGGCGCGAACTGAGCGGTCTGCGGGCGGCGCGCGCGCACGCCATCCGGCATACGCGCGAACTCAAGGCCGCGGTGTGCGATTCGCAAATCCAGGATCTATCGGGCTGGATGCTGACAGTGGTCGACGCCAGCGGCCATCCGCTGTTCGCGCTCGGCTTCGACTTCACGCCGCGGCTGTTGCCGGCGGCGTTTCTCGCGGCCGACCGGCGCGGCGCCGGCGCACCGGCGGAAAGCGAAATGCTGGTCGGTTGAGACGCGGCGCAAGTCAGCGCGCCATCGCCGCCGTCATCATCGCGAGACAGGTGACGAAGCCCGCGGCCGGCACCCAAAACGGCACGCGTACATGCGGGCTGTGCGTGCGGACCTTCTGCTGGCGCAGCCGCAACAGCGACAGATTGACCAGCGCGAAGACCGCCAGGGTGGCGAGCGAAGTGCCTTCCGCCAGCCGCTCAAACGGGACGAACAGCGCGAGCGTCAACGTCGCCACCACGATCAAGGCGGTGGCGTTCAACGGCGTCGCGGTTTTCGGATGCACGCGGCCGGCAAATCCGGGCAGGTCGCCCTGGCGCGCCATGCCGTAAATGACTCGTGCGGCCATGCTGATCTGCGCCAGGATGGTGTTGAGCGTGGCGACGATGGCGATCACGCTGATCGTCGCCGGGCTGATGCCGGCGAGGGTACTGAACACCAGGCTGAGCGGCGCACGCGAGGCCGCCAGCGTGTCCAGCGGTACGGCGGCAACCGCGATCGCGGCCACCGCAACATAAAGCACGGTGCTGATAATCAGCGTCAGCAGCATGGCGCGGGGGATATCGCGGTGCGGGACCTTGGCTTCCTCGACCACATTGGCAAGATCCTCGAAGCCGATGAAGGCGAAGAATGCGAGCAGGCTCGCATAGGCAATGCCGGCGAGGGCCGTGAGCGGTGGCGGCTCGCTCAGCGCACCATTGAGCGGCAGGCCGGCATGCAGGCCGGCGACGATGATCACGATCAGTCCGCCGGCCTCGATGAGCGTGAACAGACTGGCGAGCAGCACCGATTCCAGGATTCCCCAGGCGGCCACCGCGCCCAGCGCGGCCAGCACCAGCGCCACGATCATGCCCTGCGGCAGATCGGTGAATTGCGCGATATAGCCAGCGGCGCCGAGCACGACAGTGGCGGAGGCCACCACGGCGATGGCGATGGTCAGAAGCCCGGTCAGCGTGGAGGCGAGGCGCGAATGGAAGGCCGCGCGCACGTAAGCGGCTTCGCCGGCGCTCACCGGAAAACGCGTGGCGAGTTCGGCGTAGGAGCCGACGGTGAGCGCCATGGCGGCGGCGGCCAGCACGAACGACCACGGCGCATATTTGCCGGCGTGCCCGGCGACCGCGCCGATCAGCACATAGATGCCGGCGCCGATGGTGATGCCGACGCCGTACAGCACAAGCAACGGCAGGGACAGCCGTCGCCGCAACGCGACGGGCACTTGGATCGTAGGCTCATGGTCCATATCGGCACGCTAACCGCGGAACTGGCCGCTGCCTTGCGCGACATCAAAAGTGCGTCGCCGCGCGGCGCCGCAGGCGAATCGGCAGCCGCAGGCGCTTCGGCATGCTGGATTTGGAAAAAGTCCGGCGCTTGGAACGGCAAGGCTACCGACATATTTCATCGGAAAAATAAAATCGATCGACTGCGCTGAGTTCGCATTTTCCCTATGGCGATGTCATTCGCGTGCATCCAACGCCGTATGGAAAGGGCATCGCCGGGGCGGGCAGGCAATGGGCCGCGCCCGCGGACATCGTGCATTTCTGTCAATGTGAACTGAATTGCTTAAACTGCTGAAAAATTCCGGCCCCTATAAAATTGGTGGCGACAACACGTAAGGGATCGGCGCGCGGTAACAATAAAGCCCGGCCGGTTGCTGGGGCCTTTGCTTTTGCCGTCTCGGATTGGGACAAATTGGAACCGTGGGGAAGTCCGGGCTGTGGGAAAGAACTTTATCCTAGGAAAGAATTCCTTGACAGCCGAACGCTCCCTTGCTAGAAATCGCGCACGCTCTACAGTTGTATCCGGTTGACCCGGATCGGCGGCCTTGCCGCCGGTCCGACCGCGTTGCCGAGGCGCTGGGGCGCCTTGGAGTTGGCGCACGGAAAATTCCGGCGCCCGGAGGTCGAGGATGCCGGAGCGGAACGACGACCCCATCGCGCCAATGACCGCGGAATCCGCCGCAACCGGTGGACACCAGGTGCGCCAGCTGTTGGTGGCGAGCCTGATCGGCGCGATTGTGGTGATGATCGCGATCGCGACGCTGACGCTGCACTGACAATCGCCCCGCCGCTATTGGCGCGTGCCGGCACGAGCAAAGCCGTATCGAAAATTTCGGAGGATATGAAAGAGGTATTACGGCGCAAGACCGAGACGCTCAAGCGGGAGATTACCAGGCAAGTTCCCGGTTTATATTCTCCATCACGAACGCCAGGCCAATGCTCTGAAAAAACGCATGCCATGGCGTCGGTGCGATAAAATTCATACCGCCTCCGCTTCCTTCCCAAACCGGAATCACGATGCCGGCCAGGCCCGCGCTGCCGGCATAAGCCTGCAATTCGGCGATAAAGGCTTTCTTGTCATGCTCCGTCTTGGCGCCGAATGATTTATCGAGAGGAACGATAATCATGTCTTGGCCCTCCCGGCGTAGATGGGTAACTCTGTAGCGCGGCATGTCTCGAATCTCTTTATGCGGGCCTTCTTCGGTTCCTGCGGACCATCGCAGTCCGGCGCAGCCGAACCTGCTCCGCAGGATTCCTCTTATTTTATTATACCATTTTCGCTGCCGCACTGCGTTCAAATCGGCGCGGTATCAATGCGATAAGTGACCCGTTGCGGTCCATGGCGGTAGTCGGCTGCATCCATGTCGCGTCGGTGGCGGACGTGGCGGCAAAAGTGCCGGTTTATAAAGCGCCGGTGGCGGCCCCGCTGCGTTGGGCCGGTCTCTATCTCGTCGCCAATGTCGGCAGTGCCCGGCACGCTCAGGTCGCGCCACGCACGCCGCAACGCGCTTTATCCATCCCCCTCGGGCCGGAGGTGACTGCCGAAGGGCGGCGGTGGGCCAATGGCGGTGACTCGGAGAGTTAAACCCTTCCCGATTGTGCTCTGCGCGACTGACTCTCCCCTTGTAGGGGAGAAATGAGAGAAAAAATGTCCGATCTCATTCGCATCTTCAGCGAGCGCGGTGATCTCGCGCACCTGGCCTTGTTCCTGTGGGCGACCTCGGCTTCGGCGCTCGCCTGGTTCGCGCTGCGCGAACTCGCCGCCGCGAGCCGACGCTTTGACGATTTCGTGCGTGAGCTTGCGCGCTTCAATGAGCGTTTCGGAAGCGATTGACGGATACTTTTCACAGCGTGCTGCGCTCTGCCAGCGTCCGGCAGACAACCGGCTGCGCATCTAGAGCTTCATGAACTTCCTGAACTCGCCCAGCATCGTCGCCCACATCGTGAGGTCGTCGTCGATGGTCTCGGTCGTGCCGCGGCTGATCACCATGTCCATCTCGGCCCAGATCACCTTGCCGGGCTTGGTATAAACCCGCAGGAAGCGTTTGGTGGTGTTCCACTCGTTGACCTTGGATGCGCCTATGACGGCGTTCGACCAGCCGGCGGCGAACTGGATCTGGTTGCAGCTTCCGGCGACGCAATTGTAGAAATAGACGTCGTAATTGACCTCGGCGACGCGGCTCTTGACGATCACGACGCCATCGCTGTCCTTGTCGATGCGGGCCGGCAGGCCGTGCCTGGTCATGATGCTGATCATTTGCTCGCGGGTGACGCCCGCCTCGTTGAGCGGGCCGGCCGAGGCCGGCGCGGCGCAGAGCAGCGCGATCGCCAGACCGGCGGCAAAGCTTATGTGTTTCATCGGGTCGCCCCCTGATGGAAAGTGATTGTCACTCCCACGCCCAATTATCGGGTGAAGCCGGACGGGAAATCAAGGCGTGGCCCGTTAGCAGGAAACATTGCACGCAGCGGGCGCCAGGTAGATGACGTCGCCGCGTGCAACGCAGGCTGGCTATTTGGCGGCCGCCGCTTTCAAGATCGGCGTCAGCCGCGCGATTTCGTTGTGCACCAGCTCGGCGAGAGCTTTTGGTCCGCGCTGGTCCGGCTCCGCGATCTGGGCGCCGAGATCGGTCAACCGCTTTTGCACGGCCGGCTCGTCGAGGCCTTTGCTGAGCGCCGCGGCAAGCTTGTCGACGATCGCCTTCGGCGTGCCCTTCGGCGCGAAGATCGCATAGAACGGCGCGCAGTCGAACTGGGGGAAACCCTGCTCGTATGACGTCGGCACGTCCGGCAGCAGCGGGCTGCGTTTCTTGGCGGCGATGGCCAGCGCCTTGACCGTGCCCTTGCGTACATGCTGCAGGGGCCCGAGCACCGGGTCGCAATCGTAGTCGACGTTGCCGGCGAGAATGGCGTTCATCACCGGCGCCGTGCCGGTGAACGGCACCAGCGTCGGCTTGATGCCGATGGCATTATTGAGCAGAAGACAGCCGATATACGACACCGAGCCGACGCCGGCGTGCCCCATGTTGAGCTTGCCCTGGTTCGCCTTGGCCCAGGCGGCGAATTCTTTCAGGTTGTTGGCGGGGATTTCCTTGCGGACCGCAAGCAATTCCGGCTGCACGGCGGTCAGGTTGACCGGCTCGAAATCCTTCTCCGGGTCATAGCCGAGGTTGGGATAGAAAACAGGCGCCAGCGCGTTGGTGCCCATGTGTCCGGCAAGCAGCGTGTAACCGTCGGGATTGGCGCGCGCGGCGCGGGTCGCGCCGACCGTGCCGCCGGCCCCGGCAACGTTTTCGATCACGAATGACTGGCCGAGATGGCGGGACAAGATGTCGGCCGCGATGCGGCCCATGACGTCGGCCGGTCCGCCCGCCGCGAACGGCACGATGATTGTCACCGTGCGCGTCGGATAGTCCTGCGCTTGCGCGCCACTCATTGCGGCGAGCACCAAAAGTGCCGCCGCAGCCCATAGCCTCTTCATCGTTGCCTCCCATCGTTTTTGGCTTCTTGACGGCAAGACTGCCATGCCGCGGGCGAGGTGGGGAGGGGGCGAACGCCATGGCGCCAGGCGCTGACCATCGATCTGAACGAGGAATTATCGCGACGCAGGGGTGGCCTGCGCCGTGCGCTTCCACATCCATCCACAAGGAGAACCCAATGGATATCGACACGCAGACGGAACTTGAGACGAAAGCGGGCATTCCGCTCGATGCCGTGGTCACGCATACCGACACGATGCGCCCCTTCGAGGCCTTCAAGGAGTCAGCGGCTCAGCAAACGCGAAAATGATGTCGTGCTGGAGGAGGAGCTCGCGCGATAGAGCAAGAGCGGCGCAACGCTGATCAGGCTGTTACAGCCTTCGCTGTCTCGCGGCACGGTGAACCGGCTCGCCGCAATGCGATGGATCTACGCCGTGATGTTGATCAGCGCCGACGTCATCTGCATGTCGGTTTTGAGCACCGCCAGATTGGCGGCATAGCTGATGCGGGCGCTGAGCTGCTGAACGGCTTCGTTGATGGGATCGACGTTCGGCATGGCCACCATGCCACTGCTGTCAGCGAAGGACGCGGTCGGATCGAACGTCGGGACGCTGGCCGGCGAAACGGCGGTCACCGATGCGCCGACGCTGCCGTCGGACAGCGCGACCTGATCGACACTCTGCGGCACGTAGACGCCGGGAAAGCTCGCGCCTCCCGCCGCACCGGGCAGCGGGCCGGCCGAGTATGTGTTCGCGACGTTAATGGCCGAGACCTGCAGCCGCAATGCGGCCGCGGACAGTCCGGACGCGGCGATGGAACTGGCAATGCTCATGCCTGCCGTCGTAGCGGGCGATCATTAACTGCGGGTTCCGCAAGACGGTAAGCGGGCGCTGAAGTAAATCATTCAAATGCAATCGAACGCGTCGCAGACTAAAGGGGACTGTTGAACTTGCGCGCCGTGTCGACGATCCAGTCGCGGTAGAGCAACAACGGCGTGACGCCGGTCAGGCCGCCGCAGCCTTCTTCGTCACGCGCGGCGGTGGTCCAGCTCACCACGCCGATTACCGCTTCGCCAACCGGCTCGAATGCGGGCGCACCAGAATCGCCGGTACAGGCGCCAAGCCCGGCGCGCAAGTTGCGCGTCGCCAGATCGAATAGACGGATTTGCAGCGCGCCCGGTTTGCCGGTGACGGTGAGCGTCGCCATCCGCGGGATACCGAGGCCGCGCGCGGTGCCGGCGGCGGTGACGCCGAAGCCAGCGACGGTCAGTTCTTCGCCGACGGCGACGCGGCGCGCCGGCGCGAGTTTCGCCGGCTGCACCAGCTCGGCGAGCGGCGCGGAGAGCTTGATGAGAGCGACGTCGGCAGTGGCGCGGCTTGCCACGTAAGCCGCCCGATCAAAGCGCGGATGGCGCGCGATACCGCGCACGGAAATTGTCTGCCCCGTCTGGAAGACCTTGATGCGCATGTCGGGCGTGACGCAATGCGCGGCGGTGAGTACCAGGTCGCGCGCCAGCGCCGTGCCGGTGCATAGATCGCCGCGCGGATCGACAACCATGACGATCGCGCGCGCCGCATAGCCTTGCGCCGGCGGCGCGTGGCCAGTGACGGCGAAGGCGGCGACTGGGATTAGCAGTGCCATGAGGGGGAGAAAGACGCGAGACATATATTGAAAGAATAACATATAAGTTCGATGTTGTAGACACCCTCGCGCTGAGACATTGAATTCTTTATCTATCGTTGCCGCGGCTTCACTATTCTCCCAGATTATCTGCCGTTGCTGATTGCGGATGCGTTTGCGCCCAAAGCTGCTTGGCGATTTCGAGCGGCTTGATCTTGAGATTGCCCCACCACGCCACTTCATTGCCGGCCTGGTGCAATTGGCGGTGATGACCGCGGCAAAGTGGGACTGTGAACTCATCGCTCACTTTGAGGCCGAGCGCTCGGGGTTGCGCAAAGCGAAGATGATGCGGATCGCTGGGTTGTCGGCCGCAGACGAGGCAGGGTTGTGACGCGACAAAGCCGAGATGAGCTTTGTCGCGCAGCCGCTTTGGTTCAGCGATCGTGAGAGCGCTTTTATCAATGCGAGCGGGAACAAAGTCCGCCTTTGCCTCGGGTGCCAGCGGTGGTGCGGGTGGTGGCGAGGTCGAGATTTCTCGCTCAGCAGCCTGACGACGTTCGCCGCCGAAATGCTCCGCGATAGTATTTTGCCTTCGGCCGTAATAACGAGATGGCCTCGGGATTGGCGTAGTGTCATCCGGATGAAAGCCAACACGCGTATCAATGCCAGCTGAGGGATGAGGTGAGGGCGGTGCCTTCTGCTGCGGCGTCGCTTTGCCGCCCCGATAAAGCTCAAGGCCAAACGGTTTGCCAAAGGTTGTCAGCGCCCGCTTGGTGGCATCAGTCTCAGCAGCCTTGAAGGCAATGTCATGGACTTCGCCAGGGGATGTCCCGCGGCCTTCACCGCTGCCATCACCCTCGCGAATAATTGTTGAACCATTGGCTTGGACGGTGAGCCGGAAGCGAGCGATGTAGACTGCAAGGAAGGTGCCTTTGTTCTCTCGCGCTAGGACGCACCGGGATTCCATGGTCTCCCGGCTCCAGCCATCGAAGCCGAAGATCCGGTTGGCCTCGGAAATCGCGTACCAGCCCTCGAGGTAGGTCAATTCACGCCCATTGGCCTCTCGCGTGCGAATGTGACGGTGGTCGGGGTTACGCTTGAGTGCCTTTACCTGTTTTGCGGAGAATGCCATCACCGTGTCCTCACGCTCAGAACTGGTTCGGGGTTGGACAGCGTAGCGCCAGCGACTTCGGCACCACTTTTAAGATCGTGAGCC
>CAVZXY010000003.1:0-76194 GCA_963779345.1 uncultured Alphaproteobacteria bacterium | reverse complement strand
CAAGCGTGACGGTCTCGCCCGGCGGCGAAAAGCCGACGGCGTTGGACAACAGATCGAACAAGACTTGGCGCAGGCGCCGCCCGTCGGCGGTGAACGTGCCGATGCCGGGCGCGGCGCGGATATCGAGCGCGATGCCATCCGTCTTGAGCCGGTCCTGCACGCCCTCGGCCGCCTCGTCCATGCAGGCGCGGATATCGACTTGCGTAAGGTTGAGCGCCATGGCGCCAGCGTCGATGGTGGCGAGATCGAGGATGTTGTTGATCAGCGCCAACAGCGCGTTGGTCGAGGCCGTGATGTAGCCGAGATATTCGCGCTGCTTGTCGGTGAGTGGCCCGAACGCGGGGTCGCCGAGGAAATGCGCGAAGCCGATGATGTTGGTAAGCGGCGAGCGCAATTCGTAAGAGACGTGGTGCACGAAATCGACTTTAATGGCGTTGGCGTTTTCCAGCGCCTCGTTCTTCTCGATCAGCGCGCGCTCGACGTTCACCGTGTCGCTGACATCCTGGAAGGTGACGAGCGTGGCGCCGTCCGGCAGCGGCATGGCGGTCATGTCGATCAACATGCCGTCGCGCCGCTCGATGCGCGCGGCGATCGGTTCGCGGTTGTCGATCGCGGTCACCGCGGCGCGCAAGTTTCGCCACACCGTATTGTCGTCGTGCAGCGCCTGCGCCCAGGCGGTCACCGCCTCGACATGCGGATGCTGGTCGAGCGCCTCGGGGGCAAGCTTCCACATACGCTGGAACGCCGGATTGTGCAGCCGTACGCGCCCGTCCGAGCCGAACACCGCGACCGCCTCGGCGAGATGGTCGAGCGTCTCGCGCTGCACCTTGATCAGCGCGTCGTAGCGGCGGTGCAGGGCGAGGCGCTCGGTGACGTCGTCGTAGAGATAGGTGACGCCGCCCTCCGGATTGGGCGTGGTGACGACGCGCAGCGTGCGGCCGTCCGGCAGGTGCCACATATGCTCCTGCGGCTCGACCGCGCGGTAGGCCTCGTGCAGTTGCTGCTTCCACTGCCTGAAGTCCTGCTCCTCGGGCAGCTTGCGGCTGGCGCGCAGGGCGTCGAGCAAAGCCGAGTCGGTCGGCGTCTGCTCGAGCGGGCCGCCGTCGAATTCGAACAGCGAGCGGAAGGCGGCGTTGTTGAAGATCAGCTTGCGGTCGACATTGAAGATGGCGACGCCTGTGGCGAGCTGGTCGAGCACGCGGCGGTGCGCCTCGATGCTGCGCGCGAGGTCGGCGCGCACGGCCTCCACTTCGGTAGCATCGATTGCCATGCCGGCGGAACCGGCAACGCTCGGCGCATCCATCACGTCGAAAATGCGGCGCTCACCGGAAACGATGGCCGGCACGCGGGCCGAATGCGGACCGCGGCCGGCACGCGCGCGCGTGAAGGCGTCACGCGCCGAAAGGTCGAGCAGTTCGAGCCCGCGCTTGACCGCGTCGGCGGAATCCTCGGCGCCGACGGCGCGGGCGTAAGCCGCGTTGACGAAGATCAGGCGGCCGGCCTGATCGCGTCCCCACACCGGGCTCGGCAGCGAGTTGAGCAGCGTCTTCAAGGTCTCGACGTCGCCGGTCAGCCGGTCGTGACGGGAGGCGAGGTCTATCAGCTCGGACTCGATGCCGCTGACGTCGCGCAGGCGCAGCACCGCGCGCCCCGCCACCGCGCGCCCGTCTGCCTCGAGCGGCCGGCCGGTGCTGGTGGTGAGCGTCATGACGAAGCCACGGCCCTCGCGGCGCAAGGTGTCGACCGCGTGCTCCATGCGTTGCGCCGCCGCCGCCTCCAGCCAGGCGCCGAAGGCAAGCACGCGTTCCGGCGCCGAGCCCGATACGATCATGCCGGTGTCGCCGATGATGTCCGGCTCGTCCGTGCCGGCCGGCCAGGCCACCAGCACTTGCGGCTGCGACAACAGCAGGGTCTTGAGGCGGTCGATTTCGGCGCGCAGCACCATGGCTTCGTCCTGCGCCGCGGATTGCGCCAGGGCGGCGGATTTGCGCGTGCGCAGCAGGACGACGATGGCCAGCGCGGTGAAGCAGAACAGACCGAGTGTCGTGGTGGCGGCGGCAATCTGGTCGTGGCTTACCGTTGCGGCGGCGCCGGTAAAGCGGTCGATGAGGCCCGTGCCGGCGTGCGCCGGCGGGCCGCACGACATGGCAAGAACCAAGGTGGCGAGGAATCCGCCCCGTCTCGGACGAGCACGCAGCCTCTCGCTCGCCGTCCGGATTGTCGCCGGCATTTCAGATTGGCCCCAGGAGTGCGAATGGCGTCCGCCGCGCCACGCGCGAATCGGAAGACTTTACCCCCGTGAGGACTCGCGCCGAAAGAGTCCAGACCGTGAACGTGAATCGGATTGACCGCGCGGTTGCGTTATTTCAACGCGTCGGCCCGGTTCGCCATGGCCTCGACGCTGATGCCGGCGAGCGCCGACGAAAACGAGCGCTCGGCTTCGACCAGCGCCGGCTTCACCACCTCGTTGGCGAGCACCGAGTGTGGCAGCTGCGGTTGGTCGGCGTCCTCGGAGGCGTTGACGGCGCGCAGGATATCGTCGGCGCTGACCAGACGGTGCTCGCGCGCGAGTTCGTAGCCGCCGTGCGGTCCGCGCACGCCGCGCAGGATGCCTTCGCGCACCAGCGCCTGCAGGACGGGTTCGAGATGACGCGGCGGCAGCTTATGGCGCACCGCCAGCGCCTTGGCCGAAACCGGCCGGCCCTGAGCGTTGATCGCCACATCGATGACAGCGGCAATAGCAAGAACGCCCTTGCGGGACACCATCGGCATGCTGGGCACCACGGACCACGAAAGTCGCCGGTAATAGGCTACAGGTGAGCGTCCGTCCAGCCGAAAACATACCATAATTCGAACTCAACTGCCGGTAGAGCCAAATCCGCCAGTTCCGCGTGAGGTTTGCTGGAGGGTGGCGACCTCCTGCAGCTGTGCACGCGCCACGGTTGCGACGACCAATTGGGCGATTCGCATGCCGCGCGCGAGGGTCACCGCCTTGCCGCCGAGATTGATCAGCAGCACTTGGACTTCGCCGCGGTAGTCGGCGTCGATGGTGCCGGGTGCGTTGAGCACGGTGAGCCCGTGCTTGATGGCGAGGCCGGAGCGCGGCCGCACCTGCGCCTCGGTGCCCTCAGGCAGCGCGATGGCGATGCCGGTCGGCACCAGAACGCGCGCGCCGGGCGAAAGCGTGAGCGGCGCATCCGCCGGCAGCGCGGCGAGCAGATCCATGCCGGCGGCGAGCGCGCTTTGATAGGACGGCAGCGGCAGATCCTGGCCGTGCGGCAGGCGGCTGATGGGAACTTTTATTGGGTTCATTCGCGTATTCCTCGATCCGTCATCCTGAGGTGCGAGCGAAGCGAGCCTCGGAGGATGGTGGGCACGGAATTACCGGCCGTCGCCCTTCGAGGCGCGCCTTCGGCGCGCACCTCAGGGTGCCGGATTGAAGACTGTTGGCTCATTCCTTCTCCAATTCCTTTGCCACGCGCGCGACTAGCATGGCCGCTACCTGTTCCTTAGACTGCGGCGGCCAGGATTCGACGCCTTCAGCGGTGACGAGCTCGATGGTATTGTTGTCGCCGCCCATGACGCCGCTTGCCGGCGACACGTCATTGGCCAGGATCCAGTCGCAGCCTTTGCGCTTGAGCTTGTCCCTGGCATTGGCGGCGACGTTCTCCGTTTCCGCGGCAAAGCCGATCACCAATTGCGGCCGGCCGGTCTTGCGGTGGGCGATGGTGGAAAGGATGTCGGGATTTTCGGTGAGCGACAAATCCGGCGTGGCCTGGCCGGGCTTTTTCTTGATCTTCTGTTCGCCGGCGTTGGCGACGCGCCAGTCGGCGACCGCGGCGGCGAAGATGGCGACGTCGGCGGGTAGCGCGCTTTCCACCGTTTTGAGCATGTCGCGCGCGCTCTCGACGTGGATGACGGAAACGCCCGGCGGATCGGGCAAATTGACCGGCCCGCTCACCAGCGTGACGTCGGCGCCGGCGCGCGCCGCGGCTGCGGCAATCGCATGACCTTGCTTACCGGAGGAGCGGTTGGCGATGTAGCGCACCGGATCGATCGGCTCGTGCGTGGGGCCGGAGGTGACCAGCACGCGCTTGCCCTTGAGCGGCTGCGCGCCGCCGGCGAGCAAGCTTTCGACCGCGGCGGCGATCTCTAGCGGTTCGGCCATGCGACCCAAGCCCGCGTTCGCCCTTTTCCGCCATCTCGCCTTCGTTGGGGCCGACGAGCGCGACGCCGTCGGCGACGAGCTGCGCCAGATTGCGCCGCGTCGCTCTGTTCGCCCACATGTGCGGATTCATCGCCGGCGCCAGAAGAATTTTGGTGCCGGCCGCGAGCAGCACGGCGGTGGCCAGATCGTCCGCATGGCCATTCGCCATCTTGGCCATCAGATCGGCGGTCGCCGGCGCGACGACAACGAGGTTGGTCTCGCGCGCGAGCCGGATATGGCCGACATCGAATTCGCTCGACGCATCGAACAAGTCGGTGAACACGCGCTCGCCGACGATAGCGCCGGCCGACAGCGGCGTGACGAAATGCTCGGCGGCTTTCGTCAGAATGCAGCGCACGGCGAGGCCGCGTTCCTTCAGCCGGCGGATGAGATCGAGCGACTTGTAGGCGGCGATGCCGCCGCCGATGATCAAGAGCACGCGCTTGCTTCCAGCCGGCGCGCTCATTGCGCGGCGCGGCGTCGCGCTCTCGCCCGGCGGCGTGAAGGTTTCAAGGATGTCTTCGCCGGCTTCCTCGGCGGCGGCGCGCAAAATGGTGCGCACTTCGTCTTCCACCGAGCGGCCGCTGCGCGCCGCGCGCAGCCGCAGCAGCTTCTTCAGGCGCTCGTCGAGCTGGCGGACGGTGAGGGAGGCCATCGGAAATCCAGATATCTCTTGAGGGGTTAGTATAGCATTGATGGCAGTGCAATCAATGCTGTCAAAAGAAGAATTTAAGACGCGCTTGACGGGCCGGGATGTCTTATATATTTAACCGCCAGGTTAATTAACTAATAGGTTAGATATGCCGATGGCCACCGACCGCCTCAGCGCCACCTTCTCCGCTCTCGCCGATCCGACGCGGCGCGCGATTCTCGCGCGGCTGGCGCTGGGCGAGACCACGGTGAGCGAACTCGCCAAGCCGTTCAAGATGAGCGGACCCGCCGTCTCCAAGCATCTCAAGGTCTTGGAACATGCCGGGCTGATCGCGCGTTCGCGTGAGGCGCAGTGGCGTCCCTGCAAGCTCGAGGCGGCGGCGCTCAAGCCGGTCGACGACTGGCTCGCCGAATATCGCCGGCTCTGGGAAGAGCGGCTCGACCGTCTCGACGATTACCTGAAGACGCTGCAAGCCAAAGGAGCAAAGCGTGAGCGCGACAAATAACATCGACCTCGAGCGCGATCCGCGCTCCATCATCGGCACCCGCGTGTTCGACGTGCCGCGCGAACTGGTGTTCTCGGCCTTCACCGATCCCAAGCACCTGGCGCAATGGTGGGGCCCGGACGGCTTCACCACGACGACCAGCGCGTTCGAATTCAAGGCCGGCGGCGTCTGGCGCTTCGTCATGCACGGGCCGGACGGCCGCGACTACCAGAACCGCATCACTTTCGATGAAATTATTGCGCCCGAGCGCATCGTCTATTGCCACAGCGGCGGCGAGGACGTCGAGCCGGTCCAGTTCAAGCAGACGCTGACCTTCGAGGATCTCGGCGGCAAGACGCGGCTCACCTGGCACGGCGTGTTCCCGTCGGCCGCCGAGCGCAATCGCGTCATCAAGGACTACGGTGCCGACAAGGGCCTGGCGCAGACCATGGCGCGGTTGGCCGAGTTTGTGGCGACGAGGGCGAAGTAGTCATGTCGTGCGCACCCCAACCCCGCTCATTCCCGCGTAAGCGGGAATCCAGGACTCCGCTCGCGGTGTCTGAGATTGTTGCCTCAGCGGAAAATGGGCTACGCCAGCGCCCGCAGTGCGGTGCGCAAGCCGTCGGCGGAAATGCCGACGAGAGATTTTTCGGTCTCCGCATGCGTCTTTTGCCAGACCGGAAAGGCCTTCCGCAGCAGCGCGCGGCCGGCGGCGGTGATGATCAAGCGCCGGTTCCGTTTGTCCTCTTTGTCGACGGCGACCTTGACCAGGCCGCGCCGCTCCAGCGGCTTGAGGTTGGCCGTGAGCGTGGTGCGATCCATGGCGAGCAATGCTGCGACGCTGCCGACATTCGGCGGTTCCGGGCGGTTGAGCGAGGTCAGCAGTGAGAACTGGCCTTGTGTGAGGTCGAACGGACGCAGTGCCTCGTCGAAGCGGCGCGCCAGCGCCCGCGCGGCGCGCTGCACGTGCAGACAAAGGCAAGTGTCGCGCACATGCGGCGTCGCGCTGAACGGAAGTTCCCGGCACGAAACGTCGAGGCGGTATTGGGCTGTTGACATGTTGTTATTATATTGATATCAACGTATTTGTCAAATTCAATCTGTGGAGGACCAAGCAATGCCCATTCAGCCCTATCTTTCATTCGAAGGCCGCGCCGACGAAGCGATCGAGTTCTACAAGACGGCGCTCGGCGCCAAGGTCGAGATGCTGATGCGCTTCAAGGAAGCGCCGGACCCGTCGATGATCTCGCCCGGAAGCGGCGAGAAGGTGATGCACGCGGCGCTCAAGATCGGCGACGCCACCGTGCTCTTGTCCGACGGCCGCAACAGCGGCAAGCCGACTTTCCAGGGCATCTCCCTGACGCTCTACGCCAAGGATGCGCCGGAAGCCCAAAAGCTGTTCGGCGCGCTGGCCGAAGGCGGCGAGGTGCGCATGCCGCTGGCCAAGACGTTCTTCTCGCCAAGTTTCGGCATGCTCGCCGACAAGTTCGGCGTGGGCTGGATGATTATCGTCCCGGCCCAATGAACACGGGCGACGGTCTGCAGAGTCGAGTGGAAACTGGAGGAATTGACATGGCCGCAACTGCGGAAGCGAAAAGCAAAAACTTCGTCATGTCGCGCGTGTTCGACGCGCCACGCGCGTTGCTGTGGCAATGCTTTACCGATCCCGAACGCATGAAGCACTGGTGGGGCCCGAAGGGCTTCACCGTGCTCTCCTCGAAGATGGATTTGCGCGTCGGCGGCTCGTACCTTTACGGCATGCAGGCCCCGAACGGTTCCCCCATGTGGGGCCTGTTCAAATACCGCGAGATCGTGCCGCAGGAAAAACTCGTCTTCGTCAATTCATTTTCGGACGAGGACGGCGGCATCACCCGTCATCCCGGCAGCGCCACTTGGCCGCTTCATCTGCTCTCGACCTTCACCTTCGAGGACGCGCCCGGGGCCAAGACCAAGTTCACCGTGACCTGGCGCACGCTCGACGCGACCGATGAAGAACAAAAGACCTTCGACGCCATGCACGACAGCATGACGCAAGGCTGGGGCGGCACCATGGACCAACTCGCCGCCTATCTGGCGCGCGCGAAATAAGAAGGAACGTGATTATGCAAATTGCCGCGAAAAAGCTCACGCCGTGCCTGTGGTTCGACACGCAGGCGGAAGACGCCGCGAAGTTTTATTGCGCCATCTTCAAGAATTCCAAGATCACATCGATCAGCCGCTTTCCGGACGCCGGACAGGACGTGCACGGCAAGCCGGCGGGATCGGTGATGGTCGTGGCCTTCGAAATCGACGGGCAACCTTTCACCGCGCTCAACGGCGGCCCGCAGTTCAAATTCGACGAGGCGGTGTCGTTCCAGGTCGCCTGCGACAACCAGGAGGAGATCGACTACTTCTGGAGCAAACTCAGCGAAGGCGGCCAAGAAGGTCCCTGCGGCTGGCTGAAGGACAAGTTCGGCCTGTCCTGGCAGGTGTTTCCGTCGGCGCTGCCGAAATGGCTGATGGATCCCGACAAGGCGAGACCCGCGCGCGTCATGAACGCGTTCATGACAATGAAAAAGCTCGACATCGCCGCAATCGAACGCGCCTATGAAGGGAAGGCGGCATGAGCGGGATGGAAAAGACAGCCGCCAAATACGGCGAAGGCACCGTTGTCGTCACCCGCGTGTTCGACGCGCCGCGGGCGCTGGTCTGGCAGGCCTGGACCGACCCCAAAATGCTGGCGCAATGGTTCGGCCCGCGCGGCTTCACCGCCTCGGTGCCGGAACTCGATGTCCGCGTCGGCGGCCCCCTGCGCATCATCATGCACGGACCGGACGGCAACGACTATCCGATGAAGGGCGTGTTCACCGAGGTGAATGCGCCCGATCGGCTGGCGTTCACCAACGTGCCCGTCGACAAGGACGGCAATCACCTGATGGAAGGTGAGACCGTCGTCACGCTTTGCGGAGCACGACGGCAAGACCGAACTGATCGTGAAATCGCACATGGTCGGCCTGGTGCCGATCGCGCCGCAGATGCTCGCCGGCATGGAAGCGGGCTGGACGCAGAGCATCGACAAGCTGGGGGAGTTGGTGGCTTAGAACAGCCGCCACGCCACCACGGCGAGCAGCGCGGCGATCGCCCACAGCGCCACCGCGGTCCAGCGGTTGCGGCGCTGCTCGGCGCGGCCGATGGCTTCGACGGTGTCCGGCGACAGCACCAGGCCGTTGCGCGTGATGTCGTCGACCTGATCGAGCAATGTCGCCGCGCGCGTCAACAGCGACGGCACTTGCGCAGCAAAACGGCCGATCTCGCCGGCGCCTTCGGCGACGTCTTCGAGACGTCCAGCCGGCCCGAGATTGCGCTCGATCCATTCGCGCACCACCGGCTCGGCGGTCTTCCACATGTCGAGCTTGGGATCGAGCGTGCGGCCGACGCCTTCCACCACCACCATGGTCTTCTGCAGCAGCAGCAGTTCCGGCCGCGTGCGCATATCGAACAGCCCGGTCACCTCGAACAGCAGCATCAGTAGCTTCGCCATCGAGATGTCTTCGGCGGTGCGGTTGTGGATCGGCTCGCCGATGGCGCGGATCGCCTGCGCGAAACTCTCGACCGAATGCTGCCGCGGCACGTAGCCGGCGTCGAAGTGGATCTGCGCGGTGCGGTGATAGTCGCGGGTGATGAACCCGTAAAGGATTTCCGCGAGAAAGCGCCGCTCCTTCGGCCCCAGCCTTCCCATGATGCCGAAGTCGACCGCGACCAATTTGCCGTCGGTGTCGACGAACAAATTGCCGGGATGCATGTCGGCGTGGAAGAAGCCGTCGCGCAGCGCATGACGCAGAAAACTCTGGATCACCTGGCGGCCGAGCGCTGGCAGGTCGTAGCCCTTGGCTTCAAGGGTGGCGCGGTCGTTGAGCGGCGTGCCGTCGATCCATTCCAGCGTGAGCACCTCGCGCGCGGTGCGGTCCCAGTCCACGGTAGGCACGCGGAAATCCTTGTCTTCGCGGGTGTTCTCCGCCATTTCGGAGAGCGCGGCGGCTTCGAGGCGGAAATCCATCTCCATCGCTACCGAGCGGGCAAGCGTCGCCACCGCCTCGACCGGGCGTAGCCGCTGCGCCTCGATCGACATGCTTTCCGCTTTGCGTGCAACATAGAAGAAGGCATCGAGATCGGACTTGAAGCGACGCTCGATGCCGGGCCGTAGGATTTTCACCGCGACCGGCTTGCGCGCACCATCGGCCTCGACCTCGGCGCGATGCACCTGTGCGATCGAGGCGGCGGCGACGGCCGGACCGAAACTCGCGTAAACCTCGCGCACCGGCTTTTCGAGCGCGGCGACGACCACGGCTTCCGCCTCGCTTTGCGGAAACGGCGCCATCTTGTCCTGCAGGCTTTCGAGATCGCGCGCGATCTGCTTGCCGACCACGTCGGGGCGGGTGGCCATGAACTGGCCGAGCTTGACGTAAGTGGGGCCGAGCTTGGTGAGGGCGGCGGCGAGCCGACTGGAGCCGTCCTTCGCGCTCGGCCGTTCGATCAGGCGGGCGAGCGCAATGGCGGTCTTAGCCGGCAGCGGCAACGAACGCGTATCGACCAGCGCGAACACGCCTTCGCGCGCGAATACGAATCCGGCGCGCGCCAGGCGGGTGAGGTGCGAGAGGGCGGCGATCACAACTTCCAGCCCGAGTGCAGCGCCACAACGCCGGCAGTCATCGGCGTGAACGAAACACGGCGGAAGCCGGCGGCGCGGATCATATCGGCGAAACGCTCGGGTCGCGGAAATTTGCGGATCGACTCGACAAGATACTGGTAGGCCTCGCGGTCGCCGGTCACAGCTTGGCCGATGCGCGGGATCACCTTGAAGGAATAGAGTTCGTAAAGCGCGTCGAGGCCGGGCATAGTGACGGCGGAAAATTCCAGGCACAAAAAGCGTCCGCCGACGCGCAGCACGCGATAAGCCTCGGCCAGCGCGCGTTCGATGCGCGGCACGTTGCGGATGCCGAAGGCGATGGTGACGCAGTCGAAACTGCGGTCGGGGTAGGGCAGCTCTTCGGCATTACCCTGCTCGAAAGTGACCGCTTCGTCGTGGCCGCGTTCGCGCGCCCGCTCCCGGCCAACGCTGAGCATGTCGGCATTGATGTCGCAGACGGTGACGCGTGTGCCGGCGCCGCCGGCCTCAACCACGCGGAAGGCGACGTCGCCGGTGCCGCCGGCGAGATCGAGCAATGTGAAATCCTTGTCGCTTTTGGGCGGATTGACGGCGTTGACCAGCGCGTCTTTCCAAGGACGATGCAGCCCGCCCGACATCAGGTCGTTCATCAGGTCGTAGCGGCGCGCGACCGAATGGAACACGTCGTCCACCAGCCCCTGCTTGTCCGCCAGCGGCACGGTCTTTTCGCCGAAATGGGTCTCTTCGCGCCTCGCGGCCATCGGAATAATCCTTTTGTGGGCAGGACCATAGCGCGGCAGGCCGGGGGGCGCTATGTGTGAACGGAACCAGAGTTAACCATGCCCGAGCTGCCCGAAGTCGAAACCGTGCGCCGCGGCCTGGCGCCCGCCATGGAAGGCGCGAGCCTGGTCAAGGTCGAGGTGCGCGACCGCCGCCTGCGCTGGCCGATTGCCAAGGACTTCGAGAAGCGCCTGACGGGCCAGATCGTCGAAGGGCTCGGGCGGCGGGCGAAATATCTTCTGGCCGATTTATCGTCCGGCGAGGTGCTGGTGATGCATCTCGGCATGTCGGGCTCGTTCCGCGTCGGTGCCGACGCGAAGCCCGGCGTCTATTATCACGAGAAGTCCAAAAGCACGGCGCACGATCATGTGGTGTTTCACATGTCGAACGGTGCCACGGTGACGTTCAACGATCCGCGCCGCTTCGGCTCGATGAAGCTCATCAAGCGCACCAAGCTCGATACCGAGCCGCTGCTGCGCGGGCTGGGCCCCGAGCCCTTGGGCAATGAATTCGACGCCGCCATGCTGGCAAAAGCGTGCGCCGGCAAGAAGACATCGCTGAAAGCGGCGCTGCTCGATCAACGCGTCGTCGCGGGCTTGGGCAACATCTATGTTTGCGAGGCGCTCTACCGTGCGCGGCTTTCTCCCAAAAGAATGGCCTCCACCATCGCTGACCGCAAAGGTGAGCCGAACGCGCGCGCGGCGGTGCTGGTCGTCGCCATCAAAGCGGTACTGCAGGACGCCATCGCCGCCGGCGGCTCTTCGCTGCGCGACCATCGCCGCACCGACGGCGCGCTCGGCGATTTCCAGCATAATTTCCAGGTCTACGACCGCGAGGGCGAACCGTGCCCGAACTGCGAAGGCAAGATCAAACGTATCGTGCAGAACGGCCGCTCGACGTTCTATTGCCCGAACTGTCAGAAATAAGCCAAGCTGCACCTGGAAACCGGGATCGACGTCATGCGCAGATTTGCCGTTATTGCTGTTATCTTCGCCTGCATCGCAGGTACGGCATCAGCCGCCGATTATCCCGATCATCCGATCCGGCTGATCGTGCCGCAGGCCGCGGGCAGTGCCACCGACAACACCGCACGCATCCTCGCCGCCGAGCTGAGCAAGGAACTCGGCCAACTGGTCATCGTCGACGACCGGCCGGGCGGCGCGCTTACGCTCGGGCTCGATCTGGTGGCGAAATCGCCGCCCGACGGCTACACGCTCGGCACGGGACCGATCGGCGCGCTCGCCATCAGTTCATGACCGGCACCAAGATCGTGCATGTGCCCTATTGCGGCGGCGCGCTGGCGATCCAGGACCTGATGGCCGGCCGCGTCGATATCATGTTCGAAAGCCTGCAGTCGATCACGCCATCCGCGCGGGCCGGCTTGGTGCATCCGCTTGGCGTCAGCGGCGCCGTGCGCTCGCCTGCCTTTCCCGATCTGCCGACCATCGGCGAGGCCGTGCCGGGCTATCTGACGCCGACCTGGACCGGCGTGATTGCGCCCGCCGGCGTGCCGCGTCCGATCGTCGACAAGCTCAATGCGGCGATCAATCAGGCGATCAAATCGGAAGCCTTCAAGGAGAAATTCGCCAAAATCGGCGACGCGCCGGGTGGCGGCACGCCGGAAGATTTCGCCGCTACCATCAAGGCCGATTCCGCCAAATGGGGCGAGGTCATCAAGCGCGCCGGCATCAAGTTCGAGTAGGAGCAAGCGCAACGGTAGGCCGAACGCGTGCCTCGGTTTCCCTCCTCGGCGAGGTCGGCTAGGATCGCCCCGTGGACAGTTAGGGGAGACACTGATGTATGTAAGCCCGCTCGCCGCGTTTCTAATTCTGTTGCTGATCGGCATCGCCGCGGCGCTGCTGTTCGACCGCTATGTCGGCACGGGCTGGTTCACGCGGCAGGTGTCGAGCAGCCAACGCCGGCTGATCACGAGCTCGCTGGTCGGCATCGCTGGCTCTTTCATCGGCTATCACGTGTTCGGGTTGCTCGGGATCGTAATCGCTGGCAGCCTGGGCTTGTTCATCGGCGCCATCATCGGCGCCGCCGCCGTGCTCTATGTCTGGCGGCAGATGCGTTGACCGGGACGCTGAGAGACAGATTGATGACCTACCAGAACATCATTGCCGAGACCAAAGGCCGGGTCGGCATTATCCGGCTCAACCGGCCGCAGGCGCTCAACGCGCTCAACCGGGCACTACTCACCGAGTTGATCGAGGCCATCGATGCTTACGAGGCGGACGACAATATCGGTTGCACGCTCATCACCGGCAATGAAAAAGCCTTTGCTGCCGGCGCTGACATCAAGGAAATGGCCGACAAGACCTTCATCGAGGCTTACCTCGGCAATTTCGCGGGCAATTGGGATCGCGCCGCTCGCACGCGCAAGCCGATCGTGGCGGCGGTCGCCGGCTTCGCGCTCGGCGGCGGCTGCGAACTCGCCATGCAGTGCGACATCATCATCGCCGCCGACAACGCCAAATTCGGTCAGCCCGAGATCAAGCTCGGCGTCATTCCCGGCATCGGCGGCACCCAGCGATTGACGCGCGCGATCGGCAAGGCCAAGGCGATGGATCTGATTCTGACCGGCCGTAATATGGACGCCACGGAAGCCGAGCGCGCCGGGCTAGTGGCGCGCGTGGTGCCGGCGGCGAGTTTAATGGACGAGGCGATGAAGGTCGCCGACACCATCGCCAACATGTCGCTGCCTTCGGTGCTGGCCGGCAAGGAAGCGATCAACCGCGCTTTCGAAAGCCCGCTCGCTGAGGGCGTCGTGTTTGAACGGCGTATCTTCCACGCACTGTTTGCGACCGAAGATCAGAAGGAAGGCATGAAAGCCTTCGTCGAGAAGCGCAAGCCGGTGTGGAAGAATAGATAAAGTGACGCGTGTGCTGTGCTGCGCCCCGGTCGTAGCTACTTCCGAACGCAAATGATCTGCACCACCGACGCCTTGGCGCCGGCGGTCTGCGCTTGTGTCGTCTGCACATGATGGCGGCTAAGGAAGCCGGCAATGGTCTCGGCGCTAACGAGCCGCACCGGCGGCGCAGCGGCCTCGATGCTGGCCAATACCGCGTTGCCCATTTCCATCATGCCGAGGAGGCGGCCTTGCGCATCAAGGGCTGCGGCGCCGGAAAATCCCGCCATCGGCACTGGCTGGCGCGGTTCGATCGCGCTGCCGGACGCAAGCCGCGCCTTGATCTCGGTCAGCTTGCGTCTGCCGTCCTGCTCTTTTGGATCGGGAATGCCAATCAGCGTCAATTCGCCGGCTTTGAGCACGTCGTGCGCCAGCGCCACCGGCGAAAGTTTGCGGGCGCCGTAGACGCGCAGCAGGGCGAGCCCGTTGTCCTGGTCTTCGGCCACGCGCTCGGCATTACCCAGCCCTGAGGCGACGATCACCTGGCAGCCTTGGGTGAGCTTTAAATCGGTGACGATGTGGCCTTGTGTGCTCACCACCAGCCCGTTGCCGTATTCTACCGGCTTCGCCAGCACGGCAAAGGGCGCGCTGCGCTCGGGGAACGGCGAGAAGGCCGCAACCATCGCCGCCGTCACCGGCGCGACGATGGTTTCCATCATCTGATCGTACAGGATGGTGAAGCCGCGGATCTCGCCGTCACGCTGCCTGGCGCGGACCGAGAACATCTTCAGGCCCTGCATGCCGCTGATGGTGAAGCCGTCGTCAGTCAGCGCGCTGCTCTCGACCCGGCGCGCGACCGGCTCTTTCTTCTCGCGTTCGAACAGCGCGGCAAGCGTGAGGCCCGTCTCTTTGATGCGGAAGGTTTCGACCTTCACCTCGCCATGCGCCGACGACCAGCGCGTGCCGTGCGCGGTGTCGCGCGCATTGGGCAGCATCTTGCTCGGCAAGCCGATGCGGATGCCGGTCGCCGGATCGACCACCACGTTCCAGCCGTATTCGGCTTCGTGTGCCTTGGCGGCGGCGATCAGGTCGGCGCGCTCGGACGCCGTGAGCACGCCGGTGATCTTGGCTTTGTGGCGCTTCTGGAAGCTCTTGATCGCCCCGAGCATCGCGTCCTCGCCGCCGCTCGAGCCGGCGTAGTCGCCCGCCCATAACAACGCCGCCTGGATTTTCTGGCGCTCGTTCGGCGCCATCTCCGAAAGCACGTCGGCATCCGGCGCCGCTTTCGCCTCCGGCTTCGTCACGGCCTTGGTTTCGAGTTTGGTTTCGGGCTTTACTTCGGGCTTCGCCTCGCCTTTGACAGCAGCGGGCTTTGTGGCCGCGGCCTTGCGCCGCTCGATCGCATTTTTGACCATGCCCGGTTTGCCGGTCGCCGGGCTCCTGCCGGCATCCTTGACCGACTTTGCTCGTGCTGGTCTGGCTACCGGTTTGACTTCGGCAGATTTAGCTTCCGCCGGTTTCGCGGCCACCGCTTTGTGCTTGACGAGCTTCGGGGCTTGCTTGGCGTCCTGCTTCGGCATCGGGATGATGCCGGGCGAATCTTCCGCCGGCGCCGGAGCGGTGCCGACGAGCAGCGCGAGCATCACCAGGAACAAACCGCAACGCATCGTTTTGACGCCGTCTTGTATCGCGGCACCTTAGCCCAACGAGGCAGCCGCGCAAGGCGTCAAGAGGCTGTCTTACAAGGCCGGAACCGGTGTAAACCCATAGGTTTATCGCCATGCTCGACGCAAAAGAACTTGAACGTTATGCGCGCCACATCGTGCTGCGCGAAGTCGGCGGGCCGGGACAGGCCAAGCTCAAAGCCGCGCGCGTGCTGGTCATCGGCGCCGGCGGGCTCGGCGCGCCGGTGCTGCTCTACCTCGCCGCCGCCGGTGTCGGCACGCTCGGCGTCGCCGATGATGACGTCGTGTCGCTGTCGAACTTGCAGCGCCAGGTGATTTTCGGAACCGGCGACATCGGCCAGCGCAAGGTCGACGCTGCCGAGGCGATGATCGCGCGGCTCAACCCGCATGTGAATATCGAAACGCATATGACGCGGGTCGAGGCCGCCAATGCGCTCGATCTGATCGGCAAGTACGACATCGTCGCCGACGGCTCCGACAATTTCGCCACGCGCTATCTCGTCTCCGACGCCTGCTATTTCGCCAAGAAGCCGCTGGTCACCGCCGCGGTCGGCACTTTTGATGGCTCGCTGACGACCATCCGCGCGCACGAGATGCGCGCCGACGGCGCGCGCAATCCGACATATCGTTGTCTATTTCCAGAAGCGCCGCCGGCCGGCACGGTGCCGGCCTGCGCCGAAGCTGGCATATTGGGCGCGCTGCCCGGCGTGCTCGGCTCGATGTTGGCGCTGGAAGTGATCCGCGAGATCGTCGGCTTTGGCGAAGGTTTGGTGGGGCGCTTGCTGATGGTGGACGCGCGCTCGATGCGCTTCGAGACATTGAGTTACGACTGGGATCCGGGCAATCCGTTGAGCGGCGACAAGCCGACGATTAGGGATTTGTCACAGCATTGACGGCAGCACGCGATCCGGCGGCTTATGGCCGTCCATGAAGGTCTTGATGTTGATGATGACCTTCTCGCCCATGTCGACACGGCCTTCGAGCGTTGCCGAGCCCATATGCGGCAGCAGCACGACCTTGCCGTCGCGCGCGAGCTTGACCAGCTTCGGATTGACCGCCGGCTCGTGCTCGAACACATCGAGGCCGGCGCCGGCGATGTCGCCCGCCTCGATGAGACGCGCGAGCGCGTTCTCGTCGATCACCTCGCCGCGCGCGGTGTTGACGATGAAGGCTTCCGGCCGCAGCATTTTCAACCGCCGCGCCGACAACAGGTGAAACGTCGCCGGTGTGTGCGGGCAGTTGACCGAGACAATGTCCATGCGGGCGAGCATCTGGTCGAGGCTTTCCCAATAGGTGGCGTCGAGCTCTTCCTCGATCTTGGGCGCGACGCTTGCGGCGGTTGTGATAGTGGATCTGCAGGCCGAAGGCGCGGGCGCGCCGCGCCACCGCCTGGCCGATGCGGCCCATGCCGATGATGCCGAGGCGCTTGCCCCAGATGCGGTGGCCGAGCATCCAGGTCGGCGTCCAGCCGGCCCAGTCGCTGTCGTTGATGAGAACGCCGGCGCCTTCGACCAGCCGGCGCGGCACGGCGAGGATCAGCGCCATGGTCATATCGGCGGTGTCCTCGGTCAGGACGCCGGGCGTGTTGGTGACGGTGATGCCGCGCTGAACGGCGGTGGCGACGTCGATATTGTCGACGCCGTTGCCGAAATTGGCGATCAGCTTGAGCTGCTCGCCCGATTTCGACAGCACCGAGGAATCGATGCGGTCGGTGACGGTCGGCACCAGCACGTCGGCGACTTTTACCGCGTCGGCAAGCTGATGCTGGGTCATCGGCTTGTCGTCGGGGTTGAACCGGACGTCGAAAAGTTCCCGCATCCGCAGCTCGACGCTGTCCGGGAGCTTGCGGGTGACGACGACCAGCGGCTTTTTGGCCTTCGACATGTGCTTTTTTACCGTGGCGTCCGGCGGGCAATCTTATTGCCGTTTTGGGCGCCGTTCAGCCCTCTTTAACCGTGCTCGGCCCACACTGCGCGTCTCGCATATATAGGGTCGCAATCCGTTCTTTTTCCTACCAGATGGCAGTGACAACACAAAGCTTTGGAGCCGCGTTTCGCCGTCTTGCCGGCGGGGCGCTGATTATGGCTGCCATTCTGGCCGTCATGGAGCCGACCGGCATAGCGCGGCACGCCCAGGCCGGCAGCGACACCGCCTTGACCACCGGCTCGGTGAGCGGCCTGCCGGTACCGCGCTTTGTCAGTCTCAAGTCGGACAGGGTTAACGTGCGCGCCGGTCCGACCAAGGATCAGGACGTGCGCTGGGTCTACACCCGCGCCGGCATGCCGGTGGAGATCACCGCCGAATTCGAAAACTGGCGGCGCATCCGCGACTGGGAAGGCGCGGAAGGATGGGTCTACCACTCGCTGCTGTCGGGCAAGCGCTCGGCGGTGGTGGTGCCGACCTTGAAGGCCGATTTGGTGCCGCTCTATGAGGAGCCGGATACCAAGTCCGCGGAGATTGCACGCCTGCAATCGGGCGTGCTCGGCGTGCTCAAATCCTGCAATGGCAGTTGGTGCCAATTCGCCGGCAAAAATTTCGACGGCTGGATCCGCCAGGACCGCCTGTGGGGCGCCTATCCGAACGAGAAGGTGGATTAGCTTACTCCGTCATCTTTCGAGACCCGCGCGCAAGAGCACGCTCGCACTCAGATGGCGGATCGAATTTTTGGATTTGTAGCTAGTCAGCTCTTCCGCTTCAGCCGCACCACCACGTCGACACGCTCGATCTCATAGCCTTCGGGCGGCAGCGGGGTCTTGCCGATCACCACTTCGGCGCTGGGAATGTCGAGCAACTCGTCGGCGCCCTCGATGAAGAAATGGTGATGGGTGGATGCGTTGGTATCGAAGTAAGCCTTCGAGCCTTCGACCGCGACCTGGCGCAAGAGGCCGACCTCGGTGAACTGATGCAGCGTGTTGTAGATGGTGGCGAGCGACACCGGCACCTTGGCGCGGCTCGCCTCTTCATAAAGCATTTCGGCGGTGAGGTGGCGGTCGCCCTTGCCGAACAGCAGCCAGCCGAGCGCCATGCGCTGGCGCGTCGGCCGCAAGCCGACCTGGCGCAGCATCGCCTTCACGTCATGCCACGGACAGCCCGTCAACTCCGAGCGCTCGGTGGCCACCGGCATCGCGGCGGGTCTTGCGGAAGGGAACACCATGCTACGGCCTAGCTCATCATTTGCGGGCGCACACCGGCATTTTGCGCGGGGCCAGCGAAAAACCCGTTTCAATCGCAAGATATACGTATTTGGCGGCCTAGATGCAACTCTTTCGCAATTAGGGCAAAAGCCGGTTTAGCGTGGTGTTCCGGGGCTAAGATTGTCCACGTCATGCCGTTTCGCCGTCTTTGCCCGCTAGTCACGGTGTGTTACGAATTCGCGCATGGGAATTCAGCCAGCCGGCCCGCCCAGCGGGGATATCGCCGAAATGGACGCCAAGCGTCACAGCTTCGAGTACGAAGATCTGCTCGCCTGCGGTCGGGGCGAGCTATTCGGACCAGGCAACGCCCAGTTGCCGCTGCCGCCGATGCTAATGTTCGATCGCATTTCCGAAATCGCGGAGCAGGGCGGCGAGCATGGCAAGGGCATGGTGCGCGCCGAACTCGAGGTCAAACCGGACCTTTGGTTCTTCCTCTGCCACTTCAAGGGCGATCCGGTGATGCCGGGCTGCCTCGGCCTCGATGCGCTCTGGCAAATGGTCGGCTTCTTTCTCGGCTGGCTCGGCTCGCCGGGCAAGGGCCGCGCGCTCGGCCTGGGAGAGCTGAAGTTTTCCGGGCAGGTGCTGCCGACGGTGAAAAAAGTCGTCTACGGCGTCGACTTCAAGCGGGTGATGCGCTCGAAGCTGGTACTCGGCATCGCCGACGGCTGGCTTTCGGCCGACGGCAATGTGATCTACCGGGCATCCGACCTCAAGGTCGGCCTGTTCAAGCAAGACGAAGTGCTGCAGCCGAGCGGCGCCTGAGCAGGATCCACGGTCTTGCGCGGTTGCCTGGGGCGGCCCAAGTGTAAGCAATCACGAATGGCCCAAGCATCGGCAACCCGCGGCGTAGTTGAGGATATGCGGCAATGAGACGAGTTGTCGTGACCGGGATGGGCATCGTCTCATCCATCGGCAACAACACGCAGGAAGTCTTGGCCAGCCTGCGCGAGGCGAAATCCGGCATCAGCCACGCCGAGGAGTTCGCCAAGCGCGGCTTCAAGTGCCAGGTGCAAGGCATGCCGACGCTCGATCCGGCGGGATCGGTGGACCGGCGCGCCATGCGCTTCCTCGGTCAGGGCGCGGCGTGGAATCACGTCGCCATGGAGCAGGCGATCCGCGACTCCGGCGTCGAGGAAAAAGACATTTCCAATCCGCGCACCGGCATCGTCATGGGTTCCGGCGGTCCTTCGACCTTGACCATCGTCGAGGCCGCCGACATCACGCGCGAAAAGGGTTCGCCCAAGCGCATCGGGCCGTTCGCCGTGCCGAAGGCGATGTCGTCGACCGCTTCGGCGACGCTCGCCACCTGGTTCAAGATCAAAGGCGTGAACTATTCGATCTCGTCGGCCTGCGCGACCTCCAACCACTGCATCGGCAATGCCTCCGAACTGATCCAGTGGGGCAAGCAGGACATGGTTTTCGCCGGCGGCTCGGAAGAGCTGAGCTGGACCATGTCGAACCTGTTCGACGCCATGGGCGCGATGTCGTCCAAATACAACGACACGCCGCAGACCGCCTCGCGCGCCTATGATGTGAGCCGCGACGGTTTCGTCATCGCCGGCGGCGCCGGCGTCTTGGTGCTGGAAGAGCTCGATCACGCGAAAGCGCGCGGCGCCAAGATCTATGCCGAGGTCGCAGGCTACGGCGCGACCTCGGACGGCTACGACATGGTGGCACCGTCGGGCGAAGGCGCGGTGCGCTGCATGAAGATGGCACTGGAAACCTGCAAAGCGCGGATCGACTACATCAATCCGCACGCTACCGCGACGCCGGTCGGCGATCTCAAGGAGATCGAGGCGATCCGCGAAGTGTTCGGGGCGAAGTGCCCGCCGATTTCCGCCACTAAGTCGCTCACCGGCCATTCGCTTGGCGCGGCCGGCGTGCAGGAGGCGATCTATTCGCTGCTGATGATGAACAACGGCTTCATCTGCGAAAGTGCCAATATCGAGAACCTCGACCCTGCCTTCGCCGACATGCCGATCCAACGCTCGCGCAAGGACGACGTGACGCTCGGCGCCGTGCTGTCGAACTCGTTCGGCTTCGGCGGCACCAACGCCTCGATCGTGCTCAAGCGGCTGGAGGCGTAATAGTTCTCTCCGCTCGTCCCCGCGAAAGCGGGGACCCAGTTCTTACTGAAATGCCGAGTTGCCCTGGATTTCCGCTTACGCGGGAATGAGCGGAGCAAGCGAACCGTTGAGGAAACAATAATGCCGGGGTTGATGGAAGGAAAACGCGGGCTGATCATGGGGGTCGCCAACGACCACTCGATCGCCTGGGGCATCGCCAAGACGTTGCACGCGCATGGTGCCAAGCTCGCCTTCACCTATCAGGGCGACGCGCTGCTCAAGCGCGTGAAGCCGCTTGCCGAGCAGGCCGGCTCGTCTTTTCTGATGCCGTGCGACGTCGAGAACATCGCCTCGGTCGATGCCGTGTTCGACAAGGTCAAAGCCGACTGGGGCACGATGGATTTCCTCGTCCACGCGGTCGCCTATTCCAACAAGGAGGAACTGAAGGGCCGCTACGCGGATTCGACGCGCGAAAACTTCATCCGCACCATGGTGATTTCCTGCTACGCATTCACGGAAGCCGCCAAGCGCGCGGCGGCGCTGATGCCGAACGGCGGCTCGATGGTGACGCTGACCTATAATGGCGGCCTGCGCGCCATGCCGAACTACAACGTGATGGGCGTGGCCAAGGCGGGGCTGGAAGCGTCGGTGCGCTATCTCGCGGTCGATTTCGGCCACCAGAAGATCCGCGTCAACGCCATCTCCGCCGGGCCGATCCGCACGCTTGCGGGAGCGGGCATTACCGACGCGCGCTACATGTTCGCGTTCCAGCAGAAATATTCGCCACTCGGCCGCGGCGTGACGCTGGAGGAACTGGGCGGCGCAGGTCTCTACCTGGTGTCGGACCTGTCGACCGGGGTCACCGGCGAGGTGCATTTTGTCGACAGCGGGTACAACGTGATCGCTATGCCGATGCCCGACGTACTCAAGGAAGCGCACGGCGAGGTAGATGGGAAGAACGGCGGCGGGCAGTAGCCGATCCGCCTCATCCTGAGGAGCGGCCAAAAGCCGCGTCTCGAAGGATGGGGCGGCCCCATGATTCGAGACGCGTCGCTTCGCGACGCTCCTCACCACGAGGCCGAGATAGGCTCTTGCCTGCGATGGAACAAAAGAAAATCGGCCGGGGAAATTCCCGGCCGTCTTCATTTTTGGTCGCTTAAGACTGCTAGTTGAGATCAGGCGATGTCGAAGCGATCGGCGTTCATCACCTTGGTCCAGGCCGCCACGAAGTCCTTCGCGAATTTCTCCTTCGCGTCCGCGCAGGCATAGACTTCGGCGAAAGCCCGAAGTTGCGAATGCGACCCGAAGATCAGGTCGACGCGGGTGGCGGTCCATTTCAGATCTTTGGTCTTGCGGTCGCGGCCCTCATACACGCCGTTGGCAGTGGGCACCCATTCCGTGCTCATGGTCAGCAGGTTGACGAAGAAGTCGTTGGTCAAAGTCCCCGGCTTCCTGGTAAAGACGCCGTGCTTTGCCTCGTCGGCATTGGCGCCAAGCACGCGCAGGCCGCCAACCAGCACCGTCATCTCCGGCGCCGTCAGCCGCAGCAATTGCGCGCGGTCCACCAGCGCCTCTTCGGGCGCCATGAATTGCCGCTTGCCGCCGATGTAATTGCGGAAGCCGTCGGCACGCGGCTCGAGCGGCGCGAAGGAATCGGCGTCGGTCTGTTCTTGCGACGCGTCCATGCGCCCGGGCGCGAAGGGAACCTTGACGTCGACGCTGGCGTCCTTGGCGGCTTTTTCCACCGCTGCGCAGCCGCCAAGAACGATCAGGTCGGCAAGCGACACCTTCTTGCCGAACTCCTTCTGGATCGCTTCGAGCTTCGCCAGCACCGTCTTGAGCTGGGCCGGCTGGTTGACCTCCCAGTCCTTCTGCGGGCTCAGGCGAATGCGCGCGCCGTTGGCGCCACCGCGTTTGTCGGAGCCGCGGAACGTCGAGGCCGATGCCCAGGCGGTCGAGACGAGCTGCGACGCCGTGAGGCCGGAGGCGAGGATCTTGGCCTTTAGCGCCGCAATGTCGGCCTCGCCGATCAGCGGATGATCGACGGCCGGGATCGGGTCCTGCCAGATCAGCGTCTCCTTCGGCACCAGCGGGCCGAGGTAGCGCGCGACCGGGCCCATGTCGCGATGCGTGAGCTTGAACCAGGCACGGGCAAACGCGTCCGCGAACTGATCCGGATGCTCGTAGAAGCGCCGCGAGATCTTCTCGTAGACCGGGTCGAAGCGCAGCGAGAGGTCGGTCGTCAGCATGGTCGGCACATGTTTCTTTGACTTGTCGAAGGCGTCCGGGATGTCGGCCTTCGCGCTCTTTGCTTTCCACTGCTTCGCGCCGGCCGGGCTCTTCGTCAGTTCCCATTCGTTTTCGAACAGGTTCTTGAAGAAGAGATTGCTCCACTTGGTCGGCGTCTGCGTCCAGGTGACTTCGGGGCCGCCGGTAATGGCATCGGCGCCGATGCCGGTGCCGTGTTTGCTCTTCCAGCCGAGGCCTTGATCCTCGATCGCCGCGCCTTCGGGGTCCGGACCGAGCAGCGACGGATCGCCGGCGCCGTGGGTCTTGCCGAAGCTGTGGCCGCCGGCGATCAGCGCGACCGTTTCTTCGTCGTTCATCGCCATGCGGAAAAAGGTCTCACGGATATCTTTCGCCGCGGCGACCGGGTCCGGATTGCCGTTCGGGCCTTCCGGATTGACATAGATGAGGCCCATCTGCACCGCACCGAGCGGCTCCGCAAGCTGACGCTCGCCGCTGTAACGTTCGTCGCCGAGCCATGTGCCCTCGGGACCCCAGTACAGCTCTTCGGGCTCCCAAACGTCGGCGCGGCCGCCGGCGAAGCCGAATGTCTTGAAGCCCATCGACTCCAGCGCGACGTTGCCGGCGAGAACGTACAGGTCCGCCCAGGAAATCTTGCGGCCGTATTTCTGCTTGATCGGCCACAGCAGGCGGCGGGCCTTGTCGAGGTTGGCGTTGTCAGGCCACGAATTGAGCGGCGCGAAGCGCTGCTGGCCGGCGCCGGCGCCGCCGCGGCCGTCGGTGATGCGGTAAGTGCCCGCGCTGTGCCATGCCAGGCGGATCATCAGGCCGCCGTAGTGGCCGAAGTCGGCCGGCCACCAGCTTTGCGAGTCCGTCATCAAGGCCTGCAGGTCCTTGATCACCGCGGTAAGGTCGAGGCTCCTGAACTCCTTGGCGTAGTCGAACGCCTCGCCCATCGGATCGGACAAAGTGGAGTTCCGATGGAGGACCTGAAGGTCCAACTGGTTCGGCCACCAGTCGCGGTTCGTCGCGCCGTGCATGACCGGGCACTTGCCCGCGCTCTTGTCGTCGGTTTTTGCGTCCATGAGTCGTGTCCTCCGCTGAGACTGCGCGCGCCAAAAAGGCGAGAAATGGGAACGTGGCGCGCGCTTGCGGCGCTTGTAAGGGCCACGGGCCATCAGGTCTAATCGTATTGATTGCTACAGCCGATAAGACTATCTGATCGGTATGATAACACTCCGCCAGTTGCGCTATCTCGCCTCGCTCGCCCGCCATAGGCATTTTGGACGGGCAGCGGACGACTGCGCCGTCACCCAGCCGGCTTTGTCGATGCAGATCCGCGAGCTGGAGCGCGAAATAGGGGCCGATCTGGTGGAGCGGCGGCCGGGCGATATTGCGCTCACCGACACCGGCTTGGACGTGGCGCAGCGTGCCGAGCAAATCCTTGCCGCGACACGCGATCTGGTCGATTTCGCCCGCCACCGCGACGTACTGTCAGGTTCGCTCAAGCTCGGCATCATTCCGACGCTGGCGCCTTACGTGCTGCCGCGGCTGCTGCCGCGCTTGCAGGCTAAATACCCGAAGCTGCGGCTCGAAGTGCGCGAGACACAGACCAAGTTGCTCATCGAAGAACTGACGCGCGGCGCGCTCGATGTGGCGATGCTGGCACTGCCGGCCGAAGGCGCCGACGTCGAGATGTTGCCGCTGTTCGATGACGCGTTTTTGCTGGCGGTGCCGGCGGCCGACGCGCGGCTGGCGCGCGGCCGGGTCAACGTGGCGGATGTCGATCAACGCCGGCTGATCCTGTTGGAGGAGGGCCACTGCTTGCGCGACCAGGCGCTGGCCTTCTGTGGCGCACCGCGGCGCGATGCACCGGCGAGCCTCGGTGCCACGTCGCTCGCCACGGTGATGCAGATGGTGGCGAATGGCTACGGTGTGACGCTCTTGCCGGAGGTCGCGGTCGATGCGGAAGGGCGCGACGCCCGCGTGAAGCTGCTGCGCTTTGCCGCGCCGGAGCCCGGCCGCAGCATCGGCCTCGCCTGGCGGCGCACCTCGCCGCGCAAAAAGGACTTCGAAGCGTTGGGAGAGATCGTAAAAGCGACGCTCCGCCAACGTTGGCTCCGGACGTCTCGCGTTGACGCGGGAAATGTCTAGATCTCGCTCACGTGTTCGAGTTTGGCCGGGTCTTCGAGACAGTAATAGCCCGCCGCCCGCGTGAGGGTCTTGTCGCGGATCCAGTCGTTCATGATGCGGCTGACATTCTCGCGCGCGATGCCGGCCATGGCGGCGAGATCGCTCTGGCTGACTTTCTGGCGGATCACCACACGGGTGCCACCGACATTGTGGCCGAAGCCTTCAGCCAGTTCGAGCAGCGCCCGCGCGACGCGGCCCTTCAGCGGCAGAAAGCTTCCCGCCGCCACGATGGCGTCAGTGTCGCGCAAACGCTCGGCCAGAACCTTGGCAAGGTATTTGTAGATCTCGGGATTGGCGGCCGCGAAGGTATCGAATGCCGTTTGACTGACGAATTGCAACTTGGTGTCACGTAACGCGCCCACCGAGGCCGAACGCGACTTGCCGTCGATAATAGCAAGATCGCCGACGATCGAGCCGGGTCCGAGAATGGCAAGGATGCGCTCGGCGCCGGTGGCCGAGGCGATGCTGATCTTGAGCAGGCCTTCCTGGACCCGGTAGAAGCCGTTGCCCGGGTCGCCGGCCAGGAACAGCATTTCGTTGGCGACAAGATGCCGCGGTACGGCGCTTGCCAGCAGGCCAGCAGATAGCCGATCCGGAAGGCCCGTCAGCAGATTGGTCGGCGCTGGAGGCGGTTTGGCCGCATTCGCCATGATGTGCCCGAATGAAAAATCCGGCCGGCCCCCATCGAGGCCGACCGCCGGGCAATCTAGCAGAAAGTCGCGGCTGTCGGAGCGGCGCCGGCCCCGCATACTGCGCGGCCGGCGGCTTGCAAGAGATGGACGCGGGGCCTTACTGCGCGATCGTCAGGTTGACCGGGGTGGTCGGATCGAGGCCGCCCGTCGCCGGGTGATAGCAAACCAGATTGGCTGCCCAGACACCGACGACAATGAAGAAGACGGTGACACTGGTGGTGATGCTGCAGGCCATGGCGAACTCCTGTTTATCTGCCGGGGCTTTCCCCGATTGGCGCTGGAGCTGTTCGCTCTCGCTTCCCTAGTAGTCACCGTAGAAGGAGCCCCGGTTCATCGCTGTGACCGGGGTCACAAAAAGGCGCATTTCTGGCTCCCGGCCGGTGGAGCGGAAATGGCCAAAAACCTAAGAAAAAAGCGGCCCCTGGGGCGGGGCCGCTGTTGAGGTGGAGGTTGGGGTTGGGCGCCGCGACCTCCGGGGGAGAGGCCGCGGGGGTCGGTCAGATAGCGTCGAAATGTTGCGCAGTCAGACCGCGGGCGGTGAGGACGTGCTGGGCTGCGGGCGCCGCGGATACCTTGCCGCGGTTGTCGGCCGCCACGTCGCCGCGGATCAGCCCGGTGACTACCGTAACGGCAGCGAGAAGAGTCGTGGCGATGGCAAGAATGTTGACCTTACGCATGTCCGTCTCCCTGAACGCGTGGGAACTTGGCTCCCGTTGACAGGCAGACTAGGGGCAGAGGCCGGAGCCCGCTGTGACGCCCATCACAAAAGGTCGCAGTTTGGCTAGGTAATTCTGAGTCGTCGGCAGCGACGAGTTTTTGTAGGTGGCCCAAAAAGAATCGGCCAAATAAAAAGGGCGGCCGCGAGGGCCGCCCTTTCTTTCGCGATTGTTGCGCGTTACTCCGCCGCGCCGCCGGCCGCCTGCTGCGGCGCGCTGCCCTTATGCTCGAGGTCCTCGCCGGTGGTCTGATCGACCGCCTTCATGGAGAGGCGCACCTTGCCGCGCTCGTCCATGCCGAGGAGCTTGACCTTGACCTTGTCGCCTTCCTTGACGACGTCGGTGACCTTGTTCACGCGGCTCTGGGCGAGCTGGCTGATGTGCACAAGGCCGTCCTTGGCGCCGAAGAAGTTCACGAAGGCGCCGAAGTCCATCACCTTGACCACGGTGCCCTCGTAGATCTTGCCCGGTTCCGGATCGGAGGCGATCGACTTGATCCAGTTGATCGCCGCCTTGATCAACTCGCCGTCGGCGGACGCCACCTTCACCGAACCGTCGTCCTCGATGTTGATCTTGGCGCCGGTCTTCTCGACGATCTCGCGGATCACCTTGCCGCCGGTGCCGATCACTTCGCGGATCTTGTCGGTCGGAATCTTGAACATCTCGATGCGCGGGGCGTGCTCGCCGAGTTCGGCGCGCGCAGCGGTGAGCGCCTTCGACATTTCGCCGAGGATGTGCAGACGGCCGTCCTTGGCCTGGCCCAGCGCCACCTTCATGATCTCTTCGGTGATGCCGGCGATCTTGATGTCCATCTGCAGCGAGGTGACGCCCATTTCGGTGCCGGCCACCTTGAAGTCCATGTCGCCGAGATGATCCTCGTCGCCTAGGATGTCGGACAAGACGGCGAAGCGCTTGTCCTCAAGGATGAGGCCCATGGCGATGCCCGCGGTCGGCCGCTTGAGCGGCACGCCGGCGTCCATCAGCGCGAGCGAGGAGCCGCAGACCGAGGCCATCGACGACGATCCGTTCGAACTCGGTGATCTCCGAGACGATGCGGATGGTGTAGGGGAACTCCTCCTTGGACGGCAGCATCGGATGGATCGCGCGCCAGGCGAGCTTGCCGTGGCCGATCTCGCGGCGCCCCGGCGCGCCCATGCGGCCGGTCTCGCCGACCGAATAGGGCGGGAAGTTGTAGTGCAGCAGGAACGTTTCTTTGTAGGTGCCCTGCAGCGCGTCGATGAACTGCTCGTCCTCGCCGGTGCCGAGCGTGGCCACCACCAGCGCCTGGGTCTCGCCGCGGGTGAACAGCGCCGAGCCGTGGGTGCGCGGCAGGACGCCGACTTCCGCCACGATCGGACGCACGGTCTTGAGATCGCGGCCGTCGATGCGTTTGTTGGTGTCGAGGATGTTCCAGCGCACGATCTTGGCTTCGAGCTCCTTGAACACGCCGGCAACTGCCAGCTTGTCGTAGGTCGGCTCGGCGCCTTCCGGGAAGAAGTGCGCCATCACCTTCGCCTTGACCGCGGCGACGGCGTCCTGGCGATCCTGCTTCTTCACGATCGAATAGGCGGCGCGCAGGTCCTTCTCGGCGAGGCCGAGCATTTCCTTTTCCAGCGCCTTGTGGTCGGGAACGACCAGTTCGCGCGGCTCTTTCGCGGCCTTTTCGGCGAGCTTGATGATGGCGTCGATCACCGGCTGGAAATGACGGTGTCCGAACATCACCGCGCCGAGCATGATCTCCTCGGATAGCTCCTTGGCTTCCGATTCCACCATCATCACGGCGTCTTGCGTGCCGGCGATGACGAGATCGAGCTGGCTCTCCGGCATTTCGTCGATCGCCGGATTGAGCACGTATTCATTGTTGATGAAGCCGACGCGGGCGCCGCCGATCGGGCCCATGAACGGCGCGCCGGAGATCGTCAATGCGGCGGAGGCTGCGACCATGGCGACGATATCGGGATCGTTTTCCATGTCATGCGACAGCACGGTGCAGGTTACCTGCGTGTCGCAGCGCCAACCGTCGGCGAACAGCGGACGGATCGGACGGTCGATCAGACGCGAAGTCAGCGTGTCCTTTTCGGTCGGACCGCGTTCGCGTTTGAAGTAGCCGCCGGGAATGCGGCCGGCAGCGTAGTATTTTTCGGTGTAGTTGACGGTCAGCGGCAGGAAGTCGATGCCTTCCTTCGGCTGCTTGGCCGCCACCACGGCGGCGAGCACTGTGGTCTCGCCGTAGGTGGCGAGCACCGCGCCGTCGGCTTGGCGCGCCATTCTGCCGGTCTCAAGGGTGAGCTTGCGCCCGCCCCAATCGAGTTCAACTCGATGCGTATCGAACATTGCGTTTTTCTCTCATGGTTCTCGGCCGGACCCGAAAGCCATGAGCAAGACGGCGAGAAACTGCCGCGCGTCACCGTCGAAGCGGGGAAGCGAACAGCGTCTGGCGATCCTGCCATGGCGTTTCGAACCTTAGCCTTGTCGCGGGTCCGAACCTTTTCGGAGCCCGCTTGTCGCCGGCTGCGCCTTCGCCGCCGGATAAATAGCGAATGCGCCACAGGCATTCGCTCACGGAACGCGCGGGGCACATGCGCCCGCGCGGATAGAAATCATCGGCGGATGCCGAGCTTCTCGATCAAAGTCTTGTAGCTAGCTTCGTTGGTGCGCCGCAGATAATCGAGCAGGGTGCGGCGCTGGCTCACCATCTTGAGCAGTCCACGGCGGGAATGATTGTCCTTGACGTGGCTCTTGAAATGCTCGGTGAGATTGTTGATGCGTTCGGACAGGATCGCCACCTGCACTTCGGGCGAGCCGGTGTCACCCGGCTTCTTGGCGAATTCCTTCATGACTTCGGCCTTGCGGCCGGTGGTAACCGACATCGGTCATCCTTTCTTGACGCCGGCGCTGCCAACCAGCCCGGCCAGGTTAAACACGCGCTTGGGGACGATTTCACCGTGGTCCAGTTCGGCAAGAGCCAGAAGCTGGCCCGAGACCGTTACATAGACTGGCCCACGGAAATTGGGGGCGTCCCGTCCGCGCAACAAAACGGCTTGGCCTCTTGAAAGCCTCGCCGCATCCGCCCGGCTGACGGCCAGCGCCGGGATGTCGTCCAGCGCGGTCTCGACGGGCATGAGGGCGCCGGCAAGGCTAGCCTCGCCGGCCGCGGCTCTATGGCACACAGCCTCCAATTGTTCCAGTAAAATCATGGTTTCTGGGCCGAAAGGGCCGACCCCGACCCGGCGCAGCGCGCTGACATGGCCGAAACAGCCCAAAGCGCGGCCCATATCGCGGGCAAGCGAGCGAACATAGGTCCCTTTGCCGCATTCGGCATGCAGAACCGCGTGATCGGGGTCGGGGGTATCGACGAGTTCCAGGCGGCTGATTTCGACCGGCCGGGGCTGAAGCTCGACGGTCTCGCCGTCCCGGGCGAGGTCGTAGGCGCGCTCGCCCTCGATCTTGATGGCGGAATAGCGCGGCGGCACCTGCTGGATGGTGCCGGTATAGGACGGCAACAAAGCGCGGATGGCCTCGGGCGTGGGGCGCTGTTCGCTCGCCGACACGACGCGGCCCTCGGCATCGTCGGTGTCGCGCTCTTCGCCCCAGCGCACGGTGAACTGGTAGATCTTGCGGCCGTCCATGACGAAGGGAACCGTTTTGGTCGCTTCGCCGAGCGCGATCGGCAATGCGCCGGAAGCGAGCGGGTCGAGCGTGCCGGCGTGGCCGACGCGCTTGGCCGAGAACAGGCGCTTCACCACGCTGACCGCGTGGGTGGAGGTCATGCCGACCGGCTTGTCGAGCACCAGCCAGCCGTGCACGTCGCGTTTGTCGCGCTTGAATTGCTTCTTGCCGCCGCGCTCGTGGCGAGCAGCAGGCTGCTGCGGCTCGTCGGCCGCCGGCGTGTCGAGATTGTTCAAATCGAGTTCGCTCACGCGTCATCCTCATGTTCTAAGTCACGCTTGACCGCCGGCGATCGCAACAGCTTGTCGATGCGTTCGGCCTCCGCGAAACGCTCGTCGATGCGGAAGCGGATATCGGGCGCGAATTTAAGATTGATGCGGTGGGCGATTTCCCCGCGCAGGAATTTCTTGTGGCGCTCGAAGGCGGCCACCACCTCGTCGGCATCGCGGCCGGCGAGTGGCATGATGTAGATCGTCGCCAGCCGCAGGTCGGCGGTCATGCGCACTTCCGGCACGGTGATGAGATGGCCCTCGATGACGGGATCGTGCACGTCGCCGCGCGTCAGCATGTCGGCGATCGCATGACGCACCAACTCGCCGACGCGCAACTGGCGTTGCGAGCCTCCAGGCGTAATGTTGTCGCGGTGGGATTTCTTGCGCGTCATATCTATCCAAAAAAGTTAACTCGTCATGGCCGGGCTTGTCACCCGCAAGTCGGATATATCCGACTTGCGGACTTCAGTTCCTTTATGGAAGTCGGGCTTGCCCGACTTCCATTGCCATCCACGTCTTGCTCCTCGCTGAAGGAAGGCGTGGATGCCCGGCAAAAGTCCGGGCATGACAGTGGAAAGGGCTAGACCTTCTAACCTACGCTGTGAGAATTGGACTCACAGCGAGCGTTGAATCGTCTCCACCCGGTAGCATTCGATCACGTCGCCCTGCCGCATGTCCTGGTAGTTCTCGAAGGCCATGCCGCATTCCTGACCCGCGCCGACTTCGCGCACGTCGTCCTTGAAACGTTTGAGCTGCGATAGTTTGCCTTCGTGGATGACTACGTTGTCGCGGATCAGCCGCACATTGGCGCCGCGTTCCACGGTGCCGTCGGTGACGCGGCAGCCGGCGATGTTGCCAACCTTGGATACCTTGAAGATTTCCAGGATCTGTGCGTTGCCCAACATGGTCTCGCGCAGCGTCGGCGCAAGTAGGCCCGACATCGCCTTCTTCACGTCGTCGACCAGGTCGTAGATGATGTTGTAGTAGCGGATTTCGATGCCGGCGCGCTCCGCCGCTTCGCGCGCTTCCTTGTTGGCGCGCACGTTGAAGGCGATGATCGGCACGCCGGACGCTTCGGCGAGCGTCACGTCAGATTCGGATATGCCGCCGACGCCCGCATGCAGCACGCGCGCCGCCACCTCGTCGGTGCCGAGTTTGTCGAGCGCGCCGACAATGGCTTCCAGAGAGCCCTGTACGTCGGTCTTGACCACCAGCGGAAATTCCTTACGTCCCGAGGTCTTGGCCTGCGCCATCATCTGCTCGAGCGAGCCCCGCATGCCGGTGGCGCGCGCCGCTGTCTTCTCGCGTTTCTGGCGGGCGCGGTAATCGGTCACTTCGCGGGCGCGGCCTTCGTTCTCGACCACCGCGAGGCGGTCGCCGGCGTCGGGCGTGCCAGAGAAGCCGAGCACTTCGACCGGGGTCGACGGGCCGGCCTGCTGGATCGGCTCGCCGGTGTCGGACACCAGCGCGCGCACGCGGCCCCATTCGGCGCCGGCCACCACCAGGTCGCCGACCCGCAGCGTGCCGCGCTGCACCAGCACGGTCGCCACCGGGCCGCGGCCGCGGTCGAGCTTGGCTTCGATCACGGTACCTTCGGCCGGACGCTCCGGATTGGCCTTGAGGTCGAGGATTTCGGCCTGCAATCCGATCATTTCCAGGAGCTTGTCGATATTGGTCTTCTTGGTGGCGGAGACTTCGACGTCCACCACCTCGCCGCCGAGCGATTCGACCTGGATCTCGTGCTGCAGCAGTTCGGTGCGCACGCGCGTCGGGTTGGCGTCCGGCTTGTCGATCTTGTTGATGGCGACGATGATCGGCACCTTGGCCGCCTTGGCGTGATGGATCGCTTCCACCGTCTGCGGCATGACGCCGTCGTCGGCGGCAACCACCAGCACGACGATGTCGGTGACCTTGGCGCCGCGTGCGCGCATCGCTGTGAAGGCGGCATGGCCGGGCGTGTCGATGAAGGTGATCTTGGCGCCGGACGGCGCGGTCACCTGATAGGCGCCGATGTGCTGGGTGATGCCGCCGGCTTCGCCGGACACCACGTCGGCGGATCGGATAGTATCGAGCAGCGAGGTCTTGCCGTGGTCGACATGGCCCATGACGGTGACCACCGGCGCGCGCGGCACCATATGGGCCGCGTCGTCGACAGCATCGAACAGGCCTTCTTCCACGTCGGCTTCCGACACGCGGCGTACGCTATGGCCCATTTCTTCGGCGATCAGCTGGGCGGTGTCGGCGTCGATTGCATCGTTGATGGTCGCCATCTGGCCCTGCTTCATCAGCAGGCGGATGACGTCCACTGCGCGCTCGGACATGCGGTTGGCGAGATCGGAAATGGTAATAACTTCGGGAATGGTGACTTCGCGCACCAGCTTTTCTTTCGGCTCGTCGGAGGCGTGGCCCTTGAGCCGTTGGGTGCGGCGCCGGAACGAGGCGACCGAACGCTCGCGAACTTCGTCGGCGCGCAATGCGTTGACCAGCGTGAGCCGGCCGCGCTCTTTAGCCGGCGCGCCACGCGGCGCCGCGGGACGTGCGGCGGCCGGGCGCGCGGCGCCGGGACGGCGCGACTTCGGCGGCCCGTCATCCTCTTCGGCCTCGAGCGCCATGCGGCCGGGAGCCGGCCTTTTGATTTCATCATCGCCAAGACGTTTCTTGGCGACTTCGCCGGCCTTGCGCTTGGTCTCCTCGTCGTGCTTGCGGCGCTCGTCTTCCTCGCGCTTGCGCGCCTCGGCCGCTTCGCGCTCGGTCTTGTCGACCACTTCGCGGCTTTGACGGCGGCGCGCCTCTTCCTCGGCGATCTTGCGTTCCTCGGCTTCGCGCACGCGCGAATCCGCCAGCGCATGAGCGCGCGCGACGCGCTCCTCTTCGGTCAGCGTGCGCAACACCACGCCGGACGGCTTCGGCGCCTCGGCGGGCGCGGCTGCCGGCGCGGCTTTGGCGGCGGGAGCCGGCTTGCGCGCGGTTTCGACCGGCGCGGGCTCGGCCTTCACCTCATGCGCTCCGCTAACGCCGCGGCGTTTGACCTTCTCGACCACGACCTGTTTGCTGCGGCCGTGACTGAAGCTCTGGCGCACCACGCCCGTTTCCGTGCGCGGCTTCAGCGTCAGCTTGGAGACGCTCAGTTTCTTTTCGCCAGGATTTTTCGTTTCGCTCATTACGTATTCTGTCCTCGTGCGCCTTCCGTCGGCGCATGCGCGCTAACCAAATCGGGCGAATCTCCGGTCCGAAAGCGCTCCAAGCGCCTGGCGCGGGCGAGAAAAGTATCGCTCACGGGTCCGGCAAGCAGGGCTGCATGTACCACATTTGGGCGGTTTAATGCCAAATCCAATTGCGCTCCGGTTAATCCGGTAATGATCGCGATTTCGCGCGGCTTTTCGGGGTTTTTTCGCAGCAAAACCGCATCCAGCTTGCGCTTTCCATCCGTCCCCGCGTCGGCGGCGTGGATCAGCGCCTTGAGGTCGTCGCGGCCAATCGCCGCTTCTACCTTGGCGAAGCCGCCGATGACGTGCCCTGCCTTGCCGGCGATCGCCAGCGCGTCGAGCGCGCTTTGCTCTAGCAGGTATTCGGTGGCCGCCGGCAGATCGGCGGCGGCCCTCACATTGCGCTTGAACGTGCGGGCAAACAGGTTGCGCTTGACCGCATCCTCGAGCGCGGCGCGGGTGGCGGTGATCCAGACACCGCGGCCGGGCAATTTCCGCTTGATGTCGGGCACCGCTTCGTCGCCGGGACCGACCACGAAGCGGATCATGTCGTCGACCGGCTTGAGCGTGCGGGTAAGCGCGCAATGCCGCTCCATCCCCGGAGCGAGTTTAGCCGCCCCGTGATCGAGTTCGTTGTCTTGCGCCATCGCCACCATCGCCGGTGTCGTGCTCCTTTAGGCTTGCGATTCAGCGGCCGCGTCAGCCGCCGCCGGCTCGCCTTCCGGGGCGGGCGGCGGCGCCAGCTCGGCCTCGGTCACCCAGCCGGCCTTGACGCGGGCCTGCATGATCATGGCTTCAGCATCCTCGCGCGAGACATCGAGGCCATCGAAGAAGCCCACCTCATGCTTGGACTCGCCGTCCTTGCGTTCGGTCCACCCGGTGAGGTCGTCGGTGGCGCAGCCGGCGAGATCTTCCACGGTCTTCACGCCGTTCTCGCCGAGAGCGACCAGCATCTTGGTGGTGACGCCGGGCACGTCCTTGACCGCGTCCTCGACGCCGAGCTCGACGCGTTTGGCGTCAAGTTCGCCTTCCTGCTTGTCGAGATATTCCTTGGCGCGGTCCTGCAGTTCCTTGGCGGTTTCTTCGTCGAAGCCTTCGATGCCGGCGATTTCCTTTTCGTCCACCATTGCGAGCTCTTCGATCGAACCGAAACCTTCCGAAGCGAGCAACTGGCCGACCACTTCGTCGAGATTGAGCGCCTCGACGAAAATCTTGGTGCGGTTCTCGAACTCGGCGTGGCGGCGTTCGGACTCTTCCTGTTCGGTCAGGATGTCGATGTCCCAGCCGGTGAGCTGAGAGGCGAGCCGTACGTTCTGCCCGCGCCGGCCGATGGCGAGCGAAAGCTGCTGATCGGGAACCACGACCTCGATGCGCTCCTTGTCTTCGTCGAGCACGACCTTGGCGACTTCCGCCGGTGCCAGCGCGTTGACCACGAAGGTGGCGATGTCGGGCGACCACGGAATGATGTCGATCTTCTCGCCCTGCAACTCATTCACCACCGCCTGCACGCGCGAGCCGCGCATGCCGACGCAGGCGCCGACCGGGTCGACGGATGAATCGCGCGAGATCACGGCGATCTTGGCGCGCGAGCCGGGATCGCGGGCGACCGCCTTCACCTCGACGATGCCGTCGTAGATTTCCGGCACTTCCTGCGCGAACAGCTTCGCCGTGAACTGCGGATGCGTGCGCGACAGGAAAATCTGCGGCCCGCGCGGTTCTCGCCGCACGTCGTAGATATAGGCGCGGATGCGGTCGCCGTTGCGGAACACCTCGCGCGGCAGCATCTCGTCGCGCCGCACGATGGCCTCGCCGCGGCCGAGATCGACCACCACGTTGCCATATTCGACGCGCTTGACGATGCCGTTGACGATGTCGCCGATGCGGTCTTTGTATTCGGCATATTGCCGGTCGCGCTCGGCCTCGCGCACCTTCTGCACGATCACCTGCTTGGCCGACTGCGCGGCGATGCGGCCGTATTCGAGCGGCGGTAGCGGGTCGGCGATGGTGTCGCCCACTTGCGCCGCCGGATGATGCTTGCGCGCGCCTTCCAGCGTGATCTGGTTGGAAGGGTTCTCGACAGCCTCGACCACCAGCATGTGACGGGTAAGCCGCAGATCGCCGGTCTTCGGCTCGATCTCGGCATGGACGTCGGTCTCAGCGCCGTAGCGCGAGCGCGCCGCCTTGGCGATGGCGTCCTCCATGGCGGCGATGACGATGCCGCGGTCGATCGCCTTCTCGCGGGCCACCGCGTCGGCGATTTGCAACAGTTCGAGCCGGTTGGCGCTGACTGCCATAGCTCAGTCTCCTTGGTTGGCGGCCGTCTGATGCGGCCGATGCCGTGAATGTCGTTCCTTGCGTCGTTCTTCTTTGCGCGCCGCGCGCGTGTCGCGCTTGGCGGCCTTCTCGCGCCGCAAAGCCTGCGCCACCAGTTCGTCGGTGAGCACGAGTTTCGCGTCGCTGATCTCTTCGATCGGCAACAGCACTTCGGCTTGCTCGCCGGCCTCGTCGTGGCGAAGGCGCGCGCCGTCGCCCTTCGTGCCGAGCAACTGGCCGCGGAAGCGCTTGCGTCCGCCGACCGGGATATGCGTCTCGATCTTGACCAGATGGCCGGCATAGCGGTCGAAATCGGATTTGCGCACCAGTGGCCGGTCGATGCCGGGCGAGGATATCTCCAGCCGGTAGGCGCGCTCGATCGGATCGGCCATGTCGAGTATCGGCGAGAGCGCGCGCGAGATCGCTTCGCAATCCTCGATCACCATGGTGCCGTCGGCACGTTCCGCCATGATCTGGACGGTGCAGCCCTCGGCGGCTGAAATCTTGACCCGAACGAGGCGGTAGCCGAGCTGTTCGACGACCGGCTCGGCGATGGCCGCGACACGCGCGGCGAGCCCCGGCTCGACGATCAGCCGTGGTTCCGTTGGTGCGGCGTTTGCCGCCTGTCGCGCCTCGCTTGTGGCCATTCTAGTAACAAAAAAGAGCGGGCCCGGGGGGGCCCACTCTCAAAACCCGTTCGGTTATGAGGGTGTCTTAACAACCGGAAATATAGCGAATTTCGCGGTTCATGCAAGGGTGAAGGGGCATTTTGGCAGCTAACCCTTCCTTCAGAATCTAGCCCTAAAAATGTGTAAACTCACAGGATCGCGCGACTTCCAAGAGCCGTTTGCGCAGGTTTTCGCAATGAACGCTGCCGCCTCGCTGCTTCCCGAACTGGAAGAGGTCGTCCAGCACGGCTCGGCCGAAAAGCGGGCCAAGACGCTGCGTAGCGTCACCAGTCTCTTTCTCGACGGCGCGGGCAGCTACAGCGACGAACACGTGGCGCTGTTCGACGACGTCATCGGCGCCCTGATCGAGGAGATCGAGGTCAAGGCGCTGGCCGAATTGGCGCGCCGGCTCGCGCCGGTGCCTAATGCGCCGCACGGCGTGGTGACGACGCTCGCCAAGAACGACAACATTTCCGTCGCCGGCCCGCTGCTCAAACAGTCGCGGATTTCCGACCCCGATCTCAAATATATCGCCGAGACCAAGAGCCAGGCGCATCTTTTGGCGCTGTCCACACGCGTAGGGCTAAGCGAAACGTTGTCGGACGTGTTGGTGCAGCGCGGCGACCGCGAGGTGGCGCGCAGCATCGCCACCAATCACAAGGCGCATTTGTCGGAGAATGCGTTCGCCACGTTGGTCAAGCGCGCCGAACGCGACAACGCGCTGGCCGAGAAAGTCGGCTCGCGCACCGATATCCCGCCGCGCCTGTTCCGTCAGTTGCTGGTGCAGGCGAGCGGCGTGGTGCAGCAGCGCCTGTTGGCCAATGCCAGGCCGGAAACCCGGGCCGAAATCCAACGCGTGCTGGCGAAAGTGACCGAGGAGGTTGCCGCCAAGGCGGCGCCGCGTAGTTACACGACGGCGCTGGCGGCGGTGCAGGCGCTGCACAAGCAGCGCAAGCTCACCGAATCCGACGTCGCCGGCTATGCGGAGCACGGTAAATACGAAGAGACGCTTGCCGCGCTCGCCGTTATCAGCGCGGTGCCGATCGAAGTGGTGGACCGGCTGGTCAACGGCGATCGGCCGGATCCGGTGCTGATCCTGGCGCGGGCGGCGGGCTTCAGCTGGCCGACCGTGCGCGCGATCCTGGGCGCGCGGCCCGGTTTGAAGCTGACCGCCCAGACGCTCGACGCCGGGCGCGAGAATTTCGACCGCCTGACGCCGGCCACCGCCCAGCGCGTCGTGCGCTTCTGGCAGGTGCGGCAGGAGGGCAGGGAATAGTCACTCGCGCCGGAAAATGAAATAAGCCGGCGCGCGGCCTTCGCGCTTGGCCTTCGCTTCGTAGCGCGTGCCGGCAAAATCCGGCCAGGCTTTCCGCCAGTCGTCGGCGCATTCGGCCGTCCAAATAAAATCCGGCGAGCGCAGCACGCGGGCGAGCGCGTAAGTCGCGTAGTCGGCGATGTCGGTGGCGAAGCGCAACTCACCGCCGGGTTTGAGAAGACGCGCCAGCCGCTTCAGGCTGTCGTGCTGAAGGAAGCGGCGCTTCCAGTGCCGCCGTTTCGGCCACGGATCGGGATAGAGCAGGTCGATGCGCGTGAGCGCATCCGCCGGCAGCCAGTCGAGCAATTCGCTGGCGTCACCGAAATAGAGCCGGATGTTGCTGAGCTTATGCGCGTCGATTGCGACCAGCGCTTTCGCAACGCCATTGATGAAAGCGTCCGTGCCGATGAAACCGACATTCGGATATCCTTGCGCCTGCGCAATCAGATGCTCGGCGCCACCGAAGCCGATTTCCAGCCGCAGTTCATCGACGGCATTCGGGAACAGCGTGCGCAAATCGGCCAGCGCGGGCTTGGCGAGGTCGAGGCCGAGCCTTGGCAGTAACGTATCGAACAGCGCGACCTGACGCGGCTTGAGCGTGTGACCCTTGCGCCGGCCAAAGAAGGCGCGTTGCGATGTTGGTGCAGCCGGATCCATATGCTGGCCTATCAAAACGCGAATGGCCGGCACAAGGCCGGCCATCCTGTCGGACGCAAACTTGCCCGAAGAAGCTTATTTCACAGCGCTCTTGATCGCCGCGGCGAGATCGGTCTTTTCCCACGAAAAGCCGCCGTCCTTGTCCGGGGCGCGGCCGAAATGGCCGTAGGCCGCGGTGCGCCGATAGATCGGGCGGTTGAGCTTGAGCGTGCGGCGGATATTGGTCGGAGTGAGGCGGAACAGCTCGGGCAGGATCTTTTCGAGCTTCTTCTCCGCAACCTTGCCGGTACCATGGGTGTCGACCAGGACCGACATCGGGTCAGCCACGCCGATCGCGTAGGCGACCTGAATGGTGCAGCGCTCGGCGATGCCGGCGGCGACCACGTTCTTGGCGAGATAGCGCGCGGCGTAAGCAGCCGAGCGGTCGACCTTGGTCGGATCCTTGCCGGAGAATGCGCCGCCGCCGTGCGGCGCGTAGCCGCCGTAGGTGTCGACGATGATCTTGCGGCCGGTGAGGCCGCAATCGCCGTCCGGTCCGCCGACGACAAAATTACCGGTCGGGTTGACCAGGAAATCGGACGGCCGTTGCGGCATCCAGCCCTTCGGCAGCGCCGATTCGACCGCGCTGGCGATCAATTCCTTGACCATGCCGGGCGTGTACTTCTTGCCGTTGCGGCTCTTCTCGTTGTGCTGGGTCGAAACCACGACCTTGGTGCAGCCGACCGGCTTGCCGTCGACGTAGCGGACGGTGACTTGGCTCTTGGCGTCGGGCTGCAGATCGAACAGCTGGCCGGCGCGGCGCTTGTCGGACAGAACTTTCAGAATCTTGTGCGCGAAATAAATCGGCGCCGGCATGAACGAATTCTTCTCGTAGACCTCGCTCTCGGTGCAGGCAAAGCCGAACATCATGCCCTGGTCGCCGGCGCCTTCTTCCTCGCCGCCCTTTTTCTTCTTGGCATTGACGCCCATCGCGATGTCGGGCGACTGGCCGTGCAGCAGCACCTCGACGTCGGCGCCGTAATAGGAAAATCCGTCCTGGTCGTAGCCGATGTCCTTGACCACGTCGCGCGCGATCTTCGAGATCAACTCGCGGTCGACGACGACTTTGTCGCCATGCTTGTGGAAGAACGGCGCCTGGCCGCGGCCTTCGCCGGCGATGACGATCTTGTTGGTGGTCGACAGCGTCTCGCAGCCGAGCCGCGTGTTCACCTGGCTGTCGTCGGCGATGCCGAGCTTGATATCGTTTTCGAGAAAGGCGTCGAGTACCGCATCGGAAATCTGGTCGCAAACCTTGTCAGGGTGACCTTCGGATACCGACTCGCTGGTGAACAAAAAATTGGTGTGCGCCACTGTTGGAACTCCTGCCCTGGCACGGCGTCTAGCGCCGGACCATTCCGCGGGTGGTTCTTGCAGCGACGGTGGACGAGGTCAAGATGCGGGCAGCGGTGGGCAGGCAGCGCGGGAACGATGGGCCCGGTCCTTAAGCCTATTCCCCACCTGCAATTTGTTCGACCAGCTCGACAATGCGCCGGCGTAATTTACCGCTCTTGATGCGCATGAACGACTTGGTCAACGACAATCCGTCGGAGGTGGCAAGAAAGTCCGACACATAGGCAGGCGACGGTGCTTCGCCCATGCCGGCATGGCCCGGCATATTCGGCGCGCCTTCGAAGAAAAACGAAACCGGTACTTGCAGGATATTGGAAATCTGCTGCAGCCGGCTGGCGCCGATGCGGTTGGTGCCTTTTTCGTATTTCTGTACTTGCTGAAAGGTCAGGCTGAGCGCGTCCCCGAGCTTCTCCTGGCTCATGCTCAACATCATCCGACGCATGCGCACGCGCGAACCGACGTGCTTGTCGATCGGATTGGGGGTCTTCTTGGCCATAACGGTCTCCTATACACCTATTGTAGAGCGTAATGTCATAGATGACGCAAAGATTGCAACTCGTGATTCTCAATTGATGGACGGTTCCCCAAAATGGGGGAGCAAAAATTCTTTATATCTTTCAGGTAGTTTCACGCCGTCGAAATTCAGTCTTGTTTTCCTTAATCGGAAAATCTGCACCCTAGACGGACAACAGGGATGCAACATCTGGCGCTTTCGCAATCCAGGGCTGAATTTTTTCGCCCTAGCGGCGCATTCGCCGCCGCGCGACCAATATCAAACTTACTACCATAAATAGAATCAAGACGTCGTTGCCGAACCGCACATAGGTTGTTGTGGCGATGGCGCGTGGCAGGCTTGCGTCGAGAACGCCTTCGGCGCCCAGGGGCAGAGCGGCGACGACTCGCCCAAGCGGGTCGACGACGCCGGAGATTCCGGTATTGGCCGCGCGCACCAGCGGCAAGCCTTCGGCGATCGCGAGCACGCGCGCCTGCTGGAAGTGCTGGTAGGGCCCGGTGCTGATGCCGAACCAGCCGTCATTGGTCACGTTAACCAGCCAGCCGGGCCGCTCGTCTGCCGGCACCGCGCTGTCGGGGAAGATCGCTTCGTAGCAGATCAACGGCAGCATTTTCGGCGCGCCCGGCACGTCCATGGTCCGGCGGCGGTCGCCCGACGAAAACCCGCCGACCTGCCTGGTGAGTTGCCGCAAACCGAGCCGTTCGAGCACGCGCTGGAACGGCAGGTATTCGCCAAACGGCACCAGATGCACTTTGTCGTAGATGCCGCGGATCGAGCCGTCGGGATCTATCACATAGACCGAGTTATAGGCGTGCGGGTTGGCAGCGGTGGCGCCCGGTGCGGGACGCACGGCGCCGGTGATCAGTTCGGTCGAAGGTTTCAGCAGGCCGGCGATCTGTGCCAGGGCATCCGGTTCGTGCGTGAGGAAGAACGGGAACGCCGATTCCGGCCAGATCAAAACCGTGGCGTCGTGCACGCCCTTGGAGTCCGGTCCGGTGGCGCGGTTGGACAGGCGCAAATAACGCTCCATGACTTGCGCCTTGGCGGAGTAATTGAATTTTTCGTCCTGCTGCAGATTGGGCTGCATGATGCGCAGCTTCACGCCCTCGACATAAGTCGTCGGCTGTTGCCATAGCCGCACCACGCCGTAGCTGCCGAATGCGATCAGAATCAGAATGCCGAACGCGACGACACGCCGCGGATGGGCCGTGTCCGCCACATCGTCCGCGAGCACGGCGGGGCTGGCGCAGATCGCGATGCACAGGAAGGTGAGGCCCCAGATACCGGTGAGTGAGACGCTTTGCGCCAGCGCCAGCGGCTCGGTCAGCGCGTAGCCGAACGTGTTCCAGGGGAAACCGCTGAGCAGGTGCCCGCGCAGCCATTCCGCGCCGGTGAGCATGACGGCGAGCGCCAGCACGCGCGTCGGTCCGCGCACCCAGATCAGCCGCGCCGCGGCGACACCCAAGGCGGTGTAGAACGCGAGGTAAGCCGGCAGTCCGCCGACCGCGACCGGCAGCAGCCAGCCGAAGGTCTTGGCATCAACCAGGAAGGCGTAACCGACCCAGTAGAGACCGGCGAGGAAATAGCCGAAGCCGAAGCACCAGCCGGCGATTGCCGCGGTGATGGCGCCGCTTCCGCGTCCGGCGGCCGAACCGTCCACCAGCCAAACCAGGACCGGAAAAGTCAGGAACAGAATCGGCCAGGCATTGATCGGAGCCAGCGCCAGCGCCGACGCGGCGCCGGCGATGAAGGCAATGATGGCGCGCCGCCAACCATGGGCGAGTACCACCGCATAAGCGAGACGAATGACACTCACGGGCGCTGCGCGCCGGCCGGAGAACCGGACGGCCCGCTATCCTTGCCCGCGGGCGGCTCATCGATGGGCAAGCTTGGCGGCGCGGTGCCGGCGAGCACCGCGTCGGGCTCGCCGCGCTTGCGTTCGCCGCGCGGACGTTCCCGGTTTTCCTTGAGCCGGGTAATGCGCACGCGTTTGATGCGGCGCGGGTCGGCGTCGAGCACTTCGAATTCGAACAGCCCCGGTCCGGGAATCAACTCGCCGCGCACCGGCAGGCGGCCGGCGCGCGTCACCAGATAGCCGCCCAGCGTATCGACTTCCTGGGCCACGTCGCCGGGATCGAAATCGTGGCCGATGGTAGCCGCCACGTCCTCGAGATGAGCACGGGCGTCGGCGATGAAGGAATCGTCGGCCTGACGCACAACGTGCGGCGTCTCGTCCTCGTCATGCTCGTCGGCGATCTCGCCGACGATCTGCTCGACGATGTCCTCGATCGAAATCAGGCCGTCGCTGCCGCCGTATTCGTCGACCACCAGCGCGAGGTGAATGCGCGTCGCCTGCATGCGCGCCAAGAGGTCGATGACCCGCGACGACGGCGGTACGAACAGGATCTCGCGCACAATTTTGGCGGACGACAGCGGCATCGCCAGATCGATCGCCTTGAGATCGAGCCCGGCCGGCAATGGCTTCTTACGCTTGGCGTTCTTTCCCGGATCGACTGCCGCACGCGCGGTCATGAAGGCGATCAGGTCGCGGATGTGCACCATGCCGATCGGATCGTCGAGCGTGTCGTTATAGACCACCAGGCGCGAATGAGCGGCGCCCTCGAACGTTCTCACCAACTCGCCGAGCGTGATGTCCTGCTGCACGGCGACGATGTCCGCGCGCGGGATCATGACGTCGCCGACGCGCCGCTCGCGCAAGCCCAGGATGTTCTTGAGCATCCGGCTTTCTTCCGGCGAGAAGCCGGATTCGCCGGGCGGCATGGTGTCGAGCACGTCCTTGAGGTCGGCGCGCGAATTCGCCTTCCAGCCGAAAATAGCCCGAAATACGCGCACCACCCAGCCTTCGCCGCCTTCGCGCTGCGGCGGCACTGGTACCGGCAGAAGGCGCGGCTCGTAGGAGACGGCGTCGGGGTTGATCGAACTTGGGCTGTCGCTGTCAGGCATAGCGGTCAGGCGTCGCCAAATTCGCGGTTGATCTCGCGGTCAAGCCACGGGTCCGGGAGGCCCATGGTCGCCATGATCTTGCTCTCGACGCGTTCCATGTCGTCGGCCTCGGGATCGCTCTCATGATTGTAGCCCATGAGATGGAGAAAACCATGCACCGTGAGATGGGCCAGATGATGAAGAAAAATCATGTTTTCGTCGGCGCATTCCCGCTTGAGCGTCTCGTAGCCAATAATGATATCGCCGAAAAATTTAGTGGCGATGGCGGCTTGCGTATGCGCCGCCGGGAACGACAGCACGTTGGTCGGCTTGTCGATGCCGCGCCACTGGCGATTGAGCGAGCGAATCGTCGCATCATCGGTCAAGGAGACGCTCAATCCAAGGCCTTGGACCGGAATTGTAGCGGCGACAGCGGCGATAGCGTTACGAACGGTTTCGGCCGCTTCAGGCTCGGCATCCCATAGCGCCGACTGGATTTGGACATCGACCCGCGGCGCTTCGCCGAGTGGCTTCAGCGTTGGCATCATTCCTTCGTCCTGCGCGCGGCCATCTTGCGGTCATAAGCTTCCACGATGCGCGCCACCAGCTCATGGCGGATCACGTCCTCATGGGTGAAGGCGACGTGGCCGACGCCTTCGACGCCGTCGAGCAGCTTGACCGCTTCAGCCAGTCCCGAAGTCTGGCCGCTCGGCAGATCGACCTGGCTCGGATCGCCGGTGACGATCATGCGGCTATTCTCGCCCAAGCGGGTCAAGAACATCTTCATCTGCATCGAGGTGGTGTTCTGTGCTTCGTCGAGGATGATGGCGGCGTTCGACAACGTGCGCCCGCGCATGAAGGCGAGCGGCGCGATCTCGATCTCGCCGGCCTGCAGTGCGCGCTCGACGATGCGCGCATCCATCAGATCGTAAAGGGCGTCGTAGATCGGCCGCAAATAGGGATCGACCTTTTCGCGCATGTCGCCAGGCAGGAAGCCAAGCCGTTCGCCGGCTTCCACCGCCGGCCGCGACAGGATGATGCGATCGACCTCCTTGCGCTCGAACATCTGGACTGCTTGCGCGACCGCGAGCCAGGTCTTGCCGGTGCCGGCAGGTCCCGTGCCGAACACCAGATGATGGCGCTTGAGCGCGCGGATATAGGCGTCCTGCGCGGCGGTGCGCGCGCGCACCGGGCGCTTGCGTAAGTTTATTTCCTCGAAGGCCGCCCGCGCGCTCGCCGCGTCGTAGTCGAACAGCGAGCCTTGCGCGATCGCCTGCCGGATGGCGCCCTCGACGTCGCCGGCGGTCAGTTCATGACCGCGCTTCAGGTTTTCGTACAGCCCCTCCAGCACGCGGCGCGCCTGCTCGCAGCCGGACCGCGAGCCATCGACGGTGACATGATTGCCGCGCTGTTCGGCGACGACGCCGAGGCGGCGCTCGATCAGCGCGAGGTTTTGTCCGTATTGGCCAAACAGGATGGAAGCGAGCCGGTTGTCTTCGAAGGCGAGCACGGTCTGGGTGGTTGCCGTCTCTTCCGAAGCGGTGGCAGTCGGGATCGGCGGATCCGGGGTGCGCAAGTGGTTACTCAAGCTCCTGCTGCGGCAAGTTCTGACGCGATGGGCTGCTCGGCAAGCGCGCCGAACAGAGTGTTGGTGCCGACGTCGGTAATCATGACCGGCGCCACCGAACCGATGAGCGAACGGGGCGCCATCACCTGCACCGTCTGCAGATATGGTGTGCGGCCGACCAGTTGCCCAGGGAGCTTGCCCGGCTTCTCCAGCAGCACGTCGACGGTGCGGCCGACGGATTGCGCGTTGAACGCCCGCCACTGCCGGGTGATGATGGCCTGCAGGCGCTGCAGCCGCTCGGCCTGTTCGTCCGGCGGGACCTGGCCGGGCATCTCGGCCGCCGGGGTGCCGGGCCGCGGTGAATACACGAAGGTGTAGGCGGTAGCGAAGCCGACCTCTTCGGCGAGCGAGAGTGTGGCGCGGAAATCGTCCTCGCTCTCGCCGGGAAAGCCGACGATGAAATCGGAGGTGAATGCGAGATCGGCGCGGCTTTTGCGAAGACGTGCGATCACGTCGAGATACTCTTGCCGCGTATGCCGGCGATTCATTGCCGCGAGAATGCGATCGCTGCCAGATTGCACCGGCAAGTGCACATAGGGCATCAGCGCGGGGAGATCGCCATGCGCGGCGATCAGATCGTCACCCATGTCGCGCGGATGGCTGGTCATATAGCGCAGGCGCACGATACTGGGGACTTCGCTGAGACTGTAAAGCAATTTGCCGAGCGTCACCTGATGGCCGCCGGCGTCCTTCCCATGATAGGCATTCACGTTCTGCCCGATCAGCGTCACCTCGCGCACGCCAGCTTCGGCCAGATGTTCGACCTCGGCGACGATCTTCTCGACCGGGCGCGAGACTTCGGCGCCGCGAGTGTAAGGCACGACGCAGAAGGTGCAGAACTTGTCGCAGCCTTCCTGCACGGTGACGAAGGCGGAAATGCCGCGCTCGCGAATGGCGTCGGCGCGCGGCGCGGCGAGTGCATCGAACTTGTCGTCCACGGGGAAGTCGGTGTCGACAACCTGCTCGCCCGCCTGAACGCGGGCGAGCAAATCCGGCAGCCGGTGATAGTTTTGCGAGCCGACCACGAGATCGACGCTGTCTGCGCGGCGGATGATTTCCTTTCCCTCGGCTTGCGCCACGCAACCGGCGACCGCGATCACCATGCGGCGGCCACGCGCTGCCGCCTCTTCCTTCATGACGCGAATGCGGCCGATTTCGGAATAGACCTTATCCGCCGCCTTTTCGCGGATATGGCAGGTGTTGAGAATGACGAGATCGGCGTCGGCGGCCTCGGGCGTCTCGGCGTAGCCCGCCGGCGCCAAAGTGTCCGCCATACGATGGGAATCGTAGACGTTCATCTGGCAGCCGAAGGACTTGACGTGGACTTTGTGGGGTCTGCTCATGCCGCTCGCGTTCGAACCGGGTGCCTAATCTAGCCTGCTTTGGCGCCGCAATCCATGTGTCTGATATCGTGACGCTTTTAAGACGTGGCGGAGTGCGCCGGGCGCGGCCGGCCGCGCAGTGCCGCAACAGCGAGCGACCGAACAGCGCCTTCCAGCGATTTCGCCATCGCCTTGCGGTCGGCGGCGGCATCGGCCGCTACCGGCTCGCCGTAGCTGACCACGGCATCGACCGCGCCGCGCGCGATGAACTCCCTGATGTGCGGCATGAAATCGAGATCGCCGTACCACGCGACCAGCGGCCGATGCTGGCGGCCCATCGGGATGCCGTGCGTGTTGGTGTAACCGATCGACATCGGCTGGATCTTCAGCTTGCCGCCGAGTTCGGCGTGGGCGGCGGCGTCCTTCGCCACGCCGACCAGCGCCGAGCGGAACGGCAGCACGCGATTGCCGTCGCTCGAAGTGCCTTCGGCAAACAATACGACCGACGTGCCGTCAGCCAGCCGCTTGACCATCTCGGCGATGGCCGTGCCGGTCTGCTGGCGGCGCGTGCGGTCGACGAACACTGTGCGCTGCAGTCGCGCGGTGACGCCGACCAGCGGCCACGTGGCGACCTCGCGCTTGGCGACGAAGGCGACCGGCCTCACCGACCCGATCACGACGATGTCGACCCAGGAGACGTGATTGGAGACGAACAGCACCGCCCTGTCGGCGACCGGCACGCCGGTCACATGCACGCGAATGCGCAGCAGCCGGCAGAGCAGGCGGTAGTAACGCGTGTTGATGAAGCCCCAGCCGGGCAGGCCGGCCTTGTCGAGCAGCCACTGGATGAAGATCAAGAGCGGCGTCATCGTGAAGAAGAACGCGCCGATAAAAAGCCCGCGCAGCATGAGCGATTATTTTTTCTCGTCGTCGATCGGGACGGCGTAGAGCTCGAGCCGGTGATCGACCAGTTTGTAACCGAGCTTGCGCGCGACTTCGGCCTGCAAGCGATCGATTTCCTCCGAACGGAATTCGATCACCTCGCCGCTGCGCAAATTGATCAGATGGTCGTGATGGGATTCGGTAGCGGTTTCGTAGCGCGCACGGCCTTCGCGGAAATCGTGCCGCTCGATAATGCCGGCGTCTTCGAACAGGCGGACGGTGCGATAGACGGTGGAGATGGAAATCCGGTCGTCGACCTTGGCGCATCGCCGGTAGAGTTCCTCGACGTCCGGATGATCGTCCGACCCCGCCAGGACGCGCGCGATGGTGCGGCGTTGCTCGGTCATGCGCATGCCCTTTTCGGCGCACAGCGCTTCGATGTCGCGTCGGTCGGAGATGGTCTTGTCCGGCGTGGTCACAATTGTCTGTCTCGTCGTCTATTCGGTCCGGCTCTCATAGCATATTGAGCGCGTCCGGGCTGGTCTATCGGGGCGTTTTCGCTCGGCGCACGATCTTATCCGAAAACCGGCACCCACTTTTCGGGATCATGCGCTAAACCAGATCGCGGCGCAGCACCAGCGCGGCCGCCGCCCTGCCGTCGGCGCTCGGGTAGTAATTGGCGCGGCGCGATATTTCGCGGAATCCGGCGCGGTCGTAAAGCCGGATCGCCGCGGCATTGTGTTCGTCGACTTCCAGAAATACCGCGCGCGCGCCCAACCCTGCCAGCCGGCGCAAATGCAGCGCGAGCAGATCGCGCGCCAGCCCGCGGCCGCGCCTGCTGCCTGCGACCGCGACCGAGAGGATTTCCGCTTCATCCTCGACCAGCCGCGACATGATGAAGCCGGCCATGCTCGCCCCGGCCATGGTGCGATGGGCGATGACGTGGCGGTCGGTCAACAGGCCTTCGACTTCCTGTTCGCTCCAACCGCGGGCGAACGAGGTGGCATGCAACGCGACGATCGCCGCGGCGTCGCGGCTCGACGCCTCCGACAACACCGGCTCGGTGCGTGAGAACAAGTTGGAGAACAAACCCATCATCGTCGCGCCAATTGCGCGGCGTTCTGCGGTTGCGCGTCGGGCGCGCGCAGATACAGCGGCTTCGGCGGCGCGCCGGTCTCGATCGCGGCGGCGCCGAGGCGTGCCACCCAATCGATGTCGGGCGCGCGGCGATTATCGACCAGGCTCGGCGCGCGTTCGCCAATCGGCCAGGCTGCCGCCAGCATCGCCGCCGCGGTACCCACCAGGCGCGGCGCGCCCATCGCCGCCGCGCGCAGCGCCTCGCGGATCGACGCGAGCCGCGCCGGAACGATGGTGCGGCCGCCGGGCCCGAATACTTGCACATAGATGTGATCGTGGCGCGCATCGATCGCCGCGACGACCGGCAGCGTACCGTCGGCGGCGACCAATGGCGCTGCATAGGCCGCGAGCGTCGACAGGCCGATCGCCGGCTTGCCGGTCGCAAGCGCGAGGCCGCGCGCGGCCGCGAGGCCGACGCGCAGCCCGGTGAAGCTGCCGGGTCCGGTGGTGACGGCGATGCGGTCGAGCGCGGCGAAATCTAGACCGGCGCGGTCCATCACCCGCGCGATCATCGGCATTAGCGCTTCGGCGTGACCGCGCAGCTTGGGCAGAGACTCATGCACGGACAGTGCCACATGCTCGGTGTCGAGCACGGCGACCGAACAGGCCTCGAGCGCGGTATCGATGGCGAGGACGCGCATAAATCTACTTTTACCAATGCGCGGCCAAAAGCAATGACGGGTTAGACCGGCCGCACCTCGGTGACTTCGGGCACGAAATGCTTGAGCAGGTTCTGAATGCCGTGCTGGAGCGTCGCGGTCGAGGACGGGCAGCCCGAGCAGGCGCCCTTCATGGTGAGGAATACGACGCCTTCCTTGAAGCCCTTGAAGGTAATGTCGCCGCCGTCGCCGGCCACCGCCGGGCGCACGCGGGTCTCGATCAGATCCTTGATGATGGCGACGGTCTCGGCGTCGTTGGCGTCGAAGAATTCGTCACCATCGGCCGGCGCCGGTTCGGCGCCGCTCGCCAAGAGCGGTGCGCCGCTAATGAAATGCTCCATGATGGCGCCGAGAATCGCCGGCTTGATTTGCTGCCACTCGCCGTCACGCTTGGTGATGGAGATGAAGTCGGAGCCGAAAAAGACGCCGCCGACGTTAGGGATATCGAAAAGGCGTTCCGCCAGCGGCGACTGCCGCGCGGCTTCCTTGCTCGCCATGTCGAGGGTGCCCGATTCGAGCACCGCTCGGCCAGGCAGGAATTTCAGGGTCGCCGGGTTCGGCGTGGTTTCGGTCTGGATGAACATAGTGTCCTCCTTGCGGGTTCAAGGCCCGTGGATGGCATTGAGTATAGCGGATAAATGGCGATTGCGTTGACCAAGGTCAACTGCCGGCAAATGCCCCGATTGACGCGAAATCCCTAAGAGCTCGCATCGATGTCGGCGTCGCTCAAGTGACCCGGCACGACGGCTATGGGGATCGGAAAAGTGCCGGCGGTCCTGGTCAGGCTGGCCACCAGCGGACCGGGTCCTTCACTGGAAGTACCCGCAGCCAGCACCAGAATGCCGATGTCGGCATCCTCGTCGATCAGTTTGACGATCTCTTCGGCCGGGTCGCCTTCGCGGATCACGCGGTCGGGCGTGATGCCGGCAATGTCCTTGACGCGCGCCGTGAACTTGTCGAACGCCGCGTTGGCCGCTTCCATTGCCTCGGCCTTCATGAGGTCGGCGACGCCGAGCCATTGCTGATTGCGCTCGCCGGTGTCGATGACGCGCAGCATGACCAGTTGCGATTTGGTGCGGCCGGCGCGCTTTGCCGCCCAATAGACCGCGCGGTCGCATTCCTCGGTCTCGTCGATGACGACTAGATATTTGCGCTTGTGGCCGGCCTCGTAGCTGCGGCGCTTGGTGCTCATCGTCGCTCCCGGTTCATACGTTCATTTGCGAACGCACAAGCCGTGAATGGTCGCACGTCGGCCGCGGCTGCGACAAGCGCCCAAAAAATTGCCCAGTGATAACGCGCGGTTAGCGGCGCACGAAGCCGACAATGTCCTTGACCGCTTTCATGGTTTCGGCGGCGATCGTCTGCGCGCGCTGCGATCCCTCGGCCAGGATCGAATCGATATAGACCGGGTCCTGCACCAGCTTTTTCATTTCCGCGCCGATCGGCCCGAGCTTGGCGACGGCGAGATCGACAAGCGCGCCTTTGAAAGTTGAAAACTGTCCGCCGCCGAATTCGCCAAGCACCTGCGCTTTGCTCACGCCCTGCAGCGCGGCATAGATGCCGACCAAGTTGTCGGCCTCGGGGCGCGGCTCGAGGCCCTTCTCCTCGCTCGGCAGCGGTTCGGGATCGGTCTTGGCCTTGCGGATCTTCTGCGCGATGGCGTCGGCGTCGTCGGTCAAATTGATGCGCGAATAATCGGACGGCTCCGACTTCGACATTTTCTTCGAGCCGTCGCGCAGGCTCATCACCCGCGTCGCCGGCCCCTGAATGATCGGCTCGGGCAGTGGGAAGAAGGCCTCGCCGAAGCCGTGCGCGTGGATCGACGGCGCGAAGTCATTGTTGAATTTCATGGCGATATCGCGCGACAGTTCGAGATGCTGCTTCTGGTCCTCGCCGACCGGCACATGCGTCGCGCGATAGACGAGGATGTCGGCCGCCATCAGGTTCGGATAGGCGTAAAGGCCGACCGACACGTTCTCGCGATCCTTGCCGGCCTTCTCTTTGAATTGCGTCATGCGGTTGAGCCAGCCCAGGCGCGCGACGCAGTTGAACACCCAGGCGAGCTCGGCGTGCTCGGCCACCTGACTCTGGTTGAAGATAATGTTCTTCTTCGGATCGATGCCGCAGGCGAGGAACGCCGCGGTCACCTCGCGCGTATTGCGCATCAACTCGGGCGGATCCTGCCACACCGTGATGGCGTGCAGATCGACCACGCAATAGATGCAGTCATACGTATCCTGCAGCGCCACGAACTTGACGATGGCGCCGAGATAATTGCCGAGGTGCAAGTTGCCGGTCGGCTGCACGCCGGAAAACACGCGTTCCTTGAAGGCCATGTCCGTCCTCGCCGATATGGCGGCCACATCGCATGATGGCGTTTGCCGTGCAACCCCCGTCGCATGCGCAAACCAGGGTGTCGCGTCGGCTGGGGATACGATATCAAAGGTGGTGCCGCCGGCTCATACGTTACAACTGAGACAGAGTTGTTAGAATCATGCGGCGCGGACGAGCGACAGGTGGGCTTTATGAGCAAGGACGAACTGGTCATCCAATTGGTGAAAGTGGCGCTCGGTATTCTGATCGGCGGCTACTTTCTCTGGTGGAGTTTGGAAGTATTAAAGAGGCTTCCGCCCCCTCACTAACCAGGAGCGGCGACATCAAGGTGCCGCGGCCGACGGTGGTAATATCGTCGCGCCAATGATGTGGACGACACCTCGCCCGGACTCTAATCCCCTGGCGCGCGCCCGTCACGTCCATGTCATAACGCGCAAGCTTGCCGGGGCGCGCTTGCCCGTTATAGTCGCCGGCGACTCGCGAGGTAACGCATGGCCCCCCACCGCTACGACGTCATCGGCATTGGCAACGCCATCGTCGACGTGATCGCCCGCGCCGAAGACGACTTCCTGGTGGCGCACGGCATGCACAAAGGCAGCATGGCGCTGATCGAAGAGGCGCGCGCCGAGAAGATCTATCAGGCGATGGGCCCGGCGGTGGAGAGCTCCGGCGGTTCGGCCGCCAATACCATCGTCGGCGTGGCGAGCTTCGGCGGCCACGCCGCCTTCGTCGGCAAGGTCAAGGACGACGAACTCGGCCGCGCCTTCGGCCACGACATCCGCGCCGCGCGCGTCGCCTTCGACACCAAGCCATCGAGCGACGGTCCCTCGACCGCACGCTGCTACATCATGGTGACGCCGGACGGCGAGCGCACCATGAACACGTTCCTCGGCGCCGCGCAGAACCTCAAACCCGCCGACATCGACGAGGCCAAGATCGCCAGCGCCGCGCTTACGTATCTCGAGGGCTATCTGTGGGACCCGCCGCAGGCCAAGGAGGCGTTCGTCAAGGCAGCCGCGATCGCGCACAAAGCGGGACGGCGCGTGGCGCTCACATTGTCGGATTCGTTTTGCGTCGATCGCTACCGCGCCGAATTCCTCGAACTGATCCGCAAGGGCACCGTCGACATCGTCTTTGCCAATGAGCACGAACTGCATAGCCTGTACGAGACCGCCGATTTCGACACCGCGGTCAAGGCATTGCGCCACGATGCCAAGCTGGCGGTGATCACGCGCAGCGAGAAAGGCTGCGCGGTGGTGACCCGCAACGCCGTCGAAGCGGTGCAGGCGATGCCGATAGAACGCGTGATTGACGTTACTGGAGCGGGCGATCTATTCGCCGCCGGGTTTCTGGTCGGCCTCGCGCGCGGCAAGGACCACCGCACCGCCGCGCGCCTCGGCGCCCTCGCGGCGGCCGAGGTGATCCAGCATATCGGCGCGCGCCCCGCGGTCTCGCTCAAGGCTCTGGCGGCCGAGAACGGCCTGCCGGTCTAACGCTTTAAAAAAGTCCGCCATCAAGTGGAGTTTCGGCGCGACCCGCCGGGATGCGGCCCCTGTCGACATGGCGGCGGGGCGAAGTTGGTAACCGATTGGTAACCGAACGTGGTTAGCGATTGGTGAATAACAAACCGCGAGGACCGGCCATGGCGAAGCGCAAGGCTACCGAAATCACCGAGGACAATACGAAGGCAGGTCTGATTGGCCCGCCCGCGCCGAAGTCGGTCAAAAGGGAACTGCCCGCCGTCGAATCGCCGCCGCTGTCGCCGGCCTCCGAAATCGCAACGACGCCCCCTGCTGCGGCTGAGCCTAGCGCGGTGGAAGTGCCCGCGATTGAGGCTTCAATCGAGCCGGCACCGGTTAAAACCGCCGAGCTGCCGCCAAGGATATGGCCGCGCTTTACCATTCGGCCGCGCCACAAGCGCTACGGCATGCTGGCTGCCTCGGTGACCTTTGCCGCCGCGCTCGGCACCGTGATCGGCGCGCTGGCAAGCGGCGGATTTTCCGCGCCGGCCAAGCCCGAGGTCGCGGCCATCGAGCAGAACAAGGCGATGCAGCAGTCCATCGCCAAGCTCAACAAAGAGATCGCCGCGCTAAAAACCAACCTCGATCAGGCCAACAAGGCAGCGCACACGCAGATCGCCAAGATTTCCGATCGGCTCGAACATCAGGCCGCCGAGATCACCGGCTCGATCGCGGCGCCGAAGACGGTTGCCGCCGCGCCGATGGCAGAGCCGGTGCCGCTGCCGCGTCCGGCGCAGCGCCTGGCGGCCGAGTCGCCGCACATCCCGGTGGTGACGGGCTGGACCATCCACGATTTCCGTAACGGCTACGTCTTTGTGGCGAATCACGGTGAGGTCTATCAAGCCCAACTCGGCGCCCCGCTGCCCGGGCTTGGCCCGGTACAATCGATCAAGCGGCAAGATGGCCGCTGGATGGTGCTGACGCCGAGAGGCATCATCGTGTCGATGCGCGACCGCCGCTACTTCGAAGAATTCTGAACGAAAACCCGCGCCGAAATTGAATTGGCGGCGCCCAAGCGCATGATCCCGAAAAGTGGGAACCGGTTTTCGGGCTGGATCATGCGCAAATAAAAGCGCCGCCGCTTTTCATTTGTGCGTGAGCCCATGGCTTGCACACCCAAACCGTGTCAGATTTCCGCTGCCGGAATGGCATGGGTGAAGTCATGCTCGGTCGCTGGTTGAAAGTTGTTTTTGCGGCCTCCGCCGTATTTGCATCGGTAAATCAGGCCGTGGCGCAAGGCGCCGCGCCGCCGGCGACGAAGCCGGAAATGACCGAAAGCTGTCCGGGCCTGGTGGCGCAGCGCATGCCGTTCGCGCAGCCAGCTGCCTTTCGTCTTGCCGCGCTCGAGCACGATCAGGTGCGCATCACCTACATCGGCCACGCGACCTTCCTGATCGAGAGCCCGCAGCTGGTGCGCATCGCCACCGACTACAACGACTATGTCCGGCCACCTGTTGTGCCCGACATCGTCACCATGAATCACGCACACACGACGCATTACACCGATCATCCAGATCCGGCCATCAAGCACGTGCTGCGCGGCTGGCGCGAGGATGAAAAGCCGGCGCGCATCGATCTCACCTACAAGGACGTGCGCGTGCGCAACGTGCCAACGAATATCCGCACCTTCGACGGCGGCACCGAGCGGCACGGCAATTCGATCTTCATCTTCGAGATCGCCAATCTGTGCATCGCCCATCTCGGCCATCTGCATCACACGCTGACGCAAGCTCAGCTCAACGAGATTGGCCGCATAGACGTGGTGCTGGTGCCGGTCGACGGCAACTACACGCTCGACCTCGACGGGATGGTCGAGGTGCTGCACGCGCTGAAGGCGCCGCTGATGATCCCCATGCACTATTTCAGCGCCTATACGCTTAACCGCTTCCTGGACCGCGTGCGGCAGGAGTGGGACGTGGAGATCGCCGCCGTCCCATCGACGGTGGTGTCCAAGACCAGCCTCCCGGCCAAGCCGAAGGTCCTGGTGCTGCCCGGCCATTGAGGCGCCTGCAAAACGCCGCGCCGATCAAGGGAACCAAAGCGCTGCCGCTGGCGTTCATCGGAACGCGGGTTTGCGGGGCTAACCGGGATTTTCCAATGATGCAGACGTGGAGCGGCTGGAAGCGCTTTTCCGACGGGCGGGGCGATGCGATCGAAGCGCCGGCCGGACCCGGCGTCTACGAGGTGCGCCATACCATGACCGGACGGGTGATGGCCTTCGGGCATACCGGCGATGTGGCGAAGTCGATTGCCGAGCTGGCGTCGAATGGCGGGATTGGCCTGTGGGCGAGGCTGATGGGCCGCCAGCCGCTCTCCGCCCGCCTCGCCGACCTTGAGTATCGCACTTGTGCGGCGGCGAGCCGCGCCGACGCCAGAACCGCCGCGCAACGGCTGCTGGGACTGCGTCAGAACGCCTGGCGCCGGCGCATGGATGTGGGCTGGGCGGTCCGCCACCCGGGCTGAATTTCGCGCCAAGGATGAAAGCACGGCCGGCGCTTTGCCGGCCGTTTCATTTTGGCGCGGCGGCTTTCGGCCGGGCGCGATATCCGTATAGAGTGCCGGCGTCTCAACGGATCGACGCGCATGCCATACGCAACGACCAGCGACAACGTGCGGCTCTACTACGAAGAGGTGGGGCAGGGCGTGCCCGTCCTGTTCGTGCATGAGTTCGCGTCCGACTATCGCGGCTGGGAGCCGCAGATGCGCGAACTCGGCAGGCGCTACCGCTGCATCACCTATTCGGCGCGAGGTTATACGCCGTCCGACGTCCCGACCGACGCGGCGGCCTACAGCTACCTGCACGTGATGCGCGACGCCGTCGCCGTGCTCGATCATCTTAAAATCGATAGCGCGCATATCGTCGGCCTGTCGATGGGCGGCTACACGGCGTTGCAGGTGGCGCTCAATCATCCGGCGCGCGTTCGCTCGGTGACCCTTGCCGGCACCGGCTCGGGCAGCGAGCGTTGGTTCACGGATGCATTCCATAAGAATTCGCGCGACCTCGGCGACGTGTTCGAGCGGGAAGGCGCGGCGGCGGTGGCCAAGACTTACGGCAACGGTCCGAGCCGCGTGCCCTTCGCGATCAAGGACGCGCGCGGTTTCGCGGAATTCTTGAAGCACCTGGCCGAGCACGACGCCAAGGGCTCGGCCAATACGTCGCGCGGCTTCCAGGGGGCGCGGCCGTCGCTGTATGATTTCGAGGCGGCGATCAAGCGGCTGGCGATCCCGGCGCTGATCGTGGTTGGCGACGAGGACGACCGCTGCATCGAGCCGAGCCTGTTCCTGAAGTCGGCGATACCGGCCTCTGGGCTCATCATGTTCCCGAAGACCGGCCATGTGGTGAATCTGGAAGAGCCCGATTTGTTCAACCAGGTGGTCGGCGATTTTCTTTCCCGCGCCGACGCGGGCCGCTGGCCGCCGCGCGATCCGCGCACGCTGCCTGACAAATCGGCCCCGCCGCTATGGAACCGGGGAACGGCCAAACCTATTTAAGCCAGGCACACCGCGTGCGGGAGTGAGCGGCTATGTTGAAATGGGCTTTCGTCTTTCTGTTGATCGCCATCGTCGCCGGCATTTTCGGCTTCACCGACGTTGAGGCAGCCTCCGCAACCATCGCGCAATGGCTGTTCGGCATTTTCCTGGTGCTGTTCCTTGGCGCGCTGGCGATCGGATTGTTCATCGGCGCCAAGCTGTTTTCCTGAATGCGCTGCTGCACGCGGCCCACTGTGGGCAGCGTGCGCGGCCGGCGCGCGCTGACGTACGTTTGCCAAGTCGGGAAAACGCCGCTATTGCGGAGCATCGCGGCAGCGCTTCGCACGCACGACGACAAGATTTCCGACATGACCGCTACCTTGCTCGATGGAAAAGCGATCGCCCGCCAGATCCGCGAAGGCATCAAGCCGCGCGTCGCGGCGCTGCGCGGCAAACGCGGCATAACGCCGGGGCTCGCCGTCATCCTTGTTGGGCGCAATCCCGCGTCGCGGCTTTACGTCAACAACAAGATCAAGGCCTGCGCGGAAGTCGGCATCCGCTCCGAGTTGCACGAATTTCCCGCCGATGTCGGCGCCGCCGACGTCGTCGAGCAAATCAAGCGTCTCAACGCCGACCCGGCCGTGCACGGCATCCTGGTGCAGCTTCCATTGCCCGCGCACCACGACATCCAGGCGGTGTTGCGCACGATCGCGGTCGAGAAAGATGTCGACGGCTTTCATCTGTACAATGTCGGCGGCCTGATCCTCGGCGAGACGGTTTTCCCGCCCTGCACTCCCTACGGCGTGATGAAGCTGTTGGATTCGGCCGGCATCGACGTCGCCGGCAAGAACGTCACCATCGTCGGCGCGAGCAACATCGTCGGCAAGCCGATGGCGCTGATGATGCTCAAGCGCGAGGCGACGGTGGCGATCTGCCACGTGCATACGCGGGACCTCGCCCAATACACGATCCTCGCCGACATCCTAGTGGTGGCGGCCGGGGTGCCCAACCTCATCCTGCCGCAAATGGTCAGGACCGGCGCGGTCGTCATCGACGTCGGCATCAACCGGCTATCCGACGGGCGGTTGGTCGGCGATATTGATTTTGCGGGCGTGGCCGCGAAGGCCGCTTACGTCACCCCGGTCCCCGGCGGCATCGGGCCGATGACGGTGACCATGCTCCTGGAAAACACCGTGGTCGCCGCCGAGCGCGCGGCGGCGCGGGCCGCCGGTACCGCCGCTGCGCCGGCGCAGGCCGACGCGAGCCTCATCGCGTTGTCCGATTCCGATTAGCGCGAGTCGCGCCAACTGGGTAATACAGAAGGCGCCTTGCCGTTATTGGAATATAGGCAAGCCGTTCACAATATTGCCGGCAGCTATTGCGACGCATCGGCGAATTATGATTCATAAGAATTCCTCCCATGCGACAGCCGAAAATGTTTGATCAAGAGCTGAAGCGGCGAGTTTCAGAAGCTATCGGTAAACGCGATTTTCTTCTCGCCGAAAAGCTTTGTCATCAAGCCGAGGGAAGTCTCGCCGCGGCCGAGCTTCTTTTAATTCGCGGAGCGCTCTATTCCGCGCAGGGCGACCTAGAAAATGCTCGTTTGGCTTTAGCGCGCGCGCACCAGGCTCTCCCTCAACGCGGCGATATTGCCTATAACTATGGTGTGGTCCTTCAGCAATCAGGACGCATGGTCGAAGCCGTCGAAGCATGGAAGAAGGCGACATCCAGCGCGCCGCAAGATTCGGCGGCATGGGTTAATCTGGCTTTGGGAATCCTGGAGCTTGGCGATGCGGCGGCCGCTTTAGCAACTTACCGGCGAGGACTCAAATATCATCCGACCCACAGAGATCTACTTTACAACTACGCCAATCTTCTTTTCCGCCAAGGCAAATTGGAAAAAGGCGAGAGCTACTATCAGAAGCTTCTGAAATTTCATCGCAACGATGCTCAAGCTTGGATCAATTATGGAATGCTGCTGAAGACCGCGGGGCGCTTTTCGGACTCCGAATTTTGCTACCAACAAGCAATTGCGGTCGCCAATGCGGGCGATATGCCCCATGCGCATTTCAATCTTGCTAATCTGTTGTTGCAGCAAGGCAAGTGGAAAGAAGGCTTCGCAGCCTATCAGTGGCGCCTGAATCTGCCCGGCGCCATCGCTGGCCCGTGGGGGCTTCCGGAATGGAAGCCCACACTACCCAAGGGCAGCCGAATATTGATCTGGAACGATCAAGGACAGGGCGATGCCATTATGTTCCTGCGGTTTGCCGAGACGTTTGCCCGGCACGGCTACAGGCTTTTTGCGTTCGTACAAGAATCACTGAAGGCACTTTCCGCCACAGCTCTTGGCATAGAAGCTTCATTCTGTCCGCTTGATGAACCCCAGGACATGGATGCGAGCCTGCCTTTGTGCAGTCTGCCTCATGTGCTTGGCCTTGAGGGAATCGATGTTTGGAAGGGGCCGTATTTGTCAGCCCCCCAAGAGTTGAACTCTCCGTTTGTCGAAAGACCGCACAAGTCCAAGCGCGTCGGCATAGTTTGGGCCGGCAATCCCAAGCACACAAACGACGCTAATCGCAGCATGGACCTCGAACATTTTAGTACGTTGTTCGAGTTGCCGGGTATTGAGTGGTATAGCCTCCAAGTTGGCAATCGCGTTTCGGAGCTTGCATCATCTCCTTATCGCGAGCGCGTGCGGGACCTTGCTCCGTATCTTGTCAATTTTAGCGCAACTGCATCCGTCGTGAATGATCTCGATCTATTGATCTCGATCGATTCGGCGCCGGCGCACTTGGCGGGCGCTCTAGGCAAACCGGTTTGGACTCTTCTTCCCGCCATCGATACGGATTGGCGCTGGCAAATCGACGGCGACACGACTTTTTGGTACCCGACGATGCGCCTTTTCAGGCAGCCGCAAATAGGAAACTGGAGCGCTGTTGTTGCGGCGGTGACGGATGCCTTGCGAACAAATGGATTTGGAAAAGTTTCTGCTGCAGCGGGCCGCGAGACTTAGTCCAATAGGCGACGCGCGCGGACAACGCTGTAGCGGGCAGAGTCTCGTGAATTGCGGGAAAGCACAATCGGACTAGACGTCCACGCTCGCCGACAGCGCGTTGTCCTGGATGAATTGCCGGCGCGGCTCGACCAGATCGCCCATGAGCTGGTCGAACAGTACGTTGGCCTCGTCCACTTCCTTGATGCGGACCTGCAATAGCGAGCGCGCGTTGATATCGAGCGTGGTCTCCCACAATTGCTCGGGGTTCATCTCGCCCAGCCCTTTGTAGCGCTGCATGGTGATGCCCTTGCGGCCGGCGCCGGTGAGCGCCTCGAACAGGCCGACGGGTCCGTAAATCGCCGTGGTCTCGTCCTTGCGGCGCAGCATGGCCGGCGGCGTCGGGCGCGGATAGGCCTGCTGCAGGCTGGCGGCGAATTCGTCCAGCTTGCGCGCGTCGGCGGAGCCGAGCAGTGCCTGGTCGATGATGGCGACTTCCTTGACGCCGCGCACGGTGCGCTCGAAGTGGAAACCTTCCTCGACGAAGGTTCCCTTCCAGCCGCGCTCGGTTTCATCCTCGAGCGCGTCGAGCCGCTTGGCGATGTAATCGGCGGCGGCGGCGCCGGTCTTGAGATCGGACGTAACGCTCGGCGTCAGCACGCCGGCGATCGCCGCCTGCTCGATCACCTTGCGGCTATAGCGGCTGTGCAGTCCCTGCAGGATACCGCGAATGGCGCGCGCTTCCTCGACCAGCGTGAGCAGGTCTTGTCCGCCGCGCTCCTCGCCGGACGCCAGTTTCAGCACCGAATCCTCGAGCCCCGTCGCGATCAGGTAGTCTTCGAGCGCGCGCTCGTCCTTGAGATATTGCTCGGACTTGCCGCGGTTGACCTTATAAAGCGGCGGCTGCGCGATGTAGATGTGGCCGCGTTTGATCAGCTCTTCCATCTGCCGGAAGAAGAACGTGAGCAGCAGCGTGCGGATGTGGCTGCCGTCGACGTCGGCGTCGGTCATGATGATGATCTTGTGGTAGCGCAGCTTGTCGGGGTTGAACTCGTCGCGTCCGATGCCAGTGCCGAGCGCGGTGATCAGCGTGCCGATCTCCTGTGAGCCCAGCATCTTGTCGAAGCGCGCGCGCTCGACGTTGAGAATCTTACCGCGCAGCGGCAACACGGCCTGGAATTCGCGGTTGCGGCCCTGCTTGGCGGAGCCACCGGCCGAGTCGCCCTCGACGATGAACAGTTCGGACTTGGCCGGATCGCGCTCCTGACAATCGGCGAGCTTGCCCGGCAATGACGAGATATCGAGCGCGCCCTTGCGGCGGGTCAGATCGCGCGCCTTGCGCGCGGCCTCGCGCGCGGCGGCGGCTTCCACCACCTTGCCGACGATAACGCGCGCTTCCGCGGGGTGGATCTCGAACCAGTCCTGCAGCGCCTGGTTGATTACATTCTCGACCACCGGGCGGACTTCCGAGGACACCAGCTTGTCCTTGGTCTGCGAGGAGAATTTCGGGTCCGGCACCTTGACCGACAGCACCGAAGTGAGGCCTTCGCGGCAATCGTCGCCGGTGAGCGCCACCTTTTCTTTGCGCGTGGTGCCCAGCGTCTCGGCGTATTGCGTGACCTGACGGGTGAGCGCGCCGCGGAAACCGGCAAGATGCGTGCCGCCGTCGCGCTGCGGGATGTTGTTGGTGAAGCACAGCACGCTCTCATGATAGCCGTCGTTCCACCACAGCGCGGCTTCCACCGTGATGCCATCGCGCTCGGCCTTGATCATGATGGGGTTGGGGATCAGCGGCGTCTTGTTGCGGTCGAGAAATTTCACGAAGGCCTCGACGCCGCCTTCGTATTTCATCTCCTCGCGCTTCTCGACCGCGTGGCGCATGTCGGACAGCACGATGGTCACGCCGGAATTAAGGAACGCCAGTTCGCGCAGGCGGTGCTCCAGCGTGGCGAAGTCGAACTCCACCATGGTGAAAGTCTTCGGCGAAGGGAAGAACGTCACTTCCGTTCCGCGTTTGCCGCCTGAGTCGCCGACGGCTTTCAGCGGCGCCACCGCGACGCCGTCGGCGAATTCCATGAAATGTTCTTTGCCGTCGCGCCAGATTTTGAGCTTGAGCCAGCTCGACAGCGCGTTGACCACCGAGACGCCGACGCCGTGCAACCCGCCCGATACTTTGTAGGAATTCTGATCGAATTTTCCGCCGGCGTGCAGCTGGGTCATGATGACCTCGGCCGCCGAAACGCCTTCGCCTTTGTGGATGTCGGTCGGGATGCCGCGGCCATTGTCGACCACGGTCACCGAGCCGTCGGCGTTGAGCGTGACCGTCACCTGGTCGGCAAAGCCCGCGAGCGCTTCGTCGATGGCGTTGTCGACCACCTCGTAGACCATGTGGTGCAAACCGGAGCCGTCATCGGTGTCGCCGATATACATGCCCGGCCGCTTGCGCACGGCATCGAGTCCTTTCAGCACCTTGATCGATTCTGCGCCGTAGTCGGATTCAATATTGCGGGCGGGTTCAGCCATCGGAGCGAGCCTCAAAACGGGCGGCGAAATGAGTTGAAATTGTCGTTTGGTGTGGCACGAAATCTAGGTCCCGTACAGAGCTAAGTCGCACCCTCTAATATGTTGATTCAAAATGAGTTTTTAAAGAGCCGGCACCTGAAAAAATTGTCAGTTTTTGAAGCCCTTGGGCGGCCGATTTGGGGGGCCATTGGCGGCCATTCGCAAGGCTTCCGACCGGTAGTCATGGAACGGCCATGACAGGCGTTCAAGTCGGTATCCCTTGCACGCGGACGCGGCTTGGCATCTAAGACTTGGCATCTAAGAATTGCTGCGCTCTCTCGACGCGATACTGCCCCCATGCGCTGGTTCAGCACGCCGATTGAAGTTCCACACCGCCTGCGCGCCATCGTGCGCGCGCGTGAATCGAGCATCATCGTATTGGCGTTGATCGTCGGCGCCCTGGCCGGCCTAGCGGTCTCCGCCATGGGCCAAGCGGTCAGCCTCATGCATCTGACGTTTTTTGGGCTCGACCCCGGCGAGCGGTTGTCGGGGCGCGGCATGCTCAACCCATATTATGCGTTTTTCACACCTTGCCTCGGCGGGCTGCTGTTCGGCCTCGCGACCGCCTACATCACCCGCCGGCGCGGCACCGAGGTCGACCCGGTCGAGGCCAACGCGCTGCACGGTGGGCGTATGTCGTTGCGCGGCAGCCTGATCGTGGCGGCGCAGACGGTGTGGTCGAGCGGGGTCGGCGCCTCCGTCGGCCTGGAGGCCGGCTATACCCAGATCGCCAGCGGCATAGCCTCCAAGATTGGGCAGGCCTTTCGCCTGCGCCGCAGCGACATGCGCATCCTGGTCGGCTGCGGCGCTGCGGCCGCCATCGCCGGCGCCTTCGGCGCGCCCCTGGGTGGCGCCTTCTACGGCTTCGAACTGATCATCGGCAGCTATTCGATCGCTTCGCTGGCGCCGGTCGGCATGGCCGCTCTGGTTGGCTACCTGACCGCGCAAGTTTTCGCGCCGGACCGGCTTGGCATCGAGACCGGCGCGGTATCGAGCCTCGCCGTGCATGACGTGGTGATCGCCGGCGGGTTCGGCCTATTGGCGGCCATTTTCGGCATAGCATTGATGCGCGGGGTCGCCGCCTGCGAGGTGCTGTTCTCGCGGCTGCGGGTGAAGCCGGGCTTGCGGCCGATGCTGGGTGGCGCGGTGGTCGGCCTGTTGGCGATGATCTCGCCGCAGGTGATGTCGTCGGGGCATGGCGCGCTGCATCTGACCGGAATTTTCAAGCTGCCGCTTGCCACCATCGCATTGATCTTTGCACTTAAGGCGCTGGCCTCGATCGTTTCGCTCGGCACCGGCTTCCGCGGCGGCCTGTTCTTTGCCTCGCTGCTGCTCGGCGCGCTGGGCGGCCAACTATTCGCGGTCGGACTCAACACAGTGTGGCCGGGGTTGCACGCCAACCCCGATGCCTACGCCATCATCGGCATCGGCGCGCTGTCGGTCTCGGTGATCGGCGGCCCGCTCACCATGACCTTCATCGCGCTGGAAACCACGGGAGACCTGTGGCTCACCACCGCGGTGCTGATCGCGGTGATCGTCTCGATGCAGGTAACGCGCGAATTCTTCGGCTATTCGTTCACTACGTGGCGGTTCCATTTGCGCGGCGAGACCATCCGCAGCGCCGCCGATGTCGGCTGGATCAGGGATTTGACGGTAGGCCAGATGATGCGCTCGGACGTGCGCACGACGCCGGTGGAATTGCCGATCTCGGCGTTTCGAGAGGCCTTTCCGCTCGGCTCGACCAACCAAGTGGTCGCGGTGGACGAGGACGGTCGCTACGCCGGCATGGTGATCGTTGCCGAAGGGCATGCGACGGAACTCCCAGCCACCGCCTCGGTGCGCGAGATTCTGCACCACGCCGATCACATGCTGCTGCCGCAGTTGACGGCACAGGAAGCGATCGCGGCTTTCGACCGATTCGAGGCGGAAGCGTTGGTGGTGGTCGATTCGGCCGAGCGCCGGCAGGTGATCGGCCTGCTCAGCGAAGCGCATGCGTTGCGGCGCTATTCCGATGCGTCGGAGCGGCAACGGCGCGAATTGCTCGGCGAGCAGTAGCCGACACGGCGAAGTCTCACGGCCGTGGCGCTACCGCTCCGGCTCGGACTTCAAAAACTTGCGCACGGCCGACAATGTCGCCGAAGGCCGCCGGATCGGCGCCCGTCATCCACACCTGCGCGCCAAGGTTCGATAATGCGTCGTACAAGGCCGCGCGGCGTCCTGGATCGAGATGGGCGACGATCTCGTCGAGCAGCAGGAGCGGTGCGAAGCCGGTCATATCCTTGATCAGCCCGGCATGGGCGAGCACCAGGCGGATCAGCAGCGCCTTCTGCTCGCCGGTCGAGGCTTCGCGCGCGGCAATGCCCTTGCCGGCATGGGTGACGGCGAGATCGGACAGATGCGGGCCGTCGAGAGTGCGGCCGGCGGCGGCGTCTCGCGCACGGGAGTCCTTCAGCAAGGCGCGGTAGCGGTCCTCGATTTCGATGGCGCTGTGATCGGGCATCAGCTGCTCCATCCAGCCGCCGAGCGCGATCTCGGCGCGCGGAAAGCATTCGTCGCGCGCCGCGGCGAGCGCCGCCGAAAGCCGGGCGACCGTCTCGGCACGCGCGGCGGCGACCGCCACCGCGATCTCCGCGGTCTCGTGTTCGACCGCGTCGAGCCAATGGGGATCGCTGCGGCCGTCTTCCAAGAGCCGGTTGCGCGAGCGCAAGGACCGTTCAAGCGCGGCGACACGGCTGGAATGCTGTGCGTCGACCGCCAACACCAGACGGTCGAGAAACCGCCGGCGTTCCGACGCCGGGCCGTTGAACAGCGGGTCCATGGCGGGCGTCAGCCACACCACGCGCAAATGGTCGGCAAAGGCCGCCACCGAGGGGACGCTTTCCCGGTCGACGCGGCATTTGCGCGAGGGTGCGGAGTCCTCGCCAGCCGGCGGATCGATGCCGGTGCCAAGCGTGGCGAGGCCGAGCATGCCCTCGATCTCGGCAGACACGGCCCAGGCGCCGTCGCCTTCCGAGAACGCCAGCTCTTCCATGGTGGCACGGCGCAGACCGCGGCCGGGCGCCAGGAGAGAGATCGCCTCGATCAGGTTGGTTTTGCCGGCGCCATTGGCGCCGGTGAGCACCACCGGGCCGGCCATCGCAATTTCGATTTGCGCGGCGTGGTAGCTGCGGAAATTGGTCAGCGTCAGGCGGCGGATGAAGGCGGCGGTCATCGGCGAGCCTTACCGCCGGCAATGCAGGAGATCAAACCCGCATCGGCATCAACACATAGAGCGCGCCCTTGGCGTCCTTGTCTTGGATCAGCGTCGGCGAACCGGGGTCGGCGAGCTTGAGCACGGCCACTTCACCCTCGATCTGCGCGGCGATGTCGAGCAGGTAGCGTGAATTAAAGCCGATATCGAGCGGGTCGGCTTCGTATTCGACTTCAAGTTCTTCGGTGGCGCTGCCGGAATCCGGATTAGTTACCGACAGCACCAGTTTGCCGCCGGTGATCGACAGCTTCACCGCGCGGCCGCGTTCGCTCGATACCGTCGAGACGCGGTCAACCGCAGCCTCGAAATCCTTTTTATCGACGGTGAGGCTCTTGTCGTTGTTGACGGGGATGACGCGCGCGTAATCCGGGAAGGTGCCGTCGATCAATTTCGACGTGAGCACCACATCGCCGATCGAGAAGCGGATCTTGCCGGCGGACAATTCGATCGAAACCTCGCCTTCGCCGGTTTCGATCAGCCGTTGCACTTCGCCCACGGTCTTGCGCGGCACGATGATGCCCGGCATGCCGGCCGCGCCCTGTGGCAGTGGCAATTCGACCTGCGCCAGGCGATGGCCGTCGGTCGCAACCGCGCGCAGCGTGGCGTTCTTGGCGGTGCCCGCAGTGTGCAGGTAGATGCCGTTGAGATAATAGCGCGTCTCTTCGGTCGAGATGGCGAACTGGGTCTTGTCGATCAGCCGCTTGAGGTCGGCAGCGGCGAGCTTGAAGGAATGCGTCATCGCGCCAGCTGCGAGATCCGGGAAGTCGCTTTCCGGCAGCGTCTGCAAGGTGAAGCGCGAGCGCCCGGCGCGCAGCGACAGCACGGCGCGGTCGCCGGAACCCTCGATCACGATCTGCGCGCCTTCGGGCAGCTTGCGCACGATCTCGTAGAACATGTGAGCCGGCACGGTGGTGGCGCCACCCGGCGACACTTCGGCGGCGACGCTGTCGATGACTTCGAGATCGAGGTCGGTGGCCTTCATGCTGAGTTTGCCCTTGTCGGCCTTGATCAGCACGTTGGCGAGAATCGGGATGGTATTGCGCCGTTCCACCACGCGGTGCACGTGGCCCAGCGATTTCAGCAGTTCTGCACGCTCGACGGTAACTTTCATTGGGAAACTCGCTTCGGCGCCTAGGAACAGGCCTTAAAATCAAGGCGCGACGCCAAGCCGGCCGTCCGCGGAATGCGAGGCCGGGGAGCAAGGGTGACAAGAGCGGGCGAAATGCGCAAGGGCGGGTTTTTGATCCCCGTTCATATCCCCAGGGCGTCCACAGGGTGGGGAAAAGGCCGTCGACCTCCCCCAGGGAGGGGGAGGCCTAGCTGCCGGCTATTCCTGTAATTGGCGCTTGAGAATTTCGATCTCCTCGGCAAGAGCCATATCGTTGCCGACCAGGCCCTCGATCTTGCGCACCGCGTGCAGAACCGTGGTGTGGTCGCGGCCGCCGAAGCGTCGGCCGATCTCCGGCAATGAGCGCAACGTGAGGGTCTTCGCCAGATACATCGCCACCTGCCGTGGGCGCACCACGTTGGCGGTGCGCCGTGACGACAACAGGTCGGACCGGCTGACATTGTACTGCCGCGCCACCACCCGCTGGATATCCTCGATCTTGACCCGCTTGGGCTCCTGCGGGCGGATCAGATCGCGCACCTCGCGCTCGGCCATTTCCAGCGTGACGGCATGGCCGGTGAGTTTGTTATGCGCGAGCAGCCGGTTAAGCGCACCTTCGAGGTCGCGGCCGTTATGGGTGACGGTCTTGGCGATATAGCTCAGCACCGGTAGCGGCACGTCGAAGCTCGGATGGTGCGACCTCGCCGCAGTCACCCGCGATTTGAGGATTTCGAAACGTAGTTCCTCACCAAGCGCCCCCATCTCCACCACCAGCCCGCCGGCAAGCCGCGAGCGGACACGGTCATCGAGGCTTTCGAGGTCCGATGGCGGGCGGTCGGAAGCGATCACCACCTGGCGGCCGGCGTCGATCAAGGCGTTGAGCGTGTGGCAGAACTCGGCCTGGGTCGATTTACCCTGCAGGAACTGCAGATCGTCAATCACCAGCACGCCAATGCCGCGCAGCGCTTCCTTGAAGGCAAGCGCGGTCTGCGTGCGCAGTGCCGAAACGAAGCCGTACATGAATTTTTCGGCAGTCAGATAAAGGACCTTGCGCTCACCGAGGGCGTTTCCGGTCCAGGTGACAGCCTGCAGCAGATGCGTCTTGCCGAGGCCGACCCCGGCATGGATGTACAGCGGATTGAACATCACCGGGTCGCCGCGCTTGGCGGCGGCCACCTGCTTGGCGGCGGCTTGCGCCAGTGTGTTGGAGCGGCCGACGACAAAGGTGTCGAAGGTCAGCCGCGCGTCAAGCGGCGAGCCGCCAAGCGCCTCGTGCCCGGTCGCATCGCCGACCGGCAGCGAGCGTCCATTGCCGCTGCCGTTGAACCGGCCGCCATCGCCGCCGCCCATCTCGAGATCAGCTTTCGGTTTGACGATGGCCGAGCGCAATACTGCCGAGCGCACGATCAACTCGATTCGGTTGACTTGGTCTTGCTCAGCCTGCCAGCAGGCCAGCACCCGTTCGGCGTAATGCGATTGGATCCAGCTTTTGAGGAAACGGGTCGGCACCGACAGGCGCACGGTTCCCTCCTCAAGGCCTTCCAGGTCCATGCGCGCAAACCAGCTCGAATAGATGTCTTCGCCGACCTCGGCGCGCAGCCGGCTTTTCACCCGTGACCAGCTCTCATCATCTGCGTTCGACATTTTCTTATTTCTCGTTTCGAATAATTGTTTGAACGGACTAACGCGGGCCGGCCAGACGGTCTGATGCAACCGACGTGCCGGAAACGGGACGCAACAAACTCGATTACGATGCCGCTGGGAAATAGTCGGACCGCTGAAGGCTTTCAGGCCGTGCGGGCGACGAAGACGGCTGGTCGAGGATGCCGCGCCTCAGCCTGCCGGCGGAGGCGTAGCGCCTCGCGTGCCGGCGGTGAACGCGGACGAACCAAGGGATGCAATACTCAACGGCGGGACAATGCGGGAGACACAGGCGGGACGCGAGACAACGCAGCATGAAACCGTATCGGACAATGTCCATCCAAGGATACCGGCGTTGCTCACCAACGTGCGTCCCACTGCTGTCATAATTAGCCCCTCCCGATTGCTTTCCGGACTATCGCCCGGTCGTCTGCTTCACGCCGCGTCTCGCGGTAGTCCGCTTACGGCGTTGTCCGAACGTATGATGCAAAACCCATTGGACCCCGACGTTGAACTCTACTTCCGGCCTGCCGAGATTTCGAACGGCTAAGTTTGATGCCAATCGGCAAAAATCGGCAGTTCTCATCTGCGATGAGCGTGGAGCGCGACCTTGTTTTGATAACGCCCAGGACTTTCGGGCGCGCAGTTCAAAAATACACAAGCGTTAACGGCCCGCAACGAAAATCGCGGATGTGCGCATGCCATATGACGAAAATGCGTAGTGGGCCGACGGCGCGCCTGTGCATAAATCGGTTGCAACGTCTTGATGAGTCGCGCAGAATCTAAAAGTTGAATTAAGCTTATGGGCGCAGCGCGGCGGCGCGATAATAAAAAAAATGAAAGTTACAAGAGTTGCCCGTCAAATCTGCATTTTGTGGTCCTCGCCTTGGCATGCTCGTTAAGTCTTTCATGCCGCAAAAAAATTCTTGATCGAATTTTCAAGGTAACCCTCACAAAAATGCGCGCAGGCATCGGTGTTTGCGCGGTCTGCACCGCACTTTGTCAAGCAATTTCGCGGCGCGCAGATTTGTTTGAAGCCGCGATGACGATTTGATGATGGCAAGGCGCATCGGAGTAGCCGCGCGCCGCGCGACCGCCCGGCATTCTAGAAATTCGTTGCTATCTCAAAAATTCGTTGCGCTATGACGCGGCTCGATAACCGAGCCGCCGCTCACTTGGCGAGCTTGGCGATCCGATGGGCGAGGCGCGACACTTTGCGGCTCGCATTGTTCTTATGGACGACGCCGCGCTGCGCTGCACGCATGATGGCCGGTTCCGCATCCTTAAATGCCGCCAAAGCCGCGGTGCGGTCACCCTTGGCGATCGCTTCCTCGATCTTGCGGACCGAATTGCGCAGCACCGAACGGCGCGCTTTGTTGACAATTGTCCGGCGCGCGATCTTGCGCGTGGCTTTGCGGGCGGACTTGGTATTGGCCATGAGCCTCTCGTTCACAACTGGCGTTTCGCGGCGGAAAGACCGCCTAAACGACCGATCTTTGCAAGAAAGCGTGGCGGAAGGATACCCCCGCTGCCACGGGCGAGGCTTATAGTAAGGCCTCGCCCAGGCGTCAACGCCCACAAAACCCTGATTAGGCCACCCGCTTGGCCCGTACCGCATCGTGGCCGGCATATACCGCCGCGCGATCGGCGGCCGAGAACGCGGCCAGCGGCGGCTTGACCCGGGCGAGCGCCGGATCGCCATGAATATGCGCGAGCAGCGCCTTCACGCCGGAGACCAGCGGCTTGCCGTCGAACAGCTTGCGGATCGCAACCGCGGCGTCGAGCGCGCCCGCATCGCCTGCCCGCCACGCGCGGGCGCACAAATCGGCGTTGAGATTGGCGGTGGCCGAGATGCAGCCGGCGAAGGCGCCGCCGCGCGCTTCGATGAGCGCGGCTTCGGTCGAGGGAAACACGGCGAAGTCCGGAGCGACTGCCGCCGCCGAGCGGGCATAAGCCATGTCGCCGGAGGAATCCTTGAGGCCCACGATGCGGGTCGGATACGAATCGAGCAGCCGTTTGATCAGGGCGACGTGCCACGGCAATCCCGACATCGCCGGGAAATGATAAAGATAGATCGGTATCGGCTTGGCCGAGGTCGCCTGCACCAATGTGTCGATATATGCAACGAGTTCGTCGTCCGGCGCGCCCTTGTAGTAGAACGGCGGCAGCACCAGCGCACCGGCAAAACCGAGCTCAGCCGCGTGGCGGGTGAGCGCGACCGCGTCGGACACCGCCGCGGCGCCGGTTCCCACCATAAGCCGATCGAGCGGTAGACCTTCCGCCTTGTAGGCACTCATCACCGCTTTGCGTTCTTCGAGCGAGAATGAGGTGGCCTCGCCGGTGGTGCCGAGGACGTTGAGGCCATCGCAGCCGTTGTCGAGCAGATAGCGCGCCAAATTGACCGCGCGCTTGATATCGGGCGCGCCGCTCTCGTCGATCGGCGTGGCAATGGCGGCGATCACGCCGGAAAGGGTCTTGCTCAACGCAGCTCTCCGTTTCGCTGTCGGGTCAACCGCTGACATTATAGGCGGCGAGCGCCGCCATGTTGACGATCTGATTGTCCTTGGCGCCGAGCTGCACGATCTGCACCGGGCGGTCGAGCCCAACGAGAAGCGGTCCGATCACGGTTGCGCCGCCCAACTCCTGCAGCATTTTGGTGGAAATCGAGGCCGAATGGAATGCCGGCATCACCAGCACATTGGCCGCGCCTGACAGCCGGCAGAACGGATAGGGCGTCGCGAGCTCCGGATTGAGGGCCACGTCGGCGGCCATTTCGCCGTCATATTCGAAATCGACCCGCTTGCTGTCGAGAATGCTCACCGCCTCGATCACGCGCGCCGATCGCTCGCCCTGCGGATGGCCGAAAGTCGAGAACGCCAACAGCGCCAACCGCGGCTCATAGCCGAGCCGGCGCGCGACGCCGGCCGCCTCGATGGCGATCTCGGCGATCTCGTGCGCTTCCGGCATTTCGGTGACGGCGGTATCGGCCACGAGCACGGTGCGCCCGCGCGCCACCACCAGCGACACGCCGATCACCCGGTGGCCGGGCTTGGGATCGATCACGCGGCGCACGTCCTCGAGCGCGACCGAAAAATTGCGGGTGACGCCGGTCACCATGGCGTCGGCATCGCCGAGCGCGACCATGCAGGCGGCGAAATGGTTGCGGTCGGTGTTCACCAGCCGTTGGCAATCGCGCAACAGGTAGCCGCGCCGCTGCAGCCGCTCATACAGATGGTTGGTGTAGACGGTATTGCGGGTCGAAAGCCGCGCATTGATGATCTCGATGCCTTCGCCGAGCTCGATGCCGGCTTCGTGCGCGGTGGCATGCACGCGCTCCTCGCGGCCGACCAGCAGCGCGGTACCCAGCCCCTGATGCACGAAGCTCGCCGCGGCGCGGATCACCTGTTCCTCCTCGCCCTCGGCGAACACTACGCTCTTGGGTTGCCGGCGCAGCCGCGCGTAGACCTGCACCAGCGTTCCCGCGATCGGATCGCGCCGCGCGTTGAGCTGATGGCGATAGGCGTCCATGTCCACGATCGGCTTGCGGGCGACGCCGGTATCCATCGCCGCCTTGGCGACGGCGGGCGGCACCGTCGAGATCAGCCGCGGATCGAACGGCACCGGGATGATGTATTCGGGTCCGTATTTCGGCCGCGCCCCGTAGAGGGCGGCGACTTCGTCGGGCACGTCCTCGCGCGCCAGATCGGCGAGCGCGCGGGCGGCGGCGATCTTCATTTCCATATTGATGGTGGAAGCGCGCACATCGAGGGCGCCCCGAAAGATGAATGGGAAGCCGAGGATGTTGTTGACCTGGTTGGGATAGTCGGAGCGGCCGGTCGCCATGATGGCGTCGTCGCGCACCTGCGCGACTTCCTCGGCGGTAATCTCGGGGTCGGGATTGGCCAAGGCGAAGATGATCGGCTTTGCCGCCATCGACTTGATCATGTCCTTGCGTGAAAGCCCCTTGACCGAAAGCCCGAACGCCACGTCGGCGCCTTCGAATGCTTCGGCCAGCGTGCGCTTCGAGGTCTTGACGGCGTAGCCCGACTTCCACTGGTTCATGCCGTCGGTGCGGCCCTGATAGATCACGCCCTTGGTGTCGCAGAGGATGAGATTCTCCGGCGCAAAGCCGATCGACTTGAGCAGTTCCAGGCAGGCGATGCCGGCGGCGCCGGCGCCGTTGCACACCAGCTTGGTGGTCTTGATGTCGCGTCCGGTCAGGTCGAGGGCATTGATCAGCCCGGCCGCCGAGATGATCGCGGTGCCGTGCTGGTCGTCGTGGAACACCGGGATGTCCATCAATTCGCGCAGGCGTTGCTCGATGATGAAGCACTCCGGCGCCTTGATGTCTTCGAGATTGATGCCGCCCCAACCGGCGCCGAGATAGCGCACGCAATTGATGAACTGGTCGGGGTCCTCGGTGGAGACTTCGAGGTCGATGGAATCGATGTCGGCGAAGCGCTTGAACAGCACCGCCTTGCCTTCCATCACCGGCTTCGCCGCCAGCGCGCCGCGGTTGCCGAGACCCAGGATGGCGGTGCCGTTGGTGATGACGGCGACGAAATTGCCCTTGACGGTGTAGTCGTAGGCGCGGCTCGGATCCTCGGCGATCGCGAGCACCGGCACCGCGACGCCCGGCGAATAGGCGAGCGAGAGGTCGCGCTGGGTCGCCATCGGCTTGGTGGCGATGACCTCCAGCTTGCCGGGCCGGCCGACGCTATGAAATTGCAGGGCTTCTTGATCGGTGAAGGTTGGCCGATTGCGGCCGGCAGGGGGTTTTGTGGGCATTTCTTCCCTATGACATAACCGGTGCGGTCCGGCGAGGGCGACGTTAGCGGATGCAGCAATGGTTGCTCAAGGGAAGCGTCGGCGCCGGTTGAACTGGGCGGCGCGAGGGGGTAAGCGGTACCGTTGAGCTAAGGAAAATACCGCCGACCATGATCCGATTTCTGCTCCGATTCCTCGGCCTCATCCTGCTGGCCGCCGCGTTTATCCTGGTGATTTATGACGGCACCAAGTCGATCGCCGGTAACAGCCTCGCGCTGACCACCGTGCAGGCGCTGTGGGAGCTGATCAATCCGGCGAGCCTGGCGAAGCTCAAGCCGCTGATCGTGCCCTATGCCGGCGGCTTGCTGTGGGACCCGGTGACGGTTGCGGTCCTGGCGGCGCCGGCCTGGAGCCTGCTCGGTGTAGCCGGCATCCTGCTGCTCTTTTTCGGCCGCAAGAGAAAGCCGCTGATCGGCTACGCGCGCTAGCGCAGCAGCCTCGCGCCGGCGTGAACGCCGCGTGCGGGGCCCTGGCCGAGACGTGATCGGCGCCGGCATTTCCGGCGTGGCCGGATCGATCATATATTCCGCTCATCGATTGCAGGAGGACCAACACATGTTCGGATTCAAGAAGATTGCCATGCCGACGGCGGCGGAAGCGCTGCCCGGGCGCGCCGACCCGATCCGCACCGCGACCACCCACTTCATCAACACGCACGCGTTGAAAGGCCCTTATCCGGAGGGCTCGCAAAAAGCGATATTTGGGCTCGGCTGCTTCTGGGGCGCCGAGAAAAGTTTCTGGGAATTGGGCGATGGCGTCTACGTCACCGCGGTCGGTTATGCCGGCGGGCTGACGCCGAATCCGACCTACGAGGAAGTCTGCTCGGGCCGCACCGGGCACAACGAAGTGGTGCTGGTCGTCTACGATCCGAAGAAGATTTCCTACGAGGCCTTGCTCAAAACTTTCTGGGAAGGTCATGACCCGACGCAAGGGATGCGCCAGGGCAACGACGTCGGCACCCAGTATCGCTCCGGCATCTACACCTTCACGCCCGAGCAGAAGGCTAGCGGCCGAGGCGTCGAAGGCGATGTACCAGAAGGAACTGACCAAGAAAGGCTACGGCGCCATCACCACCGAGATCGTCGATGCGCCGGAGTTCTATTTTGCCGAGGACTATCATCAGCAATATCTCGCCAAGAATCCGTTCGGCTATTGCGGCCATGGCGGCACCGGCGTGTCGTGCCCGATCGGCACCGGGGCGAAGCTGACGCAGGCGGCCGGCGCCTGATATCGCGAACGGCAATTCAGAGATGCGCGGGCGCCCCTCTCGGGCGCCCCTTGCATTTCGGGAGCGGAAAAACCGCTGCCGTGACGCGGGTTTATCGCCGCGGCCGGTCGGTGAGGGTTTATTAACCATATAAAGCGTTAATCGGGCTTAATTTCTTCAAGACGGCGCGGATTCGTTCGATGCGGGGAGCCCGATTTCTGTTGGCCGCTTTGGTCGCGCTCGCGGCCGCGGCTGCATGCGGCATGACCCGGACGCGGCCGCCGGCCGCGGCCTGTTCGCCATGCAGGCGAGCGCGCCGCAGGCTTACGCGCAGCAACGCGTGCAGCCGCCCTCGGTGCTGCAATATGTCCCGCCACCGGCGCCTGCGCCGCGCGCCACCGAGTCGCGATATCGCGGCGCATCCCCCGCTGCACCGGCGCCATACGCCTACGCGGCCCCGTCCTATGAGCAGCCCTATACGCTCGGGCCCGGCGACAAATTGCGCGTCGTCGTGTTCGGCCAGGACGGCATTTCCAACACCTACATCGTCGATGCCGGCGGCAATGTCAGCCTGCCGCTGATCGGCAGCGTGGCGGCGCGCGGCATCACCACGCAGCAACTGTCGCACGCATCGCCGAGCGGCTCAAGCAGGGCTACGTGCGCGAGCCGCATGTGACGGTCGAAGTGGAAAGCTACCGGCCGTTCTTTATCCTCGGCGAAGTGACGACGCCGGGCCAATACCCTTACGTCGCCGACATGACGGTGGAAAAGGCGATCGCCATTGCCGGCGGCTTTGCCCCGCGCGCCTACAAGTCGACGGTCGAACTCACCCGCAGCGCGCCGGGCGATCAGAGCAAGAGCGAGGTGCCGCTCACTTACCCGCTGCGCCCGGGCGATACCGTGATGGTCAAGGAGCGGTGGTTCTAGAATCCGCCGCTCCGCTCGCGTAAGCCGTGGACCCAGACCGCTTGAGATGCTGCGGATATCCCGCTTGCGCGGAACGACCGGCAAGTCTATTTCTTCATATGCTTGCCGAGGAATTCCTGCGTGCGGCTCCAGGCCAGCGCCGCAGCGTCCTTGTTGTAGCTGGCGCGTTCGTCGCAATAAAAGCCATGCGCGGCGTTCGGGTAGACGTAGGTTTCCGCCTGCGGCTGTTTCTTCTTGATTTCGTCCACCGTGCTCATCGGGATGCCTTCGTCCTTCTCGCCGAAATGCATCTGCAGCGGGCATTTCGGCTTCTCGTCGGCGAATTTGCCGATCATGCCGCCGTAATAGGCGACCGCCGCCGACAGGCCGGGGATTCGGCAGGCTGCCAGAAACGCCGCGGTGCCGCCCATGCAGAAGCCGATGACCCCGAGCGGGCCGACAGCCTTCATGTCGTCTTTCGCCGCGGCGATGTCGTGCATCATGTGCTCGAAGTTGAGATTGCCGAGATATTGCGGGCGTTGGCGATCTCGTCGGGCGTGTAGCCGCATTCGAAATCGCGCACGAAACGGTCGAACACCGCCGGCGCCACCGCGACATAGCCGAGCGCGGCGAGGCGGTCGCACACCGCGCGGATGTGATGGTTGACGCCGAAAATTTCCTGCACCACGACCAGGCCGCCCTTCGGCGCGCCTTGCGGATCGGCGCGATAGGCGCCAAGCGAGTGTTTGTCGGCGGTGGTGAGTTTGAACTGCTTACCCAAAGAAACCTCCCATTTTAACATCGAAAAACGTGAAAAACCCTGTCGCCTGGCGCGCTTTTAGCACGGCGAGCACGGTGTGGAGATACCCGCACCTGTGACACTTATTCCGCGAGGCTCGCGCCAACAACTCATAGGAATGTTTGCGCGCCTCGTGGCTGAAAATCATGCTGGTCACCATCAGTTCGTCGGCTTGCGTCGCCGCGATCAGCGGGTCGAGCCCGGCCTTTACAGTTGCTGGTGAGCCGACCGACAGCTTGGTGCGGTTTTGCGCGATGCGGGCCCGGTCGGCCGGGGAATAGTCATAAGCCGCGGCGTCTTCGGGCGAAGCAAGCGGCAGATATTCGCCTTTGGCGCGGCGTACGATATTGAGATCGACGGTCTTGGCGAGACGCTCGGCTTCCGCATCGGTGTCGGCGCAAACCACGTGCGTCGCCAGGATCGCGTAGGGCTTTTGGTGCGACACCGAAGGGCGGAAATTGTCGCGATATAGCTTCATCGCCTCCACCGCGTCGAAGGTTGCGAAATGATGGGCGAAGGCAAAGGCCGCGCCGATCTGCCCGGCGAGCTGCGCGCTGTCTAGTCGGACGAGCCGAGCAGATAGATCGGCGGC
>CAVZXY010000002.1:0-116632 GCA_963779345.1 uncultured Alphaproteobacteria bacterium | reverse complement strand
TGCGCGACCGCCAGCAACGCAAGCCGCGGCCGCATGTGCAGGTAAGCGCGGTGCCGCAAGGCGCGGGCCAATATGTCGAGCGCTGGACGCCGTTGTGGCGCTGGGCTCACCTTCTGTTTGCCGTGAGTATCATCCTGCTGGTGGCGACCGGCGTGCCCTTGCTTTATCCGAACACGGCATGGGCGCCGATCTTCGAGCGCGCGTTTGGCGGGCCGGACGTCGCCGGCATCGTTCACCGGATTGCCGCCGCGGTCATGGTCGGCGTCTTTGTCGGGCACATTGCCTATGCCGCCGTTCACATCGCGCGGAACTGGTCGAGCTTCAAGATCTTTGGCCCCTATTCGTTGATGCCGAATTGGCAGGACGCCGCCGACATCGCCGCGATGATGAAATGGTTTTTTGGCCGCGGCCCGCGGCCGTCCTTCGACCATTGGAATTATCAGCAGAAGGTCGATTACTGGGCGCCGTTCTGGGGCATCACCATGCTGGTCGCAACCGGCGCCATGCTGTGGTTCAAGACGCTAACCGCCGCGTATCTGCCGGGCTGGGTCTTCAACATCGCGACCGTGGTGCATGGCGATGAAGCGGTGCTTGCCGCCGCTTATTTGTTTTCGGTGCACTATTTCGTCAATCATTGGCGGCCCGACAAATTCCCGCTCGACATCGTTATTTTCACCGGCTCGATGCCGCTCGAGGAATTCAAGCGCGAATATGCTGTTGAATACGATCGTCTGGTGAAAACCGGAGAGCTGAAGCAATATCTGGTCGACGCGCCATCGCGGCCGCTGACGTTTTGGGCCAAGGTTTTAGGTTTTGTGTTGGTTCTTGCCGGGCTCGCCCTGCTGGTGATGATGGGCATTGGAGCTTTTTCATGAACTCGCAGTCCGAGTGGGACGCCTGACCGGACCGGCCGAATATCGACGGATAAAGTGACATGGGCGGATATCGTTCCACGCCCGTGGCGCTCAGGCGACGGCGCGGGCGGCGATCAGGACGCGGTGCCGGCGCACGCGGTCTTCATCGACATCGATGCCAAGGCCGGCGCGGTCGAGCGTCTCGACGTGGCCGCGCGCGGTTGAGATCGGTCGCGCGGTGACGTCTTCGGCGAGCGCGATATGGGTCAACGTGAGCGCCCAGGCGATGTTGGGAATGATGCTCGCCACATGCAGCGCTGCGGCGCAGGCGATGCTCGATTCGCCGGTCTTGCATGAGATATTGACGCTCATGCCGAGGCTGTCGCACAGTGCCCCGGCTTCGGCGACGCCGCGCAGGCCGCCGAGCTTGATCGCCTTCAGGCTGACGCCGCGCGCGGCCTTGCGTTCGTGATGGCGCTTGATGTCGGCGAGCGAATGGATGCCTTCGTCGGCGCCGATGGCGATCTCTGGCGCGGCGGCGGCAACCGCCGCCATGCCGGCGAGATCGGAGGCCTCGACCGGCTGCTCGAAGAAGTCGAGACCGCAGCCTTTTACCGCACGCACATATTCAATTGCTTGCTCAGTGCTGAAGCCTTGATTGGCGTCGGATGAGATCAGCAGGCCGCTGCCGAGCGCCTTGCAGATTGCGCGCGTGCGGGCGGCGTCGTTTTCCGCCGTGTCGATGCCGACCTTGATCTTGTAGGCGGTGAAGCCCGCCACTTTTTTCTTCTCGGCGTCGCGCAGGTCGCCGTCGAGATCGCCGCTGCCGACGACGGCCAAGAGCGGCAGACGGCTGCGCTTCTTCTCGCCGAGCAGCGCATGCGCCGGCTTTCCGGTGGCGCGGCCGGCGAGGTCGTGCAGCGCGATCTCGATCGCGGCCTTGGCGCCGTGATTGCCGTACATGCGGCCGTCCATGGCGGCAAGCGCGCCGGCGATATCGGCCGGCTCGCGCTCGCGTAAGACCGGGGTGAGATAGTGCACACCGGCGACGATGCTCTCGAGCGTATCGCCGGTCATCACCGGCGCCGAGGCGGCTTCGCCCCAGCCGACCGTGCCGTCATCGGCCTCGATGCGTACCAGCACGTTGTCGGCGCGGCGCACCTCTTCGCCGGCCATGATGACCGGCTTGAGCATCGGCAAGCTGACCGCGATCGGTTCGATGGCTTTGATCGGCACGGGGTATGACCCTCCTGCAGTTGCGCCCGCCGTCAATGTTCCGTGACGGCGGGCGCGTCAGGTCTGCTGGCGGTCCTACATCTTCTTGATGTGGGCCGTTTCGATGATGTCCCTGAACTGGACAATTTCCTTGTTCACCCGCTTCCAGCAGGCGTCGGCGCCTTGCGCGCGCACCAGGAAGCCGGCCTTGTGCAGCTTGTCCTGGATCTCCTTGGTTTTGAGAACCTTGAGCGTTTCCGTCTCCAGCCACTTGACGGCTTCCGGCGGCGTCTTGGCCGGCGCCAGCAGCGCGCAATCGACCGCGAACACGAAGTCCTTGTAGCCGGCCTGCACCATGGTCGGCACGTCGGGCAATTCGGGCCAGCGCTGGTCACCGGTGACGGCGAGGCAGCGCAGCGTGCCGGCCTTGATGTGCGGCAGCGCCGGCGCGAGCGAGCCGGAACTCAGTTGCACGTTGCCGCCGAGCAGCGCGGTGATCGCGTCGCCGCCGCCCTTGAACACGACGTCGGCGAGCTTCGGCAGTTTTTCGGTTGCCTTCAGGAACTCCAGTTGCATTTGCGATGACGTGCCGATCGGCGGCGTTGCGCAGTTGTATTTGTCCGGGTTGGCGCGGGCGAGCGCGACGAAGTCCTTCATCGTCTTCGCCGGCGAATCGGATTTCACCGTGAACGTGTTGGGCGAACTCGCCAGCTCGCAAACCGGGACGAAGTCGTCCACTTTGTATGGCAGCTGGTGATAGAGCGTGACGTTGACCGAGAAGGAATTTGTGATCAGCAGGATGGTGTAGCCGTCCGGCTCCGCTTTGGCCGCATAGCCGAAGCCGATATTGCCGCCGGCGCCGCCGCGGTTTTCGACGATGAAGGTCTTGCCGGTGTTTTGTTGCAGCGCGGCGGTGACGATGCGCGCGGTGATGTCGGACGGCCCGCCCGGCGTATTGGCCACTACGATCTTGACCGGACGATCCGGATACGCGGCGTAGGCCGAGCGGACGCTCAGAACCGACGGCGCGGCGATGCCGGCCGCCAGCACGCCGGCGCCCTTGATGACCTGGCGGCGCGACGGCGCCGAAATTCCGTTAGCTTTCTTCATGATCCTCCCCTTATGGTCAGCGATATTTTCTCGTTAGCGCCCCTATGGTTATTAGGGTAAGCTTTTGCGAACATTGGAGCAATGGCGTTGGATGCGGCCGTGCCACGGCCGGCGGCGCTATCGGTTAAATCACACAATTCCCATGATATTCACAACGATGCCACCGCGGCCGCTCGAGCCATGAATGACATGAAAACCCGCGTCGCGGCCTGGCACGAGATCGTGCTGGCGACGCTCAAGAGCAACGACGTCAAGCTCGTCGTCTACGTCCCCGACAAGGTGCTCACGCCGCTGATCAAGGCGCTGCACGCCGACAATTTTTTCACCACCTTTGCGTGCACGCGCGAGGAAGAAGCCGTCGGTATCGTCACCGGCGCCTGGATGGGCGGCATGCGCGGCGCGGTGCTGATGCAGACCTCGGGCTTTGCCACCCTGCCGAATGCGCTCGCCTCGCTGGTGGTGCCGAGCCAGATTCCGGCGCTGCTGTTCGTCTCCGAGCGCGGCACGCTCGGCGAGTTCAATCTTGGCCAGGCCATGGTGTGCAAGACCATACGGCCGGTGCTGGATTCTCTCGGGGTGGAAACCCATACGATCACGCGCCACGACGAACTCGCCTTCATCGTCGACCGTTCGATCAAGCAGGCGGTGGCGACGCAGGCCCCGGTCGCCTTCATCCTGTCGCCGCTGCTGACCGGCGGCAAAGTATTCGAGGCTTGAACCGATGACCGCAACGCAAACCGGCGCCATCGGCGCCCATAATGCCAAGGTGATGAACCGCTTCGATCTGACCAAGCGGCTGGTCGGGAAGCTCAAGCACGACGAGGCTGTGATCGGCGGCATCGGCAACGCCAATTTCGATTTATGGATGAGCGGCCAGCGCCCGCAAAACTATTACATGCTGGGCAGCATGGGGCTGACCATTCCGATCGGCCTCGGCGTCGCCATCGCGCAGCCGCAGCGGCATGTGGTCGCGCTGGAGGGTGACGGTTCGCTGCTGATGCAACTCGGCTGTCTTGCCACGGTCGCCACGCAGGCGCCGAAGAATCTGACCATGGTGGTGTGGGACAACGGCCTCTATCAGATCACCGGCGGCCAGCCGACGGCTAGCGCCTCGGTCGCCGACCTCGTCGCCATCGCGCGCGGCTCGGGCATCGCCAATGCCGCCTGGGCCGCCGACGAGGATGACTTCGAGCGCCTGTTCGTCGCTGCGCTCAAGGGCGGCCCAAGCCTGATCGCCGTGCGCATCGACAACAAGCCGGGAACCGGCACCACCGACCGCGATCCGGTCCAGATCCGCGCGCGCTTCATGAGCGGGCTTGGCGTGAAAAAATAGCGTGAACTGCTCGAGGGCCTCGTTCAGGCGCCTTTGCCGGTGTTCTTGAGAATGCCGGCCATCATCGCCATCCGCACCAGATCGGACAGACTGTTGGCCGCCATCTTGGTCATCAGGTTGGCCCGATAGATCTCGACCGTGCGCGGGCTGATGCCGAGATCGAACGCGATGGTCTTGTTGGCGCTGCCCGCCACCAGGCCGTCGAGCACCTGGCGTTCGCGGTTCGACAGCACCGCCAGCTTGTCGTGGATCTCCGAAAGCTCGGCCTTGCGTTCGGCCTGGTCGGCATCCTGATTGAGGGCGGACTTGAGCGCGGCGAGCAACTGGTCGTCATCGAACGGCTTTTCCAGGAAATCGACTGCGCCGAGCTTCATGGCGTCGACCGCGAGCGAAATATCGCCGTGGCCGGTGATCACGATCACCGGAAAATCGACGCCGCGCTCCTTGATGCGGCGCAGCAGGTCGATGCCGGTGATCTCGGGCATGCGCACGTCGGTGATGATGCAACCGGATCGCAGTTGCGGCAGGATTTCAAGAAACGCCTTAGCCGACTCGAATCCGGTTACCGCATAGCCTGCGGTTTTCAGCAGGAATTCAAGCGACTGCCGGACGGCATCGTCGTCGTCGATCACAAAGATGGCCGGCTCAGGCTGCATCGTCGACATCCCCTTCGTTTACGACCGCGAGCGTGAAATGAAATGTAGTGCCGCCGGCCGGGTTGGCTTCCACCCAGATACGTCCGTTATGCGCCTCCACGATGGTGCGCGAAATCGACAAACCGACACCCATGCCCTGGCGCTTGGTCGTGACGAAGGGCTGGAACAGTTGCTCGGCGATGTCGGGTGATATTCCCGAACCGCTGTCGGTCACGCTGATTTTAACCTGGCCGCCGTCCGCGGGCGCAATGCCGATGATGAGGTCGCGCGTCGGCGAGGATTCCATGGCGTCCATCGCGTTGCGGATCAGGTTAAGCAGGACCTGCTGGACTTGCACGCGGTCGGCGAGCACCAGGTCGATTTCCGGTTTGAACTGGAATTGCACGCGGATGCCGAGGTCCTTCACGCCGACCAGCGCCAGGGCGCTGGCTTCCTCGACCAGCTTGGTGATGCTTTCTACGCGCCGTTCGCTTTCGCCACGCGCGACGAAATCGCGCAGTCGCCGGATGATCTGCCCTGCGCGCATGGCCTGGTCGGCCGCCTTGTCCAAGGCATCGCACATGGCGACGGATTTCTCGTCGGTGGCGCCGTCCAGCAGCCGTCGCGAGCCTTTCAGGTAGTTGGAGATCGCCGATAGCGGCTGATTGAGCTCATGCGCCAGCGTCGACGCCATTTCGCCCATCGCCGTCAACCGGGAAATGTGGACGAGCTCGGACTGCAGTTCCTGCAAGCGGGCTTCGGTATCCTGTCGCTCGGTCAAGTCGCGGATAAAACCGGTGAAGTATCGCTGGTTATCCGATTTCATTTCGCCGACCGCCAATTCCATCGGGAAGGTCGAGCCGTCTTTGCGCTGGCCCACCACCACGCGGCCAATGCCGATAATGCGGCGCTCGCCGGTACTTAGGTAGCGATGCAGGTATCCGTCATGATTTTCGCGGTAGGGCGCGGGCATCAGAGTTTTGACGTTCTGTCCGATCGCCTCGGCAGCCGCGCAGCCGAACAAGCGTTCGGCGGCGCTGCTGAACGATTGCATGGTGCCGTACTCATCGATGACGATCATGGCTTCCGGCACGGTGTCGAGAATCGACTGCAGATGCGCCTCGCGCGCTAGCGCGTCGCGCGCCATGAAACGCATGCGGACGCGGCTTTGCCGCAACAATTCGCCGCCCCAGGCCACGCCGATGCCGATGATGGCGAAGGCGATTCCATTGGCAATGCCGATACTCAAAACGCCCTGCGGCGTCACGACCGCAAAAAATGCGGCAAGAAGTCCTAGCGCCGTCGCCAGAAGCCCTGGACCAAATCCGCCGATTCCGGCGGAAACCAATATTGGCGGCACGAAGTACAGGAATACCGTATCGACGTGGAACAGCGGTGCCAGCAGGGCGCGCGCCGCGAGCGCCAGGGCGACGGTGGTCGGGGCCAGGCCATAGTGCAAAACCCGGCCGCGGTTCACGTCCGGGATCGATTTCAATTTCGCTGCGATTTCAGGCATTTAACCCGGCCCAGCTACCCCCTCGGGCGGACGTCAGAATCACCTCGCACCCACCTCCGGTAAACCCCCTATGGAGATTATCTGAATTTCGAGCCGGCGGCTCCAGAGGTATTCAGAATTACCGAATTCATCGAGGACCCGCGCCATGCTCTCCCAGACGATGACTCGCAGCTCTTCGCGCCACCCCGCGGCCCACGTTCCCCATCCGATTACCGAGATGAACAGCCACTCCCTCGGTACTCCGATCGAACTGGTCGGCGCGTCGATGCCTTTCGCGCGCAACGCCGAGATCTATGGCGAAAACGAGCCGGCCGAATACCTCTACAAAGTGGTAAGCGGAAGCGTCCGCACGTACAAGGTGCTCAATGACGGTCGCCGGCAGATCGGCGCCTTCTATTTGCCCGGCGATGTCTTCGGCCTCGAAGTGGGCGACGCGCATACCTTCTCCGCCGAAGCAATCGTCAACTCGAAGGTTCTGGTCATCAAGCGCAGCACCCTGGTCAGCCTGGCGGCGCGGGACAACGAAACCGCGCGCAAACTCTGGACTATGACGGCCGGCGAATTGCAGCGCGTGCAAGCCCACATCCTGCTGCTCATCAAGACCGCGCAGGAGCGCGTGGCCGGGTTCCTGCTGGAAATGGCGGCGCGCGTCCCGGTCGGCAACGAGATCGAGCTGCCGATGTCGCGTCAGGATATCGCCGACTATCTTGGCCTCACCATCGAGACCGTGTCACGCACGTTGACTCAGCTTGAAAACACCGCGGCGATCGCCGTGCCGAGTTCCCGCCGCATCGTGCTGCGCAACCGCGCGGCGCTCAACCGGCTAAACGCTTAGTTTCTCCTGCGTTTGGACTGCCGAACGTCGTTCTCCCTGATAATGTTCGGCTACACTGCCCCGGCATCGTTCGCCGGGGCATTTTTTTGTGCGCACTGCAACGCTCGCCATAAGTGCGTTGTTGCGTTGACGGTATCATAGTAGGCTCCATCGCGTGCGGAGGCGTGATCGAACGTCCGGACCGGGGGCCGCATGACGGATTTCGACGGGGTTGTCATCGGCGCCGGCCATAACGGGTTGACGCTCGCCGCCTATCTCGTGCGCGCCGGCCTGAAAATCGGGGTACTCGAACGCAACAACCGCATTGGCGGCGGCTCGAGTACCGAAGAGCGCATTCTTCCCGGCTATAAGCTCAACCTGCACGCCAATTTCTATATGGGGATGGGGCTCAGCCCCTTGCTCGCTGACCTCGAACTGCATCGCTACGGCTTTTCCTACATCGAACCGCCGGTGCAGCAGGCGGCCGTGTTCCGCGACGGCACCGGCATCGTGATCTACAAGGACCTCGACAAGACCTGCGCCTCGCTGGCGCGTTTCTCCAGGCAGGATGCCGAGACGTTCCGGACCCTCTGGCACACCTACTGCGCGGAGATGCGGCCGCTCTTGGTCTCGCTGCTCTACAACGCGCCGCTGCCGAGCGGGCAGCTTGTCGACCGGCTCAGCGGACCGAAGGCGAAGGAATTGCTGTCGCACGCCCAACACGACCTGTTCAGCGTGGTGCGCAAGCACTTCGTCGACGAGCGAATCCGCACCTTGTTCACCTCTTATATGCATGTGATCACCACTGAGAACGTGCCCGGCGCCGGCATCGTATTCCCGGCGATCTTCGCTAACATCGCGAGCTTCACGCTGCCGGTCGGCGGCGCGGTGTCGCTGCCGCTGGCGCTCAAGCGCGTCGTTGAAGCGGGTGGCGGCGAAGTGATCACCGACGCCGAGGTGAAGGAAATCAAGATCGAGGGCGGCCGTGCCACCGGCGTCAAGCTTGCCGACGGCCGATTTGTCGGCGGCAGCAAATTCGTCGCCAGCGCCATCGACTTTCCGACGACGCTGCAGATGGCCGGCGAGACGCCATTTCCTGAGCCCGCACGGGAGAAGGCCCAGGCCTGGCACTGGGGCAACCACAGCCTGGTTACTTTGCACTTGGCGCTGAAAAATCCGCCGCGGTACCGCGCCGAAGCCTTCGACCCCGATATTGCGCGCGCCTACAACATATTCTTCGGCATGGATCATATCGACGAGGTGGCGAGCTGCTTCGAGGACTGCGCGGCCGGGAAATTCCCCAAGGTGTTGATGGGCAATGGCGCCTGCAACAGCGTGTTCGATCCGAGCTATGCGCCGGCCGGCCGCCACGTCGCCTTCTGGTGGCCGTTCGCGCCCTATTCGGTCGACGGCTCACCGCAGGAATGGGAGAAGAACCGCGCCGGCTACAGCCAACGGGTGCTCGACTATTGGCGCGTCTACGCGTCGAACCTCGAAGGCGACAACCTGCTCGGCAGCTATCTGTTCACGCCGCTCGACATCGAAAAACTCAATGTCAACATGCGGCAGGGTGCGGTGCGCGTGGGCGCCTATGTGCCTACCCAGCTTGGCATCAACCGGCCGCACCCGCTGTTGCCCGGTTCGCGCACTCCAATAGAAGGGCTCTATCTCTGCGGCTCATCGTCGGGCAATGGTGGCGGCGTCAATGGTGCGCCCGGCTATATCGCGGCCAACGCGATTGCCGACGACCTACGGCTCAAGCGCCCGTGGCGGCCGGTGCCGCCGCCGGAGTGGAAGCACTAAACCCGTCGTTCAGTTGACCTGAATCAACGTCATTGCATGGCTTTTGTGCTGGCATATTTTTTAATTCGAAGAGGGAGATTGCCATGAACGCCGAACATGTGATGACCCGCGACGTGATCTCGATCGATCCGAATGCGACGGTTTTGCAGGCGGCGCGGCTGATGCTCCAGCATCACATCAGCGGCCTGCCGGTGATCGACAAAGACGGCAATTTGGTTGGCGTGCTGTCGGAAGGCGATTTCCTGCGTCGCCGCGAGACGAGGACCGAGCGACATCGCTCGCGCTGGCTCGAATTCCTGATGGGCCCGGGCCGAATGGCTTCAGAATACAGTCATTCGCACGGCTGCAAAGTCTCCGAAGTGATGACCAAGGAGGTGCAGTCCGTCGACGAGGTCACGCCGATCGAGGATATTGTCGACCTGATGGAGCGCAAGCGCATCAAACGCGTGCCGGTCCTCTGCGGCGGCCAGGTGGTCGGGATCGTGACGCGGTCCAATCTCATGCACGCCATGGTCAGTCTGGCGCGCGTAGCGCAGCCCGCCGTTACCGATGATGCCTCCATCCGCGAACATTTGCTGGCGGAAATGCAGAAAGAGCAATGGGCGCCGGCCGCCAGCGTCAACGTCGTGGTGCACGACGGCGTGGTCGAGCTGTGGGGCGTGATAATGGACGAACGCCAACGCGAGGCGCTGAAAGTGGCCGCCGAAAACACAGCCGGCGTCAAGGCGGTGAAGGATCATCTGGTCTGGATTGAACCGACCTCCGGACTTACGATTGAGCCGTCGGATACCGCGATAACGCATTAACCGCGCAAGCTTATTAGCCGCGTCCCGCTTGCGCGGGGCGCGGCTTTATTTTGTCAATATTGATCTGACGCAAGGCGCCGTCCGGGCATCTGTGTATGCACGATCCGACGCCACCAAAAGAAGATGGCGCCGCAGAATGCGGAGGCTTCCCATGAACCTCAGATCTTTGATGCCAGTCGGCCGCGATCGTAACGTAGCGCGTAGCGACAATCCTTTCATGTCGCTGCAACGGGAGATCGACCGGCTGTTCGACGACTTCACGCGGGGGTTCCCCGCGTTTTCGGGCGGCGGTACCGCGGAGATGGTGCCGAGCGTGGATGTGACGGAAAACGACAAGCAGATCGAAATCACTGCCGAACTGCCCGGCCTCGAGGAAAAGGACGTGCAGGTCAATTTCGCCGACAACGTCCTCACCATCCGCGGCGAGAAGAAGGTGGAAAAGGAAGAGAAGGATAAGACCTTCCGGCTGGTCGAGCGAAGCTACGGTTCGTTCGTGCGTTCGCTCGAATTGCCGGACGGGGTCGATGCCAACGCCATCAAGGCCAGCATCGACAAAGGCGTGCTCAAGGTGACCGTGCCGAAACCGGCGCCGGCCCAGGTCAAAAAGATCGACGTGAAGACCGCCGCCTAGTTTTAGGGGCGTCTCTAAAAGGTACGCCTCCGCGGCCATCGTGCGCGGAGGCGCACCTTATCTGCCGATTTTTTCGTCAGAGCGTGCCGCCGGCTACCGCCGAAAACGACGCATAAAACCCCACAATGTCACGCCTTTTTTGATTTGTCGCAACGCGCTCAATTGCATTTCGTGCATCTTTAAGGGTGACGGATTTTCCTCAAGGAGGAATCGATGTCCACCCTCACACAATCAACCGTTCGCGCGGCTGCTCAGCCGAGCGTAAAAGAATCCAACTGGTTTAGTTCAAATTGGGGCTTGTTCGCCGCGGTTGCGGCGTTGGTTGTCATTCTGCTGTTGCCGACGCCGTCCGGCTTGCCGGTCGCCGGGCATCGCATGCTGGCGATTCTCGCCTTCGCCGTCATCATCTGGATGACCGAGGCGATCGATTACGCCGTCTCGGCGATCGTGATCGCGGCCTTGATGGCATTCCTGCTCGGACTGGCGCCGAACGTCGCCAATCCGAAAGTGCTGCTCGGCACCAGCGGCGCGCTCGGGCTTGCCTTCAGCGGCTTCGCCAATACGGCGCTGGTGCTGGTCGCGGCGGCGCTGTTCCTCGCCGCCGCCATGACGGCGACCGGTCTCGACAAGCGCATCGCGCTCAGCATTCTCGCGCGCGTCGGCACCGAGACGCGGCATGTGGTGGTGGGCACCATTCTGGTCGGCTTCGTCATCGCGCTCATGGTGCCGTCGACCACGGCGCGGGTGGCCTGCCTGGTGCCGATTACCCTCGGCATCATCACCGTCTATGGCGTCAACAAGCGCGGCGCCTTCGCCAGCATGCTGATGATCACGACGGTGCAGACCGCCAGTATCTGGAACGTCGGCATCAAGACCGCCGCGGCGCAGAACATGGTCGCCGTCGGCTTCATCGAAAAGACGTTCGGCAAGACCATTACCTGGCTCGATTGGCTGATCGCCGCCGGGCCGTTCGCCGTCCTGATGTGCATCGCGCTCTACTTCGTGATGACCCGCATGATGCCGCCGGAAGTGGCGCAAGTGCCGGGCGGCCGCGAAGGCATCCGCAAATCGCTGGCGGCGCTTGGTTCCATGAAAGCCTCGGAAATCAAGCTGCTGGTGTTGTCGGTGACCCTGATCGCGTTCTGGGCGACCGAAGGCGTGCTGCATAAATTCGACACCAGCACCACCACGATCACGGCGGTGGCTCTGATGTTCCTGCCCGGCTTCGGCATCATGACGTGGAAGGAGGCGCAGCCGAAGATTCCGTGGGGCACCGTCATCCTATTCGGCGTCGGCATCAGCCTCGGCACCGCGTTGCTGCAGACTAAGGCCGCGAGCTGGCTCGCCGATATCGTCGTTCTGCAGTTCGGCCTGAAGAATGCAACCGTGCTCTTCATTCTTGCGGTGATGAGTCTGTTCCTGGTCGTGATCCATCTCGGTTTTGCCAGCGCCACCGCGCTCGCTTCCGCGATGATCCCGATCGTGATCGCAGTGCTCAAAGGCGTGGCGACGCCGGGCATCAACATCATCGGCATGACGATGTTGCTGCAATTCGTCGTCAGCTTCGGCTTCATCCTGGTGGTGAACGCGCCGCAGAACATGGTCGCCTATGGCACGGAGACGTTCAGCGCCCGCGACTTCGTGCGCACTGGCTTCGTGCTGACGATCATCGCGTTCGCGCTGGTGATGCTGCTCGGCGCCACCTATTGGCACTGGCTCGGCTACAGCTGAACGGAGCAAAGCCATGGCGCGCGCATCGGTAGCGATCGTGTTCGCCGGAAGTGGCGGTGCCGGCGCGATGACGGCCGGCACCGTCCTGTTGCGCGCCGCCGCGCATGCCGGATATTACGGCCTGATGACGCAGTTATTCGGGCCGCAGGTGCGCGGCGGCGAGGCGGCGGCGCTGCTACAAATCTCGACCGAGCGGATTGAAGCGCAGCCCAATCGCTTCGATCTGTTCGTCGGCGCTCGACTGGGAAAAGGTCGAGCAGTTCGGCGCCGAAATCCCACTCGATGGCGCTTCGGTGATTCTCGCCGATCCGCAGGCGGGTCCGGTACCGGCCGGCGTTGCCAAATCGAAGGCGCGCATAGTCACGTTGGCGATGAGCGATCCGCACGCGAGCCGGATCGAACATGGACTGAGCGGGCGGCGGGTGAACATGTTTGCGGCGGGCGTTGTCTTAGCGCTGATCGGCATCGATGCGCGCCAACTGCAGGGGGCGATCGGCATTGTGCTTTCCGGTAAGGGTGCCGAGGCTGTCACCGCAAGCCAAGCGAGCGCCGCGGCCGGCATTGAAGCGGCGGCCGGATTGACGCTCAACCTGCGGCTCGATCCGCCGCAACAGGCTTCGCGGTGGCTGATCACGGGCAACCAGGCTCTGGCGCTCGGCGCACTGCGTGGCGGCGTGCGCTTCGTCGGCTGCTATCCGATCACGCCGGCGACCGATCTGGTCGAATGGCTGGCGCCGGAAATCCGTAAACTGGGCGGCCGCCTGGTGCAGGCCGAGGACGAACTCGCCGCCATCAATATGACACTCGGCGCTTCCTATGGCGGTACGCCGGCGATGACGGTGACTTCGGGGCCCGGCATGTCACTGATGGGCGAGACGCTAGGCCTCGCGGTTGCAGCCGAAATCCCGGCCGTGGTCATCGACGTGATGCGCGCCGGCCCGTCCACCGGCATCGCCTCGAAAACGGAACAGAGCGACGTCAATATCGCGATCTATGGCGGACACGGCGATGCGCCGCGCGTGGTGTTGGCGCCGATTTCGGTGGCCGACTGCTTGAACACAGCTGAATACGCGGTCTATGTCGCGGAATCCTTGCAAACGCCGGTCATCGTGCTGTCCGACCAGGCGCTTGGACAGGCGCAAGCCGTCATCGATCCGCCCGGCAAGCGACCGAAGCCGCTCAAGCGTCGTACCAATGGTGCACCCCAAGGCGATCCCTTGTTCAAGCGTTACGCGGTCGATAGTGATCCCATAACCGCGATGCCGGTGCCGGGCACGCCCGGCTATCAATGGGTAGCGGAGGGGCTCACCCACAATGAAATCGGCCTGCCGGCGAGCGGCGCTGGCATACACGCCGCGCAGATCAACAAGCGTGCCCGCAAGCTGCAGCGTTTCGACCCCGGCGAGTTCTGGGGCGAGACCTGGGGCGAGGGCGATGTCGTTCTGCTGGCATTCGGCTCCAGCGTCGGGCCGGCGCGGGTGGCGGCACGGCGTCTCGCGGCGGCCGGTCAACGCGTTCGCGTGGTTGCATTGCGCGTTCTGTCGCCGTTGCCGATGCAGGCGATCGCGCGCGCCATTTACGGCGCGCGCCGCATCATCGTGATCGAGCAGAACCACGCCGCCCAGCTCTATCGTCATCTGGTCGGTCAGAAAGCGATCCCGCCGAGCGCGGAAAGCGTGGCGCGGCCCGGGCCATTGCCATTCCGGCCGGCCGAAGTCGCCTCCTACGTCATGTGAGGGGATTTGAAATCATGAATGACATGACAGCTGTCGACGATGTCCACTGCGTGCTGAAGGCCAAGGATTTTTCCTCCGGCGCGCATCCGATCTGGTGTCCCGGCTGCGGTGACTACGGCGTGATCGCCGCGCTCGAACGCGGGCTCGCCACGCACGGCCGGCCACCGCACGAGATCGTGTTGGTGTCGGGCATCGGCTGCTCGTCGCGGCTGCCGGCTTATACCAGCTGCTACGGATTTCACGGCGTACACGGCCGCGCGCTGGCGGTCGCCACCGGCCTCAAGCTGACGCGACCCGATCTCGAAGTGATCGCCGTCGGCGGCGACGGCGACGGGTTTTCCATCGGCGGTAATCATTTCATCCATGCCTGCCGGCGTAACGTCGACATGCTCTATCTGGTGATGGACAACCGCGTCTACGGCATGACCAAGGGCCAGCCGTCGCCGACCACCGAGTCGGATTGGGACAGCCCGATCGCGCCCGGCGGGATCGGGCTGCGGCCCTTCCACCCGTTGCAACTCGCCATCGCGGCCGGAGCGAATTTCGTGGCGCGCGGGTTTGCCGGCGATCCGGACGGCCTAGCCGAATTGATCGTCGAAGGCCTCCGCTGGCCCGGCTTTGCTTTTGTCGAGGTGCTCAGTCCCTGCATCACCTTCCGGCCCGAGCAGGCGGCCTGGAAGAAAATGGTGCGGCCATCGGCTTTGCCGGTCGACAAAAATCCAGCGGCCGCGACCGCCATGCTGCTGGCGGACGACGGCTTCAGCCTCGGCGTGCTCTATCGCGGCGATTGCCTGCCGGAGCCAGCGGCGCCGACGCCGACGGCCACGCTCCCCGCAATTGAAGGCCAATTCGCCCTAGGCGGCTGAGGGCAGGCCGCCGTCCGCTAGCCGCGCAAAGGCTGGCCATGCATTGAGCATTTTCCGCGCAATCAGGGAAATCCCTTAGGCGACCGTCCGCGAAACGCGTGCGATTGACCTGCGTCAAAGAGAATACCGCCCGCTCGGCCAATATCTCAATTTCGGGTCCTCCATATTTCGGGCCGGTCAGGCAATGGGAACAACGGGATAGCAGAATGGCGAATGCGCTTGCTCCTCAAAAGGCGATGACTCTCGGCGAAGGAGGCTTGGCTTTGGCCTTTACGGCGCTGGCGCTGCTGTCGATCGTGGTCGCGGCCAAAGCCTATACCCCGGAATACGCATTCCACGCCTATCTGTTCACGGCTGGCAGCATCGCGGCGGTGTTTGCGATCATCAACCGCTATTACGATCGCCCCGCCGGAGCGCCGCCGCTGACCGTCGGCGGCAAGCCGAACTACAACATGGGCCCGGTCAAATTCGCGACCGTCGCCTCTATGTTCTGGGGCATCGCCGGTTTTGCCGTCGGCCTCTACATCGCCTGCGAACTCGCCTGGCCGATCCTCAATCTCGATTTGCCGTGGACGACGTTCGGGCGCCTGCGTCCCTTGCACACCTCGGCGGTGATCTTCGCCTTCGGCGGCAACGTGCTGATCGCCACCTCGCTCTACGTTGTGCAGCGCACCTCGCGCGCGCGGCTCGTCGGCGACCTCTCACCCTGGTTCGTCGTGCTCGGCTACAATTTCTTTATTCTCATCGCCGGCAGCGGTTATCTGCTCGGCATTACGCAGTCGAAGGAATACGCTGAACCGGAATGGTATGCCGACCTCTGGCTGACCCTCGTGTGGTTGACCTATCTCTTTGTCTTCCTCGGCACGATCATGCGGCGCACCGAGCCGCACATCTACGTCGCCAACTGGTTCTATCTCGCCTTCATCATCACCATTGCGGTGCTGCATCTCGGCAATAATTCCGCGATCCCCGTCTCGATCTTTTCGTCCAAGTCCTACATCGTCTGGTCGGGCGTGCAGGACGCCATGGTACAGTGGTGGTACGGCCACAACGCGGTCGGCTTCTTCCTCACCGCCGGCTTCCTGGCCATCATGTACTACTTCATCCCCAAGCGCGCCGAGCGGCCGGTCTATTCCTACCGGCTGTCGATCATCCATTTCTGGGCGCTGATTTTTCTCTACATCTGGGCCGGCCCGCATCACCTCCACTACACGGCGCTGCCGGACTGGGCGCAGACGCTGGGCATGACGTTCTCGATCATGCTGTGGATGCCGTCCTGGGGCGGCATGATCAACGGAATCATGACGCTGTCCGGTGCCTGGGACAAGCTGCGTACCGATCCGGTGCTGCGCATGATGGTGGTGTCGGTCGCGTTCTACGGCATGTCGACTTTCGAAGGGCCGATGATGTCGGTGAAAATCGTCAATTCGCTGTCGCATTACACCAACTGGACCATCGGCCACGTGCATTCCGGCGCGCTCGGCTGGGTCGGTTACATCTCGTTTGGTGCGATCTATTGCCTGGTGCCGTGGCTGTGGAATCGCAGGCTCTACTCCCTCAAGTTGGTCAACTGGCACTTCTGGATCTCGACCATCGGCATCGTACTCTACATCACATCGATGTGGGTGGCGGGCATCCTGCAGGGCCTGATGTGGCGCGCCTACACGTCGCTCGGCTTCCTCGAATATTCCTTCGTCGAGACCGTGGAAGCGATGCATCCCTTCTACATCATCCGCGCGCTCGGCGGCGTCTTGTTCCTCGGCGGCGCGCTGATCATGGCCTGGAACCTCTGGAAGACCGTGACCTCGGCGGAAGCCGCAGAACCCGCCAGCCTTGCGCTGGCGCCGGCGGAATAAAGCGGGGACGATAATGTCACTTTGGCAAAAACACGCGGTTTTCGAAAAGAACTCGATCATATTGGTGATCGGTATCCTGATCGTCATCGCCATCGGCGGCCTGGTCGAAGTCGTGCCGCTGTTCTATCTGAAGAACACGATCGAAAAGGTCGAGGGCGTGCGGCCCTATACGCCGCTCGAACTTGCCGGCCGCGACATCTACGTGCGCGAAGGCTGCTATCTCTGCCATTCGCAGATGATCCGGCCGTTGCGCGACGAGGTCGAGCGCTACGGCCATTACTCGCTCGCCGCCGAGAGCATGTACGACCATCCGTTCCAATGGGGATCGGAGCGGCAGGGTCCCGATCTCGCACGCGTCGGCCGCAAATATTCCGACGACTGGCACCGCGACCACCTGCGCAATCCGCGCTCGGTGGTGCCGGGCTCGATCATGCCGGACTACTCGTTCCTCGAGCAGACCGATCTCGACTACCGCCACATCGGGGAGAACATGAAGGTGCAGGCCGATCTCGGTGTGCCCTACACGTCTGACATGATCGCGCACGCCACGCAGGACGTCGTGGCGCAGGACACGAACGACAGTGCGGACGCCGCCGATCTCGCCAAACGCTACCCGAACGTGCAGACGCGAGATTTCGCCGGCGTCTCGGGCCGCATCACCGAAGCCGACGCGCTGATCGCCTATCTGCAGATGCTCGGCACTCAGGTCAATTTCAAGCTTTATGACGACAAAGCCAATATCCGGTGAGCCCGATGGACCCGACCTACAAAGCTGTCTCCGAGTTCGCCCAGACCTGGGGCCTCATCTATTTCGTCGTCATCTTCGCGGCTGTGCTCGTTTACGCGCTGTGGCCCTCGCGCAAGGCGCAGTTTGATCACGACGCGCGCATTCCGCTGCGGGAGGACTGATCGGTGGCTGAAGAGCATAAAGAGATCGATCAGCTGACCGGAACCGCGACCACCGGTCACGAATGGGACGGCATCCACGAACTCAACACGCCGCTACCGCGCTGGTGGCTGTGGACGTTCTACGCCTGCATCGTCTGGGCGGTCGGCTATTGGGTCGTCTATCCGGCATGGCCGCTGCTAACCAATTCGACGCAGGGCATCATCGCCTGGCACGCGCGGAGCGCCGTGGTCGCCGACCTTGATGAGCTCACGGCGTTACGCGGGCCGATGATGGTGAAGCTAACCAACGCTTCGGTTGGAGACATCGTTAAGGATCCGCAATTGATGGATTTTGCCCGCGCAGTGGGACGCTCCGCATTCGCCAACAATTGTGCACCTTGTCATGGTGCTGGCGGCGGCGGCGGCCGTGGCTACCCCAATCTGAACGCCGATGCTTGGCTGTGGGGCGGCAAGATCGCGGAAATCGAGCAGACTATTCGACACGGCGCACGCTCGGGCGATCCCAAGGACCACGAAGGCAACATGCCGGCCTTCGGCCGCGACGGCATACTCAAGGCCGATCAGATTTCCGCGGTGGCCGACTTTGTTCGCTCGCTGTCGGGTCTGTCGACAGAGAAAGGCGCGGATCTTGTGCTTGGCAAAAAGGTGTTCGCTGACAATTGCACGGTCTGCCATGGGCCCGAAGGCAAGGGTAATCAGGAGATCGGCGCGCCCAACCTCACTGACAAGATCTGGCTCTACGGACCCGAAAAAGAAACCATCATGCAGGGCATTCAGAACGGCCGCGGCGGCACCATGCCGGCCTGGGAAGGTCGCCTGAGCGAACCGGTCATCAAGGCGCTCACTGTTTACGTCTACAGCTTCGGCGGCGGAGAGAAGTGATTGTGCATGCGGACAGCACTTTGTCGCTCGACCAGACCGCCGCGGGCACGCCCGCGTTGTCGCGCCTGATAGCCGAGGCGAAAGCCGGTTCCGCGCCGCCGCCGCAGGACGATTCTCCGCTCTATGCGCCGCGCCGCAAGATCTATCCGCAGAGCGTGCACGGGCTGTTCCGCCGCATCAAATGGGCGGTGCTGCTCGCCACTTTGGGCGTGTACTATCTGCTGCCGTTCGTGCGCTGGGACCGCGGTCCGAACGCGCCGGCGCAGGCGGTGCTGATCGATCTGCCGAACAGCCGCTTCTATTTCTTCTTCATCGAGATCTGGCCGCAGGAAGTCTATTACATCACCGGCTTGCTGATCGTGGCCTCGATCGTTCTGTTCCTGATGAACGCGGTCGCCGGTCGGGTCTGGTGCGGCTATCTATGCCCGCAGACGGTGTGGACCGACCTGTTCCAGGCGATCGAGCGGCTCACCGAAGGCGACAGACGCGATCACCTGCAGCGCGACAGCCACAAATGGACCGCCGAGACTTATGCGCGCAAGGCGGCGAAGCACTTTCTCTGGCTGATGGTGGCATGGTGGACCGGCGGCGCCTGGGTGCTCTATTTCGCCGACGCGCCAACGCTGGTGAAGCATCTCGCCACCCTGCAGGCGCCTTTCATCGCCTACGCCTTCATCGGTATTCTCACCTTCACCACTTATACGCTTGCCGGCCACATGCGCGAGCAGGTCTGTCTCTATATGTGTCCATGGCCGCGCATCCAGGCGGCATTGACTGACGAATACGCGCTCAACGTCACCTACCGCTACGACCGCGGCGAACCGCGCTGCGCCGTGAGCAAGGCTAATGAATTGCGGGCACGCGGCGAGCCGGCCGGCGACTGCACCAACTGCAAGCAGTGCGTGCACGTCTGTCCGACCGGCGTCGACATCCGCAACGGCGCCGATCTCGGCTGCATCCAATGCGGGCTGTGCATCGACGCCTGCAACGCGATGATGACCAAGCTCGGCCGCCCCACCGGGCTCATCGGCTATGACACCGACATCAACATCAAGCGCCGCATGGAAGGCAAGCCGGGCTTCGTCAAGATCATGCGCCTGCGCACGGTGCTTTATGCCGCGATCATCGCTATCGCCGGCGGCATCATGATCTTCACTCTGGCGACGCGCGAGAGCGAGGGGCTGAGCAGCATCCACGACCGCAACCCGATGTCGGTGCGGCTGTCGAATGGCGCGGTGCGCAACGGCTACACCATCCGCATCGTCAACAAGCAGTTGCGCATGCGCGACTTCATTCTGGCGTTCAACGGCTTGCCGGCGAGCCTGATCGATTTCGTCGGCGTGCCGCCGCGCGAGGATGGCCAACTCCTGATCGACGTCGGCCCCGACACCACTCGCGAGGTGCGCGTGCTGGTGACCGATTACGGCGACACGCCGCCGGCCTCGACGCCGATCGTGTTTCGCCTGACCGACGTGGCGACCGGCGAACAGGCCGAGGCCCGCGACCACTTCTTCGGACCCTGAGGGAGTCGACCGATGCAAGCCTCTGCGCAAAAAAAGCCCCGCGTCTTGACTGGCCGAACCGTGCTGCTCTGGCTGGTTGGATTTTTCGTGGTCGTGTTCGCAGTCAATGGCGTGCTGGTGCGCGCCGCCATTTCGACCTTCGGCGGTGTCGAGACGCTCAGTTCCTACAAGGCCGGACTGCAGTTCGAGCACGAAGCCGGCCTGGCGCAGCGCCAGAACGCGCTAAATTGGCGGGTGAGCGGCGAGCTTACGCGCGATAGCGCGGGCGCTGCGCAGCTCGACGTCACCGCGCGTGATGCGGTGGGCGTGCCCTTGCGCGGCCTCACCGCCGACGCACGGCTGGCGCACCCCGCCGACGACAGGCTCGATCATGTCATTGCGGTACACGCGGTGGGCGACGGCGCCTTTCATGGCGCGGCGCAGGCGCAGTCTGGGCAATGGGAACTGATCATCGATCTCTACCGCGGCGGCGAGCGCGTGTTTCGCTCGCGCAGCCGCGTGACGCTGCGGTGAAAACGGCGCTGAGCTGAATTTGGATCTGACCCCCGATGGCGGAAACCGTCGACCTTTCGCTGTTTGCCCGGCCATCGGGAGATGGCACGCTCGGCATGGATCTCGCGGTTGAAGGCATCGCCTGCGGCGCCTGCATCGGCCGTATCGAGAGCGCGGTGAAGCGGCTGCCGGGAGTGACCGAGGCGCGGCTCAATTTCACCAACCGGCGTCTGCACGTGAGCTGGACCGACGGCGCCATCGCGCCGGCGCAGATCCTGCAGACCTTGGAGGAGGCAGGCTACCACGGCTATCCCTTCGCGCCGCTGCGCGCCGAGGAGGAGGCCGCCGCCGAAGCACGCCGGCTGACGCGCTGTCTTGCCATCGCCGGTTTTGCCGCCATGAACGTCATGCTGCTGTCGGTGTCGGTGTGGGCCGGCAATGCTAGCGACATCACGCCGGAAACGCGCGATTTCTTCCATTGGGCTTCGGCGCTGATCGCGTTGCCGGCGGCGGCCTATAGTGGACGGCCGTTCTTCGCGAGCGCCTGGCGGGCTTTGCGCTCTGGCGCGCTCAACATGGACGTGCCAATCTCGCTCGGCGTGATCCTGGCGCTCGGCATGTCGGTGGTCGAGACCGCCAATCACGCCAAGGACGCCTATTACGATTCCGCCATCATGCTGCTGTTCTTCCTGCTGGTCGGGCGCGCGCTCGATCACGCCATGCGCCGCAAGACGCGGGCGGTCGCCGGCAATCTGGCGGCGTTGAAGGCGGAAACCGCGCACCGCTTTACCGATGATGAGTTGGTCAGCGTGCCCGTAGCGGCGCTCAAGGCGAGCGACCGTCTGTTGGTCAAGCCGGGTGAGCGGGTACCGGCCGACGGCCAAGTGCTCGGCGGCGTGTCCGAAATCGACGATAGCCTGATCACCGGCGAAACCGCGCGCCGCAAAGTCGGCGCCGGCACCATGGTTTATGCTGGCAGTTTGAATTATTCCGGCGCGATCACCATGCGGGTGACCGCGGCCGATCGCGCCACGCTGTTGGACGAGATCGAGCGGCTGCTGGAGAAGGCGGCGACCGCGAAATCGCGCGCCATGCGGCTCGCCGACCGCGCCGCGCGTTTCTATGCGCCGATGGTGCACCTGGCCGCCGCGGCGACCTTCGCTGGCTGGTGGCTGGCGGGCGCCTCGCTGCACGACGCGATTGTCACCGCGATCGCCGTGCTCATCATCACCTGCCCCTGCGCGCTGGCGCTGGCAATTCCGACGGTTCAGGTCGTGGCCTCGGGGGCCTTGTTTCGCGCCGGCGTCATCCTCAACGCAGGAGATGCCATCGAGCGGCTGGGCGAAGCCGACACCGTCGTCTTCGACAAAACCGGCACGCTCACGCTGCCGGAGCCGCGCGTCGTCAATGCCGCCGACATTGATCCGGATTTGCTGCAGATGGCGGCAAGAATGGCGCTGTCGAGCCGGCATCCGCTAGCACAGGCATTGGCGCGCGAAAGCGCCAGCCATATTCCTTACGACGTCTTGACCGAAGAGCCGGGGCAGGGCGTGCGCGCAATGTTTGGCGGTATCGAAGCGCGGCTCGGCAGCGCCACGTTTTGTAGCGTCGCGCCGGTCGATGTTGGCAAATCCGGCGCCTCTCATATCTACTTCGTCTACGGCAGCCACGCCGCGACCGTCGCCATTGCGCAGAAATTGCGACCCGACGCGGCCGAGGTGGTACAGGCGCTGCGCAAGCGCGGGCTTGCGCTGCACATCCTGTCCGGCGACCGCGCCGGCGCGGTGCGGCCGGTCGCCGAGGCCTTGGGCATCGGCAAGTGGCTCGCCGACGTAAAACCGGCGGAAAAAATCGCCTTCATCGAAGCGTTGAAAAGGCGAGGCCGCCGCGTGCTGATGGTCGGCGACGGCCTCAACGATGCGCCGGCGCTTGCCGCCGCGACCGTGTCCCTGTCGCCGATTGCCGCCGCCGACGTGACGCAGGCGCAGGCCGATGCGGTGTTTCTGGGCGAGCGGCTCAAGCCGGTGCTCGACGCGCTAGTGGTCGCCCGCCACGCGCGCGCGCTAATGAAGGAAAACCTGTGGTTTGCCGCGATCTATAATATGATCGCGGTGCCGGTCGCCATTGCGGGCGCGATCACGCCGCTGATCGCGGCGCTGGCGATGTCTGGCTCGTCAATGATAGTGACGCTCAACGCGTTGCGCGGAGGCAAGGCCGCATGAACGTGCTGGTCTATCTCATCCCGATGGCGCTCGGCCTCGGCCTCATCGGCCTGTTCGCCTTCCTGTGGGCGCTGCGCAGCGGGCAATACAGCGACGTCGACGGCGCCGCGCTACGCGTTCTGTCGGACGACGACATCGAAGAGACACGCTCGTAGGATGGGTTGAGTGCAGCGAAACCCATCGCACCGTCGACCGTTGATAGGTTTCGCTAACCGCTTAACACATCCTACGCCAGCGTCACCGTCTCGAAATCCGCCGGCAGCACGATCTCCAGCACCTCGCAATCGTCGGAATAGCCGAGCACGGTGTGCTTGATCTTCGGCGGCTGGATCCAGCACGAGCCAGCGTGAAAGGTATGCGCACCTTCGCCCTCGAATTCGCTTCTGATCCAGCCCTTGAGCACGTAGATCATCTGGAAATCGACGTCGTGGTAGTGCGGGATGGCGACCTCCTCCGGCTTGAACGGCGGCACGAACTTGATGACGTGCGCCTGCACCATGCCGCCGGTGGCCGGCGCGATGCCGAGATCGCGGTATTTGGCGTACGTGCGCAGACCGGCGTTGAAATCTTCGTCACGGTGATGGCTGACGGTGAACTTCTGAATTCGGCCGCGGCTTAGTTCGCGCCTTGGCCTTCGCTTTTGGCTTGCGCCGTTCGACCTTCTTGCTTGCTTTCCGGCTTGCCTTCTTCTTGGCCTTGGCCATTGATGCCTCCCTGATTTTAATCAATTGGATCACGATCGGCGGAAGCCATGGAAGAGCCAAAACCGCAGGAGATTCGCATCTTCGTCGATGCCGATGCCTGCCCGGTGAAGAACGAAGTCTACCGCGTCGCCGAGCGCTATGGGCTGAAAGTCTTCGTCGTCGCCAATTCGTTCATGAACGTGCCGCGCAGCGACGTGGTCGAGCGGGTCATCGTCAGCGAAGGGCCTGACGTGGCGGACGACTGGATCGTCGAGCGCGCCGGCGCAACCGATATCGTCGTCACCGCCGATATTCCGCTTGCCGGCCGCTGCGTGAAAAAAGGCGCCAGCGTGATCGGTCCGACCGGCAAGCCGTTCACCGAGGATTCGATCGGCATGGCGCTGGCCACGCGCGACCTGCTGACCGATCTACGCAGCGCCGGCGCAACGACGCGCGGTCCACCACCGCTGACGCGTCAAGATATTTCGCGATTCCTGTCGGCGCTGGATTTGGCGGTGGTGAAGTTGAAGAGGAGATAGCTGCGAACTCGGTAACTCCCTCTCCCCCTGGGGGAGAGGGTTGGGGTGAGGGGGGTTCAGGTCCCTCGATAGACCGCAACCCCTCACCCGGATCGCTGCGCGATCCGATCTCTCCCTATGGGAGAGGTGCGGGACAGGAATCTACTCCGCAGCTTCCGCCGCGCCGCCGTGCGCTTTCGACCAGCCCGCCGGATCGCCGATGAACTTCTCCACCTCGGACAGCATCTTCGGCTCGAACGTATTCATCGCCTTGGCGACCGTCAGCACGTCGCGCCAGGTGGTGAGCGCATGCAATGTAACGCCGAGATCGCCGAAAATTTTCTTCGCCTGCGGGTAGATGTCATAGAAAAAGATCACGAAGCAGTGGTCGCATTTGCCGTCGGCGTCGCGGATCGCCTTGATGAAGTTGACCTTGCTCTTGCCGTCGGTGGCGAGATCCTCGACCAAGAGCACGCGCTGGCCCGGGATCAACTGTCCCTCGATCTGCGAGCCGCGGCCGAAGCCCTTGGCTTTCTTGCGCACATATTGCATCGGCACGTTGAGCCGGTCGGCGACCCAGGCGGCGAACGGGATGCCGGCGGTTTCGCCGCCCGCCACCGCGTCGATCTCGTCGCGGCCGATATCGCGCGTGATGGTGTGGACGGCAAAATCCATCAGCGCCGAGCGCACGTCCGGGAACGAGATCAGCCAGCGCGAGTCGTTATAGACCGGGCTCGCCCAGCCCGAGGTAAAGATGAACGGCTTGTCGGTCATGAATCGCACCGCGCCGGTGTCGAGATACATGCGCGCGGTGAGCTCGGCGATGGTCTTCTTGTCGAGGAAATGGGCGTCCATAAGCTAACGGATAATCCAGCGCGCGGGCGAAACCAAGGGGCGTCTGCAGTTATCCGCTCATTCCCGCGCAAGCGGGAATCCAGGGTTATTGGCTTCGGAATTTGCCGCCCTGGGTCCACGCTTTCGCGGGGACGGGCGGAATGTCACGGCGCCCCGGGCCCGACCTTCTTATACCAATCCGTGATCTCGGCGCCGGTACAGAACCAGACGTCCTTCTTCTTCCTGATCTTCTCGAAGATCTTGCGAAAATATTTGACCCGGTGCGCCGCGCCCATGATGTAGGGATGCACCGAAATCGCCATCACCCGGGCCGAGCCCTTGGCGTCCTTGTAGATCTGCTCGAACTGGTCGATCGCCCGCTCGTAGAACTCCGACGCCTTGTGATGCTGGATCAGCATCATGGCGACGTCGTTCACTTCCTGGGTGTAGGGGATGTTCAGGATCGGCTTGCCGCGCGTCTTCAGCCACGCCGGCTGATCGTCGAGCACCCAGTCGGCGACGTAGTCGTAGCCTTCCTCGGCGAGGATATCCGGCGTCTCCCAGGTTTCGGTGAGGCCGGGCCCGAGCCAGCCGCGCGGCCGCTTGCCGCTCGCCTGTTCGATCGCCGCGGCGCAATTGCGGATGTCGTCGCGCTCATTGGCCACCTTCTGCATATTGCGCTGGGTGTGGCCGTGGCCGAGGAATTCCCAGTTGCGGTCGACGCAAGCCTTGACGATGTCGGGATAGGCGAGCGCGGCGACGCCGTTGATGTTCATGACGCCCGGCACCTTGAAGTCATCATAGACCTGCAAGAGCCGCCAGAAGCCGACGCGGTTGCCGTATTCGTGCCAGCACCAGTTCGGGATGTCTGGCATCGGCGAGCCGCCGGCGGGCGGCGTGAGCACCGTGCGCGGCATGGCCTGCGTCGGGTCCCATTCCTCGACATTGGTGATGGTCCACACCGCCATGCGCGCGCCTTTCGGCAGCTTGAGCGGCTTGCGTTGGGTGATCGCGGAATAGGCGAGGCGGTCGTTCGGCAGCATGCCGACGGCGGGCTTGGGGAAGTTCATGTGAGCGGCATTCCTTATGTTTGCCCGTCGCCCTTCGGGGGCCGCGCCACGCGCGGCCGCTTCAGGGGCGACGGATTTAGGATCAGCTTCCCTTCAGATCGTAGACTTCGGAGAAGAAATAGTCTTTCCACGACGCCGCCTGGTTCTTGACCGTGCCGACCTCATGCATGAAGTCGGCGTATTTCATGGTGTGCTCCGGCGTCATCGTCCAGTTCGCTTGTCCGACGATCTTGGTCACCATGTCGACCGGCAATTTCGACTTGCCGTCTTCGAGCCACATCGCCGCTGCCGCCCGCTTGTTATTGTTGACGAAATCGGTGGCCTCCTTGAGCGCGGCGATCAGGGCCTTGTACAGCACCGGATTCTTGTCGCGGAATTTCGCCGAGGTCCAGGCCACGGTGAAGGTATGCGAGCCGCCCATGACGTCGAACGAGTTGAGCACGGTATGGATGCCTTGGGGTGCTCGAGTTGCTGAAACTGGAAGGGCGGCACGCTGAACACCGATTTGACTTCAGAGCTGCCGCTCAGCAGCGCGACGGTGGCATCCGGCGGCGTCATCGACACGGTCAGCGGATCGAGTTTGGCGAAATTCCTTGGGACCGAAGGCTTTGGCTGCCGCCATCTGCAGGGTTATAGCCTGCACGGATGACTTCACCGCGGGGACGGCGATTTTGTCGCCTTCCTTGTAGTCGGCGATGGTCTTGATGTCGGCTTTGCTGGTGTTGAGCAGGACCGGCTGAGAACGTCAACGCGGAAATTCCGCGAATCTCCTGCGGGGTGCCCTTGGTCTTCGACCACACCACCATCAGGCCCGGCACGCCGCCGGACGCGATGTCGATGCTGCCGGACAATCAACGCGTCGTTCATCGCCGATGGGCCGTTGAAGGTCTGCCAGGTTACCTTCACCTCGGGAATTCCCAGAAGCTTGGCGTGCTTTTCGATGAGCTTCTGGTGATCCATCACGTTGAGCTGTAGGTAGCCCATGGAAAATTGCTTGGCGAGGCGGATTTCCGGCGCCTGGGCTTGCGCCTGCGCGGCAAAGCCAAGCAGCGCTGCCGCTGCAACGAGCGCGCGCACGGTCGTTCTACGATTCATGCTGTATCCTCCCATAGGGTCCGCGCTTTCTTGATTTTGGGCGAAAGCTTAACGCTAAGCGGCAGGCTATATTTTCGCAACCGTCTTGTACCAATCGAGAATCTGCTCGCCGTTCCAGTGCAGCACGCCTTCGTGCTGGTTCACGTAGTCGTAGATCATTTCAAGATATTTGATCCGATGCGGCTGGCCGCTGATGTAGGGATGGATGGCGAGCGCGACGAACTTGGCGCGCTTTTCGCTTTCGGCATAGAGGCGGTCGAACTGGTCCTTCACCAGTTGCAGCAGGTAGTCGCTGTTGTGATGCTGCACGATCATCACCGGAATGTCGTTGCATTCGATGGTATAGGGCAGCGTCACCAGCGGGCCGTTGGCGGTTTTGATTACCGTCGGCTCGTCGTCATAGACCCAGTCGCCGATGTATTTGACGCCGGCTTTGGCCAGTAGGTCCGGCGTCTCTAGCGTCTGCGTCAGGCCGGGGCCGAGCCAGCCGACCGGTCGCTTGCCGCAAAACTTCTCCATGATGTCCATGGTGCGGTTGATCATGTCGGCCTGGTCGGGCTCCTTGTGGATCGGCCCCTGCTCATAGGCGTGGCCCATGAATTCCCAGCCGTCGTCGCGCGCTTGGGCCGCAACGCGCGGATAATCCTCGCAGATGCGCGCGTTGGCGGCGAGCGTCGGCTTGATGCCGAGGCGTTTGTAGAGATCGAAGAAGCGCCAGCAGCCAACCCGCATGCCGTATTCGTGGAAGCCCCAATGCACCACGTCCGGCATCAGCGGCACCCCGGTCGGCGCCGGCAGCAACTGCCGCGCCATCGGCTTGCCGATGTCCCAGACCTCGTAGTTGACGATGCTCCAGAACACGATGCGCGCTTTGCCCGGCAGCTTGAGCGGCGGCCGGTCGATAATGGCCGAATAGTCGGCGCGGTCTTTGGGGATCATAGGGCCGGCCATGGGTGACCTCGTCTGCATGGAAAAAAATGCGCCCGGTCTGCTTGGCAAACCGGGCGCGGCTTTTCAAGGGGAGCGGGCGGCAACCGCCGGTTTTGCCGTCAGATCGTGGCCTGCTCGTAGTGCTCGTTGCCGAGATTGCCGTCGGGAAAGATACCGTGCGCGGCGATCCATTCGCGCGCCTCGTTATAGATTTCCTTGCTGTAGGGCTCGAACACCAGCCGCTCGCCCGGCCCCCAGCGCCGCGTGTCCATGCGCGCGTGATAGCGCTCGGGAAATTCCTTCCGGAAATAGTGCGTATAGAGCTCCGGCCGCAGGTCGAGGTCGCGCTGGGCGCGGCGCAATGCGCGGTAGAACTTGCGCAAGTCCTCCGGGTCCGGCGTGCCGTGCACCATCATGCCGATCATGAAGGTGGCATCGAGAATCTTGCGGAAGCCGAGCTGCTCGGCGAAATAATACGGACCGCTGAACAGGTGAACGGCCGGCGCCGAGCCGTCGAGCAACTTGTCCATACGGGCGAACAGCATGCCGTCGGAGTAGACGAGGTTCATCTTCTCCTGCGGGATGAATTGCTCAAGCGCCTGGATGGTCGCGTAGTGACTGCCGGACTGGTAGCCGACCGATATCGGCACACCGGCGAGATCTTCCGGCGTTTTGATCTTGGAATCCGGTTGCACGAAAACGCCGGCCGGCGACATCGAGTAGACCTCGCGCGACATGCGGCCAAGTCCCTTGGACGCGGCGACGTTGATGGTCCAGTGGCAGGCGCAGCTCACATCCGCCTTGCGGCCGGCTTCGAACGACTGCATGGCGCCGACCTTGTCGCCTTTGTCGTGGTGCTTGCCGTCGCTGGACTTGATCAGCTCGCGGAACTCGTAGTCGAGACCTTCCTGCGTGAAATACCCCTTGTCGTGGGCGATCCATTCTTGCAAGCGGAAATGCGGTTCGATCAGGAACTTGCCCATGGTTGTTTTCCTTCCTGTCAATGCGCCGGAACGTGCGCTTCCTTGATCACGCCACCCCAGGTCTGCGTTTCTTTCTTGATGAAGGCGGCGGCCTCGGCCGGCGTACCGCCGGCGACGTGCAGATTGAGCTTGGCGAACTTGTCCTGCACGTCCCTGCTCTTGAGCACATCGTTGACCGCCGCGTTGAGCTTGGCGACGATCGCGGCCGGCGTTTTCGGTGGCGCGGCGATGGCGTTCCAGGTGCCGGACTCGAAGCCTTTCACGCCGGCTTCGTCGAGCGTCGGGATATCGGGCAGCGTCGGAATGCGCGCGGCGGTCGCCACCGCCAGGATGTGAGCCTTGCCGGCCTGGTGCAGTTTGATGGCCGAGGCGAGCTCCATGAAGATCATGTCGACGTGGCCGGCGATGAGGTCGTTGAGCGCCGGCGCCGTGCCCTTATAGGGCACATGCACCAATTTGGTGCCGGTCTTTTTCTCGAACAGCGCCGCGGTCAGATGCGAGGTGGTGCCGATGCCCTGCGAGGCGTAGTTGATCTTGCCCGGATTGGCCTTGGCGTAGGCGATGAATTCCTGCGCGGTCTTGGCCGGGAAGTCCGGCCGCACCAGCAGCACATTGGCGACCGTGGTCATGATCGCCACCGGCTCGAACTGGGTCGGATCGAAGCCATCTTCTTGTACAGCAGCGGATTGACGGTGAGCGGCGAGGGCTGCGCGGCGAGCAGGGTGTAGCCGTCCGGCTCCGAAGTGAATACCGCTTCCGCGCCGATATTGCCGGCGGCGCCGGAGCGATTTTCGACCACCACCGGCTGGCCAAGTTTCTCCTGCAGGCCATTGGCGACGATGCGCGTCACGGTGTCGACGCCGCCGCCGGCCGGCACGCAGACGATGATGTGGACGGGCCTGTTGGGATAGCTGGCCGCGGCGTCCTGAGCTGATGCGCCGGACGCAAGCGTAACCGCCGCCAGTAAAGCGAGAAAAAAGCGCACGATATCCTCCCTGCGCCGCGTTGAAGCGGCGATATGTTTTGCCGAAGTATGCCACCGAAGGGCAGGCGGCGGCAATCAAGCTCGTGTCGTCCCCGCGAAAGCGGAGACCCATACACTGTGCCCCATAGATCGACTGCCCAGTATGGGTCCCGGGCCTCCCTCGCTTTGCTCGGTCGCCCGGGACGACAGTGTGCATTCGCGAAAACTGGAGGCTGGGTTGCGGTCTGCCGTATTGTAGCGGGCCCGCCCTTCAAGCATCGTCGGCCGGCAATCAGGAGTCGCCGGTGCATTCCTACGAAATCCTCGCCGTCACGGCGGGCGCCTTCCTGCTCGCGGGCTTCGTCAAGGGCGTGATCGGCCTCGGCCTGCCGACGGTGGCAATCGGCCTGCTCGGGCTGATGATGACGCCGGCGCAGGCGGCGGCGATCATGGTGGCGCCGGCGCTGATCACCAATGTCTGGCAGGCGATGGTGGGCAAGAGCCTGTTGCCGTTGCTTGGGCGGATCTGGCCGATGCTCGCCGGTATCTGTCTCGGCACCTTCATCGCCGCGGCATGGCTGCCGGGCGCCAATAGCGGACGGGCGACGATCTGGCTCGGCGTCGCTCTGGTGCTCTATGCCGGGCTCGGCCTGACCAAGATAGATTTCCACGTCTCGCCGCGCGCCGAACGCTGGCTGAGCCTGCCGATCGGCGTCTTGACCGGCGCGATCACCGCCGCGACCGGCGTCTATGTGCTGCCAGGCACGCCGTATTTGCACGCCCTGAAACTCGGCCGGCATCAGCTCGTGCAGATGCTTGGCATTTCCTTTACGGTGTCGACGCTGGCGTTGGGCGTCGCGCTGATGCACGCCGGCGAAATTGGCATGTCGCTGGCGGTGCCGGTCGTGGTGGCGATCGTAACGTCCTTGCTCGGCATGTGGCTGGGGCAAATTGTGCGCGGCCGCGTGCAGGAGAAAACGTTCAGGTTGTGGTTCTTCCTCGGGCTGCTCGCGCTTGGCATCCATCTGGCGCTGCGCGGCTTGCTGTGATGGACTGACCGGTTCTTCTCTCGACCAGGATGCGACAATGAAGATCGTCGATCTTTCCCATGTCATGAACGTGCACACGCCCGGCTGGGTCGGCTATGCCGGCAACAAGATGTACTACGCGCAGAATCTGCAGACGCAGATGATCGTGGCGCAGCGCATCGACACCGCTCTGCACGTAGGTACTCATTTTGATGGCGCCATGCACGCGACCGACAACCGGCACGGCGACATGGCGCACCTGCCGCTCGATTTTCTGGTTAACCGCGGCGTGGTGGTCGATATCTCCAAGCACATGCACGACTGGGCGGTGATCACGCCGGACATCATCGAAAGCGCCGGCGCCGACATCCGCGAAGGCGACATCCTCATTCTGCACACCGGCTGGCATAAACATTATGAGGGCCAGCCGCAGCAGGATCTGGTGAAATACTTCTGCTACCACCCCGGGCCCAATCTCGACACGTTGCACTGGATGCTGCAGCGGAAGATCAAATGGTGGGGCATGGACACCGGCTCCTGCGATCACGCCATGAACACCTCGATCCGCACCATGCGGCCCGATCTCAGCCGAGGAATTCACCAGGAAGCACGGCGCGACGCCGGGCGAGTTTTTCGGCACTTTCGAATTCACGCATAAGAAGTCCGGCCGCCGTGTGACGCAGGATGTATTTCCGTTCCACTCCTGGGCATTCCAGGAAGGCCTGCTGCACGCGGAAAATCTCGGCGGCGACATCGAACTGATGCTCGGCAAGCGCTGCCTGATCGGCGCGTTCCCCTGGCGCTACGAGGGGCTCGAAGGCTGCCCCTGCCGGATCGTTTGCTTCCTCGATACCGACATGTCGGTGGAGGCGGTTGGGGATGCGGCCAAGGCTGTTTTTCGGAGCTGATGAAATGCCGCAGATCACCGCACGCGATGGCACACGGTTGTATGTTGAAGAGGCCGGCCACGGCTCGGCCGTCGTCTTCGTGCACGAATACGCCGGCGACTGGCGCACCTGGGAGCCGCAGATGCGCTTCTTTTCGCGCGCGCATCGCTGCGTCACCTACAGCCAGCGCGGCTACCCGCCGTCCGATATCCCGGACGACCCTGGCAAATACAGCCAGAACCACTTTCGCGACGACGTCATCGCGGTGGTGGATGCGCTCGGCATCGACAAGGCGCACGTCGTCGGCCACTCGATGGGCGCCGCGACCGCGCTGCACGTCGGCATCCGCTATCCCGAACGGTGTCTCTCGGTGACGGCGGCGGGCTGCGGCTACGGCTCGAGCGCCGACCCGGCCAAGGTCGAGGAGGCTCGAGCGGCCTCGCGCGAGACCGGCAGGATGTTCGCGGCCGAAAGCATGGCCGTCGCCGCCGCGCGCTACGGCGACGGGCCGACGCGGCAGGCGCACAAGAACAAGGATCCGCGCGGCTATGCCGAGTTCATCAAGATGCTCAGCGAGCACTCGTCGAAGGGTCATGCGCTGGTGATGGAGAATCTGCAAGCCAAGCGGCCGTCGCTGTGGGAGATGGAGGCGGACTTGAAGAGATTTGCGCCGCCGTTGCTGGTGCTGGTCGGCGACGAAGACGAATGGTGCGTCGACGGCAGCATCTATTTGAAGCGCACGGTGCCGGCGGCGGGGCTCTGCGTCATCCCGCGCTCCGGCCACACCATCACCAGCGAGGAGCCGGCCAAGTTCAACGCCGCGGTGGCCGAGCTGATCACCGCGGCCGAAGCCGGCCGCTGGCTGGCGCATAAACCGCGAATTTCATAACGGACAACATTTATGGAAACCGTGCACCAGCTTGAAGGATGGCGCGACCTCTACGTGATGCTCGGCACCTCGGCGGCCGCGCTGATCGGCCTCCTGTTCGTCGCTACGTCGCTTCACCTGAGCGAAATCGTGAGCAATCCCGTCTATCGCATTCGATCGCGCAACACGACATATCATCTCGTGGCGATGTTGATCCAGGCGGCGGCAATTCTCACCCCGCAGCCGATTCTCGCGCTTGGCGTTGAGGTGCTCGCGATCAATTTGTGCGGCTGGTCGCTTCCGCTCACCTTCACCTACAAGGCCTTTTTCAAGAACGAGGTGGCCGGCAAGCATGGCGGCTTCTCGATCTATCGCGGCATGATGTACCACGCCGGCTATTTGCTTGGCGTTGCGGGCGGCATCGCCCTCGTCGATCGGTCGATCTGGGGCATGTATCTGGTGACGATTTCCTACGTCACCTTCCTTGTGTCCGTCATAGGCAACGCCTGGGCGATCATGCTGGGTGTAGGCCAGACCGAAAAGCCGCGGCGCTAAGCCGGTCGATCGGGTAGCAGGCGCGCTGAAAAATAACGGAGAAATCGAGATGGATCTCAAGCTCAACGGCAAGACCGCGTTAGTGACCGGCGGCTCGGAAGGCATCGGCAAGGGCATCGCGCTCGCGCTGGCCAAGGAAGGCGTCGACGTCGCCATCTGCGCGCGGCGCGCCGGCCCTCTGGAAGCCGTTGCCGCAGAAATCGGCAAAGTGACGGGGCGCAAAATCGTCGCCATTCCCGCCGATCTACGTCAGGACAAGGACGCCAAGAACTTCGTCGAACAGGGCGCAAAGGCGCTCGGCCGCGTCGACATCATGGTCAACAATGCCGGCTCGGCCGCCGGCGGCGTCATCGAGCATTTGACCGAGGACGACTGGGACAAAGGGCTGCAGCTCAAGTTCATGGGCTACGTGCGCTGCCTGCGCTACGTGCTGCCGATCATGCGCGCGCAGGGTGGCGGCCGTGTGGTGAACCTGATCGGCAATGACGGCGTGAAGCCGTCTTATTGGGAAATCTGCCCGGGCGCGGCCAACGCGGCGGGGCAGAACCTAACGCTCTCGCTCGCCGGGCAATACGGCAAGGAAGGCATCTCTTTCGTCGCGGTCAATCCGGGGCCGGTGCGCACCGAGCGCTGGGCCGGCCTCGTCGACGCCATGGCGCGCGACATGAAAATCCCGCGCGAGGAGGCGGACAAGCTTGCGCCGGCCTCGATCCCGATGGGCCGCATCGCGGAAGTTGAGGAGGTCGCCAATCTGGTCGTCATGCTGGCATCGCCGCTGATGAGCATGGTCAACGGCACCATGATCGAAATTGATGGCGGTCAGGACAAACCGCTGATGGACAGGTTCCGGGACAAGCCGAAAGGCTAAAGTCCGCATAGCTGCGGCGCATTCCCGCCAGTCCGCCGCCGTTGACAAGCTCGCCGCCGCGGCAGGACACTTCGCGCCAATCCAATCGGGAGTTAAGTCATGCACACGCGTTTGCTCGCGCTTTTGGCGCTTACCGTCAGCCTCGCCACGCCGGCGATGGCGCAGCAGACCATCAAGATCGGCGAGTTGAACAGCTACAAGGCGGTGCCCGCCTTCCTCGACCCGTACAAGAAGGGCATGGAGCTGGCGCTCGACGAGATTAACGGCAAAGGCGGCGTGCTCGGCAAGAAGCTCGAGGTGATTTCGCGCGACGACGGCGCCAATCCGGGCGAGGCGGTGCGCGTCGCCGAGGAGCTAATCACGCGCGAAGGCGTGTCGATGCTTGCCGGCACGTTCCTGTCCAACATCGGCCTCGCGGTCACCAATTTCGCCGGCCAGAAAAAAGTGTTCTTCCTCGCCGCCGAACCGCTCACCGACAAGATCACCTGGCAGGACGGCAACAAATACACCTTCCGCCTGCGCGCCTCGACCTACATGCAGGTCGCCATGCTGATGCCTGCGACCGTCGCCGCCAAGAAGAAGCGCTGGGCGCTGGTCTATCCGAACTTCGAATACGGGCAATCGGCTGCCGAGAACTTCAAGAAGCTCTTGAAGAAAGCACAGCCCGACGTCGAATTCGTCACCGAGCAGGCCCCGCCGCTCGGCAAGATCGACGCCGGCGCGGTGGCGCAGGCGATCGACGACGCCAAGCCGGATGCCATCTTCAACGTGCTGTTCGGTGGCGATCTCGCCAAGTTCGTGCGCGAGGGCAACACCCGCGGCATCTTCAAGAACCGCACCGTGGTCAGCCTGCTGTCGGGCGAGCCGGAATATCTCGATCCGCTGAAAGACGAGGCGCCGGCCGGCTGGATCGTCACCGGCTACCCCTGGGACAAGATCAAGACGCCGGCGCATCTCGCCTTCGTCAAAGCCTACCAGGCGAAGTACCACGACTATCCGCGGCTCGGCTCGATCGTCGGCTACATGACCATCAAGTCGCTCGCCGCCGGCATCGCCAAGGCGAGGTCGACCGACACCGAGAAGCTGGTGGCGGCGTTCAAGGGACTGAAAGTGGACTCCCCATTCGGCCCGTTCACCTACCGCTCGAGCGACCACCAGGCCACCATGGGCGCCTATGTCGGCAAGATCGCATTGGAGAACGGCAAGGGCACCATGGTCGACTTCAAATATGTCGACGGCGCTTCCGTGTTGCCGTCCGACGCCGAGGTCAAGAAGCTGCGCCCGGCCGGGGCGGATTGATCGCAAAAGCTGCGGCGGGCTTGCTTCCCTCTCCCCTTATGGGAGAGGGTGGCGAGGCGCGTCAGCGGGTGGTGTCTTAGTTTGAGATAGAGAGAGAGAGTGCCAATTTAGGCGGTCTACCTAACATGCACGAAACGACGATCGTCAGCATTCTAAGCAAGGATGGTGAGCGAAGAATGCTTCTTGTCCGCCGCGACGATGGCTTATTCCGTTATGTCGAGGAGATTTTGTATAGAGACGACCCTTTGGGCCGTGAGCCGGTGTGGGGACCACGAAAAGATCAGTCCGGAATTTATCAAACTGCTGAAGAAGCGAGATTCGCCGCCAGGAAGATTTGTAGCTGGTTCGCAAATGAAACCGGCATTGAGACACATTAGGCCAATCCCGACCTGGGTGAGTGGTCTGTGCTACATAGAAGCTCTGACCCCTCACCCGGCTCGCGCTCGCTAATGCTGCGCGCGAGCCACCCTCTCCCACAAGGGGAGAGTGCAAGAGAGCTTGCGGCGGCGGCTTTATGACCCTCAGCGCATTCCTGTTTCAGGCGCTTAACGGGCTGTCGACCGCCTCCGGCCTGTTCTTTATCGCCGCCGGCCTGTCGCTGATCTTCGGCGTCACCCGCATCGTCAATATCGCGCACGGGTCCCTCTATATGCTGGGGACCTATATCGCCTATTCGTTCGCCACCCATATCGGCGGTGCGTTGGGCTTCTGGGGCGGCATTGTCGCCACGGCGGTCGTCGTCGGCGTCATCGGTGCGTTGATCGAGGTCGTCCTGCTGCGGCGAATCTATCGCGCGCCAGAACTGTTCCAGCTGCTCGCCACCTTCGCGCTGGTGCTGATCATCAACGACGCTACGCTCTATCTCTGGGGTCCGGAGGATTTGCTCGGGCCGCGCGCGCCCGGTCTGCGCGGCGCCATGGAAGTGCTTGGCCGCCAATTGCCGAGCTACGACCTGTTTCTCGCCGCCATCGCGCCGTTGGCGCTGCTCGCGCTGCATTTTGCGCTGACGCGCACGCGCTTTGGCCGCCTCATCCGCGCGGCGACACAGGACCGCGAAATGGTCGGCGCGCTCGGTGTCAATCAGGCGCTGCTGTTCACCGCGGTGTTCGCGCTTAGCGCCGCGCTCGCCGGCTTTGGCGGGGCGCTGCAGGTGGCGCGCGAGCCGGCCAATCTGGGCACAGATTTGGTGGCGATCGGCGACGCCTTCGTCGTCGTTGTGGTCGGTGGCATGGGCTCGATCACCGGCGCTTACTTGGCCGCCGTCATTATCGCCGAGGTTAAAGCCATTTGTATTGGCATTGGCGTGGTCGATTTCGGATTCATTAGCGTCAACTTCTCCAAGCTGACGCTGGTGGCCGAATTTCTGGTGATGGCGGCAGTGTTGATCGCGCGGCCATACGGTTTGCTCGGCCGTGTGCAGGCCGCGGTGCGGTCGGTCGCCGAACCGGAAGACCCGATCCGGCCGGCAACGCCGGCGCTGAAGGTGCTGGGTCTGGTGGTGCTGGTGCTGCTGCTCTGCTTGCCACTGCTGGCGCAGAGTTCGCCCTATTTGCTGATCCTCGGCATCGACGTGCTGATCGCGGTGATCTTCGGGGCCTCGTTGCATTTCATCGCCGGTCCCGGCGGCATGCATTCGTTTGGCCACGCCGCCTATTTCGGCCTCGGCGCTTATGGCGCGGCGCTGCTGGTGAAATGGCTTGGCGTCCCCATGGGTCTCGCGCTCGCTGCCGCGCCTCTGGTCGCACTCGCCGGCGCGCTGCTGTTCGGTTGGTTCGCCGTGCGGCTCTCCGGCGTTTATCTCGCCATGCTGACGCTCGCCTTTGCGCAGATTGTGTGGGCCACCGTGTTCCAGTGGGAGGAGCTGACCGGCGGTTCCAACGGCGTGATCGGCGTGTGGCCGCCGCCGCCGTTCGATAAGGCTTGGGTTTATTTTCTTCTCACGCTCGCACTCGCGGTGATCGCCGTGTTGCTGCTGCGGCGGTTTCTCTTCGCGCCGTTCGGCTATGCGATGCGGGCCGGCCGCGATTCCGCGCTGCGCGCCGAAGCCATCGGCATCAACGTCAAGCGCGTGCATTGGCTCGGCTTCGCCATCGCCGGAGGCGTCTGTGGCGTGGCCGGCGGGCTGTTCGCCTTCGCCAAAGGTTCGATCTCGCCGGAGACCATCGGCGTCGGCCGCTCGATCGACGGCCTGGTGATGGTGCTCTTGGGCGGCATCCAGACGCTGACCGGGCCGATCGTCGGCGCCTCGGTGTTCGCGACCCTGCAGGACATGGTGATGCGGCAGACCGAATATTGGCGCGCGCTGTTGGGCGGCATCATGTTGGCTCTGGTACTGGCGTTCCCGCAGGGCATCGTCGGCGGCGTCGCGGCGCTGTGGCGGAGGGTGCGGCCATGAGCGTGCTTGAGGTCCGCGCGCTGTCAAAGGCCTTTGGCGGCGTATGCGCGGTCAGTGAGGTCAGCTTCAAGATTGTTGAGGGCGAGTTCCTCGCGATGATCGGCCCGAACGGCGCCGGCAAGACAACCTGCTTCAACATCATCAACGGCCAGCTCGCGCCGGACTCGGGCGAGATCCTTTTGCGGGGCAGGAACATCGCCGGGCTTACGCCGCGCGCGATCTGGCGGTTTGGCGTCGGTCGCACCTTTCAGGTTGCGGCTACATTCGGTTCGATGACGGTCGCCGAGAATGTACAGATGGCGCTGATCTCGCATGCCAATGATATTCACCGGCTTTGGGCCCCGGCGGCGGCGTTGCATCGCGAGCGCGCGCTCGACTTGCTGGCGCAGGTCGGCATGCGCGAGGCTGCCGACCGGCCGAGCCGCGAACTCGCCTACGGCGACGTCAAGCGCGTCGAGCTTGCGATTGCGCTTGCCAACGAGCCACGCCTGCTGCTGATGGACGAGCCGACAGCCGGTATGGGCGCACGGGAACGCAACGAACTCATAGCACTGGTTAAACGTTTAGTGGTCGAGCGCAGAATCTCGGTGCTGTTCACCGAGCATTCGATGGACGTGGTGTTCGCTTTCGCCGACCGCATCATCGTTTTGGCGCGCGGCCGCTTGATCGCCGACGGCGACGCCGCTTCGATCCGCGACAACGCCCAGGTGCGCGAGGTTTACTTCGGCACGGGCAAGACGTTTGCCCCGCACGGAGCCGCGCCATGAGCGAGGCCATGCTGGGCGTGCAGCAACTCAGCGCCTGGTACGGCGCGGCGCGCATTCTTTACGGCTTGAGCTTCGAGGTCGGCCGCGGCGAGGTGGTGGCGCTGATGGGGCGCAACGGCGCCGGCAAGTCCACCACATTAAAATCGGTGATGGGCCTGATCGCCGAGCGGCAGGGCACGGTCCGCTTCGACGGCGAGGACATCTCTCATCTCAAGCCGTTCGAGATCGCACGCCGCGGCCTGGGCTATACGCCCGAGGACCGCCGCATATTTTCCGATCTCACGGTCATGGAAAATCTCGACGTCGGCCGCCAGCCGCCGCGCCAATTTGCCGACGGTCAGCCGGCGCCGGCCTGGACACCGGAAAAGCTGTTCGCGCTGTTTCCCAATCTCGCCGAAATGCCGGACCGGCTCGGCGACCGCATGAGTGGCGGCGAGCAGCAAATGCTCACGGTGGCGCGCACGCTGATGGGCAATCCGCTGCTGGTGCTGCTCGACGAGCCCTCGGAGGGCGTGGCGCCGCTGATCGTGGAGCAGATGGCGAACACCATTGTCGAACTCAAGAAAGAAGGCCTGTCGATCCTGCTCTCGGAGCAAAACGTTCATTTCGCGCGGCTGGTGGCCGACCGGGTCTACGTGATCGAGAAAGGCCAGATCCGCTGGCAGGGCTCGATGGCGCAGCTCGACACCAATCAGGACGTGCAGCGGGCCTATTTGACGGTCTAAGGCAGTCTCGGCAGGGAACACCTGTTTTTCAAGAGTTGGCGAAGGTTAGGCTTTTCCCGCGGTGCGAATTGCGCCATGTTTGCCAGCGGAGCGTGTATCAGGTTGCACGCAATCCTAGAAAAAGAACCGGCGATGCGGCGTGAAAAAACGAATGTCGCGGTGTCCGCGAAGGTTGTGCCCGGGCACTACGTTCTCGACGACCAGGTCGGGTTCCTTTTGCGCGTCGCCATGCAGCGCCACACCGCGATCTTCATGGCGCGGATGGTCGAAGGCCTGACGCAGACCCAGTTCGCCGCGCTCGCCAAATTGCACGAGGTTGGCCCCTGTTCGCAGAACCATCTCGGACGGTTGATTTATCTCGACGCCGCTACCATCAAAGGCGTGGTCGACCGGCTGGTGACGCGCGGCTTCGTCATCGCCGCCAGCGATCCGACGGATCGCCGCCGCCGCGCCGTGGCGCTCACCGAGCGCGGCCGTCAGGCGACCGAAGCTGCTGAGCTGGTCGCCGCCGAGATCACCGCCGCGACGCTTGAGCCGCTGAGCGAGGACGAACGGCGCGACGTAGTGAGGCTGCTGTGCAAGCTCGGCTGAGCCTGCGGATGCAACGACGTCACCACAACCCCTTCAGCCGCCCGCCGTCGGTGTTGAGCGACACGCCGGTGATGTAGCTGGCGCGTTCCGAACACAAGAACACGGTGGCGTTGGCGATCTCTTCCGGCTTGCCCATGCGGCCGAGGGCGTTCTTCTTGGCGGCGATCTTGCGGGCTTCATCTTCCGTTTGGACGTTGAATTCCTTTTTCATGCCCTCGGAATTGCGGGCCCACATCGGGGTCGCCACCCAGCCCGGACAGATGGCGTTGACCAGCACATTGTCCTCGCCGAATTCGGTCGACAGCGACTTGGTGAGATTGAGCAGCGCCGAATTGGTCATGCCGCTGCCGAACATATACGGGTCCGGCTCCTTGCCGGCGCCGCCGATGGTGTTGACGATGCGGCCCCATTTCTGTGCCTTCATCGTCGGATAGACGGCGCGGATCGCGCGCAGGAATCCGAACAGTTTGGTGTCAAATTGCGTCTGCATTTCGTCGTCGCGGATCGCGGCGAAGCGGCCGGAATACATCTGGCCCGCGTTGTTGACGAGAATGTCGACGCCGCCGAGCTTCTCTTTCGCGGCCGCCACCATTTTCGCGATGTCGGACTCTTTCGTCATGTCGGCAACCACAGCGTAAACGTCGCCGCCGGTGCGTTTGGCCAGATCGTCGCGCGCCATCATCAGCTTCTTCTCGTTGCGGCCGGTGATCAGCACGCGCACGCCTTCTTCGAGAAACTGGCGCGCCGTTTCGAAACCGATGCCGCTCGAGCCGCCGGTGACGATCGCGCGTCGGCCTTTGATGCCCAAATCCATCCTTGCTCTCCCGTTGGCTTGACGTCTTCTGGCTTCGCGGAGAGTATCCTCGGCAATGCTGCCGCTGGCTAGATAGCCGCGCCGAAAGGAAGATACCGATGTTCAAAATCGGCGACGCCACCATCACTCGCATCGAGGAAACCTATGGCGCATGCTATCCGCTGAGCCAGATTTTCCCCGAATTCAACGACTCGCACATGGCCGAGCATAAGGCCTGGCTCGCGCCACATCACTATGACGCCAACAGCGGGCTCATCAAGCTGTCGGTGCATAGCTGGCTGTTGAAGGTCGGCGGCAAGACGATCCTGATTGACAGTTGCTGCGGCAATAACAAGATCAAGCCGGGTCGACCGTGGTGGAACATGCTCAACATCAATTATCTCGAGCGGCTAGCCGCCGCCGGCGCACGACCGGAGGACATCGATCTCGTGATGTGCACGCACCTGCATCACGACCATGTCGGCTGGAACACGCGGCAGAAGGACGGCAAATGGGTGCCGACCTTTCCCAACGCGCGCTACGTCTTCAACAAGCCGGACATCGACTACTTCTCCAAGATTGACGCCGATCCCAAGGAAGGCCCGGCCGAACTCGGCACCTTCCGCGAATGCGTGGTGCCGATCCTCGAATACGGCAAGGCCGACGTGATTGCGGGCGCGCACCGCATCAACGACTTCATCGAGATCGACACCTCGCCCGGCCATTCGCCCGGCCACGTGTTCTTCAAGCTCGAAAGCAAGGGCCAACGCGCCGCCTTCATCGGCGACGTCTGGCACCATTTGCTGCAGGTCTATTACCCGGACTGGAATTTCCCGAAAAATTCCGACGCTGCGCAAGCCAAGGTCAGCCGGCGCAAGGTGCTCGACTATTGCGCTTCAAGCGGCGCGCTGGTGATGCCCGGCCATGTCGGCGCGCCGTTCGCCGGCCGCGTCGAAAAGACCGCGACCGGCTACCGGCCGGATTTCAAGGCTTAAGTCCGCGCCATCAGCGCCTTCAGCCGCTGCGGCGTGACCGGCAGGCGCGTCACCGCGCCGGGGCGTTGCAGCGCATCGTCGATTGCCGAAGCGATGGCCGCACCGACCGGATTGGCGCCGCCTTCGCCCGCGCCCTTGAGGCCCAGCGTGTTGAGCGGGCTCGGTGCGTCCTCGGTGATGAGGATGGACAGTTCGGGGATTTCACGCGCGGTCGGCATCAAGTAGTCGGCGAAACTGACGGAGAGCGGCTCGCCGTTGTCGGCGTAAAGAAACTCCTCGAACAGCGCGCCGCCGACGCCTTGCGCCAGGCCGCCGGCGATCTGGCCTTCGACCAGTTTCGGATTGACTGCGCGGCCGACGTCGTAGGCGATGGCGTAGCGCTCGATGGTGACGCCGGCGGTGTCGGCATCGATGCGCACAGCGGCGATGTGCACGCCGTAGGGATAGACCATGTGCGAGGATTCGAACGTCGCTTCGGCGGCGAGCGGGCGCTGGCGGGCGAGTTCGGCGAGAAGAATTGACGGACCCGAGGAACTGTCGGAGCGCAGAATTCTTCCCTCCGAGATTGTGAGGAACTTCGCGTTCGTTTGCGTGAGTTCGGAGGCAAGAAGAAGAAGATGTTCGCGCAACTTTGCCGCGGCCATGCGGGTGGCTTCCCCGCACATCACGGTGACGCGCGAGGCGAAGGCGCCCATGCCTTTGTCGATGCGGTCGGTCTGCCCGTGGACGACACGGATGGTCCTGTAATCGACGCCGAGGCCATCGGCGCAGATTTGCGCGATCACTGTCTCGATGCCTTGTCCGATTGAGGCGACGCCGGTGATGACATCGACCGAACCATCTGATTTCACCTCGATTTTGACGGTATCGAAGGGGCCCAGCCCGCTCTTTTCGACGAACATGGCGACGCCGGCGCCGACCTTCTCGCCGTTGGCGCGGCGCTTTTTCATCTCGCCTTGCAGCGCGTCCCAGCCGGCCAATTGCAGCGCCTTGTCGAGCAACAGCGCGTAGTCGCCGGAGTCGTAGACGATGCTGGTCCCGAGCGTATCGAGGCCGAGCGCATAAGGCATCGCGCTTTTGCCGATCAGATTGCGGCGGCGGATTTCGACTTTATCGACGCCGACCTTCGCAGCAATCGCGTCGAGCAACCGTTCGCGCACAAAGGACGATTCGTACCGCCCCGGCGCGCGATAGGTGCCGCACGGTGTTTTATTGGTGAGCCTGATGTGACCCACGGCGCGGTAAGCCGGTACGCGATAAGGCCCGGGCAGCATCGCTGCTGCGAGGTCGGGTACGGTCGCCGCGTGCGTGCGCATGTAGGCACCGTTGTCGTGAAAAAATTCGTCATCGATGCCAAGGATTTGCCCGTGCGCATCGATCGCCGCGCGCACGCGATGGGTCTGCTCGCGCGAATGATTGGCGGCAATTAGATGTTCGCGCCGGTCCTCGATCCATTTGATGGGACGGCGGAATTTCAACGCGGCAGCGCAAACCAGAACGTCCTCCGGATAAATCTCGCCGCGGATGCCGAAGCCGCCGCCAACATGACCTTCATAAAGTTGAACGGAATCGCGTTTGCGCCCCAGCATTTGCGCCAGCGTATCGCGGTTCCAATGCGGCACTTTGGCGGCACCGTGCAATTCGAGCACATCGCGCGCCTCGTCGTAGCGCGCGATGGCGCCACGCGTCTCGATCGGCACGCCAGTGTGCCGGCCAATCGACAGCTCAAGCGCAACGACGGCATGCGCGCCGCGAAAGGCGGCGTCGACGTCGCCATAGCCTTTGCGCAAGATGCTCGGCTCGGTGGCCAGATTCGGAGCGAAGGCGCCCGGCTTCTCGGTCGCGGACATCAGCGGCGGCAGCGGCTCGATGTCGATGCCGACCAGGTCGGCGGCGTCCTCGGCGGTGTAATGATCGTCGGCGAACACCACCGCGACCGGCTCGCCGACATAGCGCACGACATCCTTCGCCAGCACCGGCTGGCGGTAAGGTTCGAGTTGTTTCAGGCCAGTAAGGCGAAACGGAATTGGCGGCAGGTGCGAAACGTCCTGATGCGTCCACACCGCATGCATGCCAGGCAGCGCCAGCGCGGCGCTGGCGTCGATCGATTTTATTTTGCCGTGGGCGACGGCCGAGCGCACCACGCGCATGGTCCATTGGCCTGGAAACGAAATATCGGCGGCGAATCGGCCTTGGCCGGTGAGCAGCGGGCGGTCCTCAAGACGCGGGACCGAGCGGCCGACGAATTTTTGAGTCGATTCAGACATGGCCGGCTTTGATCCACACTCCGCTCATTCCCGCGCAAGCGGGAATCCAGGGCCAAGTCGCAAGGCCAAAATTCTTCGCCCCTGGGTCCCCGCTTTCGCGAGGACGAGCGGCTGAAATCACTTCCGCATCTCCTTGGCCGCCGCGCGCACGGCCTTGATGATGTTCTGGTAGCCGGTGCAGCGGCACAGATTGGACGACAGCACGTCAAGCAGGTCGTCATCGGAAATATCCGGCTCGCGCTCGAGCACGCCGACCGCCAGCATCAGAAAGCCCGGCGTGCAGAAGCCGCATTGCAGGCCGTGATGGTCCATGAAGGCCTGCTGCATCGGATGCAGCGCATCGCCGTTCGCCAGCCCTTCGATCGTGCGGATTTTTTTGCCGTCCGCCTGAACGGCGAACATCAGGCACGAGCGCACCGGCGCCCCGTCGACGATCACGGTGCAGGCGCCGCAGATGCCGTGTTCGCAGCCGATATGGGTGCCGGTCTGCCCGCAGTCCTCGCGGATCGCGTCGGCCAGCGTGCGCCGCGGCTCGACGGCGATGGCGTGATCGCGGCCGTTGATGGTCAAAGTGATATTTGCCTTGTCGCTCATTCGTTGTCTCTCAACCGCTCACCCCCGCGAAAGCGGGGGTCCAGAGCAAAATGGTAAGGCCCATCATTGTAACCCTGGATTCCCGCTTGCGCGGGAATGAGCGGAGTTTGTGGCGGTCCGCAACACCGCGCGGATGCGCTGCGGCGTCGCCGGCATTTCGTTGATCTCGACGCCGAAGACGCTGAGCGCGTCATTGATGGCGTTGATCACCGCCGCCGGCGCGCCGATGGTGCCGCCTTCGCCGAGGCCCTTGGCCTTGGTAATCGACTGCGTGCTCGGCGTTTCCATGTGGTGCAATTCGATCTGCGGAACCTCGCGCGCGGTCGGCGGCATGTAGTCGGCGAGATTGGCGGTGAGGATGCCGCCGGTCTCGTCGTAGACGATTTCTTCCAACAGCGCGTTGCCGATGCCCTGGGCGATGCCACCGTGCACCTGGCCCTCCGCGATCATCGGATTGATGATGCGGCCGGCGTCTTCTGCAACGAGATATTTCTCAATCGCAACCTTGCCGGTTTCAATATCCACCTCGACGACGGCGACGTGGCAGGCGTTGGAAAACGTGCCTGGAGGATCGTAGGTGCCGGTCTCGGTCAGGCCCGGCTCGATCTCGCCGTTGAAGCGGTGCGTTTGCGTATAGGCCTCGCGCGCCAGCGTTGCGATCGACACCGAACGGTCGGTGCCGGCGACCTTGGCAGCGCTGTCTTCCAGCACGATGTCGTCTTCCGCCACCTCCAGCATGTGGCTTGCGATCTTGATCAGTTTGGCGCGCACCTTCTGCGCCGCGAGCAATGTGGCGCCGCCGGAAATCACCAATGATCTGCTCGCGAATGTGCCCCAGCCGTAAGGGGCGCGGTCGGTGTCGCCATGCACGATTCTGATGCGCTCAGGTGTCACGCCGATCTCGTCGGCGATGATCTGCGCCAGCGTGGTGCGCAAGCCTTGCCCGTGGGGCGATGAGCCGATGCGTGCCTCGACGAAACCGGACGGGTCGACGGTGAGGATCACGGTCTCCCAGCCGGGCGTGATCGCCATGCCGCGCGCGGCAAAAGCCGGGCTGCCGTAGCCGGTGCGCTCGGAGAAGGTGGCAAAGCCGATGCCGAGATGACAGCCTTGCTTGCGCGCTTCTTTCTGCCGCGCGCGGAAGGTGGGAAGGCCGATGGCTTTGACCGCCATCCCCAGCGTCTCTTTGTAACTGGCCTCGTCGTAAACCAGGCCCATGGCGGAAGTGTAAGGAAACTTGTCGATCAGGTTGCGGCGGCGGATGTCGACCGGATCGATGGCGAAGACGGTGGCCGCCTTGTCCATCAAGCGTTCCAGCGTCAGCGTGATGATCGGCCGCGACACGCCGCGATAGGCTGCCATGGTGCAGGTATTGGTGAGCACGCCACGAGCGCGGCAGTCGTAGTGGCGGAAATCGTAAGGGCCGGGCATCTCCGCCATCGCCATCAGCGGCTCGACGCCGCTGGTGGTGGGGAAGCAGGAATAGGCGCCGACGTTGGAAACAATGTCGGTCCTGAGCCCGAGCAGCTTGGCGTTGCTGTCGAAAGCGCCTTCGAGCGTGATGTATTGATCGCGGCTGTGGAATGACGCGATCAGGTTCTCGCGCCGGTCCTCGGTCCAGGCCACCGCGCTCTTGAGCTTGCGCGCCAGCCACACCACGACGACGTATTCGGCGCAGAGCGACATCTTCTGCCCGAAGCCGCCGCCGACGTCGGGCGCGATGACGCGCAGATCGCTCTCCGGCATGCCGAGCACGTCGGCGATGGCGGTGCGCATGAGATGCGGCATCTGCGTGGTGCAGGTCAGCGTGATCCGGCCGGTGGCGGCGTCGTAAGCGGCGTGCGCCGCGCGCGCCTCCATCGGCGTCGCATTCTGCCGGTGTGAACGCACCTCGACGCGGACGTGTCTGTGCGCGCCATTCCAGACCGCATCGAAGCCGGCGGTCTTTACCTTGCCTTCGAGGATGACATTGCCCGGCGCCTCGGCGTGAATTTGCGGCGTGCCGGGCGCCAGCGCCGCCTTCGCGTCGATGACCGGCATCGTCTGCTCGATCATGAGATCGACTTGGTCGGCGATGTCCTCGGCCTCGCTCGGGCTCGCCGCCACGACCGCCGCGACAGCCTCGCCGACAAAGCGTACGACGCCGTCGGCGAGTACCGGCTGGGCGACCGGCTTGTAGCTGAATTTATGTAGCATCGGCAGGATCGGTTTCACGCCGGTGAGATCGGCGGCGGTGACGACGAACGCGCCGTCCGGCTTATCGATGCGCCGCAGGCGGCCGGCGGCCACCGGGCTGCGCACGAAACGCACCCAATGCGCCGCCGGCAGGTCGGCGGTGAAGCGGCCTTGTCCGGTGAGCAACGCCGGATCCTCGACACGCCTGATGGCGCGGCCGACCCATTTGAGCCCGGAGCCTTTAGTATGCGCGGTCATGCCGCCGCCTGTTCGAGCGCGCGGCGCACGACGGCGCGCACCAGGTCGCGGCGGTAGTCGGCCGAAGTCTGGTGATCCTCCAAAGGGTCGACCGCGGCTGCGGCGGCCTCGGCGGCGGCGCGGAAAACCTTGTCGCCGGGCGGTTGACCGTTGAGCGCGGCTTCGGCGTCTTCAAGACGGCGTGGCGCCGGCTCCGCGCCACCGACGCCAACATGAACATCGGTCATGAATCCGTCTTGCAGGCGATAGGTGACCAACGATGCGGCCATGGCGAAATCGCCGGCGCGGCGGCTGAATTCGTTGAAGCCGAACTTCGTATCGGGTGCGAGGAGCGGCAGTCGGACCTCGGCCAGCAATTCGTCTTCGGCAAGCGCCGTCGACATCAGCCCTTCGAAGAAATCCTTCGCCGCGATCAGCCGTTCGCCGCGCGTGCTCTTCGCCGCCATCGTCGCGTCGAGCGTCACGGCGGTGAGACACCATTCCGACGCCGGATCGGCGTGCGCCAGCGAGCCGCAGAAGGTGCCGCGCATGCGGATCGGATAATGCGCGATATGGCGCGCGACATAGGTAAGAAGCTTGCCGAGCGGATTGTCGACAACTGGTTTGTGGAACGCGGCGTGGCGCACGCAGGCGCCGATGCTCAAAACTTTTCCATCGCTCGAAATCCTGTCGAGCCCGGCGACCTCGTTGATGTCGACGAGATGCGCCGGCTTGGCGAGGCGGAACGCCATGATCGGCACCAGGCTCTGCCCGCCCGCCAGTACGCGGCCGTCCTGCGGCGCCACGCGGCTGAGGATCGTCAACGCTTCGTCGAGCGTCTTCGGCACGTGGCGAATGAACGGCGCTGGCTTCATGCAGCGGATGCCCGGAGAGCAATTGCTAAATATTTGCGTGCAAACGTTAAACCGCGCCCCCGGATTGTCAAACCAGCGGCGGCGCGGACCGTGAACCTTAGCGGTGGGTCGCGCGACTTATGGCTATCGCAACCTATTGACCCAGGAGAAAGCCATGTCACGCAAGATCATTCTCGCTCTCGCCGCCGTCGCCACGCTTGCTGGCACGGCTCTCGTGTCCGGAAACGCCAATGCCATGATGATGCCCGGTGGCCACGGGTCGCGGCGGCCACGGTGGAAATCCCGGCCACCCGACCCTCCATATCGGTCACCCGCACAACCACTTTCACTATCGCCACTGGGTGCGCTGGCATAAGCACATCTGGGTCCGCCCGGTCGGTTACGTCGTGCGCGACACCGCGGTCGTGCAACCCGGTCCCTGCACCTGCCTGACCAAGAACTACACGCCGGAAGGTATGGTGGTGTTTCAGGATCTGTGCACCAAGGAAATGGCAAGCGCGCCGGTCGACGGCGTCAACGATCAGGCGTCGGCCGTGCAAGGCCCCGCGAGCTATGCCGGCCAGACCTACGAGGACTACCTGAAGGCCCACCCGGAAGCGAAGCAGCCCGAGACCAAGAAGAACTGATCCCGCACTGCGCCAACATCGATAGGCCGCCCCGCGAAAAACTCGCGCGGGCGGCCTTCGTGTTGCCGCACTTGCCATTGAAAAGCTCCGCCATCATATAGTGAAGCTTGAATACCAAGTGGGACGATTTTCAGGGGGCCGGGATGTCACCTCGACGGATCGCAACGATCGGTCTTTGCGTTTTCGCAACCTTGCAGGCGCCGGCACTTCGCGCCGCGGACGGCACACGACCCGACAAGGTCTCGTTCTATTTTGCCGCTCATGAAGACGACTGGCAATTGTTCATGAACCCGTCGGCGTTTCATGACGTCATCGACGGTGCGGCCAAGACCGTGTTCATCCATATGACCGCGGGCGACGCCGGCCTCGGCATCGGCTGGGGCGGCCGCAAGCATCCGTTCTATCTGGCGCGGGAAAACGGCGCGGAGACCGCGATCCGCTTCATGGCCGACGCCGACGATATTCCGGCCGAACGCGTCGCCGGTCCGATGACGTTCAACGGCCATGCGATCTACCGCGTCGCCTACCGCAACACTGTGAGCTATTTCCTGCGTGTGCCGGATGGCAATCCGCAGGGATCGGGCTATTACGACACCGGTTTCCAGTCGCTCAAGCGGCTGGCCGCCGGCGCCGTCGACCGGCTCTACGCCGTCGATGGCTCGACCGTGTATCACGGCTGGGGCGATCTGACGGCGACGGTGCGCGCGATCGTGGATTTTGAACGCGGGCGCGCGGATGCCGTTCAGTTCAACGTCGCCGAAACCGACGCCCGCATCAATCCGCACGATCATTCCGACCACCTGATGACTGCCAAGGCCGCGCTCGACGCGGTCAGCGACCTCGCCTGCGTGCGGCGCGTCTATTACGTGGACTACGCCAGTTCCAAGCTTCCGGAAAATCTCAATGCCGAGCAGCGCGACATGGAGAGTTCCGTGTTCGCCGTGACGCTCGCCGGTGTCTTGGCCTACGACCATCACACCTCCTGGCACCACTACGACGAGTCCTATGTCGGCCGGAATTATTTCCGCGTGGTCGAGGGCGTCGGCCGCTGTGACGCCGCCAAAACCGAGATCGCCGCGGCCCGGCACTGACTCGGCCCTAGATTGATGTAGGTCAACGCGCCTTACAACTTTTGCGGCAGTATGTCGGCGGTCCCTATGGGCGCGTCGCGCATGCAGCTACAATTGGCGCCGAGAAGTTTCATCGATGTTGCGCCGGTTCCTGCGACTCGGCGCATTGCCTCGGTCGACGCGCTGCGCGGCTTCAGCATCTTCTGGATTCTCGGCGGCGACGGCGCCATTTGGGCGCTGGACGATATGCTCGCCGACAAGGGGCCGGTCGCGAGCGGTGTCGGCGAATTCCTCGGCGTGCAGCTGCATCACGTCGCCTGGGAAGGCCTCACCTTCTACGACCTCATCTTCCCGCTGTTCATTTTCGTCACCGGCGTGGCCATCGTGTTTTCGCTGTCACGCCTGGTGGAGCGGGAAGGGTTGGCGCAGGCGCATCTACGCGTGCTGCGGCGGGCGTTGCTGCTTTACGGCCTCGGACTGATCTACTACGGCGGCATCAGCCATCATTGGGCCGACATCCGCTACCTCGGCGTGCTGCAGCGCATCGGGCTCTGCTATTTGTTCGCGTCGCTTTTGTTCCTGAACCTGAACCTGCGCGGCATGGTCGCCGCCTTCGTCGCGCTGCTCGCCGGCTATTGGGCGCTGATGACCTTCGTGCCGGTGCCCGGCATCGGCGCCGGCTCCTTCGCGCCGGACGCCAATCTCGCCAACTGGATCGACGCCCATTATCTGCCGGGCCGCTTGTGGGACAAGACGCGCGATCCGGAAGGCCTGCTGTCGACGCTGCCGGCGATCGGCACCTGCCTGCTCGGCGTGTTTGCCGGCATGTTGTTGAAGAGCGAGCGGTTCGTGCCGCAGCAGAAATCGCTCTGGCTGGTCGGCAGCGGCATCGTGCTGGTGCTCGCCGGCCATCTCTGGGGGCTGCAGTTCCCTGTGATCAAGGCGATCTGGACCTCGTCCTTCGTGCTGGTGGCCGGCGGATACAGTCTGATTCTGCTGGGCGCGTGGCACCAGATCATCGACGTCTGGGGTCTCCGCGCCTGGTCGACGATCTTCGTGTGGATCGGCGCCAATGCCATCACGCTTTACTTCTTGAACAACGTGTTCGGCTTCGAGCCGTTCGCGCAGCGCTTCGTCGGCGGCGATCTGAGCGCGCTGATCGATCGTTACACCACGCCGCACACCGGCCTTTTCCTTGCCCATGTGCTGGGGCTGACCTTCGCCGTCGCTGCTCGCCGGCTTCTTCTATCGCCGCAAGATTTTCCTGCGCGTGTAAGGCGCTAAGTCCCGACCTTCAACTCCGACACCAGCGCGCGCAACGCGGCGATGGTGGACAACGGCACGATGCGGCCGGTGCGCGGGTTCTGCGACGGAATGCCCTCGATAGTCATTGAAAAGCGGGCGACGTCGGCGTCGACCTCGATGCGGTGGGTGTTGCGCGTGATGGTGGGGTCGGCCCAGATTTCCAGTTTCGTGCGATCGGGGCCGATGCCGGCGAGGCTGAGGGCCGCCGCGACGTTGACATTGGCGGGAAAGCCGCGCGCCCCGTCGCGCGCCGTGCCGTCGAACACTTTCAGCGGCGCCTTCAGGCCAGTAACGGAAATCTTGTGTTCAAGCAGATAAGGCGCGCCTTCCAGGCCCGCCGGCGGCTTGCGCGTGATCATCTTGATGGAATGGATCGTGCCTTCGGCGGCGGCGCGCACGGCATCGAGGCCGATCAGCGCGCCGGTCGGCGGCAAAATACGCGCGCCGTTTTCCCGGGCGCGCGCGACCAGGTCCCAGTTGTCCAACAGTTGCGCGACCGACAGCGGCATGAAGATGCGGCCTTTGTCGATGGCCGAGATGGCGACGTCGCGGAACAACGTGGGCGGCAGGCACTCCACCACCACGTCGCAGTCGTCGGCGAGCGCGGTGGCCGGCTTGAACGCGACCGCGCCAAGCTGCGGCAGCGCACGTCGCGCCTTGGCTTCGTCACGCACGGCGACAGCGGCGAGCGTTAACCCCGGCACGCCGGCGATCAACCGTTTCGCCACTTCCAGCCCGACGGCGCCGAGGCCGGCCAATCCGACCCGCAAAGGTGGTTTCTTCTCTGTCATTTTTTCCACTCGTCCAGGCGCCAACCGTCATCGGTGAATCGTATTCTAAGCCCGGCTGCGTCCATGCGCGCGCTCGGCCCGCCGCTGATGCCCCAATAATCGAGCCGGCCAGGGGCCCACGTCCACTCTTTCGGCGTTTTGGCACGGTGGCTGGCGTCGACCTGCTGCATCTCGGCGGTCAGTTCCACCGGAATGTCCTCGGGTCCGAGAAAATAGCAGAACACGTTGTTGCCCGGCCCGTGCCGGCCGGGGCCCCATTCGATCGGCCGGCCGTCGTCGCGCATGCGGCCGGCGCCGCGCATCACCGATTCGAGATCGGGCATTTCAAATGCAATGTGATTGAGCGTCGGCCCGCCGCTGAAGCCGAGCACCATGCTGTGATGGTCGGCGTTGCAGGAGAGAAAGCGCAGCCGTCGCGTGGTGTCGGTCAGCGTGAAGCCGAGTGCGTCGCGATAGCAGGCGAAGGTCGCATCGCTGTCGCCGGCATTGACGTTGACGTGGGAAAGCTTGCGCGGCCGGTCGGACTGGTCGGCGGCGCCGGTATGGTCTTTGACGCCGCAGACGACGGCGATGTTGCGGCCCTCCGGATCCTTGAAGCCGAAGCCGTAGTCGCCATGCGGCTGGCGCAAAGGCGCGGGCATCTCGATCGTCTTGAGCCCATGCTCAAGCACCTGCGCATACAGCGCGTCGACCGTCTTGCGATCCGCCGCATCGAGTACCACGCGGATCAAAGCCGGCTGGGTCATCTGGCGGATCGTCACAATATGATGGAAGGCGCCGGTTCCGCGCAGCCAATGCACGCCATTGCTCGCGCCGGCAGGCGTGAGGTTCCACACCTCGGTAAAAAATCGTAGCGCTTTGTCGGGGCGGGCAAATCCGAGATCGACGCTGCGGAGCGCGCGAACTTGTGCTCTCCTCATGCGGCGCCGTCCGGCACGATCGTTCCCTCGATGGCGCGGGCATGGCCGCGGAATTCGGCGATCGGCGTGCCGTCAACGCGCGTCACCGCCACATCGTAGAGGCCGGAACGGCCGGCGCGCTGGCGCTCGACCGCCTGCGCGGTCAGCCGGTCGCCGCGCTGCGCCGGGTTGAGGTAGGTGATGCTGCAATGCTGCGCCACCATGCGGGCGTTGCGCGAATTGGAGGCGTAGCCGAAGGCGGTGTCGGCGAGCAGATAAATGAAGCCGCGGTGACAGGTGTTGTGCCAGTTCACCATCGCTTCGGTCACCGCCATGGCGAGCGCCGCCTGGCCGGGCGCGACCGAGACGAGTTCGATACCGAGCCCGCGGCTGGTGGCGTCCTCCGCCCACATGGCGTCGACGCAGGCGCGGGCAAGCGCTGCGTCGCCCATCACGTGCTCCCCTTGCGGCCGGTGAAATTGGGTTTGCGCTTTTCCATGAAGGCGCGCACGCCCTCGACGTAGTCCGGCATTGCGCGCGCCATCCCTTGCAGGTCGCGCTCGAGATCGAGCTGAGCATCAAGCGTGTTGCCGGCAGAGGCATTGAGCGCACGCTTGATCAGCGCCAGCCCCTGTGTCGGCGCTGAAGCAAAATGCTCGCACAATTTCTGCGCCTCGGCTGCGAGAGCGTCGTCGTCGACGCATTTCCAGATCAAGCCCCATTGCTCGGCCTTGTCCGCCGGCAGCGGCTCCGCCAGGAGCGCGAGGCCGCGCGCGCGGGCGTCGCCGACGAGGCGCGGCAAAACCCAGGTGCCGCCGGAATCCGGAATCAATCCGATGCGCGCGAAGGATTGGATGAAACGCGCCGAGCGCGCCGCCAGCACGACGTCGCAGGCGAGCGCGATATTGCAGCCGGCGCCGGCGGCGACGCCGTTGACCGCGGCGATGACGGGAAAGGGCAGGTCGCGCAGCTTGCGCACCAGCGGATTGTAATGTTGCGCGAGCGATGTGCTCGGCGGGAGTGTTTCGCCCGGCTTCACCAGCCGGTCGTTGAGGTCCTGGCCGGCGCAGAAGCCGCGGCCGGCGCCGGTGAGCATCAACGCGCGGCAGCCTTCGTCGGCTTCCGCGTCGTCGATCGCTTGGCGCAATTCCACGTGCATCGCGTCGTTAAAGGCATTGAGCCGGTCCGGCCGGTTGAGGGTGATGACGCGATAGCCAGAGTAGCGATCGACGAGGATGGCTGGGTCGCTCATGATTTTAAAAACGCGTCCATCTCGCCGATTTCCTTTTTCTCGCCGGCGAGGTCCTCGGCGATGCGTTCGTAGAGCCGCGCGGCGGCCTCCAGCATGGCATGTTCGGGGTGGTCCTTGCCGACGAAGGCGGCGATCTCATCGAGTTCGGCGACCCAGCGATAGGCTTTCGGATACATCGCCGGCGTTTGCCTGGTCAAATAGCCGAGCAGGGCCGGCTGGCTTTCGGCGAGCTCCGCCTTGAGCGCCGCCGCAGAGCCGCCGCGGGTGGCGGCGAGCATCATGGCGGCGCCGAGCGCGGTGAAGCCCTTGGTGATGCCGGCATAGGACATCTTAAGCGCCGAGGCGGCGGTGAGCGGGCCATCGAGCACGCGCACGATCAGGCCATAGTCGTTGAGCTTCATGAACACCCCGGCGGCGGGGCCGGCGGCGTAGATTTTGGTGTTGCTCGTGCCGGACTTGGGCGGCGGCCCAATGATGCCGGCGCCGACGAAGGGGCAGCCGGTGGGGCCGACTACGTCGGCGATGTCAAGCATAGTGCGCGGGCTGACCGCGTTACATTCGACGTAGACCGGCTTCTTGTTGGCGGCGGTGAGCACCAGAGCCAGCCGCTTGGCCAGGGCGAGCGCCTCTCCCGGCGGCACGATCGAGAGCAGGAAATCGGCTTCGGTGAGTTGTGCGTCGGCGACCGGCCTCATGCCGGCGGCCTGGGCGCGTTTCTCGCTTTCGGCGCTGCGCCCGGCGAGCGAGGTGAGTACGGTCACATTATTCCCGGTCAGCCTTGCGCCGACACCGGCGCCCATATTGCCCGGAGCGACGATGGCGACGGTTGGGGTCATGCTTGGTCTCCCGCGATACCTGATGGCTATCCGGATACTACTTTGTCCGGTAGCCGACACAAAATAACCCTGATAAACTGCCAGCCTGTTGTTTCCACGAAACGTGAACGTATGTGAGTGCGACAGCCCTTCGGCTGGCCACCTGCGCCCGATTCATATGCAAAAAGGGCAATCGCTTGGACAATAAACAAGATCCCGCCGCTGCGGGACAGCCGATCGACGCACGCGCCTTGGCCAAACTTCTCACGCGTTACCGTGAGCCGAGCGAAGCGCGCAGCCTGATCGAGCTCGGCATCACCGTCGCACCGCTGGTGCTGTTCTGGGTTGCGATGTGGGCCTCCTACTATTTCGGCTTTTGGTGGCTCACATTGCTGCTTGCTGTTCCGGCCGCCGGATTTCTGGTGCGGCTGTTCATGATCCAGCACGATTGCGGGCACGGCGCGTTCTTCCGCCATCGCCTCGCCAATGACTGGATCGGCCGCGCGCTCGGCGTGCTGACGATGACGCCCTACGATTTTTGGAAGCGGACGCACGCCATTCATCATGCAACGTCTGGAAATCTGGACCATCGCGGCATCGGCGACGTCGACACTTTGACCGTGCGCGAATATCTGGCGCTGCCGCGCTGGCGTCGCCTGATGTACCGGTTCTATCGCCATCCGGCGGTGATGTTCGGTCTCGGGCCGGCCTATCTCTTCGTCCTGCGGCATCGCCTTCCGTTCGGCCTGATGCGCGACGGCTGGCGGCCTTGGCTCAGCACCATGGGCACCAATGCCGCCATCGCGATCATCGTCGCCGTGCTGGTGTGGCTGATCGGCGTGGGACCGTTCCTGCTCGTGCATGGACCGATCATGTTGCTGGCCGCCGCGATGGGCGTGTGGCTGTTCTACGTGCAGCATCAATTCGAGCAGACAAGGTGGGCGCGTGACGATACCTGGAGCCGGCACGAAGTCGCGCTGCACGGCAGCTCGTATTACGTGCTGCCGGGAATTTTGCGCTGGTTCACCGCCAATATCGGGGTGCACCATGTGCATCATCTGTGCAGCCAGATTCCCTACTACCGGCTGCCGCGCGTGCTGCGCGAGCACCCCGAACTCGGCGACATCGGCCGGCTGACGCTGTGGCAAAGCATCAAATGCGTGCGCCTGGTGCTGTGGGATGAGAGCCGCGAGAAGCTGATCTCGTTCCGCGAGATGCGCAAAAGCCTCATCGCTGGGCAACCGGCATAACGCTTGCGGGCGGGATCGCGCCGCGGCGTCGGCTAAACTGCAAAGCCAATCGAGCGCCGGTTAGTGGCCGGCGCTTCGCGTGGCCAATTAACTCGAAATGCTGGCCTAAATTTAGGTCATCGCCACGGGGTTCGTTCCCGCCATGGCAACGAGGGCTTGGCTTGGAAATATAATTCGGGGCTCTGCGGCCGCCGCGTGGATGGACCTATTGGTTCGGATGCCGGTACACTACAGTGTCTTATGGGAAAGGGCCGAAATAGGTCCCTGGGAGGAAACAGCGATGCGTAGAACTCTGTTGGCTGCGGGCGCCGCTCTGCTGCTCGCCGCCGGGCCTGTCGCGGCCCAGCAAAAGTCGATCAAGATCGGCTTCGTTTCGACCTTCAGCGGCCCTGTGGCCGTGATCGGAAACAACATGCGCGATTCGTTCGAGCTCGCGCTCGACCATCTGGGTCACAAGATGGCTGGACTGCCGGTCGAAGTGATCTATGAGGACGACGGCTTCAAGCCGGAAATCGGCAAGCAGAAAACACAGAAGCTGATCGAATCCGACCATGTCGATTTCATCGTCGGCTACATCTGGTCGAACGTGATGCTGGCCTCGCTCAAACCGGCGGTCGATTCCAAGACCTTCATCATCAGCGCCAATGCCGGCCCCTCGCAGATCGCCGGCGAATTGTGCTCGCCCTATTTCTTCTCGACCTCGTGGCAGAACGACCAGACGCCGGAGGCGATGGGCCTGTACATGAATCAGAAGGGCGTGAAGTCGGTGTACCTGATCGGCCCGAACTATGCCGCCGGCAAGGACATGCTGGCGGGTGTTGCCCACACCTTCAAGGGCAAGGTGATCGGACAGGAGCTCACCACCTGGCCGTCGCAGCTCGACTTCTCGGCCGAACTCGCCAAGGCCAAGGCCGCCAATCCGGACGCCATCTTCGTGTTCTATCCTGGCAAGGCGGGCGTGCAATTCCTGGCGCAATACGCGCAGGCCGGCCTCAAAGGCAAGATCCCGCTCTATACGGCGTTCACCATCGACGAATTGTCGCTGCCGCTGCAGAAAGATCTGGCGCTCGGCGTGCCCGGCGCGCAGGAATGGGTGAACGATCTGCCCAACGCTACGAACAAGAAATTCGTCGCGGACTTCGAGAAGAAGTATCCGGGCAAGAAGCCGTCGTTCTACGGTGCGCAGTCCTACGACGCCGCCAATCTGATCAACTCGGCGGTGGTTGCCACCAAGGGCAACCTCTCCGACAAGGCGGCGGTGGAAGCCGCACTGAAGAAGGCCGATTTCAAGTCGGTGCGCGGCGGCTTCAAATACGGCAACAACCACTTCCCGATCCAGAATTACTACCTGCAGGACGTGGTCAAGGACGCCAAGGGCGACTACGTGCTCAAGACCGTCGCCACCATCGTCAAAGACAGCCAGGACGACTTCCACAGCAAGTGCCCGATGAAGTAAGTCCAGGTTAAGATGCCGGCGGCGGCGGTGCCTGCGCGCCGCCGCCGCTTGCGTGTCGGGAGATCGACGGTCAGCGCGCCATGACTCTGTTCATCGAGCAATGCCTGAACGGGCTGCAGTTCGGCCTGCTGCTGTTCCTTTTGGCGGCCGGACTGACGCTGGTGTTCGGCATCATGGATCTCGTCAATCTGGCGCACGGCTCGCTCTACATGGTCGGCGCCTATTTCGCCGCCACCTTTACCGCCTGGACCGGCAGCTTTGTGCTCGGTGCGCTGCTCGGCCTCGTTGCCACTCTCATTGTCGGCATGGCGGTCGAGGTGGTCGTCATGCGCCGGCTGTACGGCCGCGACCACCTTGATCATGTGCTCGGCACCTTCGGCCTGATCCTGTTTTTCGATGAGTTGGTGCGGCTGATCTGGGGGCCGGAGGGCATGAGCCTGCCGCTGCCGTCCTGGCTCAACACCTCGGTGACCATCCTGCCGGGCGTGCAGTATTCCGCCTACCGGCTGTCGATCATTCTCGTCTCGCTCGCGGTTGCCGGCTTCCTCTACGTGCTGGTGATGCGTACGCGCATCGGCATGCTGATCCGCGCCGGCGCCAGCAATCGCGAGATGGTCGGCGCGCTCGGCGTCAACATCAAGCTGCTTTATACACTGGTGTTCGGGCTCGGCGCCGCGCTTGCCGGCTTGGCCGGGCTGATGCAGGCGCCGATCCTCACCGTGCAGATCGGCATGGGCGAAAACATTCTCATCGTCGCCTTCGTCATCACCGTCATCGGCGGCATCGGCTCGGTCCGCGGCGCCTTCATCGCGGCGCTTTTGGTCGGTTTCGTCGATACGCTCGGCCGCTCGTACCTGCCCGACCTGCTACGGCTGGTGCTATCGCCGAACGCGGCGTCGACCGCGGCGCCGGCGCTCTCTTCCATGTTGATCTATCTGGTGATGGCGATCGTCCTGGTAGCGCGGCCCGAAGGACTGTTCCCGGCGGTCCGCAAATGAGCGGCGCGCTGACGGTTCGCAATGTCGCGGTGGTCGGGTTGCTGGCTGTGTTGGCACTGCTGCCGGTCTATGTCGGGCTCGGCGGCAATCTCTTCCTGCTGACGCTGTTCACCCGCATCGTCATCCTTGGGCTCGCCGCGGTCAGCCTCAACCTTATCCTCGGCTATGGCGGCATGATGAGCTTCGGCCATGCCGCCTACCTCGGCATCGGCGGCTACGCGGTCGGCATCCTGGCGCACGAGGGCATTTACTCCGGTTTCGTGCAGTGGCCGGTGGCGCTCGCCGCTTCTGCGGTTTTCGCGCTGGTAATCGGGGCCCTGTCGCTGCGCACGCGCGGCGTCTATTTCATCATGATCACCTTGGCCTTCGCCCAGATGGCCTATTACATCATCGCCGGGCTGGCCCGTTACGGCGGCGACGACGGCCTGACCATCTACAAGCGCAGCCAGTTCTTTGCGCCGATCGACCTCACCAACAAGGTGCAATTCTATTACGTGTGCCTGGCGCTGCTGCTCGCGTCGATCTACCTGGTGCACCGGCTGGTGAACTCGCGCTTCGGCATGGTGGTGCAGGGCTCGCGCTCCAACGATTTGCGCATGCGCGCGATCGGTTTTCCGACCTACCGCTACCGGCTCACCTGCTTCGTCATCGCCGGCACGCTGTGCGGACTTGCCGGCGCGCTGATCGCCAACAATACCGATTTCGTCAGCCCGTCGATGATGTATTGGACGCGCTCGGGAGACCTCATCATCATGGTGGTGCTCGGCGGCATGGGCACGGTCATCGGCCCGCTGATCGGCGCGGTGGCGCTGCTGGTGCTGGAAGAATTCCTGTCCGGCGTCACCGAATATTGGCAGATCATCCTCGGACCGCTGCTGCTCTTGGTCGTGCTGTTCGCGCGCGGCGGCATCGACGGAGTGCTGGCAACCATCGGCACGAGGGCGCGCCCATGAGCGAGCCGTTGCTGCAGGTGAAGAATCTGGCCAAGCGTTTCGACGGCGTCGTCGCCACCGACGATCTCGGGCTCAGCGTCGAGGCCGGCGAGCTGCACGCCATCATCGGTCCGAACGGCGCCGGCAAGACCACATTGATCTCCCAGCTCGGCGGCCAGCTCGCGCCCGATGCCGGCCACATCTGCTTTGCCGGCGAGGACATCACGGCGCTGCCGATGTATGCCCGCAGCCGGCTCGGCCTTGCCCGCTCGTTCCAGATCACGTCGCTATTTCTCGATCTCAGCGTGCTCGATAACGTGGCGCTGGCGGTGCAGGCGCATGCCGGCCATTCGTTCCACTTCTGGCGAGATGCGCGCACGGAAAAGCTCCTGCGCGAACCGGCGCGCGCCGCGCTGGCCCGCGTCGGTCTCGCCGATCGCGCCGATCGTGTGACGTCGGCGCTCAGCCACGGCGAACACCGCCTGATCGAGCTTGCCATGGCGCTCGCCGGTCACCCACGCATGCTGTTGCTCGACGAGCCGATGGCCGGCTTGGGCCCTGAGGAATCCGCGCGCATGGTCGAGATGCTGCGCGCCTTGAAGAAAGAGCTGACCATCCTCCTGGTCGAACACGACATGGAGGCGGTGTTTGCACTCGCCGATCGAATTACCGTTTTGGTCTATGGCCGCGTGATCGCCACCGGCAGCCCCGCCGACATCCGTGCCAACGCCGCCGTGCGCGACGCCTATCTGGGCGAGGCCGAGGGCACGGACCATGGCTGACACCGTGCTCGAGGTCGCCGGCATCGAGACCTGCTACGGCCTCTCCCAGGTGCTGTTCGGCGTGTCGCTGTCGATCAAGCCTGGCGAGATGGTGACGCTGATGGGGCGCAACGGCATGGGCAAAACCACCACCGTGCGCTCGATTATCGGGCTTACCCCCTCGCGTGCCGGTTCGATCCGTTTTGCGGGCCAAGAAATTCGTGGCTTGCCGTCCTACAAGATCGCCAAACTCGGCATCGGCCTGGTGCCGGAAGGCCGGCAGATTTTCCCGAACTTGACCGTGCGTGAGAATCTAGTGGCGACGGCGGTCGATCGCGACGGTGACGGCTGGACGCTGGAGAAGGTCTACAAGCTGTTCCCGCGATTGGCAGCGCGCGAGGCGAGCATGGGCAACCAGCTTTCCGGCGGCGAGCAACAAATGCTGGCGATCGGCCGGGCGCTGATGACCAATCCGCGCCTCTTGGTCCTCGACGAGGCGACCGAGGGCCTGGCGCCACTGGTGCGCGCCGAGATCTGGCGCTGCCTTGCGAGGCTCAAGGACTTGGGTCTCGCCATCCTAGTGATCGATAAGAATGTCGGCGCGCTCACCCGCGTCGCCGATCGCCATTTCCTGATCGAGCGCGGCCGCGTGGTATGGTGGGGAACCTCGCGCGATCTCGCCGCCGCGCCGGACGTGCAGCATAGGTATTTGGGAGTGTGAAACCTCGGCAAAAAACCGGGCTACGTCGCCGGGTTTTTGTATCTGAGCGGTTCTGCGCGACGTCGGCGCTTTCTACCAGAACCGGTAATTCACCCCGAGCCGGATGACGCTGGTCCTGAAATTCACCGTGGTGTCGGCGCCGCAAGCAGAGACGCCGCAGCCGGCGCTGCCGAGATCGGCATACAGATAGTCGACCTTCGCCGACCAAGGGCCGAGCACCGCATATTCGAGACCCAGGCCGGCGGCCCAGCCGGCGCGGTTTGCGGTTGCCGTCGTCCCGCCCGCCGACATCTGGACGTCGGTGAATGCGCCGCCCGCGGTGACGTAGAACAATGCGCGATCGAAGGCGTAGCCAACGCGGCCGCGCGCGGTGCCAAACCAGCTGTTTTGCACGCCGCAGCCGGCGGCGCCGCAGGCCGCGCCGGTGCTGCTTGTGTCTCTCATCCAACTGGCGTCGATGTCGCCTTCCACGCCATAGACGAAAGCGCCGGTTTGCATGTTGAAGCCGACCGTCCCGCCGAGCAGGCTACCCCCCGGACTGCTGGTGCCGGTGCCAAGGCTGCTGTTCCAGTCGGCTTTGCCCCAGCCGTATCCGGCATTGAGGCCGGCGTAGAGACCGGCCCAGTTGAACGCCGGCGCGATCGGAAGGGGCGCCGGAAAGCGGCCGGGCATATCGGCCGCGAAGGACGGCGATGCCATCGCCAAAGCCAGTACGCACGCAGCCACATTGAGGGCGAAACGGTTCATTGCATGATCTCCCGGATGTCGCGGCCGGCCTCGGCGCATGACGCGGGATCGTGGTCGGTTATGGTTAATGAACCCTTACCAAAGGGAATCGCCGCGACGCCTTATTGCGCATGCGCGGTGTCCCGCTCTGCCGTTGGCCGGCAAGTGATGGCGCAAGCGGCCGTCAAAAATGCCGATCGGCCGGCGCGGCTCAGAGCCGGCACCGGCCGATCAGGGTATTCGTGTTGCCGTCCCGAAAGGACGCATTGCGTCCCTTCGAGAAGTTGTATCGGCTAGAACTCTTTCCAATCCGGCTCGGGTTGACCGCGGTTGCGAGCGCGGCCTGCATGCGGCGAACCGGCCCGCCAGCATTCGTTGCCGCGGCGGCCCGCTTGGGTGCGCAGCGGGTTGTTGTTTGGGCGCTGCCGGTTGCTTCCCTGCGGCCGGTCCACGCGACGGCGGCGCTGCAGCCGGGCGCGGTGCGCGTGCGGCCGCGGGCTGCGCGGCGTGCTTTGCCGCCGGCCGATCTTCGGCAACGGCATGGAGCTTGAAGAACGAGACCCGCTCGGCCATCGCCTTGGCCTGATGCTCGAGCGTCTTGGCGGTGGCGGCGTTCTCCTCGACCAGCGCCGAGTTCTGCTGCGTCACCTCGTCCATTTGCGTCAGCGCCTTGTTGACCTGCTCGATGCCGGTCGATTGCTCGTTGCTGGCACTGGCGATGTCGGCGACGATGTCGGCCACCTTCTTGATCGACTCGACGATCTCGGTCAGCGCCGTGCCCGCCCGGTTGACCAGTTCGACGCCGCCTTTGACCTGGTCGTTCGAGTTGGTGATCAGGTCCTTGATGTCCTTGGCAGCTTGCGAGGAGCGCTGCGCCAGGCTGCGCACTTCGGAGGCAACGACCGCGAAGCCGCGGCCCGCTTCGCCGGCGCGGGCGGCTTCGACCGCCGCATTGAGCGCCAAGAGGTTGGTCTGCCGGGCGATCTCGTCGATGACGCCGATGATGTCGGAGATCTTGCGCGAGGACTCCTCGATCCCGGCCATGGCCTGCACCGCCTGGGCGACCACCTGCCCGCCGCGGTCGGCGACGTCGCGGGTGGCGCTGGCCGACGCATTGGCCTGCTGCGCGTTCTCGGCGTTATTCTTCACCGTGCTGGCGATTTCTTCCATCGAGGCGGAGGTTTGTTCCAGGCTCGCCGCCTGTTCCTCGGTGCGTTGCGACAGATCGGTCGTGCTGGCCGATATTTCGGCTGAGGCGCTGGTAACTTCCGTCGCCGAAGCCTTGATCTCGGCAACGGTGGAGCCGATCCGCTCGGCCATCATGTTGGCGTCTGTCTTCAGCTTGCCAAACATGCCTTGATATTCGGCGGTAATCCGCTGCGTCATATCGCCGTCGGCGAGCGCACTCATCATGCCGGCCAGATCGTCGAGCGCCTTGCCGGTGTTTTCGCACAGCGCGTTCATCGACGTGGCGAGATTGAGCATGAACTCCTTCTTGCCTTCCAGCGGCACGCGCTGCGAAAAATCGCCGGCCACCGCGGCCTTGACCAAGCCGTCGACCTCGGCCTCGATCGCTTTTTCGACGGTCTCGTTGCGCCACTCCACGACCGTGCCGGAACGTTTGCCGTGCTGGTCGACGACCGGAGTGGCGACGAGGTGGAATTTCTGAGTGCCGATGGCGATGCGGCTCTCGTGGGTGCTGGTCAGCGAATCCAGCAGTTGACGCTGATGGGCGGGGTTCTTGTGGAACACGTCCATGTTGGCGCCGAGCAGCTTGCTGGCCGTGAAATTCGGCAGCGCTTTGCGAATTTCTGGCTCGGCCTCTTGCATCATCTCCTGCAGGGTCGTGTTCATGTACATGATGTTGTAGTCGCCGTCGGCGACCATCACGTTCGAACGAACCACGTCGAGCGCCGAACGCACGCGAAGATTGATGACCTTCTGGGCGATCGATTGCTTGAACACCTCGGTCGCCTTGGCGATTTCGCCGATTTCGTCGCTGCGGTTTGTGTACGGCACGTCGGCGATGCGATCGTTCGTCAGTTCGATCAGCGCACCGGAAATCTGGCCCAGCGGGCCGGTTACGCGGCGCGAAATCAGCAGCACCATGGCGCACGCCAGCGCCATCGCCGCGATGAGCATACCGATCTGAAATCCGAGCGCTCGCAGCACCTCTGCGTGCTGGGCCGCCGCGTGATCTTTGGCGACGTCAATCGCCACCTCGGCGACATGCAGCAGCGACGCGAGCTTGCCGACCGACAACGGCGACCAATCGCTGACCGTGACACTCACCGGTTCGTGGGCGATCAGGGCTTTCAGCGTCTTCAGCCGCAGATCGACATAGTCGCGTCCAAAATACGCTTTCTGGGCTTTTTCGATCGCTTCATTGAAGCGGGGCGGCAGCGGCAGGCCGGAAGCGAGGTTTTCCAGCGCCGACCATGCGGTGTCGAGCCGGCTCACATTGGTGGTGTATTTCACCATCGCATCGGCCGGCAACGGTACCCCGCCGAGCGCGTTGGAGATCATGACCGAGGCGTCTCCGCCCGCGTTACGTGCCACCCAGGCAAGTTCCTTCAGCTCCATGAGTTGATCGATATACGCGTCTTGAAGTTTTACCGACTGGGTAAGGTGCGACGATATTGTATCGAGCAGCTTGATGAGGTCGTCGGTCTCCTTGAAGTATTTCTGAGCGAGCCCTTGCGGCCGTGCTGATTTCGGCTGGGCGGAGGCCGCATTCGCTTCTTCATGCAGCGCCGTCAGATTGGTGATTGCCTGACGGAGGCGGGAGACAGCGCTGTCGCGCCCCGCAAAATCGGTCGCCTCCAAGGCCGCCAATCCAGATTTCAGCGCCGGCATCTCGCCGTCGCGGGAATGCTTGAGCAACGGGGTCATCTGCATGACCGGCTTATCGGAGTTGAGGTCGCGGTAGGTCGACGCGCGATCGACTCGAAGGTTGTGCAGCGCGGTGAAGAGATAGCTCGAAGTCTCGGCGACCGCCGTGATCCGTTTCACCGCGGCCAGTCGGGTCCACGAATCCCAGGCGCTGATTGACACCGTGATCATCGCTGAGGCGGCCATCGTCACGATGACCAGCTTCAGGAGTACGCTGATCGATATTCTATTGAGCATGAGACACTCCGATAGGCGTCAAAGTTCTGTGTGTTGCTATTGGCGGTCGACCAAGTCGTTGGCGTACCGGGCTTCTCTCAGGCGGATTTGCGGTCGGCGGCCGGGCGATCGGCATTGTCGCCGTCGTCGGCCGACAGCAGATTTGGCAGGTCGATCAGCGCGATCATGGTGTTGTCGTGCGTGACAAGACCGGACAGAAAGTCTGTAGTGTTGCTTTGCGTGGTCCGCGGGACTGGCTGAATCTGCGCGGCATCGACCGACACGATGTCGAGCACGCGGTCGCCGATCAGGCCGACCTGGCGGCCGCCGATCTGCACGATGATCACGATGTGCAACGGCGTCGTCTCGGTCAGCCCCTGGCCAAAGCGGCAGCGCAGATCGACGATCGGCACGATGGCGCCGCGCAGGTTGAGCACGCCGCGCACGTATTCCGGCTGTTTCGGCAGATGGGTGATATCCGACCAGCCCTTGATCTCGCGCACCGCCATGATGTCGACGCCATACTGGTCGTCGCCGATGGCGAAGCTGATGAATTGGATCGACGCGACCGTATTGCCTGCGGCGTCGGCAGGTCCCCAATTGCTCGGATTTGACTGGCCGGGAGAGGTATTAGACGATGCGACAATCTGATTCATGCGTTCACGATTCGCTACTCACGGCCAATTTCACGTTGATTTTGCGGAATGCTGTTGCGGCCTTCACAGGACAAATGCTGGAAAGGCGAGCGGCCGTTCGCGTGATGGAGTCTGCTGGTGCGACGTCGACATCTGCCGGCCTAAGTAGATATCCGTAGGAGAAACTACGTAAGAATCATAAGGAAAGCTTTTATTTGCATAATGACCAGCAATAACATGCTTGATTGATAATGTAGATTAAGAAAAATGAAGGCGACTGATCGCGGCGCGCTTGAAGACCTATTCGGCCGGTTGGATGCCGGGCGCGCGCTTGATGAAGGTGAAGCTCCGGCCGCCGAGGCGGCGGTGCAGGCGGTCGAGCAGCAGATAGATCGCCGGCGTGGTGTAGAGCGTGAGCGCCTGCGACACCAATAGGCCGCCGATGATGGTGATGCCGAGCGGCCGGCGCAGTTCGGAGCCGGGGCCGCTCGCGATCACCAGCGGCAGCGCGCCGAGCGCCGCCGCCATGGTGGTCATCAGGATCGGCCGAAAGCGCGCCAGGCAGGCGTCGTGGATCGCCTGCCGCGGCGGCAGGCCGAGCCGGCGTTCGCCGTCGAGCGCGAAGTCCACCATCATGATGCCGTTTTTCTTGACGATGCCGATCAACAGAATAATGCCGATGAAGGCGATCACCGTGAGTTCGGTTTGAAATAGCTGCAATGCCAGCAGCGCGCCCAAGCCCGCCGACGGCAGCGTCGAGATGATGGTGAGCGGGTGCGCCAGGCTCTCGTACAACACGCCGAGCACGATATAGACGGCGACCAGCGCGGCGAGCAGCAACAGCGGCTGTGCGCCGGCCGATTGCTTGAAGGCCTGGACGTCGCCGGCGAAGTCGGCGTGGATGGTGTCGGGCAAGTGCATCTGCGCCACCGTCTGCTCGATGCCGCTGGTGACATCCTCGATCGTGAAGTTGGGCAGGATGTTGTAGGTGACGGTCACCGAGGGGAACTGGCCCTGGTGATTAACCACCAAAGGCGCGATGCCGCGCGTGACATGCGCCACTTGCGACAGCGGCACCTGCGTGTTGTGCGCGCCGCTGACGTAAATCTGGCTGATGTCGGTCGGATCGCGCGTGTAGTTGCGGTCAAGCTCCAGGATCACGCGATACTGATTGCGTTGGGTGTAGATAGTCGAGATCTGCCGCTGCGAGAAGGCGTCGTTGAGCGCGTTGTCGATGTCCTGCACCTGCACGCCGAGCCGCGCCGCCGCCGCGCGGTCGATCGCGACATTGGCCTGTAGGCCGCCTTGCTCGCGGTCGGTGGTGACATCGGTGACGCCGGCCACGCCTTTTACGGCGTCCATCACCTTGGGCACCAGCTTCTGCAGTGTGTCGATGTCGGCGCTCCACAGCGTGAGCTGATATTGCGAATCGCTCTGCCGCCCTCCGACCCGCAAATCCTGCGCCGGCACCATGAATACGCGGATGCCGGGGATGGTGTTGAGCTTGGTGCGCAGCCGCGCCACCACGCGCTGCGTGCTGACGTTGTTGCGCTCGGCCAGCGGCTTCAGGCTGATGAACATGCGGCCGCGGTTGACTGAGGCGTTGAAGGTGGAGGCGCCGACCGAGGAGCCGAGGCCCGACACCGCTGGGTCCTGCAGCACGACGTCCATCGCCTTCTGCTGCAACTGCTCCATCGCCTCGAACGAGATGTCGGTCGAGGCCTGCGTGCCGCCGAAGATCAGCCCGGTGTCGTCTTGCGGGAAGTAGCCCTTCGGCGTCTTGATATAAAGACCTACGGTTAGTGCGATGGTGGCAACGAAGACAATCATCGCCAGCGCATTGTGATCGAGTATGAAGGTCAGCGTGCGGTCATAGAAGTGGATCATGCGCGACAGTACGCCCTCGACCGTGCGGTCGAGCCAGGTGCGGTCGGGGCTCGGCGCCGAACGCACAAAATAGGCGCAAATCATTGGCGTCACCGACAACGACACAACGGTCGAGACGGCGATGGCGAAAGCAAGCGTCACCGAGAATTCGCGGAACAGCCGCCCGACGATGCCGCCCATGAACAACAGCGGAATGAAGGCGGCGATCAGCGAAATCGAGATCGAGACCACGGTAAAGCCGATTTGCTTGGCGCCTTTGAGCGTGGCGCGCAGCGGCGAATCGCCCTTTTCCAGATAGCGAAACATGTTCTCGATCATGACGATGGCGTCGTCGACCACGAAGCCGATGCAGACGGCGAGGGCCATCAGCGACAGATTGTCGATGGAGAAGCCGGCCGCCCACATCGCCGCGCAGGTGCCGGCAAGCGACAGCGGCACGGTGACGCCGGCGGCGAGCGTCGAGGCGGTTCGACGCAGGAACAGCGCCACCACCAGCATCACCAGTACGGCGGTTGCGGCGAGCGTGAGCTGCATGTCGTGTACGCTGGCGCGGATCGTTTGCGTGCGGTCGGCCAATATTGAAATGTCGAGCCCCGCCGGCACCCATTGCCGCAATTCGGGCAGCAGGCCGTAAATGCGGTCGACCGTATCGATGACATTGGCGTTGGCTTGTTTGGTGATGATGAGCAGCACCGAGGGCTGTTTGTTGAACCAGCCGGCCGACAGGCTGTTGCGCACGCTGGGTTGGATCGAGGCGATATCGGCAAGCCGGATCACCGTGCCGTTGACGGTCTTGACCACGATCGGCTCGTAGTCCGCCGCCGTCGGCAATTGATCGTTGAGGCTTACCGTCACGCCGCGCGTGGGGCCGTCGAATGTGCCGACCGGCCCGGAAACGTTTGAGTTGACGATCGCGGTGCGCACGTCCTCGAGCGCCACGCCCATGGCGGCGAGCAGCGCGGGGTCGACGCGCACGCGGATAGCCGGCTGCTCGGAGCCGGCCACGGTGACGTCGCCGACACCATCCACTTGGGAGAGCCGCTGCGCGATCACCGTGTCGGCGGCGTCATAGACCTCACTCGGCAGCATCGTCTTGGAAGTCAGCGCCAGGATCAGGATCGGCGCCGCCGCGGGATTGGCCTTGCGGAAGGTCGGCAGCGTCGGGAGGTCGCCGGGCAGGTCGCTGAGCGCGGCGTTGAGCGCGGCCTGAACGTCGCGCGCGGCGCCTTCAATGCTGCGCGTGAGGTCGAACTGCACTGTGATGCGCGAGAGGCCGAGTGAACTCACCGAGGTCAGTTCGGTGACGCCGGAAATCTCGCCCAGCCGCCGCTCGAGCGGGGCGGCGACGGTCGCTGCCATAATATTCGGATCGGCGCCGGGGCGGTTGGCGGTGACGAAAATGGTCGGGAAATCCACACTTGGCAGGCTGGCGACCGGCAAAAAGCTATAGGCGACCGCGCCGACCAAAAACAGCCCGATCGCCAGCAGCGTGGTGCCGATCGGCCGTCGAATGAACGGGTAGGAGAAGTTCATGAACTACTCCGCCGGATGCGGCCGGACCTCGCCGGACGCGGTCAGCCGCGCGCGCAAACGCTCCATGTAGAGATAGATGACCGGAGTGGTGTAAAGCGTGAGCAACTGGCTCAGCATCAGGCCGCCGACGATAGTGATGCCAAGCGGATTGCGCAGCTCGGCCCCGGTGCCGCTTTCGAGCGCCAGCGGCAGCGCGCCGAACAGCGCGGCGAGCGTCGTCATCATGATCGGCCGGAAACGCAGCAAGGCCGCCTTCACAATCGATTCCTCGGGCGACAGCCCCTCGTTGCGTTCCGCTTCGATCGCGAAGTCGATCATCAGAATCGCGTTCTTCTTGACGATGCCCATCAGCAGCACAACGCCGATCAGCGCGATCACCGACAGGTCGTAGCCAAAAAGCATCAATGCCAGCAGCGCGCCAACGCCGGCCGATGGCAGCGTCGAAAGAATGGTGAGCGGATGGATGAAACTCTCGTACAGGACGCCGAGCACGATGTAGATAACGATGGCCGCCGCGAGGATCAGATAAGGTTCGCCGGTGAGCGCCTTGGCGAATTCGGCGGCGTCGCCGGAATAACTGCCGGTCACCGACGACGGCATGCCGATATCCCGCTGCGCTGTGCTGATCAGGCTAATGGCGTCGCTCAAGGCATAACCGGGCGCAAGGTCGAAGGAGATGGTGATCGCGGGGAATTGCTCTTCGTGCGTGATGGCGAGCGAGGCCGAGCCGTTGACGAAATGCGCGAAGGCGGACAGCGGCACCTGGTTGCTCGAGGTGACCGCATTGGGCGTGGCGGTGGTGTTCGAATTGGTGCCGCCGACGGTGGTGTTGGCGACGGTCGCCGCCGTGCCGTTCGCGGTGCTCGCGCCGGTGACGTAGAGTTTCGACAGCGAGTCGGGGTCCTGCTGGTAGCGCGGTTGCGCCTCCAAAATGACGCGGTATTGGTTGGACTGGCCGTAGATGGTCGAGATCTGCCGCTGGCCGAAGGCGTCGTTGAGCGTGTCGGTGACGCTCTGCATGGAGACGCCGAGGCGACCGGCCTGCTCGCGGTCGACCACGACATTGACGCGCGGGCCGCCTTCCTGTGCCTCAGAAGCGACCTCGCGCAGCACCGGGTTGCCGCGCAGCCGGGTTACAAGCTTGGTCGCCCAATCGAGCACCGCGGCGGAATCGGTACCGACCAGCGTGTACTGATACTGCGCGCGGCTTACGCGCGTGGAAATCTGGATGTCCTGCGTCGCCTGGAAATAGACCTTCATGCCCGGCTCGCCGGCGACCGCCAGCTTGAGCCGCGCGATGATCGCCTCGACGTGGTCGCCGCGCTGGTTCTCCGGCTTCAGCGTGATGGCGAGCCGTCCGGCGTTGGGCGTCGAATTGAGCGTGGAGACGCCGATCACCGATACCACGCCGGTGACGTCGGCATCCTTGCGGATGATGGCTTCGATATCGTTTTGCTCGCGCTGCATTGCGTCGAAGGAGATGTCGGTGCTGGCCTCGGTCACCGCGGTGATCAAGCCGGTGTCCTGCAGCGGCAGGAAACCCTTCGGTATCGCGATATAGAGCAGGATGGTGGCGGCGAGGGTCGCCAGCGTCACCACCAGCGTCTCGCGTTGGTGGCGCAGCACCCAATGCAGGCTGCGTTCGTAGAACACAACGGTGCGTTCGAGCAGATCGTGGAAGCGGCGGGTTAGCGCGTTGTCGGCGAGACCATCACCCGTTTCGCCGGTCTGCCGAAGCAGGCGACCGCACATCATCGGCGTCAGCGTCAGCGAGACGATCGCCGAAGCGACCACCGCGATGGTGAGTGTGAGCGCGAATTCGCGGAACATGCGGCCGACCAGGCCGGTCATGAACAACAGCGGAATGAACACCGCGATCAGCGACAGCGTGAGCGAGATCACCGTGAAGCCGATCTCGCTCGCCCCGCGCAGGGCGGCTTCAAGCGGCCGCTCGCCGTTCTCTATGTGGCGGACGATGTTCTCGATCATGACGATGGCGTCGTCGACGACGAAGCCGGTGCCGATGGTGAGTGCCATCAAGGAGAGGTTATCGAGCGAGAACCCGGCAAACCACATCACGCCGAAGGTGGCGATCAGCGACAGCGGCAGCGCTACGCCGGCGATGATGGTGGCGCGCACCGTGCGCAGAAAAATCAGCACCACCAGAACGACCAGCACCACCGAGAGCATCAGCGTGAACTGCACGTCGTGAATCGAGGCGCGGATGGTGGTGGTGCGGTCGTTGACGATGCTGAGTGTGGCGCCGGCCGGCAGCGCGCGGCGCAGCCGCGGCAGTTCCGCGCGCACGCGGGTTACCGTGTCGATCACATTGGCGCCTGGCTGGCGCTGCACGTCGACGACGATCGCCGGTTGGCCGCGATAGGAGGCGCCGACTTTGGTGTTTTCCAGCCCGTCGATGACGTCGGCGACGTCGCTGATCTTGACCGGCGCCCCGTTGCGGAACGCAATCACCACGTTCTTGTAAGTTGCTGCGGCGGTGATCTGGTCGTTGGCAGCGATGGTGTATGACTGGTGCGCGCCGTCGAGCGACCCCTTGGCGCCGGCAACATTGGCGGAAACGATGGCGGTGCGCAGATCTTCCAACGCCAGGCCGTAGGCGGCTAGCCGCGACAGATCCGCCTGGATGCGGATGGCCGGGCGGATGCCGCCCTGAACCGAGACGTGGCCGACGCCGGTCACCTCGGAGAGCCGCGGCGCCATCAGGGTGTCGGCCATGTCGCTGAGCGTGCGCAGGTCGATAGTCTGCGACGTGAGCGCCAGCGTGAGGATCGGCGCGTCGGCCGGGTTCACCTTGGAATAGAGCGGCGGGTAGGGCAGGTTGCGCGGCAGCGTCGAGCCGGCCGCGTTGATCGCCGACTGCACGTCCTGCGCGGCGGCATCGATGTCACGGTTGAGATCGAATTGCAGCGTCACTTGGCTGATGCCGAACGAACTTGCCGAAGTCATCGTCTGCAGCGCCGGGATCTGGCCGAACTGGCGCTCCAGCGGCGCGGTGACCAATTCGGCAATGGTGTCGGGATTCGCGCCGGGAAGCTGCGTGGTGACCTGGATGGTCGGGAAATCGACCTGCGGCAGCGCCGAGACCGGTAGCCACCAGTAGCCGAGCGCGCCACCCAGCATCACCGCGATGCCAAGCAAGGAGGTGGCGATCGGCCGGTGGATGAATGGAGAGGAAACGCTCATTGCTGCTGGTTCTGCCTCCCGCCGGCGCGCTGGCCGCGCTGCCGATTGCCTTGCGCAGCGGCCGCCGGCGCGCCATTGGCGCTGCCGATGATGACCTTGCTGCCGTCGGTCAGGCGCACGAAGCCAGTGGTGACCACGCGTTCGCCCACGACGACACCGCTCTTGACCACGGTCTGCGTCTCATCCTGCTTCTGCACCACGATCGGGCGCATCGAGGCGGTATTGTCTTCCTTCACCACGTAGACGAAAGTGCCGTTCGGCCCGCGTTGCACCGCGCCGGTCGGGATCGTCACAACTTCATTCAATGTGTCGATCAGCAGCCGCACATTGACGAACTGCCCCGGCCAAAGCTGCTCGTTGGCGTTGGGGAACTCGGCCTTGAGCTTCACGGTGCCGGTGGTCTGGTCGACCTGGTTGTCCATGACGCGCAGCGTGCCGTGCTCGATCACGGCGTTATTGTCGGGCCGCAACGCGTCGACCGCGAGCGGACCCTTGGCGAAGGCGTCGTTGACCTGGCCGATGTTTTGCTGCGGCAGGTTGAAGATCACCGAAATAGGTTTGATCTGGGTGATGACGACGATGGCCGGCGAGCTCGACGCGTGCACGATATTGCCTTCGTCGACTTGGCGGATGCCGGTGCGGCCGGCGATCGGCGCGACGATGGTGGTATAGCCGAGCGTTGCCTGCGCGCTTTCGATCGCCGCCTGGTCGGACTGCACAAGGGCCATATCCTGTGCGACGAGCGCCTTCTGGGTGTCGGCTTGCTGGTGGGTCGTCGCATTGGTGGCCGCCAGCTTTTCATAGCGGTCGAGATCTAATTTCGCATTGGCGAGTTGCGCTTCGTCCTGCGCTTTCTTGGCCTTCACCTGATCGAGTTGGGCCTGATAGGTGGTGGGATCGATGCGGGCCAGCACGTCGCCCTTGTTGACGTCGTCGCCTTCCTTGAAATTGACGCTGATGAGCTTGCCGTCGACCTGCGGGCTCACCGTCACGGTATTGAGCGCCTTGATGGTGCCGACAGCATCGAGATAGACCGGCACGTCGGCTTTGGTTGCGGGAACGGCCAGCACCGGCACCGGTCCGCCTTCGGCGGCGAACCGGCTACGGGTCGCCTGCGGCGTCGACCTGGTGAAGACGTAGAACAATGCGGTACAGACCGCGAGTATCACCAGCACGATCGCGAGGTTGCGGCGGGCGCGGCCCTTGGTCTTTGCCCAGATTTGCTTGGGCAACTCACCGTGCATCGGTAGTTTCCACCGGTTTTGGCAGCCAGCCGCCGCCCAACGCTTGGTAGAGCCCGACAATCGCCTGTAGCCGCGCCAGCCGCGCCTGGGCGAGTGCGTCTTCGGCCTGGAACAGCGTCTGCTCGACCTGCAGCAGCGTGATCAGATTGACAGTGCCGGCGCGCAGCTGCTGGTCGGAAAGGTCGAAGGCACGGCGCGAACTCGACACCACGTCGCGCTGCAAACGCTCGGTCAGCGCCGTCTCGCGTACCGCGATCAGCGCTTTGTCGACGTCGGTGAAGCCGGAGATCACGGCCTTGCGGTAATTCTGCAGCAACTGATCCTGGATGCCTTTCTGCAGATCGAGATTGCCGAGCAGCTTGCCGCCCTCGAAGATCGGCTGGGTCAGGCCGGCGGTGGCCGTATAGAACGCCGATTCCGGCCGCAGCAAAGTCTTGAGCACCGCGCTCTGATAGCCGCCTTCGCCGGTGAGCGTGATGCTCGGCAAAAGCTGCGCGCGTGCGTTATAAACATTGGCATTGGCGGCAGCGAGCTGTGCTTCCGCTTGCCGGATGTCCGGCCGCTGCGCGATCAATTCCGACGGTAGGCCGGGAGTGACGCGGGGGATGGCGATGCCGCGCATGCTGCCGCCGTGGATGCGCACGCTCTCGGGCGGCCGAGCGATCAGGAGCGCAAGCACCGCTTCGCTCTGCCGCAGTGTTTGCACCAGTGGCGGCACCGCCGCACGCTGGCTATTCACCAGGCTTTCCTGCTGCGCGACGTTGAGATCGGAAGCGGTGCCGGCGGCAAATTGCTGCTTGATCAGATTGAGGATGCGGGTAGAGCTGGCCACGTTTTCGCGCGCGATGCGCAGGCGATCCTGCGCCGCCAGCACCTGGAAATAGGTATTGGCGACGCTCACCACGGTGGTCAGGCCGACCACCTCGCGGTTATAGCGGCTGGCAACGGCGCCTTCTTCGGCGGCGCGCAAGGCCGCGCGGTTCTTGCCCCAGAAGTCGATCTCGTAGCTGGCGGTAAGCGAGCCCGACAGCAAGTCGCGTTCGGAGCCGCCAAGCGAACCACTTGTGCCGCCGGCGGAAGTCGACTGTGAACTGCGCAGACGTGTCGCGGCGCCGTTGAGGGCGACGCCGGGCAGCAGCGGTGCTCCGGCCACCCGCGCCTGCGCGTCGGCCTGCACGATCTGGGCGACCGCCGCGGCAATATCGAGGTTGGAGGTCCGTGCCTCTTCGATGAGCGCGGTCAGCTCCTTGGAGCGAAAACCGCGCCACCAGTCGAGCGGCGGCAGGGCTGCCTCCGCCAGCGCCGGATTTTTCGGGCCGAGCTCATAGGCCTGCGGAATATCGAGCCCGGGATCTGGCTTGTCGGTCGCAAGCAGACAGCCGCCGAGCGGTAGCATCAGGCAAAATCCCTGCAGCATGGTGACGAACGGCCGCCTCCGTCGTCCGGTTGCCGAACCAACCCACTTCCTTCCTCCACGCATGCCTACGACTTTCAATTCGTGCTCACAGCAAGGGACGGAAGGAAGCTAGCCTGTTTTATGGACGTTTGCTCGTGGATTTACGGCCGGGCGGCCAGTCGGCCAAAGCCTGGCGGCCGGCCGGCGACATCTGCGCGGCGGAGGAAGCGAATACGCCCTGGATCACCTGGTCGAAGGTCTGACGCGCCGCGCGGGTCTGCGCCATGGCGGCGCGCATGGCATTGACGTCGAACGGCTCGTGCCGCAGCGCCTCGTGGATGGCGTCTTGCGCCGAATGGTACTTGGTCTGCGCCTCGTCGATGAGCTGGCGGTTGGCGTTGATCTGCCCGCGCAAGAGATCGGCGTCCGGCGGCGGCAAGGTGTCGGCGATGTGCTCGACGCGCACGAATACGTTGCGGTCCCAAGCCGGCGGCGCCGGCGCGCGGATCGCCATCGCCACCGCGACGCCGACGAAGAACAGATTGAGTGCGAGCGAGCCGAGCAGCAGCCAGCGCGACGAGCCGCGCGTGATCGTGGGCACGTATTGGGCAACGGTCATGGGCGCGCTCCGGTCAACGCTTCTGGCTCGAACACGATCGAACCGATATCGGCGCTGCTGGCGATGGTGAACGGTGCACCGCCGCCGTCGAAGCGCCGGTCGACGCCGGCGATGCCGATGACAAAGCCGAGCGCGGCGCAGCAGGCGAGCGCGGCGACGCGTGGCCAGACCGGCGCGAATTGCCAGTCGAGCAGCACGCCGGGCAAGCGCCACAGCGACATTTTCTGCCGCGGCAGCGGAGCGGCGAGGCGTTTGAGCACCCGTTCGACCGCCGCGTCATCGGCCGGCCGCGCCTGTATCTGACGCTTGAGCGCGCCTTCGAGAAAATCGTCGGACTGCTTGTTATTCATTTCACTCGTCCTCATCGATCACGTTGTCGAGTGCACGGCGCAGGTTCTGCTTGCCGCGCACCAGAAGTGTCTCCACCGCCGACACCGAAGCGCCGAGGATGTCCGCAACCTGCGCGTTGCTCATGCCGTCCCCGTAAGTGAGTACAATCGCCGCGCGCTGGCGCGCAGGCAACTCGGCGATCGCGGTCGCGACCATCCGGTCGCGCTCGTCGCGTTCGGCTTTCTCGCCGGCGCCGGGCGCCGGATCGACGATCTCGCCGGCGGCGTCCAACGCGACCCAGGGCGCGCGCCGCTTGCGGTCGAGACAAAGATTGACCACGACGCGTGTGAGCCAAGTGCGGAACAAAGCGAGGGGCTGCCAGCGCGGTGCGTGGGTCCACACCCGCAGCATGGCTTCCTGCGCCACGTCCTCGGCATCGGCGGCATTGCCGAGAATGCGGCGCGCGAGGCCGAGCATGACCGGCAGATGGCGGCTGGCGAGCGCGCGGAACGCCGGCTCGTCGCCGCGTGCGACTCGGGCCATGAGCGCTTCGTCGCTGTCATCCATCGTGGTGATGCGATCGCCATCGGGAATCCCACTCCATTGTAGACCTTGGTCTGTCCATTAAACGCGTGGAGCGATGGAAACCTGTGGGGAACCGGAAGCCGGCATGGCCACCATAGATATGTACTGACGCCGGTCTAACCTATTGAATTGTCGTCGTTTAGCAAGTCGCCGCGGGCCCGCGCGAAGAGCCTCTTTCGCGCCCGAGGCGACCATGCCACTTTGCGCGCAATCGGCGGAAAGAGCCGTTCAACGGGAGTAGTAAACACCATGGACAAGACACTCTATGACAAGGGCATGGCGATGCGTCGCAAAGTTCTCGGCGATGAATATGTCGACCGCGCGGTCGCCAATACCGACGACTTCAACCGCAAATTCCAGGATCTGCTCAATGAATTCTGTTGGGGCGCGGTGTGGACTGACGAGGACCTCAAGCCGCGCGACCGCAGCCTGCTCAATCTCGGCATGATCGCCTGTCTCGGGCGCATGCACGAGTTCGAAGCACATTTCCGCGGCGCGCTGCGCAATGGGCTCACGCCCAAGGAACTCTCCGCCATTCTGCGCCAGGTCGCGATTTATTGCGGCTTCCCCGCCGCGGTCGACTGCCACCGTGTAGCCAAGCAGGTTTTAGCGGCGGAAGCCAAGAAAACCTGACGAAAATCGCAGGTGTTGCGGCAAAATCACGTTATTGAGATAGCCGTATTAATGTCTTGAATGTGCCTTCATCCCGGGGCAATCCATGCCCTGGGAGGGCCAGGCGCTACGATCTGGCCCGCGGGCGATGCCGCGAAAGCTTGCTTTTCAGGTGGACGATGATTGGACGTTACGGACTTATCTTGCTCTCGGTGCCACTCGCCGCTGTCTTTTCGGCCGCGCCGGCTGCTGCGCAGAATTATTCGTCACCCCCGCCCGGATATTATCGGGACGCTGCGCCGGCCGGCTATGATGAAGACCGCGTAGGCCCGCCCGCCGGATTCTGGTCGGACGACGATGAAGACGATCAGCAGATCCGCCGGCCATACCCTTCGCCGCGGATGAGCCAAGTTCCACAGGGCAAACCCAACGCCGCCGACCGCATACTGCCCTATCCCGACGACGCTGAAGCGGTGCCGCCGCCGGGTTTTGTCCCTCCCCCCGGGCGTGCGCCGGCTTACGGCCATCAGCTCGATCAACAGGGATCGGCCGGCCCGAACGACCCCAATGCGATGCGCCCGCCGGGCGCCATCGGCGCCCAGCCGCCGCCGCCGGAAGGGACCGCGGCACTGCCGCCGGAGGAACAGCCTGAAGTCGGCGCGCCTAAGGAACTGGCGCCCAATCTGCGCAAGCAAATGGTCATGCTGCAGACCAAGGAGCCAGCCGGCACCATTATTGTCGATACCGCAAACACCTATCTTTATCTGGTGCTCGGCAACGGCAAGGCGATCCGGTACGGCGTGCGCGTCGGCCGCGAGGGTTTCACTTGGACCGGCACCGAGCGCATTTCCAAGATGAAGGAATGGCCGGACTGGTTCCCGCCGCCTGAAATGATCGAGCGTCAGCCTTATCTGCCACGCGTGATGGCGGGCGGCCCGGGCAACCCGCTTGGCGCACGCGCCATGTATCTCGGTAATACGCTCTACCGCATCCACGGCACCAATCAGCCGTCGACCATCGGCCACTATGTATCGTCGGGCTGCGTCGGCATGCTCAACGAGGATGTCGAGGATCTCTACAGCCGCGTGCAGGTTGGCACGCGGGTCGTCGTATTGCCGGGCAAGGCGCCGGAAACGGTGGCCAACGGCGCGCCGCCGCCTGCGAACCCGATGGCGCCTCCGTCCGCCAACCCGATGGCGCCGCCGCAGCACAGCGGCACGGCGATTTCCGGCGCGCCGCTGCCCGCCGCGCACTGAGTCTGTCGCATCCCGGTGGTGCGTGAACGGTCGCTGAACTAACATCGCTCCCAAGCCGCCCGTCGGGATTATCCGGACAGAAGCGGCATTGGAAACGCGAGCGATGGGAGGCCGGCATGGCGCGCGCCGATTCGCGGATTAAGCTCGCCGACATCTACGCTTATCTGCAGTCGATCCCCAAGCCGGCGGCGGTGAAGGACATTCCGCTGCTCAGGCAGTGCTCATCTTCGCCAGCCGTGTGATTGCCTCGATCACCGCGCCGGGATCGGCCACGCCTTGGCCGGCAATGTCGTGCGCGCTGCCGTGCGCCACGGAAGAAAACAAAATCGGCGAGCCGATCGACAGCCCGGCGGTGCGGTTGAAGGCCTGCAGCTTGGCGGCGATGTGGCCCTGATCATGCAGCATGACGATATAGGCGTTGCAGCCCTTTTTGCGGAACATGGTGTCGGCGCCGAAGGGGCCGGACGCTTCGATGCCGGCCTGCGCTGCGCGCGCAATCGCCGGAATGATGATGTCAATTTCTTCCGAGCCGAATAGGCCTTCTTCGCCGGCGTGTGGATTGAGCCCGCCGACGAAAATCTTCGGCCGTGCGATGCCGAGCTTCTTGAGCGCCGCGTCGACAACGCGGATCACGCGCTCGACCCGCTCGGGCGTGATCAGCGACACGGCCTCGCGCACGCTGACATGCAACGTGGCATGAGCGATGCGCACGTCGTCGAAGCAGATCATCAGATAGACGTCGTTGACCGGCGTGCCGGTTTCGCGTGCGACGAACGATGGGTAGCCGTCGAAAGCGACGCCGGCGGCGGCGATCGAACGTTCGGTCTGCGGCGCCGCCACCACGGCCTCGACCTCGCCGGCAAGCGCGGCCTTGATCGCGCGCCGGGCGCTGGCGAGCGAGGCGCGGCCGTAAGCGGCATCGACCTTGCCGAAGGTCACCGGCGTATTGGTGCCCTCGCTGGCATCGAGCAGGTTGACTGCGCCGTTCGACCAGTCGGCGTCGCCGGCTTTGGCGACGACATTAAACCGTGGCGTCAGGCCGGAAGCCTTCGCGTGCAGTTCAACCGCGGCGGGATCGCCCACCAGCAAGGGCCGGCACAGCGCCGTCACCCGCTTATCGAGCGCCGCCTTGAGAGCGATTTCTGGGCCGATCCCGGCCGGGTCTCCGGTGGCGATGGCGATGCGCGGCAGGTTCATGTCCGTCTTTCTTAGGCGTCGCGAGTGCCTATAATGGTAGGCAAGAATAACAAACTGTCAGGGAAACGTCGCCATGATGTCGCGTGAACAGAACGAGCAGCTCAGCCGCATTGGCCCGGGCACGCTGATGGGCAAATTGCTGCGCCGCTACTGGGCGCCTTTTCTGTTGGCGTCGGAAATCCCCGAGCCGGATTGCCCGCCGGTCAAGGTCAAGCTGATGGGCGAGAGGCTGATCGCCTTCCGCGACAGCAAGGGGCGCGTCGGCCTGATCGACGAGTTCTGCGCCCATCGCGGCGCCTCGCTATGGTTCGGCGAAAGCGCCGACTGCGGCATCCGGTGCCAATACCACGGCTGGAAATACGACATCACCGGCCAGTGCGTCGATCTGCCGTCGGAGCCCGAGGAATCGGGCTTCCGCAAGAACATCAAACTGAAATCCTACCCGTGCATCGAAAAGGCCGGCATCGTCTGGACTTATATGGGGCCGCCGGAATTGCAGCCGCCGCCGCCGGCGCTGGAATGGACCGACGTTGCGCCCGAGCAGCGCTTCGTCTCCAAGCGTCTGCAGGAATGCAATTACCTGCAGGCCATGGAAGGCGGCATCGATTCCAGCCACGTCTCCTGGCTGCACGGCTCTGAGCTGAACAAGGATCCGCTGTTCAAGGGCAGCAAGGCGAATGCCTATAACGAGCACGACCGTATGCCGTTGTTCGAGGTCGAGGAATTTTCCGGCGGCTTGTTGATCGGCGCGCGCCGCAATGGCTCGAAGCCGGCAATACTACTGGCGCATTACGCCCTGGATCATGCCCTGGTACACCATCATCCCGCCGCGCGCCGGGCATCCTCTGGGCGCGCACGCCTGGGTGCCGATCGATGACGAGAGCTGCTGGGCCTGGAGCATTAACTACCATCCCAAACGCGCGCTGTCGAAATCGGAAATTTCGGCGATGCAGGACGGCGAGGGCATCCACGTCAAATACGTGCCCGGCACATTCATCCCGCTCGCCAACAGGTCGAACAACTACCTGATGGATCGCGAGGCGCAGCGGCACGGTCATTCCGCCACCGGCGTCGACGGCATCGCCATGCAGGACGCTTCGATTCAGGAAAGCATGGGCGTAGTCCAGGATCGCACGATGGAGCATCTTTGCGCGACCGACACCGGTATCATTATGACCCGTAAGCTGATGCTGCGCGCGGCGAAAGCCGCGGCCGAGGGCAAGCCGGTGCCGGCGACCGAGCCGGAAGCGCAGCGCGTGCGCTCGGTGGCGATCGAGCTCGGCCAGGGCGTCTAGTTCAGCGACGGCGCCAAGCACGGGCTTTATGCGGAATTAGGAACGGAACCGCTGTCGGTGTAGTCATGGCTCGGTTATTCGCTGATCATTGGGAGACAGTTATGAAAATGCCGCACTACACCGCGCTGGTCACCTTGCTCGCCGTGCTGTTGTATTTCTACACCGGCATCCTGGTCGCCAAGGCGCGGGGGAAATACGGCGTCAAGGCGCCGGCGACGACCGGGAATCCCGATTTCGAGCGCGTGTTCCGTGTGCAGATGAACACACTGGAATGGATGCCGATCCTGCTGCCGGCGCTGTGGCTGTTTGCACTTTACGTCAACGATGCGGCGGCCGGGGTACTCGGGCTGGTGTGGATCGTGGGCCGCGTTCTCTATATCCGCGGCTACAGCGCGGCCGCCGAACAACGCCATCGCGGCTTTTCGATCCAGGCTTTCGCCTCTGGCGCGTTGCTGATCGGCGGATTGGTCGGGATTGTCTTGCGCATGGCGCACGGCGGGTGACCCACATTCCGTTCATTCCCGCGTAAACGGGAATCCAGAGTCCCATCTGCAAGACTTACAACTTGGACCCAGGGTCCCCCGCTTTCGCGGGGGCAAACGGTGAAAGTCACTCCGCCGCGCTTGTCGCCATGGTGCTTGCGCTCTTGCCGACCGCTGCGTTGACGCGTGGCATCACCTGTTCGGCCATTAGCTGCATCGAACGCTTGGCGAGTTGCGGATCGACCCAGTCCATGCCGGCATAGACCAGTTCGCCAAAATCGCCGGTCTGCTCGCGCATCGCCAGGATCTGATCGACGACCTTGTTGACGGTGCCGTGGAACACGCAGTGGTTCATGATGAAGTCGTGCGTGATTTCTTCGTCCGGCTGTTCCTTGTGGCTCTTGAACACGTAGAGCCGGTTGCCGCGCTTCATCTTGGCGCCCATCTGCTCGAAATAGAACCGGTACGGGCTCTTGGCGTCCTCGCGGCCATAGCGTAGCGCGGTCTTGTCGTCGTCGGCGACAAATATGGTACGCGCGACGCGCCAGTCGGCAACGTCCGCCTTGGCGCCAACTTCGGCGCGGCCTTTGGCGTAGTTGGTCCAGTGCGATTTGAGATGATTGGCGAGCAGGAAGTTCGCCGACAGCGGATGGAAGTCGCGCTTGCCCATCAGCACCACGCCCGGCGAGAATGGCGCCACCACCGTGCCAACGATCTCCGGCCGCGGCTTCTGGAATGGCTTCGCCATGGCGCCGACGCCGAGATGCGGCGCGGCGGTCTGGTTGATTGCCACCTTGAACCGGTTGTCCGGGAAATCGATGTTGTAGGGCGGATCGCGCTCCCAGATCGCCAGGATCACGTCGATCGCTTCGGCGAAGATCTTGTTGCGGTCTTGGTCGAGAATCCCGATTGCCTCGGAATCGGAAGGCAGCGCGCCGGCGGAGATGCCCATGATGAAGCGGCCTTGCGCCAGATGGTCGAACATCGCCGCGTTCACCGCGATCACAGCCGGATGCATCTGCGAAAGATTGGTGGTGCCGGTCGCGAGCTTGATGGTCTTGGTGTCGTGGATCAGCGTGGCGTGGAACAGCATGCTGTTGGTGACGTTCTCGCACACGTCGGTCAGGTGCTCGCCGACGAAGGCATCGTAGAAGCCGAGTCTGTCGGCGAGGATGATCGCCTCGCGATCCTCGCGCAGCGTTTGCGACCAGTCGCGGCCGATGGGATGCACCGGCATCGTGAAGTAGCCCAACCGCATTAGTCTCTCCGACTTGAACCTGATCTGTTGCAGACAAACTAGCCGAGCTAGCGCGCCGTTGCATCAAGTCTGATAAAAATCGTTTTCGAAATGGCGAAAATGGACCATCGTGAAAATGGCCGCCGCGGTGATACCCACAGCTTGCCGATGCCCGTTCGGCAACGGTCCCGCAAACGCCTAGGGTTTGCGCCGGAACTGCCGATTCGGGGCCGATGGAGTTCGCCATGATGCGCTGGTTTCACGCCTTGATGCCGAAGGAAGAGCGCTTTTTCGACCTGTTCGCGCGACATTCGCAGGCGGTGCTCGCCGGCGCCGAGGCGCTGCGCGCCATGCTGGAGGGCGGTACCGCAGTGCAGCCCAACTATCAAATCGTCATGGACCGCGAGCAGGACGCAGACGACGTCACCCGCGAAGTATTGATCGCGGTGCGCCGCACCTTCATCACGCCGTTCGACCGCGGCAATATCCGCGACCTGATCACCTCGATGGACAACTCCATCGACCAGATGCAGAAAACCGCCAAGGGCGTCGTGTTGTTCGAGGTGACCGAGTTCACGCCGCAGATGAAAGAGATGGCGGACGCGATCGTGAAATGCGCCCATCTGGTACAGGAGGGTGTCCAGCTATTGCGCGCGATCAGTTCGGAAGCCGTGCACATCAGCACCTTGACCGAGCGGATTTCGCAGCTCGAAGGCCGCGCCGACGAGCTGCACGATATCGGACTGCGCGAGTTGTACCGGACCAAGGGCAAGACCGATCCGATTGCCTTCTTCGTCGGCAATGAAGTCTACGATCATCTGGAGAAAGTCGTCGACCGTTTCGACGACGTAGCCAACGTCATGCACGGCATCGTCATCGAGCACGTATAACCACTACCGCAAGGCCAAACGACGATGGATGCCGCCGCGCTCGCTCTGCCGTTCCTGGTCTCTTTGATCGTGGTCGCGCTGGCGTTCGACTTCCTCAACGGCATGAATGATGCCGCCAATGCGATCGCAACCATCGTATCGACGCGCGTGCTGCGTCCGCACTATGCGGTGCTCTGGGCGGCATTTTTTAATTTCATCGCCTTCGTGTTCTTCGGGCTGCACGTCGCGGAAACCGTGGGGCGGGGCATCGTTCAGGCGGATGTCGTCAACGCCCACGTCATTTTCGGCGCGTTGGCCGGCGCGATCGTCTGGCAGATCGTCACGCAGCGGCTGGGAATCCCGTCGTCGAGTTCGCACGCGCTGATCGGCGGCCTGGTCGGCGCCGGCATCGCGAAGGCGGGCATCCATGCCGTGGTGTGGTCCGGCGTCGGCAAGACCGTCGCGGCCATCTTTCTGTCGCCGGGGCTGGGCCTGCTGCTCGCCCTGCTGCTCATCCTGATCGTGTCGTGGATATTCGTGCGCTCCGCACCCTACGGCGTCGACAATCTTTTTCGCCGTATTCAGTTCGTATCGGCGTCGTGTTATGCGCTCGGCCACGGCGGCAACGACGCGCAGAAAACGATGGGCATCATCGCCGTGCTGCTTTATTCGCAAGGCCTCCTCGGCTCGACGTTCTACGTCCCGTACTGGGTGGTGATCGCATGCCAGGTGGCCATGGCTGCCGGCACGATGGCCGGCGGTTGGCGCATCGTCAAAACCATGGGCTCGAAGATCACGCGGCTCACCCCGATGCAGGGTTCCTGCGCGGAGACCGCCGGCTCCGTCATGCTGTTTACGGCGACCTATCTCGGCATCCCGGTTTCCACCACGCATACGATTACCGGCTCGATCATCGGCGTCGGCGCGGCGAAAAAAGTGTCGGCGGTGCGCTGGGTGGTGGCGCAGGAAATCGTCACCGCGTGGATCATCACGATCCCGGCGTCGGGACTGCTTGCCGCGCTGTTCTACTGGCTGGCAGGACTTGTTGGCTGATCAGGCCGCGACGCGGGCGAGGAAACCCTCGACCTCGTGGCGCAACTCTGCGGCGGCGGCCTCCACCGCCTGCGAGGCGGTGAGCACGCTTTCGGCCGACTGGCGAGTCTCGGTGGCTGCGCCGCTGACGTTGCCGAGCACGGACACCACCAGCTTGGCGCCGTCGGCGGCGCCGGCGACGTTCTGCGAAATCTCGGATGTCGCCGCGCTCTGCTGTTGCACGGCGGTCGAGACCGAGGTGGTGCAGCCGTCGATTTCCTGCATACGGTTGGCGATGCGGCCGATCGCGTCGACCGCGCCGCTGGTCGAGGTCTGCACCGCGCCGATCAGTTTGGAAATATCCTCGGTCGCCTTGGCGGTCTGCACCGCCAGCGATTTGACCTCCGAGGCGACCACTGCAAAGCCCTTGCCGGCTTCGCCGGCGCGGGCTGCCTCTATCGTCGCGTTGAGCGCCAAGAGGTTGGTCTGTCCGGCGATGGTGCGGATCAGCTTGACCACGTCGCCGATTTTCTGCGCGGCTTCCGACAGCGCGCTGATCTGTTGATTGGTTCCTTGCGCTTCCTCGACCGCCGCGCGCACGATGGTTGTCGTCGTCGCAAGCTGGCCGCTGATTTCCACGATCGACTTGGCCAATTCGTCGGCGGCGATCGCGGCGGTTTCCACGTTCGTGCTCGCTTCGTTTGACGCCGCCACCGCGCCGTCCGCGCGCTGCGAGGTCTGCCCGGAGCTTGCCAGCAGGACGGTGGCGGTAGAGCGCATGGCCACGGCGCCTTCGGTCACCGTGCGCAGGTGGTCCTCGACCCGCTGGCGGAACGCGGTGATCGCCCGGTCGATGATGGAGCGGCGCTGCTGCTGCTCCTGCATCGCGGCGCGTTCGCGCTCGGCGTCGCGCCGTTCGGTGATATCGTCGTGCGTCGCCACCCAGCCGCCGTCCGCCATCGGCCGGTTGATGACCAGGACGGTGCGTCCCGTTGCGGATTTGACTTCGTTCGTGATCGTCTTGCCTTGCGCCATGCCGGACACCAGGGTGTGCCGGTATTCCTCGGGATCGCGCGAGAAAGTGCCGTTGGCGATACGGTATTCGAGCAGCCCGGTGAGCGTGCAGCCCGGCTTCACGACGTCGTCGCCGAGTTGGTAAAGCTCCATGTAGCGTTGATTGCAGATGACCAACCGTTCGTTGCCGTCGAACATGCACAGGCCCTGCGACATGTTGTTGATCGCGACGCCCATGCGCGCATTGTCGACTTGCATGCGCCGCACAACGATGACGCCGGCGATCAGCATGGCCAGCGCCGACAGCAGGCCGGCGCCGAGCGCCGAGAGCAACAATTCGGGCGCCGCGCCGATCCAGGCGGCGAGCGGCATGGCATAATGAAGCAGCGCGAAGCCCGCCAGAAAACTGGCGCAGCCGACGAGCACGACAAAACGCCAATCGCGCGTGATTTCTGGAGCGGCAGTTGCGGCCATGGTCCTGCCCGAGGTCGGCGGCACACTATTCCCCTACCGGTTGTTTTGCAGTTAATTGGTTGGGGCTGAGTGGTTAATCAGAGATTAAGGTTCAGGTCGGGAGAACGGCGAATGACGAAGCTGCGGGCGGTCGAATGCCGCGAATTCATTAAGGCGGCGGTCGAGAAGGCCGACGAGATGGGCGTGCCGGTCTCGATCGCCGTGGTCGGGCCGGAGGGTCACCTGATCGCGGTCGAGCGCATGGACGATGCGGGCTTCATCACGCCCGACACCGCCATCGCCAAGGCCTATACGGTGGCGGCATTCCGCTCGATGAGCCCGCGCTTCCCCGACGGGCTGGTGATCCAGCAATGGTTCAAAGAGCGCAACCCGCAATTGCTGATCGGCCTGTCGGCCCTCACCAACGGCAAGATTGCCGCCTCCGGGGGCGCGGCGCCCGTGTTCAAGGGCGACGAGATGGTCGGCGCCTACGGTATTTCGGGCGGCACCTCGCAGCAGGACGAGGAGATGGCGGTTTATGCCCGCGCCAAGGTCGGCTGGGCGCATGAGTCCTCCGCCGAGCCCAAGGCGAGCGTGAAGGAGCACATCAACGCGCTCTACGCCAAGGCCGGCATCACCGACCGTAAGCTTTAAGAATCATTTTCCAGCCACGCGAGGTCACCAAGTCATGCGAGACGCGCGGCATACGACCGCCGCCAAAGCCGAGCGCCGTGCCGCATCGGCCGGGCCGCATCGAAGACGACGCGCTGCTGCGCGGTGCCGGTCGCTTCGGCGACGACGTCAAGCCGGGGGGCGCGCTGGCGGCTTATTTCGTGCGCTCGCCGCACGCCTTCGCCGAGATTGCGCGCATCGATGTCTCGGCGGCCAAGACTGCGCCTGGCGTTGTTGCGGTGCTGACCGCCGCCGACCTCGCGCCCGCACATTATCATTCGATCTCGCATCCGCATCCGATCCCCGGCCGCGGCGGCAAAATGGCGGTCGCGCCGCACCGGCCTTCACTCGCGGACAAGCGCGTGCTGCATGTCGGCGAACCGGTGGCGATGGTGGTCGCGGTGAGCGCGCAGGCCGCGCAGGAGGCCGGGGAGAAAATTGCTGTCGATTACCGCCCGCTTGATGCCGTCACCGAGGTGCGCGCGGCGATTGCGCCCGGCGCGCCGCAGCTCTGGCCGGAAGCGCCGGGCAATATCGGCTTCGACTGGAGCGCGCCCGCCGACCCCGACGGCAAGAGGCAAATCGCGCTCGATCGCGCCTTCAAGGAGGCCGCGCATGTGGCGCGCGTCGAACTCGTCAACCAGCGCCTGGTGGTCGCCTCGCTCGAGCCGCGCACCGCGACCGCGAACTACGACCCCACAACGAAGCGATTCACTTTGCGCTGCGGCTCGCAAGGCGTTGCCGCCGTGCGCGGTCAGGTCGCCGGCGCCATGGGGATCAAGCCGGAAGATCTGCGTGTGCTCACCGACGATCTCGGCGGTGCCTTCGGCATGAAGGGCTGGTGCTATCCCGAATACGTACCGATGCTGCACGCCGCGCACCTGCTGCAAAAGCCGATCCACTGGGTCTCGACCCGTTCGGAAGCGTTCGTTTCCGACAACCAGGGCCGCGACTCGTTCTGGATCGCAGAACTCGCGCTCAGCAAGCGCGGCAAGTTTCTCGGCTTGCGCGTCGACTGCCTCGGCAATGTCGGCGCCTACTTTACCGGCGTCGCGCATTTCGTCTTTACCACGCACATCTCGGGCTGCCTGCCGACCGTTTACGACATCCCGCACGCGCAGGTGAACACGCGCTGCGTGCTCACCAATACGCTGCCGACCGGGCCCTATCGCGGCGCCGGGCGTCCGGAGGCGAGCTATCTCATGGAGCGGCTGATCGACGCCGCCGCCGACTTAACCGGCATCGACGCCGCCGAACTGCGCCGGCGCAATCTGATCGCGCCAGACAAAATTCCCTACACCACCGCGTTCGGCAGCAACTACGACAGTGGCGATTTCCCGGCGATCTTCGAGCGCGCGCTGTCGCGCGCCGACTACGCCGGCTTTGCCGTGCGCCGCAAGGCGGCGAAGAAGCTGGGCAAACTGCGCGGCATCGGCATCGGCTGCTATCTGGAGATTGCCGGCGCGTTTCCGGAAGAAGCCGCGCGCATCACGTTTGCCGGTGGCAAGTCGGTCGCCGTGAGCATCGGCGCCGGCGCCAGCGGGCAGGGCCATCAAACCGTATTCGGCAAGGTGACGGCGCGTCGCCTCGGCATCGACCCCGGGCAGGTGACGGTCACCTCCGGCGACTCGGCGCGCGACGTGCCGGGCTTCGGCGCCGTCGCCTCGCGCTCGGCCATGTATGTTGGCGGCGCCATTGCCGTCACCGCCGACAAAGTGATCGAGAAGGGCAAGCACGTCGCCGCGGTGCTGCTGCAGGCGGCGGACGGCGACATAGACTACCGCGACGGAAAATTCAGCGTGCGTGGGACGGCGCGCGAGGTGTCGCTGTTCGAGGCAGCCGAGCGCGCCGTCGAGTTGCAGCGTCAGGGCGTGATTGCCGAGACGCTTGATACTCAGGCTGTCAGCAAGTCGCCGCCATCATTTCCCAACGGGTGTCACGTCGCCGAGGTGGAGATCGACGCCGAGACCGGCGCGGTGGCGATCGTCAATTACGTCGCGATCGGCGATTGCGGCAACCTGCTGGACGAGACGATCGTCGAGGGCCAAATCCACGGCGGCGTAGCGCAGGGGCTCGGCCAGGCGTTGACGGAAAACACGGTCTACGACGCCGCCGGCCAATTGATCAGCGGCTCGTTCATGGATTACGCGCTGCCGCGCGCCGACCTGATGCCGGACATGACGGTCGAGCACCACGCGGTCGCCTGCCGCACCAATCCGCTCGGCGTGAAGGGCACCGGCGAAGCCGGCACCACGGCGGCGCCGCCCGCGGTGATCAACGCCATCCTCGACGCGTTGCCCAAGGGCGCGCAGACTCGACATGCCGGCGACGCCGGAGCGCATCTGGAAAGCGTTACAATCGGCGCAGTAGTTGTCGTCCCCGCTTAGGCGGGGACGACAGACATTACTGCACTTCGATCTTCACCGCGCTGGTGACGGTTTCCCAATGCTTGATTTGGCCGGCCAGCCATTGCTGCGCGTCGGCCACCGACTTGCTCGGCACAATATTATAATTCTGCTTCTTGAATTTTTCCTGCACCTCGGGCGAGGCGACGGCTTTCGCCACGATGGCATAGAGCGCGTCCAGCACCGGCTTGGGCGTGTCCGCCGGCGCAAACAAGGCGTTCCAGGCGATGGTGCCGACATCCGGATAGCCGACTTCCTTCATGGTCGGGATGTTAGGGTAGTCCGGCAGGCGTGTGTGATTGACCATGGCCAGTGCGCGGAATTTTCCCGCCTTGACCATGCCGGCGGCGCTGCCGACGTTGAGGAACGCGGCCTGCACGTCGCCACGCAACATATCTTGAATGACGCCGGAGGCGCCGTTCTTGTTCGGCAGGGCGGACATGTCGAGATCGCCGGCGCGTTTGGCGAAATAAGCCATGTCGTAGTGCGGATAGGAGCCGTTGCCGACCGTGCCGTACTTGATTTTGCCTGGATTCTTTTTGGCGTAATCGATCAGCTCGGGCACAGTCTTGACCGGGAAATCATTGGCGGTCGTCACCAGCAGGAACGCAGGCACGTCGACCAGGTTGGTCACCGCGGTCACTTTCTTGGCGTAGTCGAAGTTGAGCTTGTTCTTGTAGATGATCGGCGTGATGGCATTGGTCGAGACGTTGCCGATCATCAGCGTGTAGCCGTCGGGGGCCGCTTTCGCCATTTCGTCGATCGCCAGCATGCCGAAGGCGCCGGGCTTGTTGATGACCAGGAAGCTTTGGCCGGTGATCTTCTGGATTTCGTCGGCGACAATGCGCGCGGTGATGTCGGTGGCGCCGCCCGGTGCATAAGGCACCAGCACCTTGATCGGCCGGTTCGGGTATTTGTCTTGCGCCGCGGCGGCGGCCGTGCCGAATGCAAGGCAGGCGGCGGCAAGCAGGATCGCGGTCAGGCGTTTCATGAAAATCCTCCGTGGCTGAATTTGATGTAAGGCGGAGGTTCTTCGCGCCCCCGCGCCAGTGACGTTCAGGTGGCTTTGATGCCGTGCAGGCTGTGCGAGGCGTCCTTGCAGGTGAAGAAAACCACGTCGCCCTCCGGCGATGCCTTGCCATCATGGATGGTGTTGGCCGGGATGTAGAGGACGGAGCCTGGTTTGGCTTCGACCGGCTTGCCGCCGACGACGGCGCGGAAGGTGCCCTCCAGCACGTAGATCCATTGTTCGTTGGGGTGCGAATGCGGCTCGGCGCCGGTGCCGGCCTTCATGCGCATCAGGCCGACGATCATGCGGTCGCCTTCGACGCAGGGCCCGTGCGCGGTGGAATAGTCCGGCCCGCCCAGGATTTTGTCGACGGTGCCGAGATCGAAGACGTATTCGCCCGGCGCGGCGCGCGTGGCGCCCGGCGTGCGCGGGGCTGGCTGAGCGGACATGGCGACTTCTCCCGGTAACGGCGCTTAACGAGTTGTTGTTTTGCCGATGTTAGTTGACCCGCACTTGCCGCGCCAGTAGAGGCCGGGCCCTGTATCACGATGCGGAACCAAAGCTTACCACCGTTCGGCCATGGTCGGCCGCCAGCCTGCGTCCGCCTTCTATCGATTCGGAGATCGCCGCCGATGCTGCGTCTGTTCGTCGCGCTTCTCGCGTTGTCGGCGCTCGCCGGTTGTGCCGCCGATTATGTGCCGAAGGCCGAGCCGAGCTTCTACCGCGACCTGGCGCAGCCCGGCGCGCAGCTCGACGCGGCGGCGGCGGCTTCGATGATTTCCGGTTACCGCACCAATAACGGGCTGGCGGCGGTGACGCTCGATCCCGAACTCATCCGGCTCGCTGAGGCGCAGGCCACGATCATGGCCAAGCGCGATAAACTCGACCACGCCGCCGGTAAGCCTTTCGTGGTGCGGCTGAAAGCGTCGGGTTACGACGCCAAGCTGGCGGTGGAGAATATCGGCGCCGGCTATCACACATTGGCCGAGGCCTTTTCGGGTTGGCGCGATTCGCCACCGCACCGCGCAAATATGCTGCTTGCGGGCGCCACCCGCATCGGCATCGCCGCGGTCTACACGCCGGCTTCGAAATACAAAGTGTATTGGGCGCTGATCCTGGCCGCGCCGGACGACAAGAAAAGCTAACGGCCCCGGCTGGACCACGCGGCATTGACTGAATAACGTCTGCCGTCATGCCGGTGCTGCCGCGTCTTTCCACCTACGACGATGTCTATCGTCAATTCCGCTGGGACATCCCAGCGCGTTACAATATCGGCGTCGACGTCTGCGACCGCTGGGCCAACGCCGAGCCAAGCCGGCTTGCCATCCTGCATGTCCATGCCGACGGACGCCAGGACGCTATCAGCTACGGCGCCTTGCGCGACATCTCCAACCGGCTCGCCAATGTGCTGCGCGCGCAAGGCGTCACGCGCGGCGACCGCGTCGCCATTATGCTTCCTCAAATGCCGGAAGTCGCTGCAGCCCACATCGCGATCTACAAGCTCGGCGCCGTCGCCTTGCCGATCGCGGTGCTGTTCGGCCCCGATGCTTTGTCCTACCGCCTGCAGAATTCCGGCGCCAAGGCGCTCATCACCAACGCGCAAGGGCTCGCCAAGCTCGACGGCGTGCGCGGCGAGGTGCCTGAACTCGCCTGCGTCGTTTCGGTCGATGGCGGCTTTGCCGATTTGCTGGCGTGCGCCTCGTCCGATTTCACGGCGGTCGATACCGCGGCCGACGATCCGGCGATGATGATCTACACTTCCGGCACCACCGGCCAGCCGAAGGGCGCGCTGCACGCCCATCGCGTCCTGCTCGGCCATCTGCCGGGCATCGAGCTGCCGCATTTTCCATTCCCGCAGGCCGGTGACCGCTACTGGACGCCGGCCGATTGGGCCTGGGCCGGCGGCCTGCTCGACGCACTGCTGCCGAGTCTGCATTACGGCGTGCCGGTGGTGGCGCGCCGCTTCGACAAGTTCGATCCGGACGAAGCCTTCGCGCTGATGGCGCAGACGCAAGTGCGCAATGCGTTTATTCCGCCGACCGCATTGCGCATGATGCGCGCGGCGCCAAACCCCCGCGGGCGCTACGATTTCAAACTGCGCAGCGTCGCTTCGGGCGGCGAGTCGCTCGGCGTTGAGGCGCTGGAATGGGGCAAGTCCGCGTTCGGCCTCGCCATCAACGAGTTCTACGGCCAGACCGAATGCAATCTGGTGCTCGGCTCGTGCGCGCAGCTCGGCATGCTCAAGGCCGGCGCCATCGGCAAGCCGATCCCGGGCCACCGCGTCGCGGTGATCGGCCAGGACGGTAACCCACTCAACGCCGGCGAGGTCGGCCAGATCGCGGTGATGCGTCCCGACCCCGTGATGTTCCTGCAATATTGGGGCAAGCCGGAAGCCACGCGCGACAAGTTCATCGGCGACTGGATGACGACCGGCGACCAGGGTGTGATGGACGACGACGGTTATATTTCTTTCGTCGGCCGCGACGACGACGTCATCACCTCGTCCGGCTTCCGCATCGGACCAGGCGAGATCGAGGACTGTCTGATCCGTCATCCGGCGGTGGCGCTCGCCGCGGTGGTCGGCAAGCCCGATCCATTGCGCACCGAGATCGTCAAGGCCTTCATCGTGCTCAAGAAAGGCCAGCCGCCCTCCGATGCGCTCGCCGCCGAAATCCAGACTTTCGTGCGCACGCGCCTGTCGGCGCACGAATACCCGCGCGAGGTCGCTTTCATCGACGACCTGCCGATGACGACGACGGGGAAGGTGATCAGGCGGCTATTGCGGGAGAAGGCTTAGCGTTACGCGTTCGGAAGCGCCGCCCATGATGAAAACGTGGAAGCCGAGCCGCCGCTTGGCAACGAGATAAAGCAGGATCGATTCCGCGACCAGCGCCGTCGAGGTGGCAACGCCGGCGCCCTCGATGCCCAGACGCGGAATGAGCAGCACGCAGAGCCCGAGATTGATGGCGAAGGCGGCGGCATAGATCATCGCGCACGGCTTGCGCTCGCCCAGCATGTTGAGCAGCCGTTCGGCAGGGCCGACCGCCGCACGCGCCAGCATGCCGACCGCCAGGATGAACATCACGCCATAGCCGCGCTCGAAATTGTCACCGAATAGCGCGAGCAGCGGCCGGCCAAGCGCAAGAATCAGCGCGCAGGCCGCGAGCGAGGGCCAGAATGTCCAGCGGATGGTCTCGGCAAAGAACGAGGCCAAGCGCTGCTTGTCGCCGGCGACGTGATATTCGGTGAATTTGTGCGTGGTAGCGCTGGCGATGGCGAAATAAATGAAGGCGACCAACGCCAAGCAGCCGCGCGCCGGCATAATAGACCGCGACCTCGTCGGGCGGGCGGAACTGTTCGAGCGTGAGAATGTCGACGTAAGTCAGCAGCAGATAGAAGACTTCGACCGTGAACATCGGCAGCGAGGTGGCGAGCCAGGTCTTGACCTCGTACTGCTTCGGGCCGGCGGGCACGACCCGCTTGAGGCGGCGATCGAGCACGACCAACTGAGCGACGGTCACCGCCCACGTTGTACCGACGGCGATAAGCATCGCGGTCATGGCGCCGGTCGGCGCGCCCAGCAGATAGGCCGCGCCCATCAGCACGGTGATAGCAAGCTGACGCCAGATGAAGAACGGCATCAGCGCCAGATTTGGCCAGTTATAGGATTGCGCGATGCCGGCTTGCACCTGCACCAGGCCGTAGATCGGAATGGTGAGACAGGCGAGATAGAGCGGCACGACGGTGAATTGATCGAGCCAGGGCGATATCAAGGTCACGCCGGCGGCGCCGATGGCGCCGATCGCGGTCGCAATGCAGAAGGCGAGCCAGCGGCTGCCGCCGAGAAATCCGCGCAGGCGGTCGAGCGACTTGATCTCGGTATATTCCGGAATGAAACGGCGGGACGCCGACGACAGGCCGATATCCGAGAGCGCGCCGATCATCAGCACCCAGGTCCATACATAGATGTAAATACCGAACTCGAAACTGCCCATCCAGCGCGCGAGAAGGACCTGGCTCGCCAGCGCGAGCACTGCGCTGGCGACGCGCACGAGAAAAACTTTTCCGGCGAACAGCTGCGCCAGCCGGCTATCGCTCTTGTCGGCGAGAAACGCCTTGACGCGCGCGACGACGCCCGCCGCGGCTTGCGGCGCGGGAGCGGAATTTTCGGAATCGACCAGCGCCACGCGTTCCCTCCGCGCCGGCGATGGCCGGTGTGCGAACGACGGCAAAGCCATCGCTTTTTCCTAGCAAGGAACCGTTAAGAATCGGTTGGGTGGCGCCGTTTATGCCGATGAATCAAGGCTTTTCGAGTTCGCCCAAGTCCGCCAGAATGCGCTCGACGACTTTACGTTCGTCGGCCGTCAAGGCGGCCTGCGGCGGCAACGGATCGCCGACCGCGTAGCCCTGGATTTGCAGGCCGGCCTTGATGCAGGCGGCGAGACTAAAGCGCGCGAAGGCCTCGTTGATGCGCCAGAGCCTGCGTTGCAGTGCCATCGCATCCGCCCATTCACCGGCGCGGCAGAGTTCGTAAAGCTTCACGCTCTGGCGCGGCACGATACAGGCCGGGCCCGCCATCCAGCCGACGCCGCCGATCAGCATCACCGCCGCCGGAATATGCGCGGAGGCGGAAAACACTTTCAGATCGGGGCAGCGGTTCATGATCGACAGCAGCCGCCCGGTATTGGTGGAAGCGTCCTTGATGGCGTGGATGCGCGGATGCTCGGCGAGCCGCGCGATGACGTCGAGGGAAAGGTCGCTGCGCTGGAATTGCGGATTGGTATAGAGCACCACCGGAATGTCGACCGCGTCGGCGATGGCGCGGAAGTAGGCTTCGATCTGCGCGTCCTTGAGCGGGAAATAGGCTTCGAGGATCGCGAGGATGCCGTCGGCGCCGAGCGTCTGATAGTGCATGGCCTGCGCGACCGCATCCGCCGTCGACGTCGAGGCGACGCCGGCAATCACCGGCACGCGCTGGCGCGTGGCTTCGACCGTCGTCTTCACGACCGCCGCGCGCTGCTCGCGCGTCAAATAGGCGAACTCGCCGGTCGAGCCGAGCGGCGTGAGCCCGTGTACGCCGGACAGGATCAGATCGACCACCAGCCGTTCCAGCACGTCGGTCATGACGTGACCGCGTCCGTCGACCGGCGACACCAGATAGGGAAAGACTCCGCGGAAGTCGCTCATGGGTTCACCCTGAAAAGCCGCCGTCATCGAGAAACTTCTGTTCCTCCGGCGTGCTGACGCGGCCGAGCACCGCGTTGCGATGCGGGAAACGGCCGAAGCGGCGGATGATGTCGGCGTGAATCCCCGCCCATTTCAATCCATCGGCGTCGCCGGCTGCCTTGTACAGCGTGAGACCGCGCTGTTGGTCGGCGAGGTCCTCCGAATGCTCGAACGGCAGATAGAAAAAGCCGCGCATATCGGGAAACGCGCCGTCGAAGCCGTTGAGGATGGCGCGGCTGGCAATGGCGCGCGCCAGCGGGTCGGTGGCGAAAGTGCGCGCCTGCCCACGGAACATGTTGCGCGGAAACTGATCGAGCAGAATGAGCAGCGCCAGCGCGCCCTCCGCGCTCGCTTCCCAGGCGGTGAGTTTGCCGGCGGCGGCCGCTTCGTGCAGCGCGAGAAAACGCCGGCGGATATCGCCGTCGAAAGCCGCATCTTTCTCGAACCACTTCTTCGGCCCGGCCGCGCGCCAGAACGCGACCACGTCGGCCGGCGAAGGCTGCGCGGTCGCGTCGCTCATGGGTCGTCCCGCAGCGCGCGGCGCAGGATCTTGCCGACATTGGTCTTCGGCAGTTCTTTGCGGAATTCGATCTGCTTCGGCACCTTGTAGCCGGCGAGCTGGGTGTGCATGTACTGCTTGAGCTGTTTCTCGTCGAGATCGGGCGACTTCTTCACCGCATAGAGTTTGACGGCCTCGCCGGAATGGATGTCCGGCACGCCGACCGCGGCGCATTCCAGGACGCCGCCCTGCATCATCGCCACGTCCTCGACCTCGTTGGGGAACACCTTGAAGCCGGAGACCGAGATCATGTCCTTCTTGCGGTCGATGATCCTGACGCGGCCTTGCTCGTCCATCACGCCGATATCGCCGGTGCGGAAGAAGCCGTCCGCGGTCATCACCTTGGCGGTCTCGTCGGGCCGCTGCCAGTAGCCCGGCATGATCTGCGGGCCGCGCGCGCAGATCTCGCCGTGCTCGCCGAGCGGCACATCATGGCCGTCGTCGTCGCGAATGGAAATGTCGGTCGACGGGACTGGAAATCCGATGGTGCCGGTCCATTCAACGATGTCGCCGCGGTTGCAGGTGAGCACCGGCGAGGTTTCCGACAGGCCGTAGCCCTCCACGATCGGCTTGCCGGTCGCTTTCACCCACGCGTCGGCGACCGACTTCTGCACCGCCATGCCGCCGGCAACCGCGGATTTCAGCATGCTCAGATCGAGCTTGCCGAAATCCGGATGATTGAGCAGCGCGTTGTAGAGCGTGTTCACCGCCGGAAACAGGTTCACCTTGTAGCGGCTCACTTCCTTGATCAGGCCGGCGATGTCGCGCGGGTTCGGAATCAAGATGCACATGCCGCCGGTGCGGATGCCGAACAGGAAGCACGCGGTCAACGCGAAGATGTGATAGAGCGGCAGCGCGGTGACGATGATGATGCGGTCGGTCACCGGCGGTATCGCTACCATCGGCTCGTTCCACGCCACCACCTGCAGCACGTTGGCGACCAGGTTCCTGTGCAGCAGCATGGCGCCTTTGGCGACACCGGTGGTGCCGCCGGTATATTGCAGGAAGGCGATGTCGTCGGGTCCGACGGCAACGGCCGTGAACGGAAGCTTGCGGCCGGCGCCGAGCACGTCGTTGAACTTGGTCGCGCCCGGCAGCGCGTAGGCCGGCACCAACTTCTTGACGTGGCGTACCACCGTATTGACCACGGCGCCCTTCAGCATGCCGAGCATGTCGCCAAAGCTCGCGATCACCACGTGCTTGACCGGCGTGTGCGGCAGCGCCTCCTGCAGCACCGCGGCGAAGTTTTCGAGCACGACGATGACGTCGGCGCCGCAGTCCTTGAGCTGGAATTCCAGTTCGCGCGGTTTGTACAGCGGGTTCACGTTTACGGCGGTCAGGCCGGCGCGTAAGGTTCCGGCGATCACCACCGCATATTGCAGCAGGTTCGGCATCATGATGGCGACGCGGGCGCCGCGCGGCAGGCCCTTGCTCTGCAGCCAGGCGGCGAAGGCGCGCGAGTCCTGGTCGAGCTCGGCGAAGGTCAGGCTCTTGCCCATGCACACACAGGCTTCGCGCGCGGCGTTGGCCTTGAAGCTTTCCTCGAACATCGTCACCAGCGACGGATAGCGCGTCGTGTCGATGTCGGCGGGTACGCCCGGCGGATAGTGCTTGAGCCAGGGTCGCTCAATTGGCCGTTGCATGGCGTTTCCCCCAGTCGCCGCCAGACTCTCGGCCGGCGGGCGCCGGGCAGCATGAGTTCGAGTCGGGGGGCTGCGCAAGGGCAGCTAGCGGTCAACCCCGCCGAAAGGCACCAGTGGATTGTCGGTAATCGCCGCGCTGTCCGCGCGATCGGGCGCCACGGCGCCAAGAAAAGCCTCGAACAGCTCGCGCACGGTCGCCTCCGGCAGGTCGCGGGTGATGAACACCAGCCGGGTACGGTGGTCATCGTCCGGCCAGCGTTCGAGCCGCGCGGTCGGGTGGAAGACGTGCTGCACGCCATGCACCACCACCGGCGTATCGGGCATTTCGGCGAGCTTGACGATGCCCTTGAGGCGCAACAGCCTGGCGCCGTGGGTCGCGCGCAAGAGTTCGAGAAACATCTCCAGCGTGCCGGCCGGGATCGCGGCGTCGGCGGTGAGCACGAAGGAGCGGATATGCTCGTCGTGGCGGTTGACGTCATGATGGTGGTGATGGTGATCGTCGGCGTAGGCTTCGGCGGCGAGCCATTTCTTCACGTCGGGGATTTTGCGCGCCGGGTCGTACAGTCCGCAATTCAACATGCGTTCGGCGGTCGCTTCGCCCTTGGCGGCGTCGAGAATCGGCGCCGCCGGATTGAGCGCCCGTAGGCGGCTGACGATAGCCTCGCGCTGCTCCGCCGTGGCCAGATCGGTTTTCGTCAATACGATGCGGTCGGCGACCGCCGCCTGCTTGACCGCTTCGGCATGCGCGTCGAGCGTCGCTTCGCCGTTCACCGCGTCGACCACGGTGACGACGCCGTCGAGCCGGTAGCGCAGCACGAGATAAGGATGCGCCATGGCGGTATGCAGCAGCGGCGCCGGGTCGGCGAGGCCGGTTGTTTCGATCAGCACGCGGCGGAAGGTGCAGCGCCGGTTGTCGAGATCGCGCAGCAGCGTCTCCAGCGCGTCGACCAGATCGCCGCGCATGGTGCAGCACAGGCAGCCCGATTGCAGCAGCACCATGTTGTCGCCGATATATTCGACCAGCAGGTGATCGAGCGCGACGTCGCCGAATTCGTTGATGATGACGGCGGTTTCGGCGAGCGCTGCGTCTTTCAGCAACCGGTTGAGCAACGTGGTCTTGCCGGCGCCGAGAAAGCCGGTGAGCACGGTAAGCGGAATGGGGTCGCCCGGCCGGCGCCGATCGGCGCTATCGCCGGTCTCGGCCATTAGTTGGCCGAACTGACCTTCGGCTTGGCCGCAGGTTTGGCGTGCTTGGGTGCGCTCGCGGTCTTGGCGCTATCTTTCTTGGCGCCTTCTTTCTTTTCGGCGGCTGCCTTTTTCTCTCCGCTCTCTTTTTTGGCGACGTGCTTTTTCTTCTTTGCCCGCGGTTCGGCGACCTGTACCGGGTCCGGATGATCGGCCGGGCCGGTGAACACCTTGATCGGCGCTTCGGTTTCGACCGGCGGTCCGAGCACGAACTTGCCATTCGGCGGCCGCAAGGCGGACAGCATGAAGCCTTGCGCCGACCCGTTGTCGCCGGTCGCCTGCTGTTCCTCGTCGTTGTCTTCCGACGGCGGCTTGCGGCGATGGCCGCCGCACATTTCGTCGCGCAAATTGGGCGGCTGCGCATCGATCGGCGCCAGCGCGTCGACGGTGCCGAGCGAAGGCGTCAGCCAGGACAGCCCGCCGCTGTTGAATCCGTTTTCCAGCAATTGCGCCGCCTTCTGCGCGCGCACCGCGCCGGAATAGGCGCCGAGCACGATGGCGATCAGGCGGCGGCCGTTGCGGGTCGCCGACGCCACCACGTTGTAGCCGGAGGCGCAGATGAAGCCGGTCTTCATGCCGTCGGCGCCGGGATAGCGGTCGAGCAGCGAATTGTAATTATGCAGCACGCGATTGCCGTACTGGATGGCGTGGATATGCCAGTAGAAATCGTCTTCCGGAAATTCCTGGATCAGCGCGCGGGCGAGGATGCCGAGGTCGCGCGCCGAGGTGACGTGGTTCTCCGCCGGCAGCCCGTTCGGATTGACGAAATGCGATTCTGTCATGCCGAGCCGCCGGGCGTTGGCGTTCATCATGTCGGCGAAGCCCTCGATCGAGCCGCCGACGCCTTCGGCGATTGCCACCGCCATGTCGTTGGCGGATTTCACCATCAGCATCTTCAGCGCGTTGTCGACGGTGAGCGTGGTGCCGGCCTTGAAGCCCATCTTGGTCGGCTGCTGCGCCGCCGCGTTGCGCGAGACGGTGAGCAGCGTGTTGAAGCCGATGCGGCCTTCCTTGATGGCGCGCAGCGTGGTGTAGGCGGTCATCAATTTGGTGACGGAGGCCGGATACCAGGGATAGGTGGCGTTTTCGGCGTGCAGCACCTTGCCGGTCGCGGCCTCGATCAGAAGCTGCGCCTCGGCGCGAGCCTGCGTCGTGCCGGCAAGCGCCAGCACTGCCACAATGGCAAGGCCAAACATCGGAAGGCGGCGGCTAGCACAATATGGCAATGGTCGCGGTCCGGTTCTGGGCCTCGGGCCAAGGCAATGACCCAAGAAAACGTGTGGATTTCGCAGGCAGCGGCGCTAGGCTATCTAAGGTTTATACGGGACGCAAAGCCCGCCGCAACCCCGGCATTTGTCATTGTATCACGGTGGATTGTAGTACATCGCCGACCAATGCGACCAAAGTTCGGCAAATGGAGGCTTCGATGACCGCCTGTATCGTCGGCTGGGCCCATACCCCGTTCGGCAAGCTCGCCGGGGAGAGCGTCGAAAGCCTGATCGTGCGGGTTACGGCCGAGGCGCTCGCCGACGCGGGCATCGAGGCGAAAGACGTCGACGAGATCGTACTCGGCCATTTCAACGCCGGTTTCTCGGCGCAGGATTTTACCGCCTCGCTGGTGCTGCAAGCCTCGCCCGATCTGCGCTTCAAGCGCGCCACCCGGGTGGAGAACGCCTGCGCCACCGGCTCGGCGGCCGTGCATCAGGGGATCAAGGCGATCGAGGCGCGCGCGGCGCGTATCGTGCTTTGCGTCGGTGTCGAGCAGATGACGACGACGCCCGCCGCCGAGATCGGGCGCAATCTGCTGAAAGCGTCCTATGTGCGCGAGGAAGCCGAGATCGACGGCGGCTTCGCCGGCATTTTTGGCAAGATCGCCGGCCTGTATTTCCAGAAATACGGCGACCAGTCCGACGCGCTGGCCATGATCGCCGCCAAGAACCACAAGAACGGCGTCGGTAACCCTTACGCGCAGATGCGCAAGGATCTCGGCTACGATTTCTGCCGCACCGAGAGCGAGAAGAACCCTTTCGTCGCCGGCCCGCTCAAGCGCACCGATTGTTCGCTGGTGTCGGACGGCGCCGCCGCGGTCGTGCTCGCCGACGTCGACACCGCGCTCAGGTTGAACAAAGCGGTGGCGTTCCGCGCCGCCGAGCACGTGCAGGACTTCCTGCCGATGTCAAAACGCGACATCCTGAAATTCGAAGGCTGCGCCCATGCCTGGCGCGGCGCGCTGACCAAAGCGGGCCTTGCGCTCGGCGATCTGTCGTTCGTCGAGACGCACGACTGCTTCACCGTCGCCGAGCTGATCGAATACGAAGCGATGGGTCTGACCGCGGAAGGGCAGGGCGCGCGAGCCATCAAGGAAGGCTGGACGCAAAAGGACGGCAAATTGCCGGTCAATCCATCGGGCGGCCTGAAGGCGAAAGGCCATCCGATCGGCGCCACCGGCGTTTCGATGCATGCGCTCACCGCAATGCAGCTCACCGGCAACGCCGGCGACCTGCAGGTGAAGAACGCGCGCCTCGGCGGCATCTTCAACATGGGCGGCGCGGCGGTGGCGAATTACGTCAGCATTCTCGAGCGCATCAAGTAGCGCGGCCTGCGGCTGCCCCTGCGTCGGCGGCCGGCCGCGCAAGCAGATGTCGCTGCGGCATTTGACTAAAGATAAGCCCCGCCTTTCCACAGTGGCGCAAAAATTGATAGCCAGCCGTGACGTGTTACGGTTGTATGCAACTGGCGATACATTCGTTAGTATGCATATTATTCCGTAGGCTGAACTCGGGCGGAGGCGGCGCGGCTGATGACCAACATACCAACCGATCTGCTGCGCACGCTTGTCACGGTCGTCGACTCACGCAGCTTCACCAAGGCCGCCGCCAAGCTCGGCGTGACGCAGCCGGCAGTGAGCGCGCAAATCAAGCGCCTGCAGTTCCTGCTTGGCGGGGAATTGTTCGATCGCAGTATCCAGGGCATCAGCCTGACGCCGCAGGGCGAACTGGTGGTCAGCTACGCGCGCCGCCTGTTGTCGATCAACGATCAAATCGTGCATATCGGCGACAGCGGCCCGCGGCCCGAACTGGTGATTCGGGTTGGCACGCCGAGCGAATACATCGCGTCGATCCTGCCCGGCATCCTGGGAACGTTCCGCGAGCGCCGGCCCGATGTGCGCTTCGTCATCAGCACCGATTTCTACGAACCGCTGGCGCGGCAGTTGCGCGGCGGCGACCTCGATATCATGATCGGCTTGTCGCTGACGCCGCCGCACGACGCCCGCCACAGTTGCGTGCGGGAAGTGGTCTGGGTGCGCAGCGCCGCAACCCGCATCGACCGCAATCAGCCGGTGCCGCTGGTGTCCTACGGCGAGCCTTGCGTGTATCACCGGCTCGCGGTGCAGGCCCTGCAATCGGCCGGCCTCGACTGGGTCGATGTGTTCACCGGGCCGAGCATCAACACGCTGAGCGGCGCGGTGAACGCCGGGCTCGGCGTCATGGCGATCACCCGGCGGCGGGCGCAAACGGTCGGCCTGACCGTTTGGGAGAATCCGCCGCTGCCGAAACTGCCGGATCTGTACAGCGGCATTTACATTCGCGAGGGTGGCGCGCGCGCCATCTATGAACAACTGGCCGACGAGATTGCCGCGGTGTTTCACAATTCGGCCGGCGACGCGGCCAAATCGTATCCCTCCCCTGCTGCACATGCCCCCGACGACCACTTGCCGGCGCCGCCGCGGCGCGCAAGGCGGGTACCGCGGCCTGAGCAGCTTCCGTTTACCTGCACTTGTACGTGGTTAGATGCCTGCGTAGCCGGTTCGCCCAACTTCGCTATCGCGCGTACAGCGGACATCAATCCGGCATGCCGTCATGTCTGCTAATGACCCGAAGCCGACATCGACTTTGTCGCCCTGAAGCGGCTCAGCGGTTCTCCCCATTGAGGCGGTATCCGAATGCGTCCGTTTGCGCCCTCTTGTAATTGTTTTCAATCTGCCAATGAGAAAAGGGTAGATAGTCCACCATTCCGTAATAGTTTGAGCAAACAATTCGATTGCTACAATTCGATTGCGATAACGAAATCGGACGCCCCCACAAAGACGTCCCTCTCTCTCCTCTGGGTAATACGTGTCGCGGCTAATTTCGCGCCTTGTCGCCGGCCGCCGCTCCGTTGCCAAATCTCATCACAGGACTTCCTTAGATGAAAAACATTACATTCAAAATGAGTAGCAAGATCTACGCAATCGTTGCGCTCAGCTTTGTGTCGCTAATTGGGATTGCAATCTTTCAATTGAGTGAATTTAAAAGCGGTCTAGAAGATCAGAAGCAGATCGAATTGCGGCATCTTGGCGAGGTCGCGCTGCGCATCGTCAACGAGGAATATACGGCTGCACAGCGCGGCGAAATCTCAGTCGAGCAAGCGAAAAAGAATGCGTCAGCCCGCGTCGGCGCACTACGGTACGGTGCAGACGACTATTTCTGGATCAATGATTTGCAGCCGCGCATGATCATGCATCCGATCAAGCCGGAGTTGAACGGCCGCGATCTCACCGAGATGAAGGATCCGAATGGCAAGCATCTGTTCGTCGAGTTCGCCGACGTTGTGAAGCGGCAAGGCGCTGGCTTCGTTGCCTATGAATGGCCGAAGCCCGGCATGGCTGAGCCGCAACCCAAGCTATCCTACGTCGCCGGCTTCCAGCCCTGGGGTTGGGTCATCGGCACCAGAGTTTATATCGACGATCTGCAACAGCAGGTATGGTCGACCGCCAAGCGAGCCTTGACGGTTGCCTCTGTCCTTATCGCCCTTATTCGCGTGGTCACCATCTTCAGCGTGCGCCGGATGGCGACCGCGCTCAAGGCAATGACGGTTGCCATGGCCGAGCTAGCGGCCGGCAATTTTGCCGTGGTGTTGCCGGGCTTGGGACGCAAGGACGAGATCGGCGACATTGCTACAGCGGTCGAGGCCTTCAAGCTCAAGGCCATTGAGAAGGCCCATCTCGAAACCGAAGCTGCCGCGCAACTACAACAGCGAGAGATCCACGAAGCCACGCGTCGGCAGCAAGCGGAACAAAGTTCAAATGAAAGCCACTGAAAACGCGCGAAGCTGACCAGGAGATAGCCCGCGTAGTGCTTTCAATCGCGGCGGGACTCAAAAGCTTTCAAGTGGTGATCTGGCCTGCCGGCTGAATGACGTGTTTTCGGCGGTCTATCGGCATATCCGTGAGGACTTCAATACTGCGCTATCCGGCCTGCATGAAACTGTCGGCTCGATCGTCGAGGTCGCGCGCGAGGTTGCGAACGCTTCGGCGGAGATTTCAACAAGCACGACCGATCTTTCCCAGCGCACCTAGGAACAGGCCGCTAGTATTGAACAGACCTCCGCGTCAATCGAAGAAATATCAGGGACTGTGAAGAAAAACGCCGAGAATGCGGAGGTCGCCAAGACGCCGCCAACGCGACTTGTGAAGTCGCCCAACACAGCAGCGAAGTCGTCGCCAAGGCCGTCGCCGCATGGCGCGGATCGAGGAGTTCCACGTAAGAAATCTGCCGACATCATCTGGCGTGATCGACGAAATCGCACTGGCAGACCAACCTGTTAGCGCTCAACGCCGCGGTGGAAGCAGCGCGGCCTGTGAAGCGGCGGCGCGGTTTCGCCGTGGTAGCGTCGGAAGTGCGCAGCCTGGCTCAGCGCTCCGCGCGGCAGCTAAGGACATCAAAGACCTGATCACCTATAGCTCGGTGCAGGTGCGCGATCGCGCCTTCTCTCGTCAACTGCAGTCTCTTCACTCGGTGCGATCGCCTAATCGACAAAAAAAGTCGCAGCGATCATCGCCAATCGCCAGTGCCAACGTCGAGCAGGCACCGGGACTGAGCCGGTCAACTAGGCGCTCAACCAGATGGACGAGCTGACGCAGCAGAACTCGGCGCTGTCGATGAGAACGCGGCGACCGCCAAGACGCTGGCGTATCAGGCCAAGGCAATGGACGAGCGGATATCTTTTTTCTTTCTCAATGGTTTGATTCTTTCTCTTTATTTTTCATATTTTTCCTTTTCTCTCTATTATCTTTTTCTTTTCCTTTTTTTTTTTTCTTTTCTCTGTATCCTCTATCTCTTTTATTGATGCTGTGGACAGCTCCTCCACCTTCACGTGAGTGCCATGAAAGTTATCGCTGTTCAGGCTTTCACGCTTTGGCTGACATAAACATTCATCCGATTGTCACAATCGGTCTCGACATCGCCAAATCGGCGTTCCCGGTCCACGCCGTTTATGCTGCTGTGCTCGTGGTCATCCGGCGGCAGTTGAAGCGCCTCTATGTCCTGGCGTTCTTCCAGAATCTGTCTCCCTGCCTTATAAGGATCGAGTCTTGCGCCTCGTCTCACCATTGGTCGCGTGCGCTCAAGGCACTTGGCCATACCGTGCGGCTGATGCCGCCGGCCTACGTCAAGCCTTATTTCAAACGACAGAAGAATGACGCGACTGACGCGGAGGCCATCTGCGAGGCATTCACCAGGGCCAACATGCGGTTCGTGGCAACCAAGACGCCCGGCAGCAGAATTGCTTGAGCTTCTCCGCACACGCAGTCTTTTTTATCCGTCAGCTGTCGTCGTTGATCATTCGATGCGCGCTCAACTTGCCGAGCTCATCATCGTCGCGCCGCTTGGCCACAAGGGTTTCATGGAATTACTTCATGTAGTTGCCTACCCGAGCGACAAACGGGTGCCCGAGGTTGCCCGCGCCTGTCTTGAGGCAATCGGCATTCATCTGCTCGGTCTCAAGAGCAAATTTAGAGTTCGATCGGATGATCATGGCCTGGCATCGATCCAATGAGGCGAGCAAGCGCCTCCATTTGATCCCCGGCGTCAGTCCGATGCTGGCCACCGCTCTGGTCGCCAGCGTCGCTGATCCAAAGGTCTTTCGATCGGGGCGCAACTTCTCGGCCTGGATCGGACTGGTGCCAAAGCAACACTCGAGCGGCGGCAAGGACAGGCTTGGCAGTATCAGCAAACAGGGCGACCGCTATCTACGCAGCCTGTTCGTGGCCGGCGCGCTCGTCCGTCATCCGCTATGCCAAGATCCACGTCACCAACATCGGCAGTGGCTTACGGCATTGCTGCTCGCAAACCGGCAAGGTCGCTGCCATCGCACTGCCAACAAGCTCGCCCGGATGGCCTGGGCCATGATGGCCAGAGGCGAGCGCTACAGGAACCCGCTCGCGCTGGCGGCGTAAACGAGATCGCGTCGGATACCCGGCGTGATGTGAAGGTTGGGAGGGCGAACAGCACGTAATGCAGAGCCGGTCGATCCGGCGATCAGGACAACCCACATGTGCCATCGCATTCTTGAATGCGTGTTTTTGACCGGACTGATCCGCAAAGAGCAATATGGCCACGGCACGCGAGAACCGCGTCTTAAAGGCCGCACATGGCTGCACCGACCAATGCTGCTTACGTGAAGAAAGCTCTTGCCAACTCGGAGCCGTCCACACATGGCACTTAGCGGACATTGTTGGGCGGTGCGAATATCCGCTTATGTATACGGAGATCGGCTAAGGTCGGGACCTCAGCTTGGAGGCCGAGCCAATGGCGCCGGCGAAACCAGTTACCGCGATCCGCGCACTTCCCTTGTTCCGCGCGCCATTTGCGCCGGCGGACGAAGGCGTGGCCGCCGCTTTGCTGGCGGGCGCCAGCCGTGCGGACGAGGCCGAGGCGCGCGTCGACGCCCGCGCCACCCGGCCTGGTCGACCGCGATCCGCGCGCGCGTCGGCGGCGTCGGCGGGGTGGAAGATTTCCTGCACGCCTATGCACTTTCGACCAAAGAGGGCCTGGCGCTGATGGTGCTGGCCGAGGCGCTGCTGCGGGTGCCCGACGCCGAGACCGCCGACCGGCTGATCGAGGACAAGCTAAAAGCCGGCGACTGGGCGCATCACGACACGCGCTCGAGCGCGCTGCTGGTGTCGGCCTCGGCCTGGACGCTCGGCATCACGGCGCGCGTCATCCATCCGGGCGAGACGCCGGAGGGCATCGTCGAGGCGCTGGTCAAGCGGCTCGGCCTGCCGGCGGTGCGCGCGGCGACGCGGCAGGCCATGCGGCTGCTCGGCTCGCATTTCGTCATGGGGCAGACCATCGAGGAGGCGCTCGCGCGCGCCGCGCCGGCCGCGAGTTTCTCTATTCCTTCGACATGCTGGGCGAGGGCGCGCGCACGGCGGACGATGCCGAGCGCTATTTCGAGGCCTATGCGCATGCCATCGACGCCATCGGCGAAAGCGCAGGCAACGCCGCGCTGCCGCAGCGGCCGGGCATTTCGGTGAAGTTGTCGGCGCTGCATCCGCGCTACGAGCCGCTGTCGCGCGAACGCGTGCTCAGGGAACTTGCCGCCGAAGCTGCTCGAGTTGGCGCGCATGGCCAAAAACCACGAATTGAATTTCACCGTCGATGCGGAGGAGGCCGATCGGCTGGAATTGTCGCTCGAGGTGATCGCCGCGGTGCTGCACGATCCTTCGCTCGCCGGCTGGGACGGCTTCGGCCTCGCCGTGCAGGCCTATCAGAAGCGCGCCGGCGCGGTGATCGACTGGATCGCTGAGACTGGCCGCCGCGCTCGACCGCCGGCTGATGGTGCGGCTGGTCAAGGGCGCCTATTGGGACAGCGAGATCAAGCGCGCGCAGGAACGCGGCCTTGCCGACTATCCGGTGTTCACCCGCAAGGCGATGACCGACCTTTGCTATCTCGATTGCGCGCGCAGGCTGCTCAGGCGCGGCCGCGGCTCTATCCGCAATTCGCCACCCACAACGCGCTGACGGTGGCGAGCGTGATCGAGGACGCCGGCGGCACCGACGGCTACGAATTCCAGCGGCTGCACGGCATGGGCGAGGCGCTCTATCACGCGCTGCTCACGCGAAATGCCGGACGCTGACCTGCCGCGTCTATGCGCCGGTCGGCGGCTATGCCGATCTGCTCGCCTATCTGGTGCGGCGGCTGCTGGAGAACGGCGCCAATTCATCCTTCGTCTCGGTGGCCGCCGATCCGAACGTGCCGATCGCAGACATGCTGCGGCGGCCGCAAAGCTGGATCGGCGATCCGGCGCACGCGCGCCATCCGCATATTCCGCTGCCGCGCGATCTGTTCGCGCCGGAGCGGAGGAATTCGGCGGGCGTCGAGTTCGGCGATCGCGCCGCGCTCGACGCGCTGCTGGCCGAGATCGCGCGCCGCGCCGCCAAGCACGAACGCCGCGCCGCTGATCGACGGCGTGGCCGTGGCCGGCCGCGCGCGCGACGTCCTGTCGCCGATCGATGGCGAAAGCATCGGCACCGTGCAGGAAGGCGACGAGGCCATCGTCGCGGCGGCGATGGCGGCGGCGCAGGCCGGCTTTGCGGCGTGGAACGCCACGCCGGTCGGCGAACGCGCCGCCGCACTGGAGCGCGCCGGCGATCTGATCGAGCAGCATCGCGGCCGCCTGATCGCGCTCCTGCAAAGCGAGGGCGGCAAGACGCTGGACGATTGCGTCTCGGAAGTGCGCGAGGCCGCCGACTTACTGCCGCTACTACGCCGCGCAGGCGCGCGCATGCTTGGCGCCGCAACCGCTGCCGGGCCCGACCGGCGAGAGCAACGAATTGCGCTACCGCGGCCGCGGCGTCTTCGTCTGCATCAGCCCGTGGAATTTCCCGCTGGCGATTTTCACCGGCCAGGTCGCGGCGGCGCTCGCCGCCGGCAATGCGGTCGTGGCCAAGCCCGCCGAGCAGACGCCGCTGATCGCTTCCGAAGCGGTGAAGCTCCTGCACGCCGCCGGCGTGCCGGCGAGCGCGCTGCATCTGGTGCCCGGCGACGGCAAGGTCGGCGCGCTGCTCACCGCGCACCCCGCGTCGCCGGCGTTGTCTTCACCGGCTCGACCGAGGTCGCCCGCATCATCAACCGCACGCTCGCCGCCAAGGACGGGCCGATCCCGCCGCTGATCGCCGAGACCGGCGGCATCAACGCCATGATCGTCGACGCCACCGCGCTGCCCGAGCAGGTGACCGACGACGTCATCGCCTCCGCCTTCCGCTCCGCCGGCCAGCGCTGCTCGGCGCTGCGCCTGTTGTGCGTGCAGGACGACGTGGCCGAGCGCGTGCTCGAGATGGTGATGGGCGCCGCGCGCGAACTTGACGCTCGGCGATCCGCGCGAACTGGCGACCCAGGTCGGCCCGGTGATCGACGCCGAGGCAAAGGCCAAGCTCGAGCGCTGGATCGCCGGCATGCAGGCGGCGCGCTGCGGTTCCGCTGGGACGGCGGCCGTGCCGGCGCGCGGCACATACGTCGCGCCGGCGATCATCGAACTCGATCGCGCCGCGAACTGAAAGAAGAAGTGTTCGGCCCGGTGCTGCATGTTGTGCGCTGGCGAGCGGACGAGCTCGACGCAGCTGCTCGACGACATCGCCGGCAACGGCACCGCGCTCACCCTCGGCATCCACTCGCGCATCGACGTGACCGTCGAGCGCATCGCCGCGCGGCTCGCCGCACGGCAATGTCTACGTCAACCGCAACATGATCGGCGCGGTGGTGGGCTCGCAGCCGTTCGGCGGCAGCGGCCTTTCCGGCACCGGGCCGAAGGCCGGCGGCCCGAACTATCTGCGCCGTTTCGCGCTCGAGCAGGTGGTGACGGTCAATACAGCCGCCGCCGGCGGTAACGCGACACTGCTGGCGGACGAGGATACGGAATCGAGCCGCAGCGCCCTGCCTAACAGGCCCTTTGCTGCCAGACTACGCATATTTTCCGACCGTGGCCGTTAACCGGTTTGACACGCAGATCGGGTATCGTGTGCGCATGACTGATTCGGTCGCCCGGCTCTATGACGCCGTGATCGCCGCGCGGGGCTCGGACCCGGCGAAATCGCGGACCGCGCGGCTATTGCGCGCCGGCCGCGCCAAAATGGCCAAAAAGCTGGCCGAAGAAGCGGTCGAGGTCGTCATCGACGCCATGCACGGCCAGCCCGAAGCGGTGGTCCGCGAAAGCGCCGATTTGCTCTACAATCTGGTGGTGCTCTGGGTTCATGCCGGGGTCCATCCCGACGATGTGTGGGCCGAAATGCGCCGGCGCGAACAGATGTTCGGCATTGCCGAAAAAGTGCCAAAGGATCTAGTACAGTCCACGCCGCGGCGTAAGGTCGTGGCGCTGGAGACCCGGCGCGTCCGCAAGCGCCGCTGATCCTTCTTTCCTCTCCCGAGAGTGTTCTGATGACCGTTCAGGCCGCCGAGCCGCGTTCTTTGCTTCGCCGACTGTATGACTGGTGCGTCGCCGCCGCCGCACAAGCCGCATGCCCTTGGATCTTGACCGGCGTGGCCTTCGCCGAAAGTTCGTTCTTTCCGGTCCCGCCCGACGTGATGCTGGTCCCGATGGCGCTGGCGCGGCCCGATCGGGCCTATCCTGATCGCGGCCTGGTGCACGCTGGCCTCGGTCACCGGCGGCATGCTCGGCTATGCCATCGGCGCGCTGCTTTATGACTCGGTGGGCGCCTGGCTGATCCACCTCTACGGCTATGGCGACAAGGTCGAGGCCTTCCGCGCGGCTTATGCCCAGTGGGGCGCCTGGATCATCCTGCTCAAGGGTCTGACGCCGATCCCCTACAAGATCGTGACCATCACGTCCGGATTTGCCGGCTACAATTTCGTCTTGTTCGTGGTTTTGTCGGTCATCACGCGTGGAACGCGGTTTTTCGTGCTGGCGTTCCTGCTCACCGCTACGGCGAGCAGGCCCGCCACATCATCGAGAAACGGCTGGGTTTGTGGGCTACGCTGTTCGCCGTCGTCCTCGTCGGCGGCATCGTGGTCGCGCTATATTTGATCTAATCGAATCGGCATTCCTCATTTTCGCCACCAGTTGGCCCTAAAGAGGCGCGCCGGCGCAAATGCCGATAGGCAGTGCCGCGCAGCGTCCGCCCTCACGTCAACCTGGCCGGGTATGAGCACCCATCGCGCTTCAGAATCATTTCGCCGGACGGCCTGCGGCTTCCTTGCTGCTGGCCTGCGTTGGCGCGGGCGCCATCCTGCTTGCCGCCGCACTGGCGCTGGCGCAGGACCGCGCCGAGCCGCGCCCGCGCACCCGAAGGACGCGGCCTGTTCGGCAATATCTCGCATTGGTTCGACGAACAGGCGTCCTGGGTCGGTTCCGGCTTCAAGGACGCCGGCTCGGGGGTGGAGAATATCGGCCGCGAAGCCGGCGTTGCCGCCAAGTCGACCGTCGATACCGCCAAGGATGCCGCCGGCGCGGTCGCGCGCATCCCCGGCGCCCGCGTGGTCACCGGTCACGAGAAATGCGCGATCGCGCCGAACGGCGCGCCCGACTGCGTGGCCGCCGCCAACACCATGTGCAAGGGCAAGGGCTTCGCCTCCGGCAACAGCGTCGACATGACGACCGCCGAAGTCTGCCCGGCGAAGGTCTATCTGGCCGGACGCAACAGCGGCCCCGAGTGCCGCTCCGAAACCTTCGTTTCCCGCGCGCTCTGCCAGTAGCCGGGCGCTTGTGCCGCCGCGCGCCTGTGTTTCGGTCGCGCCGAAACAGAAAGGGGCGCGCCGGTGAACCTTTACACAAAACTCTTGAACGCGAAGCCGCCGGCAGGCCGGTCACCGTCGGCGTGATCGGCGCCGGCAAGTTCGGCACCATGTTCCTGTCGCAGGCGCGGCTGACGCGCGGCATGCATGTCGCGGGCGTCGCCGATCTCGACGTGGCGCGCGCGCACAGCCAGCTCAAGACCGCGGGTTGGCCGGACGGCAGCTTACGCCGCCAGCCTCGCTCGACGATGCGCACAAGGCGCGCACGACCTTCGTCACCGACAGCGCCGAAGCGCTGATCGCCGATCCGCGCATCGAGGTGATCGTGGAGGCGACCGGCGTGCCCGGCGCCGGCATCCAGCATTGCCTGCAGGCGATCGCCAACGGCAAGCACATCGTCATGGTCAACGTCGAAGCCGACGCGGTGGCGGGGCCGCTGCTGGCGCGCCGCGCCAAGGCGGCCGGCGTCGTCTATTCGCTCGCCTGGGGCGATCAGCCGGCGCTGATCTGCGAGCACGTCGACTGGGCGCGCGCCGCCGGCTTCAAGGTGATCTGCGCCGGCAAGGGCACGCGCTACGAGCCGCACTACCACAAGTCCAATCCCGACAATGTCTGGGACATCCTCGACAAGTATCTGAACATCGCCGACCGCAAATCGATCAATCCGAAGATGTTCAATTCCTTCGTCGACGGCACCAAGTCCGGCATCGAGATGACCGCGGTATGCAACGCCACCGGCCTGGTGCCGCAGTCGGACGGCCTGCATTTCCCGCCGGCGACGCGTTTCGAACTGGCCGACATCTGCAAGCCGAAGAGCGACGGCGGCACGCTGGAGAAAGCGGGCGTCACCGAGGTGACCTCGTCGGTCTATCGCGACGGACGCGACGTGCCGCATCATCTCGCGCTCGGCACTTATGTCGTGTTCGAGGGCGAGACCGACTACGCGCGCCGCTGCTTCAAGGAATACGCCATGCTGCCGGACAGAAGCGGCAAATATGCCGCGCTGTACCGGCCGATCCACATGATCGGGCTCGAGCTCGGCATTTCGGTCGCGAGCTGCGCGCTGCGCGACGAGCCGACCGGCGCGCCCACCGGCTTCCGCTCCGACGTGGTGGCGACCGCCAAGCGCGCGCTCAAGGCCGGCGAGATGCTCGACGGCGAGGGCGGCTTCTGCGTCTGGGGCAAGCAGACGCCGGCCGATGTTTCGCTGCGCGACGAATTGCTGCCGCTCGGCTTGGCGCATAACGTCAAGCTCAAGCGCGATATCGCCGAAGGCGGCGCGCTCAAATGGGCGGACGTCGCCTACGATGCGAACGACGCCGCGGTGAAAATACGGCGCGAGATGGAAGCCGCCTTCGGGAGGGCCACGAACACTTGAGTTTTCAATGGCTTGCAGAAGTTTTTCCGAGCAGTAGCGGCGGCTTTTCCAGGCAGTTTCCTGGCCGCAGGTTATCAGCGGCGACCGCGATTTTGCTTCCGCTGTCTGGGCAAAAGATGGGGTAATCGGCCGGCCGGTTTCGATCGCTGGAGATTTTGGGTGCTGCGCTTCAGGCTGATGGTGAAACGAGGTGCGCATTCGCGGCCTCAAGCATCAGAAGGAGAAGCGCAGCATGGACCATTCTGCCGGACTCGACGTTTCAGTCAAGGAGACCAGCGTCTGCATTGTGGATGACACGGGCAAGATCGTGCGGGAAGTGAAGGTAGTGAGCGAACCGGAGGCGTTATTGGGGGTGTTGAAGAACCCCGGTTATCACTTCAAACGGATCGGACTGGAAGCCGGGCCGTTGTCGCAATGGCTTTACAGTGCGCTCGCCGAAGCGGGCTTGCCAGTGATCTGCGTCGAGACGCGGCACATGCGGGCGGTGTTGAAGGCGCAGATCAACAAGACCGACCGCAACGATGCGCGCGGCATGGCGCAAATGATGCGGATGGGCTTTACCGCCCGGTGCATGTGAAGACATTACGCAGCCAGAAGCTGAGAATGCTGCTGACCCATCGCAAGCTGCTGCAGTCGAAGGCCATCGCCATCGAGAACGACCTGCGCGGGACTCTGCGCAACTTCGGCCTCAAGGTCGGAATGGTAGGGAAGATGAAGTTCGAGACCCGCATCAAGGAGCTGGTCGAGAACTTGCCCGACTTGGCTGAGTTGGTTGAACCGCTGCTTGTCGTCCGGCGAGTGCTACGCGAGCAGTTCGTCATCCAGCATCGCCGCTTGCTGGCTATCGTTCGGGACGATGAGGTGTGCCGGCGCTTGATGACGGTCCCGGGCGTTGGCCCCGTGGTGTCGCTGACCTATCGCGCCACCGTCGACGTGCCCGCCCGCTTCCGAAAATCCAAGGCAGTCGGGGCCGTGTTTGGGCTGACGTGCGCCAAGTATCAATCGGGCGAGGTGGAATGGACCGGTAGAATATCACGCTGCGGAGACGAGATGATGCGAGTTATGCTCTATGAAGCCGCTCAGAGCATGCTGCGGTCGAAGAAATGGTCATGGCTCAAGGCCTGGGCGATGCAGATCGCCAGACGTCGTGGAATGAAGAAAGCGATCGTGGCGCTGGCGCGCCGGTGGCCGTGATCCTGCACCGCATATGGGTTGACGGCACCGAGTTCCGCTGGATCCGGGAACAAACAGCAGCAGCGGCATGAGAGCAGTTCAGGATCAATAGCGACAGGAGAACACTCGAGCTCCACCGAGCGGTGGAACCATGTCCCTCGCGGGACGATGGATGAGGTGAGTTCGCATGTCCGCTTGGACCTATCGTCTATCTGACGGTAAGGCCGCGTAACAGATTGTTCCGCCTCGTCCTCGAATCCCGATAACGGAAGGGCCTTGGTGCCGATTCCGAAGAGAAGCGCGAGCCCGTGAGCGACATCGACACTGCAGTGGTGAGTAGTCTGAAAGTGCTTGACCTCAAATGGCCGATTAGAGAAGCGGACATCGCGCGACGTGTTGCTGGCCCATCCCGGACGCGAATGACCCTTTGCAGACATTCCACATTTGGAAGCAGGTTGGTCCTGTCATCGGCAATCGTGTTGACCAGCAATGTGTTTACAGCACAGTCGCAAATTCTCACGCACTGTGGCACGAGCGCAACACGCCCTCTCAGGGCCCGGTTGCGTAGTGTGCCAGAAGTCAGGAACACCGGGGGCATCCAGAAGTCAGCAACACCGGGGGGCATTATGAATAAAAAGGCTGTTGGAGTTTTTGCGCTGAGCTTGGCTCATATTGGATCGGCTGCCCATGCCGCCGACATGGCCGTCACGGCACCGGTCTACAAAGCACCTCCGCTTCCGGCTCCCGTCTACACCTGGACCGGCTTCTATATTGGCGTCAACGGCGGCGTTGCTTCAGCCCACAAATGCTGGGATGTCATCAACGACCTCGGTACTCCGATTGTGCCGGCGGTACCCGATAGCTGCCAACGCGCCAATGGCGGCATCGTCGGCGGTCAGGTCGGATACCGTTGGCAGGCCGCTTCCTGGGTGTTCGGAGTTGAGGCACAAGGTGATTGGGCTGATCTGACTGGATCCAGCGAGAGTTTCGCCTTCGGACCTGGGTTGACGAATTGCACCAAGGTGGACGCGTTGGGCCTATTTACCGGCCAAGTCGGCTATGCCTGGAACAACGTGCTCTGGTTCGTGAAGGGCGGGGCCGCCGTGACCCACGACAAATACAACGGCATTGACGACGCTACCGGTGTGGCCGTGGATCAGGCTAGCGAAACCCGTTGGGGTGCCGCGGTCGGAACAGGACTGAGAAGTCAGCATTGTCCAAAACTGGTCGATTGGCGTCGAATATGACCACCTATTTATGGGCCAACGCGACATAGCCTTCAGGAGTTTGCCTGCTCCGGGTATCGTTGGGCGTACGGACACCATCAGTCAGGATGTCAATATGGCCATAGTCCGGATCACCTATCGCTTCGGTGGCCTGGTGGTTCCGAAGTAACTGATCGGAGCGGCAGCTAGTGTTCGGCGCCAACGGTATGATTCCCGAAAGCGACTTGTCGGCCAATCGATTGCGCCCAGACGTGTGGACAACAGACGGGATCAACGCGGGGAACCAAGCGTTACAGTCGGAACACTAGTTCTCAGTACAAAGCCACGCAAATTGCTTGAGGGAGTGGCATCGGCGGGGCAATATTTTTTGGAAAATTTTGGTGTTGCCGTTCCGACCAGCGTGCTTGCAGTGGCTTGTATTCCCCAAGTCTCAAGCGCTCAAGTGGCTGCCAGCGGCCGGCAGAGTGCCGAGGCAACGGCCTAACGGCGCTACGCCAGTTCGATGGTGCCGTCGACCTTGTGGGTCAGGCCGACCTTGCCGATGGTCAGCACCATCTGCGCCTGAACGCTCTCGTCGCCCTTGAGGCGGCCTCGGCCACCGCGGCGCGGATCGCCTTCTCGATTTCCTGCTGCGAGGTCACGCCGACCACCTTAAGGACTTTGCGCAGCCACATCTTGAGGGCTTCTTCGTTCATCGAGGTCTCCTGCCGGTCGGTGTCCCGGTGCGGATCATAGGCGCGCCGCGGCGGGTCACAAAGCGCCCGATACGGGCTTTAAATCCGTCGCTGGTTGCCGTTGACCCTTGGTTTTGCGCCGCTATGATCCGCGCCGCTTATGCCGCGTTGCGCATGATCCCGAAAAGTGGCTACCGGTTTTCGGATAAGATCATGCGCAGACAAAGGTTGCCCCTGTGGCGGAATTGGTAGACGCGCCTTACTAAAATCAGGTGGTGGAAACATCGTGCTGGTTCGAGTCCGGCCAGGGGCACCAGGCGGCGCTTACGCCTCGGATGCAAGCGTCTTGCGAACCAAATCCTCCAGCGTGCCGGCCTTGGCATCGACCTGATGCCGCGAATGCCAAACGCTTTGGCGGCCGCCAAGTCGTGGTCCTTGTCGCCAATGAGGAGGCTGCGGCTGCGGTCGATCGGCCAGTCGCGCGCCGCCTGTTCGAGCATGCCTGGCGCCGGCTTGCGGCACTGACAGCGGATCGCCAGCGCCTTGATCGTTCCCTCCGGGTGGTGCGGGCAATAATAGAACGCATCGAACCGCGCCGTCGGCCAGCAAGGCGTCTTGCAGATGCGCGTTGAACGCCTTCACCGCCGCCTCGGGATAAAGTCCGCGCGCGACCCCCGACTGATTGGTGACGACGATCACGTAGTATCCCGCCTCGTTCAACAACCGCACCGCCGCGGCCGCGGTCGGAACCAGTTCGAGATCATCGGGTTTGAACGTGTAGCCATGATCGACATTGAACACGGTCGCGATCGAGAAACGCGGCTGGGCGCATTCGGTGCTCGCTCGCATCGCGCTGTTGTCCGCCTGCGCCTTCAGCCATGATGCACAGGGCATATCGTCGCGGGTGTCGGCGCATTCGGATAGCGTCGACCCACTTCGTTCGAGCCAATATCAATATCGTCATCGGTATGCCGCCAAATATTCCGCCGCGGAACGCATCTGCGCGAGGCGTTATACGAGTTCCGGGCGTGATCCAATACCCGAGCGGTGCGCCGATTTGTTGCACTGCAATATATACTTCATTGTGCGAATTTCCCTTTTCCCAGCTTTCAAATTTTGATAGAATAAAAGCTACAACCTCGGCCCGTATTTGTTTTAACGTCCGGCTGGCGGACCAAGGACATGAAGGCATCATCCCGTAAAGAGGTGATGCCCGAAAAATCAAACGGTTTTCGGCCGAAACCACGGGGAGGATTTTAATGGCTATGGCTACTGGCTCGGTTGCAACGGGACGCGTTTCGCGTACTGACGCGCTGGGTTAATCTCATCTTCTGCATCATCTGCATGATTATGATCGCCAACCTGCAATATGGTTGGACGCTCTTCGTCAAT
>CAVZXY010000001.1:0-49441 GCA_963779345.1 uncultured Alphaproteobacteria bacterium | reverse complement strand
GGCACCGTTCTGGCGCTCATTTTCCCCATACCTCGCCGGCAATCTCCTCGATCATGCGCAGCTTCGCCCACTGTTCGTCCTCGGCCAGCACGTTACCCTCTTCGGTCGAGGCGAAGCCGCATTGCGGCGACAGACAAAGTTGATCGAGCGCGACGTATTTGGTGGCTTCATCGATGCGGCGTTTGATGTCGTCGCGCGGCTCCAGCCGCCCCGACTTCGACGTGACCAGGCCAAGCACCAGTTGCTTGTTACCCTTGGGGAAGTAACGCAGCGGCTCGAAGCCGCCGGCGCGCTCGCTGTCATATTCCAGGAAATAGCCGTCGAAATTGGTGTTGCCCAGCAAGTACTCGGCGACGAATTCGTAACCGCCCTGCGCGAGCCAAGTGGAGCGGAAATTGCCGCGGCAGGAATGCATGGTGATTGTCATATCGGTCGGCTTGCCGGCGAGCGCCGCATTGGTGACGCGCGCATAAATCGCCGGCAGCGTGTCGGGATCGTCGCCGCGCGCCTTCGAACCCTCGCGTTCCTTCGGATCGCAGATCATCGCCCATGCGGTATCGTCGAGTTGCAGATAGCGGCAGCCAGCGTCGTAGAAGGCACGAATTGCTTTCTTCCAGGTGGCGGCGACGTCGGCGAAGAATTCGTCGTAGCCGGGATAGGCTTCCTTGCTCACCATCGCCCGGCCTTGCCGGAAGTGGAAGGTGCTGGGCGCCGGAATGCACATTTTGGGCGTGACGTTGCAATGGCTTTTGAGGAACTTGAAATGCTCGATCATCGGATGGCCGGCGAAGTCGATCTTGCCGTCGATCCGAATGGCCTCGTGCTTGGTTTCGACGCCGTGGAATTTGATTCCGGTCGAGGTGGTGACGGGCGTGACGCCTTTGAGCCCGCGGAAAAAATCGAAATGCCACCAGGAACGGCGGAATTCGCCGTCGGTGGCGAGCTTCAGCCCGACATCGGCTTGCTTCTTGATGATCTTCTCGATCTCGCGGTCTTCGACTGCTTTCAGCGCCGCGGCATCGATCTCGCCTTTGGCGAATTTGGCGCGCGCCTCCTTCAACGGCGCGGGGCGCAACAGGCTGCCGACCATGTCGGCGCGGAATGGCGGCGTGGTGCGTGGGGTCATCGTTCGCTCCCTTCTCGTCCACTCGTCCTCACGAAAGCGGGGACCCAGTTCTTTTTGCTGGATTTCCGCTTACGCGGGAATGAGCGGTTTATTTACCCCAAACTTCGTTCGCAAGCTCGACAATCATCTTCAGCTTGGCCCATTGCTCGTCCTCGGCCAACACGTTGCCTTCTTCGGTCGAGGCGAAGCCGCATTGCGGCGAAAGACAAAGCTGATCGAGCGCTACGAACTTGGTCGCCTCCTGGATGCGCCTCTTGATGTCCTCGCGCGGCTCGAGCCGCCCCGACTTCGAGGTGACCAGTCCGAGCACGACGATCTTGTTGCCCTTGGGCAGGAAGCGCAGTGGCTCGAAGCCGCCGGCGCGATCGGTGTCGTATTCGAGGAAGTAGCCGTCGTAGTTGCACTTGGCGAGTAGGTTCTGCGCCACCGGCTCGTAACCGCCGGACGAAATGAACGTGGAGCGGAAATTGCCGCGGCAGACATGTGTCGTGATGGTCATGTCGGCGGGTTTGGCCTCGAGCGCCTTGTTGATGCAGGCGGTGTAGGTTTCCTGCAGATGATCGACGTCGAGACCGCGGTCGCGCGCCTTCTTCAATTCTTCCTGCGAGCAGAGATAGGCCCAGGCGGTGTCGTCGAATTGCAGATAGCGGCAGCCGGCGTCGTAGAATGCCTTGATCGCCTTCTGATAGGCCATGGCGAGGTCGCCGAAGATGGCGTCGCGGTCCTTGTAGACGTCGGTGACGACCGCCTTGGGCTCGAGCCGGAAATGCATCACAGTCGGGCTCGGGATCGTCATCTTCGACATCACCTTGGTGTGCGCCTTCAGGAATTTGAAGTGCTCCAGCATCGGGTGATTGGAGAAACCGATCTTGCCGACAATGCGGATCGACTGCGCCTTGGTCTGCACACCCTGAAACTGGATGCCATGGTCGAGCTCGTAGAGCTCGACGCCGTCGAGCATGCTGAAGAAATCGAAATGCCAGAACGAGCGGCGGAACTCGCCGTCGGTGGCGAGCTTCAGCCCGATCTCCTCCTGCTTCTTGATGATCTTCTCGATTTCGCGGTCCTCGATCTCTTTCAATTGCGCCGCGGTGATCGCGCCCTTCTCGCGTTGCGCGCGCGCCTGTTTGATCGGCGCGGTGCGCAGCAGGCTGCCGACCATGTCGGCGCGGAATGGCGGCTTGGTCCGTTGCATTAGGGTTTCCTCCGAATGACGCCCGCGGCGCCGGCTCGGCCACAGGTCTTAGTTGGAAATTGGCTGTCCCATAGCATGCCCGGCAGCGGCCCGTCTTGACGTTGAGCAAGCGTAGCGGGCCGTCTCAACCGCGCCACCGAACGAGAAATAATGCGGCGCGACGTCACCCAGATCGCCGGCCAGACTCAACGCCTCGACAATGCGGTCCGGGCCGACATTGCCGATGAGGCCTGCTGCCGCTCCAGACATTAGCCCGTGCAGCGAGGCATTGACGCCGCAGCGCTTGGCGTAGCGCAACAGGCCGGGCACGCTGGTCGGACCGGCCATGCCGACCTTCACCGGTTTGGCGATGCCGCAAGCGCGCAGCCGTCTGAGCCAGGCGAGGATGCGCTCCGGCGAAAACGAGAATTGACTGACGATATGAACGCCAAGCCCATGCGCGGCGGCCGTGGCTATCTTCTCATCGAGCGCGGCTTCGAGACGCCCGGCCGGAATGCGGCTGTGGCCTTCCGGATAGGCGCCGATGCCGATCTCTTCGATGCCGGCCTGGCGCAGACGACCTTTCTGAATCACCGCCAGCGCGTCCGGGAAAGGTCCCGTTGGCTCGACGTCGCCGCCGATCACCAACAAGCGGCGCACGTCGGCTTCACCGCGCAAGCCGGCGAGCAAATCTGCCAGTTCGGCGGCGGAGTGAACCCGCCGCGCGGCAATATGGATCACCGGCTCCAGGCCGGATTTCCGCAGCAACGCAGCGCCGCCGATCAGTTCCTGCGGCGTGATTGTCGGCACCGCCGAAAAATAGACCGGCGTTCGCGGCGGCAACACCTCCGCCAGCGTGGCGATTTCACCGGCATTAGGCCGTGTCGCCTCAAGCGAGAAATTGCGCGCGAAATAGTCCATGCGCTACTCGCGCCGGTGAGAGATCACGAAAGATTCGTCGTAGAACCACAGACCGCCCTGCTTGTGCAGCACGTCGCGGGTCGCCTCGATGTAGCGGCGGTCGCTGTTGACGTCGGACAGGCGGTCGTCCTCGATCTGCGCCACGTAGATTGCCGCGTTCCAGGCGGCGAGCAGCGTCGAGGTGCCGATCGAGGAGGAAATCTCCGACGGCAGCGTGTGCATATCGTAGCGGAACAGCGAACGCTGATCGGAATAGGCGTTGAAATTGAGATCGCGGCCGGCATTGCCCAGCTCGTGCTTCACTTCCTTGAGCAGGTCATGGCGGCTGTGCTCGAACGGGTTATCGTTCGGCCATACCTTGTGGATGATCTCCATGCCGGGATCGCGCCCGTAGGAATGGATCGCGATCATGCGCCCGCCCGGCCCGAGCGCGCGGGCGAGCGGCGCCAGCACGCGCCTGGCCTTGAATTCGAGCGACGCGCGCGCGCGATAAGGCTGCGAGGCGATGACCAGATCGTAGTCGGCGACGGTGCCGCCGGGCTTGGGCACGATCTGATCGAGCAGGAATTTGTGATCGTTGCGGTAGATCACCAAAATGACCGGCCGCTCATAGACCGGATTGCCGCTTTTCGCCGACACGCGCGCCTTCCAGTTCTCGGCCAGGAACGGCTCGAGTGCGGTGATCTGCTGCTCGAATGAGTGTGCGGTATTGCCTTCCATCGCAAGGTCTTTCCACACTAGGCTGGTGGCGGCGGAAAGCGACTTTGCCGCCAGCCAAGGCGCTTCGGCATAGGCGAGGTTGGTCAGCACCAGCACGGTCGACGGATGTTCGACGAACCGATCGGCCATCTTGTGCAGCGTGAGGCGGATATCTTCGAGGCTGATTTCCTTGCCGACGATGTAGAACGGCATGGTGGGAAAGCGGTCGTGCATATTGCGCATCACGCGCGCCAGCACGGTGCCGTCGCCGAGGCCGGCGTCGAACACGCGCACCGCCGGCGGCCGCGGATGGATATTGGCGAGCTCCATGCCGACGCGATTGGCGATTTCCCATTTCTCGCTGCAGGTGTTCACGAACAGCAGATATTTCTGCCGGTTGTCGAAAAAGCGGAAATTGCGCTGCGGGTCGTTGGCCGCCTGGCCGGAGGCGACCGGCGGCGCCGGCGGCGTGATCACGGGCAAGGCCGCAGGCGGGGCGGCGTCGAACAGCATGCGGCGGCGCGCCGGCGCGGCATCGACATTGCGCGCCATGAAGCTGCGGATGCGCTCCAATGTATCGGTGGTGATGCGGCCGCCATTACGCAGACGGTTGGCGAGCTTGCCATCATTCACCGCGCGGCGGCCGAAGGTGGATTCAGCGAGCCCACGCTGGCGGCAGAATTCGCTGATCTCCTGAAGGATCTGATCGTTCATGGCGGCGCTTCCCTAGCGGCTGGCTCTAGCGGCCGGCTCGTACGCCAAGGGAACCAAGTCCACTCCGCCTCGTCAATTGGAAAATTGCTGTTTAGCAAGATGGGCAGGATGGGTGGGCAAAGCCCAACGATAAAAATAGCCGTGAAATGGCACTTTACAATTTTTGGCAGATCAAATTTTTGTTGCTACGCACGAGATATAGGGCAATATCCCACTAAATAAGCGACGTTATAGGCGACAATGGGCAAGACCACCCCGCCGATAACAGCTTCAAATATCGAAGAAAACGGTCTCGTTCTCGCCCTGAACGCGGACGTCGAAGCGATAAACCGCGGCGCCGCTGCCGGGCTGCTTGTGGGCAATGAGCGTGCCGCGCCGATCTTCCGGCACCATCAGGAGGATCGGATCGGCGCTATTTCCCGCCTCGTCGGAGAAATACAGCCGCGTGTAGATCTGCCGCAACATGCCGCGCGAGAAGATGCAGACCACGATATGCGGCGCCTGCGGCTTGCCACCCGGGCCCGGCACCATGCCCGGCTTGACGGTGTCAAAGCTGAAGACGCCGTCCTTATCGGTGGCGGAGCGGCCGAAGCCGGTGAACTTGGCGTTCGGTCGCGGCTTCTCGCCGCGCGCGTGGGCGTAACGGCCTTGGCTGTCGGCCTGCCAGATCTCGATCATGGCGTCGTTGATCGGCTTGCCGTCACCGTCGGTGATGCGGCCCTCAATGTGGATTTTCGTCCCCGTCGCGTCTGGCGTGATCAGATTGGCGCCGATCGTTTCCTTCCAGTCGTAATTCGCGTTCGGCTTCCAGTCGCAACGGTTGTGCGGCGAAAGACCATAGGCGAAGAACGGACCGACGGTTTGTGAGGGGGTTATCTCAGACATTAGTGTTGTTCCGTATGCGTCGGGGTCTGTTCGCGGCCGCGCAGCACGATGTCAAAGCGGAAGCAGAGCGCCCAGTCGGGAACTGTGTTGTCCAGATCGAAGCTGGAGACCATGCGAAGGCGCGCCTTCTCGTCGGTCACCGAATTAAAGATCGGGTCGAACGGGAACAGCGGGTCGCCGGGAAAATACATCTGCGTGACGAGGCGCGTCACGAAGGCCTGGCCGAATACCGAGAAATGGATGTGGTTCGGCCGCCATGCATTGTGATGATTGCCCCACGGATAAGCGCCTGGCTTCACCGTGATGAATTTGTAATAGCCCTTCTTGTCGGTAACTGTGCGGCCGGCGCCGGTGAAATTCGGATCGAGCGGCGCCGGATGCTGGTCGACGTTGTGCACATAGCGGCCGCAGGCATTGGCCTGCCAGATTTCCACCAGCGTCTCGGGCACCGGGCGCTTGTCCTCGTCGTAGACGTGGCCGTGCACGATGATGCGCTCGCCCAAGGGCTCGCCCTTGTGCTGCTTGGTCAGATCGTTGTCGCCTTCCTGAATGGCGTCGTGGCCGAAGGCCGGACCGGTCAGCTCCGACAACGTGTGCGGCACGATAATGAGCGGCTTCGACGGCGAGCGCTTCACCGTCGAGCGGTATTCCGGCGACAGATGCTTGGGATAAACGCTCAGGCTTTCCTTGGGATAGATCAGCGACATTGTTGTTGTCCTTATTATTGCTCTTGATTCACGAAACCCGTTCGAGCGCCAAGGATACGCCTTGTCCGACGCCGACGCACATGGTGGCAAGCCCGAGCTTGCCACCGCCCTCTTCCAGGCCGTGCGCCACGGTGAGCGCCAGCCGTGCGCCCGACATGCCGAGCGGATGGCCGAGCGCGATCGCGCCGCCGTGCGGATTGACCTGCGCCGCGTCGTCGGGAAGCCCGAGTTGGCGCAGGCAGGCGAGCGACTGTGAGGCGAAGGCCTCGTTGAGTTCGATCACGGCGTAATCGTCGATCTTGTGGCCGAGCCGCGCCATCAGCTTGCGCGTCGACGGCACCGGGCCGATGCCCATTATGCGCGGCGGGACCCCGGCCGCGGCCATGCCGAGGATGCGCGCGCGCGGTGTGAGCCCATGCGCCTTCACCGCCGCTTCCGATGCAACGATCAGCGCCGCCGCGCCGTCATTGACGCCGGAGGCATTACCGGCGGTGATCGTGCCCGGATTACGCACGAATGGCTTGAGCTTGGCGAGTTGCTCGAGCGTGGTCTCGCGCGGGTGCTCGTCTCTGTCGACCTTGACCGTCTCCTTGCGGCCGGCGATCTCGACCGCAACGATCTCCTTGGCGAAATAGCCCGAGGCGATGGCCTTGGCGGCGCGCTGCTGCGAGCGCAAGGCAAAAGCATCCTGATCGACGCGGGTGATCTGGAATTCCTCCGCCACGTTCTCGGCCGTTTCCGGCATGGAATCGACGCCGTATTGGCTCTTCATCAGCGGATTGACAAAACGCCAGCCTATTGTGGTATCGAATATCTCGGCCGTGCGCGCGAAAGCTTCCTGCGCCTTGCCCTGAACGAAGGGCGCCCGCGTCATCGATTCGACGCCGCCGGCGATAGCGAAATCCATTTCGCCGGCGCGGATGGCGCGAGCCGCCGCGCCGACCGCTTCGAGGCCCGAAGCGCAGAGGCGGTTGAGCGTCACGCCCGGCACGCTCGCCGGCAGGCCTGCCAACAGCAGCGCCATGCGCGCCACGTTGCGGTTGTCCTCGCCGGCCTGGTTGGCGCAGCCGAAAAAGACTTCGTCGAGCTTTTCCCAATCGACCTTGGGGTTGCGCGTCATCAGCGCCTTGATCGGCGTGGCGGCGAGATCGTCGGTGCGCACCTTGGCAAGCGCGCCGCCATAGCGCCCGATCGGCGTGCGCACCGCATCGCAGAGAAAGGCTTCGCGCGTCGCCATCACGCTGCCTCCGAATGTGCGCGGTTGGTGCGGGCGTGGAGATCGCGCAAGACATCGAGTTCACGCGCGGTCGGCGGCGGCGTCACCGCAACCGACGACGCAAAACGCACTTTCCAGCCGGCGTTCTCCTGCACCTGCTCGCGGGTGACGCCGGGATGGACGGAGACCACGGTCATCTCTTTGGTCTCGGGATCGGGCGCAAACAGCGCCAGATCGGTGATCAGCCGGGTCGGGCCTTTGGTCTTCACGCCGAGCTTGGCGCGGCTGTCGCCGCCGTTGACGTGCCCGATGGAAGTCACGAAATCGAGCTTGTCGACGAAACTGCGCTTGCCCTGCGCCATGATGATAAAGATCTCGCCGCAGGTGGTGGCGATCTCCGGCGCCCCGCCGCCGCCCGGCAGCCGCACCTTCGGCTTGTCGTAGGGGCCGACTACCGTTGTGTTGAGATTGGCGTATTTGTCGATCTGCGCGCCGCCGAGGAAGCCAATCTTGATGCGGCCGCCTTGCAGCCAGTAGCGGAACATCTCCGGCACCGACACGGTAGTCAGTGCGGTCTCGCATAATTCGCCGTCGCCGATCGACAGCGGCAGCACGTTCGGCTTGGTGGCAAGCGTACCGGATTCGTAAATCAGCGTAATACCGGGCGCATGCGTCAGGCGCGCGAGATTGCAGGCGGCCGAGGGCTGGCCGATGCCGACGAAACATATGTCGTCGTTCTTCAGCGCGCGCGCCGCCGCGACGGTCATCATCTCGTTCGGCTTGTAATCGGCCATTGTCCTACTCCGCCGCCGCGCGAACTTTGCGCGCATACTGGGCGAAGGCCTCAGGGCCTTTTTCCAGCACGTTTGTTTTCATCCAAGCGAGGAACGTGTCGCGTTCGCGCGCGCTGTCGTCCCACTGCTTGTAGTAGGCGTTGTTGCGCGGGTAATAGCCCTGCGCATAGGACGGGAAAGCGCCGCCCGGCACCTCGGCGATGTAGCCGACAGTCCAGTGCGGCAGCACCACGGCATTGAGGCTGCGGTCGGACGGCAGTTCGTCGACGATCTCTTCCACCGTCACCACCGAGCGCTTCGACGCCAGCACGGCTTCCTTCTGCACTCCGAGTACACCCTCGATCATCACATTGCCGGCCTTGTCGGCGCGCTGGGCATGGATCACCGCCACGTCCGGCCGGTGCGCGGGGATCGCCGCCAGCTCCTCGCCGGTGAACGGACAGGTCACGCGCTTGATCTTGGCATTCACTTTCGGCAGGTCGCCGCCGATATAGCCGCGGAAAATGGCGCAGGGCAGCCCCGCCGCGCCCGCCTCATAGGCGTTGGCCATGGCGGCGTGCGAATGCTCTTCCAGTTCGAGTTTCTGCGGCCAGTTGTTCTCGACCGCGTCGCGGAAGCGATGCAGCGAGCCGACACCCGGATTGCCGCCCCAGGAAAAGACGAGCTTGTCGACACAGCCCATGCCGATGAGCTGGTCGTAGATCAGGTCCGGCGTCATCCGTATCAGCGTAAGGTGTTTGCGGCCCTGTCGGATGATTTCGTGGCCGGCGGCATGCGGAATAAGGTGGGTAAAGCCTTCCAGCGCCACTGTGTCGCCATCGCGGACGGCGGATTGGATGGCTTCGGCGAGCGACGAAATACGCGCCATGCGGCTGAGTTTCCCGGTTACGGCAACGTATTTACGGCCCGCCAAGGACAGGGTCAAATGGCGAAATAAAGATTAAGTTTGACCTCCAACGAATGGCCGCCATGCTGGGCAAAGAACCGATCTTCACCATCCACGCCGAACTTGCACCCATCATGAATCTGGGCCGCACGCCCTATGGCGAGCGGCGCATCATCGACATTACCGGCGGCACGTGCGCGGGCCCCAGCTTCACGGCCGCATCCTGCCCGGCGGCGCCGATTGGCAGATCGTGCGCAACGACGGCGCCGCCGATATCCAGGCGCACTACACCATCGAGGCGGATAGCGGCGCGCGCATTCTGGTCAGCAGCGACGGCTTGCGGCATGGTCCGCCCGAGGTGCTGGAGAAGCTCACGCGGGGCGACAGCGTCGATCCCGCGCTCTATTATTTCCGCACGGTGATGCGGTTCGAGACCTCCGATCCCGCGGTCGACTGGCTCAACCGCATCCTGGCGCTGGCGCGCGGCCAGCGCGAAGCCCGCAGCGTGCGGCTTGACGTCTACGAGGTGAAGTGATGGCGGACGAATCGCTCGACATGACGCTGCCTGCATCGCTTGCCGCCACCCGGCAGGGCGCCGTCGCCATCCTGCGGCTCAAGCGGCCGGAGAAGCGCAATGCACTGAACGATGAGGCTATCGTCGGCATCGAGACTTTCTTTACGTCGCTGCCCGACGATATCGGCGCCGTGCTGCTCGCGGGCGAAGGCGAACATTTTTCCGCCGGCCTCGATCTCTCCGAACTCGAAGAGCGTGACGTCAAGCAGGGCATCGCCCATTCCGGGCTCTGGCACCGCGCCTTCGGCAAGATCCAGTTCGGCAAGGTGCCGGTGGTCGCGGTGCTGCATGGCGCGGTGGTCGGCGGCGGGCTGGAGCTTGCCGCGGCCGCGCACGTTCGCGTCGCCGAACGTTCGACCTATTACGCACTGCCGGAAGGCAGCCGCGGCATCTATGTTGGCGGCGGCGGTTCGGTGCGGCTGCCGCGGCTGATCGGCGTCGCGCGCATGATGGACATGATGCTCACCGGCCGTACCTATTCGGCCGAGGAGGGCGAGGCCATGGGGCTTTCCACCTATCTGGTCGAACCGGGCAAAGGCTTCGCCAAGGGCCTCGAACTTGCCAGCCGTATCGCCGGCAATGCCCCGCTGACCAATTTCGCGGTCATGCAGGCGCTGCCGCGCATCGCCGAGATGGACCCGGCGGCGGGCTACGCCGTGGAGGCGCTGATGTCGGCGATCACGCAGGCGGACGGCGAGGCCAAGGCACGGCTCAAGGATTTTCTCGAGAAGCGCGCGCCCAAGGTGACGCGCGATCCGGCATGAGCACTGCGGCCGCATCGCACCCACGCAAATCGGCGCCCTTGCGCCCGGTACGGCTTGGCCAATTCGATGCCGTGCTCGAGCGCGAGCCGTGCGGTGTCATCCATATCCGTACCGCGCAGGTGCTGCCGCCCTATCACGCCACGCTGACCGAGCCGCTCGAACGTTGGGCCAAGGCCGCCCCCGACCGGATTTTCCTCGCGCAGCGCGACGCCGAAGGCCAATGGCGGACGCTCAGCTATGCGCAAGTGCTGGCGATGACACGGCGCATCGGCGCGACGCTGCTGCGGCGCGGGCTGTCGCCCGAGCGGCCGATCGCCATCATCTCCGGCAACGATATCGAGCATGCGCTGCTGGCGTTGGCGGCGATGGGCGTCGGCATTCCCTATGCGCCGATCTCGGCGGCCTATTCGCTGCTGTCGACCGATTTCGGCAAATTGCGTGCGATAATCGAATTGCTGACGCCCGGGATGGTGTTCGCCAATGACGGCGGGCCTTTCGCGCGCGCGATCTACGCCACCGTGCCGGCCAATGTCGAACTGGTGGTGACGCGCAATCCGTTGGGCGATTGGAAGACGACGATGTTCGCCGACCTGATCGGCGTCGAAGACGACGCCGGCATCGATGTCGTGCGCAGCCAGGTCACGCCCGCGACCATCGCCAAATTTCTGTTCACCTCCGGCTCGACCGGTACGCCTAAGGCCGTCATCAACACCCACCGCATGCTGTGCTCGAACCAGGCGATGATCGCCGCCGGCTTCGCCTTCGTCGCCGACGAGCCGCCGGTGGTGGTCGACTGGCTGCCGTGGAGCCATACCTTCGGCAGCAACCACAACTTCAACATGGTGCTGGTCAACGGCGGCTCGCTCTACATCGACGACGGCAACCCGACGCCGCTCGGCGTGCCGAAGACCGTGCGCAATCTGCGTGAGATCGCGCCCACCATCTATTTCAACGTGCCCAAGGGCTACGAGGCGCTAGTGCCGCATTTCCGCGCCGACGATACGCTGCGCAAGAATTTCTTCAGCCGGCTGAAGGTGCTGTTCTATGCCGGTGCCGGCTTGAACCAGACCACCTGGGACGACCTCACCGACCTCGCCGTCGACACCACCGGCGAACGCATCATCTTCCTGTCCTCGCTCGGCTCGACCGAAACCTCGCCGCTCGCGCTCGCCTGCTCATGGGATTTCGACCGGCCGGGCAATATCGGGCTGCCGGTGCCGGGCGTCGAACTCAAACTGATGCCCAACGAAGGCAAGCTGGAAGCGCGGCTGCGCGGGCCGCACATCACACCCGGCTATTGGCGGCAGGATGCGCTCACACGCGAGGCCTTCGACGAAGACGGCTTCTACAAGATCGGCGACGCGCTGAAATTCGCCGATCCCGACGATCCGGGGAAAGGTTTCCTGTTCGACGGCCGCATCGCCGAGGACTACAAGCTCTCCACCGGCACCTGGGTCAGCGTTGGGCCGCTGCGCGCGCGCTTCATCGATCATTGCGCGCCCTTTGTGCGCGACGTCGTGTTCGCCGGGCCCGACCGTGACGATATCGTGGCGCTGGTGTTTCCCGATTTCGACGGCTGCCGCAAGCTTGCACCCGAACACGCCGCCGACGCGGCGCCGGCGGTGGTGCTCGACGACATACGCGTGCGGCAGAAATTTTCCGGGCTGCTGCAAACGCTGGCGCGGCGAAGCACCGGCTCGTCGACGCGCGTTGCACGCGCCATCCTGATGGCGGAGCCGCCCTCCATGGACAAAGGCGAGATGACCGACAAGGGCTCGATCAACCAGCGTGCGGTCTTGAAAAACCGTGCCGCGCTGGTGGACGAGCTTTATGCGACGCCGCTATCCTCTCGCGTGATCACCATCAAAGGCGCGTAAAGGACCGAGATCATGGAAATCAAGGGACAGGCCGCGATCGTCACCGGCGGCGCATCCGGACTGGGAGCGGCCACCGCGCGCGCGCTCGCCGCCGCCGGCGCCAAAGTGGCGGTGTTCGACGTCAACACCAAAGCCGCCGCCGAAGTGGCCGCCAGCATCAAAGGCATCGCGGTAACCTGCGACGTGGCGGACGCGGCCAGCGGCGAAGCGGCGATCAAGCAGGCCGCCGCCGACCATGGTCCCGCGCGCGTCCTGGTCAATTGCGCCGGTATCGGTCCTGCCAAGCGCATCGTCGGCCGCGATGGGCCGATGCCGCTGGCCGACTACGAGCGCGTCATCCGCATCAACCTGATCGGCAGCTTCAACATGATGCGGCTCGCCGCCGCCGCCATGCAGCCGCTGCAACCTTTCGCCGACGGCGAGCGCGGCGTGATCGTGTCGACCGCCTCGGTCGCCGCCTTCGAAGGCCAGATCGGGCAAGCCGCCTATGCCTCCTCCAAGGGCGGCGTCGCCGCGCTGACGCTGCCGGCCGCACGTGAATTCGCTCAATTCGGCGTGCGGGTGCTCGCCATCGCGCCCGGCATCTTCGGCACGCCGATGCTGCGCGCGCTGCCGCAGGAGGCGCAGGATTTGCTCGGCGCCGCGGTACCGTTCCCGAAGCGGCTCGGCGAGCCGCGCGAATTCGCTGCGCTGGTGCTGCATTGTATTCACAACTCCTATCTCAACGGCGAGGTGATCCGCCTCGACGGCGCGCTGCGCATGGCGCCGCGCTAAGGCCCGACACCGCAACAATGCTCAGCAACGTCCGCACCGTGCATATCGAGTGGGGCCATTGCGACCCTGCCGGCATCGTCTTCTATCCGCGCTATTTCGAGATCTTCGACGCCTCGACCTCGGCGCTGTTCGAACGCGCGCTCGGCATGACCATGTTTCAGATGTTCAAGACGTTCAAATCCGCCGGCTATCCGCTGGCGTGCACGCGCGCACGGTTCGTGCGGCCGACCCGCTACGGCGACGACGTGACGGTCGAATCGGTGGCGACATTCGGCCAAGCAAGTTTCGAGGTCGCCCATCACATCACCAGCAATGGCCTGACCTGCGTCGAGTGCTCGGAGACACGCGTGTGGGTCGTGCTCGATCCGGCCGATCCCAGCCGCTACAAATCGCAGCCGGTTCCGGACGCAGTGCGGATGAAATTCAACCGGCCGTGACGCCGCCGGCTATTCGATTTGCGCCGCGATCTTCTTCAGGATCTGCAGGAACCGCTTGCGGTCGCGCCGGCCGATGATGCCGTCGAGCACGCGCTCGTGCCGGCGCGCGCAGCGCGTTAGCATGGTCAGTGACCTTTTTCCGGCCGGCGTCAGGATGAGCCGATAGGTGCGCCGGTCCTCCCGCATGCGCTTGCGCTCGACCAGGCCGCGCTGCACTAGGTCCTCGACCACCGGGGTCAAGCTCGATTTGTCGCGGCCGTTGGCGTGGCTCAATTCGGTCTGGCTGATGCCGGGGTTGCGCGCGATCAGCGTCAATGTGGCAAAGCGGCCCGGGCTCTCGCCGATCTCCTGCGAGCGGCGCGAAAACGCCTCGAAGGCGTGCTCCTGCGCCATGCGCAGGTTGAACCCGACCCAGTGCTCGAGGGCCCCAAATCTGATCGATTCGGCAATGGCTTCGCCGTTCTTACCGCGCCGCACCCGTTGCCTGCTTTTGGAAGTCCGCACCGCACTCATTCCTGTCCGACCGCGCAAAGCCGACGGTCCGTCACATAGTTTGATATCAAACTATAACCTTTACAACGTCCCTGACATGCTGCTGAATAATAAGAAAAGTTGGCCGCATAACCAACATTTGAACCGAGGGAGGTAGTCCATGATGTCCCGCTTCGCTGCCTGTGTCTGCACCGCCGCCATCGCCGCCCTGATCGCTGCACCCGGCGCGACGCTTGCCCAAGAAAAAACCTTCGAGCTCAAGCTCTCGCACTGGGTGCCGCCGTCGCACCCGCTGCAGAAGGCGCTGGAGGAATGGGGCGCCTCGGTGGAGAAGGATTCCGGCGGCACCATCAAATACAAGGTCTATCCCGCCCAGCAGCTCGGCAAAGCCTTCGACCATTACGACATGGCGCGCGACGGCATCGCCGACCTCACTTACATCAACCCCGGCTACCAGCCCGGCCGCTTCCCGATCATCGCCGCCGGCGAATTGCCGTTTCTGATGTCGAACGCCAAGGGCGGCTCGGTCGCGCTCGACGCCTGGTACCGCAAATACGCGGCCAAGGAGATGAAGGACGTCAAGTTCTGTCTTGCCTTCGTGCACGACCCCGGCTCGTTTCATTCGGTCGGCAAGAAGATCGTGGTGCCGGCCGACATCAAGGGCATGAAGATCCGCCCGGCGCAGGGCACCATCGCCGAAATGGTCACGATGCTTGGCGGCACCAACGTGCAGGCCGCCGCGCCGGAAGTGCGCGATGTTCTGGAAAAGCACGTCGCCGACGCGGTGACCTTCCCTTGGGGCTCGGTCGTCCTGTTCGGTATCGACAAGGTGACCAAGTATCATATGGACGTGCCGCTCTACACGACCACCTTCGCCTTCGTGTTCAACAAGGCGAAATACGACGAGATGTCGGCGAAGCAGAAGAAGGTGATCGACAACCACTGCACCAGCGAATGGGCGGCGAAGGTCGCCACGCCGTGGGCCGACTTCGAGCATGCCGGCATCGCCAAGCTCAAGGCCGAGCCTGGCCACGAGGTCTATGAGCTCAACGCCGAGCAACTCGGCGAGTGGAAGAAAGCGCTGGCGCCGCTCGAAGCCAAATGGGCCGATGGCGTCAAGAAGGCCGGCCTCGATCCCGAACTGACGATGAAAGCACTCAAAGCAGAGCTGGTGAAGAACAAAGCGGCCTATTGATGGACGGGGCAGCGGTCGGAACGCAAGTCGCTTCGATCGGTTCTTCGACAAGATCGAGATGACGGCGGCGGGACTGCCCGCCGTCGCCGTTTTCAAACCGGCGGCGAAGGCGGCGGAGCGCGCATGAAACGCGTTTACATGGATCTTTTCATCGATACGATCGAATGGGTGGCGGCCGGATTCGTGGGGTTCGTCGCCGCCAACATCTTCATCTCGGTCGTGCTGCGCAACCTGTTCACCTATTCGATTCCGGATTCGTATGATTTCGGGCGGCTGATGCTCGGCATCCTCATTTTTTGGGGGATCGCCGCCACCTCCTATCGCGGCACCCATATCACAGTCGATCTGCTATGGGGCAATGTTGGCCCGAAATACCAGCGCATGATCGACATATTCGCGACGCTGGTGCTGCTGTTCGTCGTCACGGTGCAGACCTACACGCTGTTCGACAAAGTGATGACTACGCGCGCCGACAACGTGCTGACCTTCGACCTCCGCCTGCCGACCTGGCCGTTCTTCATGGTCGCCTGGCTGGGCGACGTGTCGGCGGTGCTGCTGATCGCCATCCGCACCTACCGCCTGGTTTTCCGGCCGGAGCTGATGGCCGAACCAAAAATGAAGCCGGTTGAATAATGCGATGAGTACCGATGCCGTCGCCATCATCGGCTTTATCGCGCTGTTCGTGCTGATGCTGCTGCGCGTGCCGGTCGGCATGGCGATGGGTTTGGTCGGCGTCAGCGGCTTCGGCTACATGGTCGGCGGCGCGCCCGCGCTCAAGCTGGTCGGCCAGACCTCGATGCGCACGGTGACCGATTACACCTTCGGCGTGATCCCGATGTTCCTGCTGATGGGCGCGTTCGTGACCGCCTCGGGCATGAGCCGGGAACTGTTCCGCACCGCCAATACCTTCGTCGGTCACTTGCGCGGCGGTCTCGGCATCGCCACAGTCGCTGCCTGCGGCGGCTTTGCCGCGATTTGCGGCTCGTCGGTTGCCACCGCCGCCACGTTTTCCACGGTCGCCTATCCCGAAATGCGGCGCTTCGGCTACCCGCAGAGCTTCGCTACCGGCGTGATCGCAGCCGGCGGCACGCTCGGCGCCATGCTGCCGCCGTCCACGGTGCTGGCGGTGTATGGCATCATCACCGAGCAGGATATTGGCAAGCTGTTCATCGCCGGCATTGTTCCCGGCCTGCTTGCGATCACCATGTACATGATCACGATCGCGATCATCGGCTGGCTCCGGCCCGGCTTCCTACCGAAAGGCAAGCGTAGTTCCTGGCGCGAGCGGATCGCCGGGCTTAAGGACATCTGGGCGCCGCTACTGCTGTTCGTGTTCGTGATCGGCGGCCTTTACGGCCTGCCGTTCCTGCCCCGTTTCACGCCGACCGAGGCCGGCGGCGTCGGCGCCACCGGCGCCTTTCTCATCGGCCTGCTCAGCGGCCGGCTGACCAAAGACGGCATCCTCACTTCGCTGCTGCAAGCGACGCGTACCGCCGCGGCGGTATTCACCGTGCTGATCGGCGCGCTGATCTTCGGCTATTTTCTGACCATCACCCAGACGCCGCAGAAAGTGACCGAATTGCTCACCGGGCTCGGGCTCGGCCGTTACGGCGTACTGGCGCTGATCATGCTGATGTATCTGGTGCTCGGCTGCCTGATGGACGCGATGGCCATGATCATCCTCACCATTCCGATCATTTTCCCGGTTATCACGCATTTGGGCTTCGACCCGATCTGGTTCGGCGTCATCATCGTCATGACGGTGGAACTCGGCCTGATTCATCCGCCGGTCGGGATGAACGTGTTCGTAATAAAAAGCGTGGTGAAGGACGTCAGTTTCACGACGATCTTCAAGGGCGTTATTCCCTTTATCATCACCGACTTGATCCGGCTGGCTATCCTGATCGCCTTCCCGATGATCGCGCTCTGGCTGCCCTCGCACATGTAGGGCGGATCGGGTATAATAGTTTGAGCCCCAACCAATTGGCCGGGACCTGACCATGGAACGCTCGTTCAAGAAGGAAGTGCAGGCGCTGAGGTTAGGCGACGGCGAGACCTTCCGCGGCGAAGGCATCCTGGCCGTCACCAAGGCGCTGCTGCAATCGGGCGTGTCCTATGTCGGCGGCTACCAGGGCGCGCCGGTCTCGCATCTGATCGACGTGCTGGTCGATGCGCAGGACATCATGGGCGAGCTCGGCGTGCATCTCGAGACCTGCGCGAACGAGGCCTCGGCGGCGGCGATGCTCGGCGCTTCGATCAATTATCCATTGCGCGGCGCGGTGACCTGGAAATCCATTGTCGGCACCAACGTCGCGGCCGACGCGCTGTCCAATCTGTCGTCGCCCGGCGTCGTCGGCGGCGCCCTGATCATCATCGGCGAGGATTATGGCGAAGGCGCCAGCGTCATCCAGGAGCGCTCTTATGCCTATGCGCTCAAATCCACCATGTGGCTGCTCGATCCGCGCCCCGATCTGCCGTCGATCGTGCGCACGGTGGAGAAAGGCTTCGAGCTGTCGGAGGCGAGCCACGCGCCGGTGATGCTGGAGCTGCGTATCCGCGCCTGCCACGTCACCGGCGAATTCGTCGCCAGCGATAATCGCAAGGGCGCCGTCTCCGGCCTCGACAAGTTGGCCGGGCCCGGGCGCTTCAACTATGCGCGGCTGTCGCATCCGCCGGTGACCTTCACGCAGGAGCGGCTGAAGGTCGAGGAACGCATGCCCGCGGCGCGCGCCTTCATCCGCGAGCACGAGCTCAATGAGACGATTGCCGGCGAGCTCGACGACGTCGGCATCATCGTCATGGGCGGGCTGACCAATTCCGTCCTGCGCGCGCTCGAGCGCATGGGGCTCGCCGATGTGTTCGGCGCCTCGCGCGTGCCGATGCTGGTGCTCAATGTGGTCTATCCGCTGGTGCCAGAGGAAATCCGCGAATTCTGCGCCGGCAAGCGCGCCGTGCTTGTCGTCGAGGAAGGCCATCCCGATTACATCGAACAGGCGGTCAATGTCGAACTGCGTCGCGCCGACATCCAGACCCGCGTGCTCGGCAAAGGGCCGCTTCCCCAGGCGGGGGAATACACTTCCGAGGTGCTGTTGGAAGGATTGGCGGCGTTCCTGCAGGATGCCAAGCCGAAGGGCCTCGACGCCGACGATGTTGCGGAAAAATCGCGCGGCCTGATCGCGCACAAAGCGAAAGCCGCCGCCACGCTTGGCGCCTTGCCGCCGCGCCCTCCCGCCTTCTGCACCGGCTGCCCGGAACGCCCGGTGTTCTCGGCGATCAAGCTGATGCAGCGTGAATTGGGCCCAGCACATATCTCGACCGACATCGGCTGCCATTCCTTCGCGACCTTCGCGCCGTTCTCGCTCGGCAATTCGATCCTCGGCTACGGCATGTCGCTGGCCAGCGCGGCGGCGGTCGCGCCGAACATGGAGAAGCGGCCGATCGCCATCATGGGCGACGGCGGCTTCTGGCATAATGGGCTGATCACCGGCGTCGCCTCGAATCTGTTCAACAAAGGCGACGGCGTGCTGATCGTGATGCAGAACGGCTACGCCTCCGCCACCGGGCAGCAATACATCCCGTCCAGCGTAGCGAGTCGCGACGGCCCAGTGCCCGGCGTCGACATCGAGCGCACGCTGCGCACCATGGGCGTCAAATGGCTGCGCACGGTGCGCAGCTATTCGGTCGCGCTGATGGCCAAGACGCTGAAGGAAGCCATGCGCACCGCCGAGCGCGGGTTGAAGGTGATCATCGCCGACGGTGAATGCCAATTGGCGCGCCAGCGCCGCGTGCGCGCCGAGGACGCCGTCAAGCTCGAACGCGGCGAACGCGTCACGCGCATCCGTTACGGCGTCGACGATGAGATCTGCACCGGCGATCACTCGTGCATCCGGCTGTCGGGCTGCCCGTCGCTGACGGTGAAGCCGTCGACCCGATCCGCTGCGCAGCGATCCGGTAGCCGCCGTGATCGAAACGTGCGTCGGGTGCGGTCTGTGCGGTGAGGTCGCCCACGCCGCCGTTCTCTGCCCGTCGTTCTACCGTGCCGAGATCGTGCGCAACGCGACCTGGCGCGACCGCGCGGCGTTTCGTATCCGCCAGAAAATCATCGGCTGGCTTGGCGGCTATGGCGGCGAGGCCGCCGCATGAATGTGACGCGGCCCATCACCATCCTCATCGCCGCGCTTGGCGGCGAAGGCGGCGGCGTGCTGACCGATTGGATCGTGTCGGCGGCGGCTGAGGCCGGTTTCCCAGTGCAATCGACCTCGATCCCCGGCGTCGCCCAGCGCACCGGCGCGACCACCTACTACATCGAGATCTTCCCCGTGCGCACGCGCGACCTCGACGACAAGCGCCCGGTGCTGGCGCTGACCCCCGGCGTCGGCGACATCGACGTCGCGGTGGCGAGCGAACTGCTCGAGGCCGGCCGCGTGGTGGCGAACGGCTTCGTCACCCCCGAGCGCACGCATCTGATCGCATCGACCAGCCGCTTCTATGCCATGGACGAGAAGATCGCTATGGGCGACGGCCGGCTCGACCAGGACAAACTAATAAAGACCGTCAGCGAGCACGCGCGCGACACGCTGCTCGTCGACATGGCCGCGCTCGCCGAGCAAAGCGGCTCGATCATCAATGCGGTCATGCTCGGCGCCATCGCCGGTTCCGGCCGGCTGCCGTTAACCGCCGAGCAATTGGAGGTGGCGATCCGTGCCGACGGCAAGTCGGTCGACAGCAATCTGCGCGGCTTCCGCGCCGGCTTCGACACGGCGCGCGCGAAGGCGCCGCCGATGAAGACGCCCGACAACAAACGCCACGCGCCGACCACGCCCGCATTGCTCGAACACGAGGTGTCCTATTCGCTACCCGCGCTGGCGCAGGCAACCGCCATCGAAGGCATAAGGCGGCTGATCGGCTACCAAAGCGTCGCTTATGCGCGGCTCTATCTCGACCGGCTGCGCGCGTTGATCGATGCCGATGCCGCCGCCGGCACGCCGGGCAAGCTGCTCAAGGAGGTCGCGCGCCAGCTCGCCGTGCGCATGTCCTACGAGGACGTGGTGCGGGTGGCGCAGGCCAAGATTTCACCCGAGCGCATGCGGCGCATCGCGCGCGAGGAACTGCGCGTCAAAGACGAGCCGTACTCGGTGCACGATTTCCTCAAGCCCGGCATTGAGGAATTGACTCAGCTGCTGCCGCCCTTCCTGGCTCGCCCGATTCTGTCGGTGAGCGAACGAAGAGGCTGGCTCGGCCGAGTCTATTTCGGCATGGAAATCGATTCAACGTCGATCAGCGGTTACTTGCGGTTTTTGATGCTAGCGAAGCTGCGCTGGCTGCGCCCGCATGGGATTCGTTTCAAACAGGAGCAGACCCAGATTGAAGCCTGGCTTGGCCTGATCGCCGAGGCGGCACGGCACTCGGGCGCCTTGGCGCATGAGGTCGTCGAATGCGCCCGCCTGATCAAGGGCTATGGCGACACGCACGCGCGCGGGCTCGCCAACTACCGCGACATCGAGAGCCGCGTGATCCGCCCGGCGCTCGCCGGCGCCATGCCGCCGGACCGCGCCGCCGATGCGCTCGCCAGCGCGCGCACCGCAGCCTTGGTCGATCCGGAGGGCGAAAGCCTGGCCAAATGCCTGGCCGAAATCGAGGGTCAGACGGCGTTCCGCGTCGCCGCCGAATAACCGTTACCGTTGGTTGTCAGTCCCTGGCCTGTCGCGTAAAACAGCCTGAATAGCCAAAAACAGCGCTCGCACTATGGCGGGCGCGACACGGAGCGAAACGCATGGCGCTCACACCGAGCGGGAGCCAGCGGCCCGCCATTGCCGCCGAAGCGGTCTTGCGCGCGCTCGCCGACCACGGCGTCGATTATTTCTTCTGCAACCCCGGCACCGACTTCCCGCCGATCGTCGAAGCTTTCGGCCGCGCCAAGAAAACCAACGCCAAGGTGCCGAAGCCGATCCTGGTTCCGCACGAGAACCTCGCGGTTGGCATGGCGCACGGCGCTTACCTGATGACAGGCCGTCCGCAGGCGGTGATGGTGCACACCACGGTCGGCACCGCCAACACCATCAACAATCTCATCAACCTATCGCGCGACCGGGCGCCATTGATCCTTATGGCCGGACGCACGCCGATCACCGAAAAGGGATCGTTCGGCTCGCGCAATCGACCCATTCAATGGGGCCAGGAGATGTACGACCAGGCCGGCATGGTGCGCGAATTGGTAAAATGGGACTACGAATTGCGCGTGCCCGCCCAGGCCGGCGATGTGGTCGCCCGCGGCGTGGAAGTGGCGATGGCGCATCCGCGCGGCCCGGTCTATCTGATGCTGCCGCGTGAGCCGCTGGCCGCCCCGCTCTCCGAACCGATCTCGCCGATCAAACCGCGCGCGCAGGCCGCGCCGGTGTATCCCGATCCGAAATCGATCGCGACGCTGGCCGAATGGATCGCGGCGGCCGAGCGGCCACTGATCATCACCTCGGCGCTGCCCGCGGCCGCGGTGCCGCTGCTTGCCCATCTTGCGGAACGGTGCGCCATCCCCGTGGTCACGCACAATCCGCGCACTTTGTGCATGCCGTCGAACCATCCGCTGCATTTCGGCTTCGAGCCGGGCGCGCTGCTCGCCGACGCCGATTTGGTGATCGCGCTCGAAACCGACGTGCCGTGGATGCCGAGTCTGACGCATCCGCCGGCCGGCTGTCACGTCGTGCATGTGGGCGAGGAACCGTTCTACGTGCGCTACCCGATGCGCTCGTTCCCGAGCGACCTCGCCGTACAGGCTGGGCCAGTCCAGGCGCTGGAAGCATTGACCGCGGCGGTCGAGGCGCGCCTGCAAATGGCGGAGGCGCGCATTGCCTCGCGGCGTGCCCGCCTGACCGAGCGCATGCGCCTGCGGCGTGCGCAGCTCGCCAAGGAGGCGGCGCCCGCCGCACATATCTCACCGGAACACCTGTCGCACGCGATCGGCGAGACGTTTGGGGAAGACGCGGTCATAGTCAACGAATATCCACTGCGGCCGGACCATTGCGCGCGCGAAAAGCCGGACACGTTCTTTGCGCTCGGGCCGGCCGGCGGCTTAGGCTGGGGCTTCGGCGCCGCGCTCGGCGTCAAGCTCGCGGCGCCCGACAGCTTCGTGGTCGCGACCTTGGGCGACGGGGCCTACATGTTCTCCAATCCGATGGTCGGCCACTGGGTCTCGGCCGCACAAGGCCTGCCGATCCTCACTATCGTATTCAACAACAGCCGCTATGGCGCGGTGCGCCGCGCCACGCTGTCGATGTTCAAGGACGGCGCCGCCGGCGAGACTGACGGCCGCCTCTTCGCCGATATAGAGCAGGCACCGGCCTATGAGGCGATGGCGCAGGCGCAGGGCGCCTATGCGGAGCGGGTGGAAAAGCCGGCCGATCTGCCCGACGCGCTGGTGCGCGCGCGCGAAGCCGTCGTCAGCGGCAAACGGCAGGCGCTGCTCAACGTGATCACGCCGTATTGAGTCTTCCCACAGGGACAAGCAAAGGGGCCCGCATTCGTGGCACCGCTCGGAGCCGTCTGCTAACCTGCTTCCTATGGCGCTAACCCATTCCGCCGGCATGTCCGAGCCCGAAGAATCACCCCCGGCGCCGCTGCAAGACGGCGGCAACGCGCGCGTCACGCCGGTGATGGAGCAGTACATCGAGATCAAGGCCGCCAATCCGGACTGCCTGCTGTTCTACAGGATGGGCGATTTCTATGAACTATTCTTCGAGGACGCCGAAACCGCCTCGCGCGCGCTCGGCATCGTGCTGACCAAGCGAGGCAAGCATCACGGGGTGGACATCCCGATGTGCGGCGTGCCCGTGATCCGCGCCGACGAATATCTGCACCGGCTGATCGCCCTCGGCCACCGCGTCGCGGTGTGCGAGCAGCTCGAAGACCCGGCCGAAGCGCGCAAGCGCGGCTCAAAAAGCGTGGTACGGCGTGACGTCGTGCGGCTGGTCACACCCGGCACGCTCACCGAAGACACTCTGCTCGATGCCAAGCGCAACAATTACCTGCTCGCCGTCGCGCGGACGCGGATGTCGTCGGCCGGCGAGGATACTCGCTTTGCGCTCGCCTGGATCGACATCTCCACTGGCGAGTTCCGCATCACCGAATGCGACCGCCTATCGCTGCCGGCCGAAATCGCCCGGCTGGAGCCGAGCGAAATAATCGTCTCCGACGCGCTCTACGCCGACGCCGATCTTAGCATTTACTGGCGCGAACTGCCCGCCGTAACGCCGCTCACCCGCGACGTGTTCGACAGTGCGACTGCCGAGCGGCGGCTGGCGTCGTTCTTTTCGGTGGCGACCAGCGAAGCCTTCGGCACGCTGACGCGGCCGGAGCTCACCGCCGCCGCAGCTTGCGTCACCTACGTCGAGCGCACGCAGATCGGTAAACGGCCGCCGCTGTCGCCTCCCTTGCGCGAAAGTGCCGGCGCGACGATGGCCATCGACCAGGCAACGCGCGGCAATCTCGAACTGATGCGCACGCTGTCCGGCGAGCGACGCGGCTCGCTGCTCGAAGCCATCGACCGCACGGTCACCTCGGCCGGCTCGCGTCTGCTGGCGCAGCGCCTGTCGGCGCCGCTCACCGATCCGAAGGCGATTCAATCGCCGGCTCGACGCGGTGGCGAGCTTTCGTCGAGGACGTGGCGGCGCGCGCCGACACGCGCTCGCGTTTGGCTGCCGCGCCCGATCTCGCCCGCGCGCTGGCGCGCTTGGCGGTCGGCCGCGGCGGCCCGCGCGATCTCGCCGCCATCCGCGACGGCGTGCTGGCGGCCGCCGACATCGCCCGCGCGTTGGCAACGCTGAAGGATATCCCAGCGGAGATCGCCGATGCGCTGGCTTCCTGCCTCCGTCCGGACGGCATGTTGGCCGCGGAACTTGCCGCCGCCCTCGCCCCCGAACTGCCCGCTCTCAAGCGCGATGGCGGTTTTGTGCGCGAAGGTTACGACGCAAGCCTCGACGAGACGCGGGCGCTACGCGATGAATCGCGGCGCGTGGTCGCTGCGCTGCAAGCGCGCTATGCCGACGAGACCGGCGTACGCGCGACTTAAAATCCGCCACAACAACGTGCTCGGCTATTTCGTTGAGGTCACTGCCCAGCACGGCGACAAGCTGCTTACTGCTCCGCTCAATGCCAGTTTCATCCATCGCCAGACGCTGGCCGGACAGGTGCGCTTCACGACCACCGAACTGGGCGAGCTAGAAGCCAAGATCGCCAGCGCCGGCGACCGCGCGCTCGGGCTGGAGCTGGACATCTTCGAGCGGCTGGTCGCGAGCGTGATGGCGCAAACCGCCGCAATCAAGGAATGCGCCGAGGCGCTCGCCAGTCTCGATGTTTCGAGCGCGCTCGCCCATCTCGCCGCCGAGCGCGACTACGCGCGTCCGCAGGTCGACGCCAGCCACGACTTTGTCATCGAAGGCGGCCGCCATCCGGTGGTCGAGCAGGCGCTGGCGCGCGACGGCACTCCTTTCGTTGCCAACGATTGCGACCTTTCCCCGCCGAAGGACGGCGAAGCCGGCCGGATCTGGCTGATCACCGGCCCCAACATGGCGGGCAAGTCGACTTTCCTGCGGCAGAACGCGCTGATCGCCATCCTGGCGCAGATGGGCTCCTTCGTCCCGGCAAAGGCCGCGCAGATCGGCGTGGTCGACAGGCTGTTCTCACGCGTCGGCGCCGCCGACGATCTGGCGCGGGGGCGCTCGACCTTCATGGTCGAAATGGTGGAGACCGCGGCGATCCTCAATCAGGCGGGCGCGCGCTCGCTGGTGATCCTGGACGAGATCGGCCGCGGCACCGCGACCTTCGACGGCCTGTCGATCGCCTGGGCGACCGTCGAGCATCTACACGACGTCAACAAATGCCGCGCGCTGTTCGCCACGCACTTCCATGAACTGACCGCACTCTCGGCACGGCTTGAACGTTTGCACAACGCGACGGTGAAAGTGAAGGAGTGGAAAGGCGACGTGGTGTTCCTGCACGAAGTCATTGCCGGTTCGGCCGACCATTCCTACGGCATCCAGGTGGCGAAATTGGCCGGCCTGCCGACGAGCGTGATCGAGCGCGCCAGACTGGTGCTGGCCAAGCTGGAGCAAGAGGACCGCGCCAAGCCGAAGGGCTTCGAGGATCTGCCGCTGTTCGCAGCGCCCTACAAGCCGTCGCAGGAAATGCCCAACACCGCCTTCGAATTGGTGGCGGCCGCCGTCGCCGCGCTCAATCCGGACGAGATGTCGCCGCGCGAGGCGATGGAAGCGCTTTATGCGCTGAAACAGAAGCTCAACGCGGCGGAAAAGAAGTAGGGTATAAGAGGCGCCGGCTCGCAGGCGACTACTTCCGCCGGTAAAGCCCGGTGAACGTCACAGCCGCGCCGCCGCAGCCCTCATTGTCCTCGACCATCAGCCAAGAACCGACGCGCTGCATGCGCATGCGGCACCCACCGCCATCTTGCTCGAACGGCGTACTGCCATCGTCGACGAAGGCGATGGTGTCCTTCCCGGGGATCACCTTCGCTGCGATCTCGCCGGTGTGCGCGTCGTGCGCGGTCGGCATGACCATCTCGCCTTCGACGCTCAACCTACCGCCCGCGATTTGCTTGATCTCGATGTCGCCGCCCGGATGCGACCAGGTGCCGAGCCAATCCGACAGCTTCGGCGCTGACATCGGCTTGACCGGTTCGAGCGTGACGCTCGGAAGCCAGCCCGTAGTCCAGATCTGCTTTTTTGCTCCCGGCGATTGGTATGAGACGCAAGTGAACGCGCCGCGCGTTTTGCCGGTCAACACGAGATCGCCGGTGACGAGATAAGACTTCTTGCGGCAGGCCTCAGTGCCCGCCGGGCAGCCAGCGGCTTTGAAATCGTCATCGTACGGGCTTTTGATGAAATTGACGCGCGGCTTGGCGATCACCTTCGACACGACCAGCGCTCGCTTGTCGTCCCAATCGACGCCGTTGCAGTTGCGCACATCGTACGCGTCATAGGCCTCCGCCGGTCCCGCCGTCAGGACTGCGGCCAAGAGCAAGCCGGCGCCGACAAAACCAAATCGCATTGCACTGCCCTGTCTGCCGCGCATAGCGCGCCGCTCTTGGTCGCGATGTCGGCACATTAGGTTCAACGAATATTCGTGCCCATGCCACCCATGATGCCCTTTCGGGCAGATATGGCAGCGACGCTGCCTGATTCATCTCAATGCCTTTTTTGGCCTTCGGATCTATTTTTGATTAAGAAACTGCAGGAGAAGAACAATGAACAAGCCAGGCGCGTTTATTCCCACGACAATGGCGATCTTGTTTTTTGCGATCACCACACCGACCGGCAGCGATGCGCTCGCCCAAGGCCAAACGCTCAAACAGCAACTCACCGGCACATGGGCGCTAGTCTCAAACGACAACGTCGCGGCGAATGGCAGCAGGCGGCAAATCTTTGGCCCCCATCCGAAAGGAATTTTGATTCTCGATGCCAGCGGGCACTACGCCCAGATCCAAGTCAACCCGGACCGGTCAAAGTTCAAGGGCAAGACCCGTCTCGACGGCACGCCGGAAGAAAATACGGCGGTCTTGCGGGCCACCGCAGCTCATTTCGGCACGTGGTCGGTCAATGAAGCGGATAAGAGCCTGACCGTGCATCAAGAGGTGAACATTTTCCCGAACGACGACGGCGTCGACAACAAGCGCTCCGTCGCACTGACGGGCGACGAGATGAAAATGTTCAATCCTGCGCCGAGCAGCGGCGGGGCGGCCGAGTCGATTTGGCGGCGAGCAAAATAGGCCCAGCCTTAGACGAGCGGCTTGGCACTCCCATCTTGCGCTGAACGCCTGCGCAAATGGCGCACGAGCCACAGCATCGCATTCCAGCCGATGCCCGTGCTCAGGCCCGCCGCGTAGGACCACCACACCCCGGCCGGCTCGGCCAACAGGTGCACGACGAGGAGGCCTAGACCGAGCCCGACCAGCGGCGCGAGCACATGCCCGGCGACGCTCGCCGCCGCCGGACCGCCGATGCGCGGATGCAGGATGACGAAGAACGAGCCCATCGCCACCGGAAAGAAAGCGAACACGCCGGAGAAGTAGGAACCGATCGAATTCGACGCTGTGGTGACGACAATGACGCACAGCGTCACCACACCGGCGCGCCAGGCAAGATCGGTGGCGGTGAAGGCGACGCGCTTGATCGTGCCTTCGGCGCGGAAGCGCGAGCCGGCGGCGATCGCTACCGGATAGACAATGGCATTCAGAAGGATGGCCTCGGGCGCGGTCCAATCGACCAGCCGCGAGGCCGCGGCGCAGGACAGCCAGACGAGGAACGCGACGCTCAGGCTCACAACAAGCGAGCGCCGCTGCGCCAACGCCGCATAGGTGAGCGCAAAAACCGCGACCGCGGCGTTTGCCACCATGCTGCCGACCGCGCTCGCGGCAATGAATGACGGCGGATGCTGGATCGCGAGAATAATCATGGCCGCGCCGCCCGCCGTCGGCAGCGAGGCGATCAGCGCGCCGACGAACGGGCCCGAGCGCTCGACGATGATGGAGGCCGCCACGACGATGCTCGCGGTCATGGCGATTTTCAGCAGCAGGCCAGCGATGAACACCGCCATCGTCATCTCGCCATAGCGCGCTGACGCACAAAAAACAGCAGCAGATTGCAGCCGAGCGAAACTGCAAGCGTCAGCGACAATGCGACCGCCGAGCCAAGCCGGTCGGCCGTGAGGTTAAGCACCGTCACCGCGATGGCGAAGCCGCCAAGCCCGATCACCGCATTGGCCATCACCGCCGCGGTGGCCGGCCCGCCGACGCGGCGATGCAGAATGATCATGATGCTGGTGAGCACGATCGGGAACACCGCCAGATTGCCGCTCGCCTTCGGGCCGATGCGGAAACTCAAGGTCACCACGATTCCGACCAGCAGCGCGACCATCGCGGCGCGCAGCACGAGGTCGTACCAGCGCCTGCGCACGCGCGGCATCGGCACATGACGCAGGGGCGCCGACAGCCAGAAGGAGACGGCAATGATGATGACGTTGAGCAGGATGGCGCCGGCCAGCGTCCAGGCGATGAAGCCGCTCGCCCAGATCAGCGCGGTCCAGGCGACGAAGGCGCCGCCGAGACTTACCACCAGGCTGCGCTTTTGCGCCAGCAGCGCGTAAGTCAGCGCGAAGACGACATTGAATGAGTTGGTCACCAGGCTGCCGAGCGCGCTTTGCGCGATGAAATGCGCGTCGTGGTCGAGCGCGAGAAAAATGTAGACCGGCCCGGCGCTGATCGGCAGCGTCGCCACCAGCCCGCCGATCAGCGGTCCGGCGCGCTCGGCCGTCACCGTCGCCGCCAGCAGAAACGCGGCAGTGACGGCCATTTTGACGATGAGCGTGAGGGTAAAATAGAGGTCGGGGGACATTTTCAGTTTCCCCTCTCCCCGCGTGCGGGGAAAGGTAAAGCGCGCTAAACTCGCGCCAATTTCACTTCAATCGGCGGACCCGTCTTGATGGTCTGATATACGACGCAATAGCGCTCGGTGAGCCTGAGCAGTTGATCGAGTTTGTCCTGCGCCGCGTCGGTGTCGAGGTCGAAGCGCAGGCGAATCTCGCGGAAGCCCACGGCTGCGTCCTTGGCGACGCCGAGCGTACCGCGGAAATCGAGTTCGCCTTCGGCCGACACCCGGCCCGACTTGAGCGGAATGTCGAGCGCGGTCGCGACTGCCTTCAGCGTGACGCCGGCGCAGGCGACCAGCGCCTCCAGCAGCATGTCGCCCGAGCACAGCTCCAGCCCTGAACCGCCGGTCGCCGGATGAAGACCGGCGGCCTGCAGCGCGCGGCCGGTCTCGACCTTGCAGGCGATGTTGGCGTCGTCGAGCACGCCCTTGGCTTTGAGCGTGACTACGGCGGCCTGCGGGTCGCTGCGGTAGCGCTCCTTGATCGGCGCCTGCATGGCGCGCAGTTCGTTGGCGTCCATGATGCTTGTCCTCGCGTCAGGCGGCCGGCGTCAGCACGACGCGGCCGACGATCTTGCCGGCGCGCAGATCGGCGTGGGCGGCGTTGACCTCGTCCAGCCGGCGCGTGGTGACCGGAACGTCCGGCAATCCCTTGCGCCGCACCAACTCCATCATCTCGGCCATCTCCGGCAGACTGCCCAGATAAGAGCCCTGGATGGTCAAGGCGCGCATCGGGATCGGCGGCAGCGACACCGTGAAGTCGCCGCCGTACAGTCCGACGATGATATATTTGCCGCCCTTGATCAGGCTGTCGAAGCCGACGCGCGCGCTCGCCGACGAGCCCACCAGATCGATCGCCGCCCAGACGCCGGCGCCGTCTTTGGTCAGCTTCATGATCTGCTGCACGGCATCGCTCGCGCCCCCGTCGATCACCGCCGCGGCGCCGGCACGCTTGGCGGCCTCGCGCTTGGCCGGGTCGATGTCGACGACAATGGCCGAGTTGCCGCCCATTTTCTGGTGCAAGCCGAGACACATCAGCCCGAGGCCGCCGGCGCCGATGATTACCGTCGGCTCCTCCATGATTGTCGGCACCTTCTTCAGGGCGCTGAAGGTGGTGATGCCCGAACAGGCGAGCGGCGCCGCGCGCTCCGGCGCCAGGCCGCCGATGCCGAAAAGATAGCGTGGATGCGGCACCATCATGAAATCGGCATAGCCGCCATCGGAAAATACGCCAAGGCTGCGCATGGCGCGGCACAGATTTTCGTCGCCGCGCAGGCAAACCGCGCAGGTACCGCAGCCGATCCACGGGTCGGCCAGCAGCACGTCGCCGACCTTGACGCCCTTGACCTCGGGTCCGAGCGCCACCACTTCGCCGACGTTCTCGTGCCCGAGCGTCACCGGCAACTTCATGCCGCGGTCCTGCAGGCTCATCCGCTTGCCGCCGCCGAGATCGAAATAGCCGTCGGCGAGATGCAGATCGCTGTGGCAGACGCCGGCGGCCAGTACCTTCAACAGCACCTGGGTGCCGCTTGGCTGCGGCGTCGGCCGCTCGTTGCACTGAAGCGGCTGGCCGCAGACGCAGACCTGGAACATGCGCATAGTCGTTTCACTCCCACCGTTTCTCGTTGCCACCGTCCGGCCTTTCGCCGACGCTGTAGGGAACCATACCCAGAGCCGTCCGTCACGGCGAACCCTGCCCGGCCCTTCGCGGCCGCAAAAATGCCAAAAAATTAGCCGCCGCCAAGGCCTTAGGTTAACGAATATCTTTGCCGGGAGCGGGTGACTTGCACCGCGCTCTCCGCTATCCCGTTTGCCCCATGACCTCTCTCGCCCTCGAAACCGGCTCGCGCACGGCAACCGGGCAGCCCACCCGAAACTCGGGCGAGCTGATCGACTTCCGCGCGGTCGCCGCCGACCTGGAAACCCTGGCCGAGACCCACAGCGGCGGTGGGCGCGAATTGCGTTCCGCCTTGGCGCAGCGGCTGAAGACCGCGCTCAACGAAGGCCGCGCCAAGGCCGAGCAACTGCTGCTCAACGACCGGCACGGGCGCGCCTGCGCCGAGCGGCTGTGCCGGCTGGAAGACGAAATCATCCGCCTGCTGTTCGAATTCGCGCGCAAGCATCTCTATCAATCGCAAAATCCGTCCGAAGCCGAACACATGGCGGTGATCGCCACCGGCGGCTACGGCCGTGGCCTGCAGGCGCCCGGCTCCGACATCGATCTGTTGTTCCTGCTTGCCGTACAAGCAGACCGCCTGGGGCGAGTCGATCGCCGAAGCGATTCTCTATTGCCTGTGGGACACCGGGCTGAAGGTCGGCCACGCCACGCGTTCGGTCGATGAATGCATCCGTCAGGCCAAGGCGGACATGACTATTCGCACCGCCATCCTGGAAGCAAGGTTCCTGCTCGGCGACAAAAATCTTTTCGACGAACTGGTGACACGCTTCGACAATGAAGTGGTGCGCAACACCGCGTCGGAATTCGTCGCCGCCAAGCTCGGTGAGCGCGAGGATCGCGTCCGCCGCTCCGGCCAATCGCGCTACCTGGTCGAGCCGAACGTGAAGGACGGCAAAGGCGGCCTGCGCGATCTCCATACCTTGTTCTGGATCGCCAAATACGTCTACCGCGTGCGCGAACCCGACGAGTTGATCAAGCGCGGCGTGTTCGACAAGGAAGAATACCTGCTGTTCCGCCGCTGCGAGGACTTCCTCTGGTCGGTGCGCTGCCACATGCATTTCCTCACTGGCCGCGCCGAGGAACGGCTGTCGTTCGACATCCAGCGCGAGATCGCGGTGCGGCTCGGCTACACCGAGCATCCCGGCCAGCAGGACGTCGAACGTTTCATGAAGCACTACTTCCTGGTCGCCAAGGACGTCGGCGATCTCACCGCGATCCTGTGCGCGGACCTGGAGGACAGCCACGCCAAGAGCGTGCCGGTGTTGAGCCGCCTGATGGCGCGCTTGCGGCCGGTGAAGCGGCGCAAGCTCGCCGAAAGCGGCGACTTCATCGTCGACAAGAACCGTATCACGGTCGCCGCCGCCAATGTGTTCAAGCGCGATCCGGTCAACCTGATCCGCATCTTCTATCTGGCGCAGAAGCACAACCTCGCCTTCCATCCCGACGCCATGCGCGCGATCACCCGCTCACTCAAGCTGATCGGCGCGGACCTGCGCGACGACGAGGAAGCCAACCGGCTGTTCCTGGAAATCCTCACCTCCAAGAACGACCCGGAAACCGTGCTGCGGCGGATGAACGAGGCCGGCGTGCTCGGCCATTTCGTGCCGGCCTTCGGCAAGATCGTGGCGATGATGCAGTTCAACATGTATCACCACTACACGGTGGACGAGCACCTGTTGCGCTGCATCGGCATCCTCGAAGAGATCGAGCGCGGCAGCAACGGCGAGACGCTGCTCGCCAACGAATTGATGCACAAGATCCTGCCGGCCAACCGCAGGGTGATCTACGTCACGCTGTTCTTGCACGACGTCGCCAAGGGCCGCATCGAGGATCATTCGATCGCCGGCGCGCGCGTGGCGCGGCGGCTTTGCCCGCGTCTGGGATTTTCCGCGGCCGACACCGAAACGGTCGCCTGGCTGATCGAGAACCACCTCGTTATGTCGAGCGTAGCGCAGTCGCGCGACCTGTCCGACCGCAAGACCATCGAGAATTTCGCCGCGGTGGTGCAGTCGGTCGAACGGCTCAAGCTCCTGGCCATCCTCACCACCGCCGACATCCGCGCCGTCGGCCCGGGCGTGTGGAACGGCTGGAAGGCGCAACTGCTGCGCACGCTCTACTACGAGACCGAGCCGGTGCTCACCGGCGGTTTCTCCGAAGTCAACCGCGCGCAGCGCGTCGCCGCCGCGCAGGCCGAATTCCGCGCCGCGATGCCGGATTGGCCGGCCGAGCGGCTGGAAGGCTATATCGCAAAGCTTTATCCCGCCTATTGGCTTAAAGTGGACCTGCCGCACAAGGTCCGGCACGCCAATTTCGTGCGCGCCGCCGAGGACGCCACCAAGTCGCTGTCGACCGCCATCAGCTTCGACGGTGGCGCGGTGACCGAGTTCACGGTCTTGGCGCCGGATCATCCTTGGCTGTTGTCGATCATCGCCGGGGCCTGCGCCATGGCCGGCGCCAATATCGTCGACGCGCAGATCTACACCACCACCGACGGGCGGGCGCTCGACACCATATCGCTGTCGCGCGAATTCGACCGCGACGAGGATGAGAAGCGGCGCGCCGATCGCGTCGCCGATTCGATCGAGAAGGCGTTGCGCGGCGAGCTGCGGCTGCCCGACATGAAGGAAAAGCGCGCGGCGCCCAAGGGCCGCATCAAGGCCTTCGCGCTCGAGCCGACGGTCGTCATCAACAATCAGTGGTCGCACCGCTATACGATGGTGGAAATCACCGGCCTCGACCGCACCGGCCTGCTTTACGAGATGACCTCGACGCTGTCCAAGCTCAACCTCAATATCACGTCGGCGCACGTCGCCACCTTCGGCGAGCGGGTGGTCGACGTGTTCTACGTCACCGACCTGATGGGCGCGCAGATCGTTTCGCCGACCCGCCAGGCCGCCATCAAGCGCGCGCTGATCGCGCTGTTCGCGACGGGCGAAGGCGACGGCAAGGCGAAAGACTGAGCGGCGCGCGGCTGTGCTGGAAGGCCTCGCCTCCGGCCTGTTCCTTCGCTTAATATAGCGGCCCACCCCCGAGGCGTGATGCGTAATTCCCCCATTGCCATCGTCGGTCTCGGCCTGATGGGCGCGGTCTATGCCCAGCGGCTGATTGACGCGGGTCACCCGTTGATCGGGTTCGACATCGATCCCGCCCGGCGCGCGCGCCTGGCCGAAATCGGCGGCCGCCCCGTCGAATCGATCGCGGAACTGGCGAAACCCGCCCGCGCCATCCTCATCGCTGTGTTCAATACCGATCAGGTCGAGGACGTGATCGAGAACCATCTCTTGCCGGCGCTCGGCGAAGGCTCGGGCAAGATCGTGGTGGTCATGAGCACCTGCGATCCCGATCAGGTGGCGGCGCTTGCCGCGCGCGTAATCCCGCGCGGTATTCGTTATCTCGACGTGCCGGTGTCGGGCACCAGCGATCAGGTGCGGCGCGGCGACGGCGTGGCGCTGATCGGCGGCGATGCGGCGATCGCCGCGGAATTAAAGGACGTGTTCGACGCACTGTTTAAGCGCAGCTTCCAGGTCGGCAAGATCGGCGACGGCGGCCGCGCCAAGCTCGCGGTCAACCTGATCCTCGGCCTCAACCGCTTAGCGCTGGCCGAAGGCCTGGTTTTCGCCGAGCGGCTCGGTCTTGATCCCGCCGCGTTCCTGCCTGTCGCAAAAGGCTCAGCCTCTTATTCGCAGGTGATGGAGACCAAGGGGCCGAAAATGCTGAGCGGCGATTTTTCGCCGGAAGGCCGCGTCAAGCAGACTTTGAAAGACGCCCACCTGATGCTCGATCAGGCGGCGAGCGTCGGGCAGAAGCTGTCGATGCTCGAGGTGCACGCCGACGTGCTGGAGGCCTGCGTGCGCGCCGGCGAAGCCGATCTCGACAACAGCGTCATCATAAAAGAAGTCCGGCGCCGAGGTGCAAAACCTTGAGCGAACCGGCAACATCACAGAGAGAACGTCATGAGGAGGACTTTGCTCGCCTTCACGGCTGCGTTTCTGGTGGCCGCCGGCTTTGCTGCGTCCGCGCGGGCTGACGACTATCCGCAACGTCCGATCCGCATCGTCGTCTCATTCGGGCCCGGCAGCGGCGCCGATATCATTGGCCGCATTCTCGCCGAACTCGATGCAAGGCAGGCTCGGGCAGCCGCTCATCGTCGAAAACAAGCCCGGCGCGGGCGGCATCTTGGGCAATGACGTGGTCGCCAAAGCGATGCCCGACGGCTACACGCTCGGAATCATGACCGCGGGTCAGATCATCGCCCGGTCACCAAAAAGAACATGCCCTACGACACCAACGCCGCTTTCGTCCCGGTCGGCCAGGTCGCCACCGCCAGCCTGATGATCGTGACGCGGCCGGATTTCCCGGCCAGCAACGTCAAGGAACTGGTGGCCTATGCCAAGGAACATCCCGGCAAGGTCGTGTTCGCCAGCCCCGGCTTTGCCGCCACCCAGCATTTCGTCGGCGAAATGTTCAAGCAGATCGCCAAAGTCGACCTGCTGCATGTCCCATAGAAGACATCGCCGGAAGCGATCAACGTCGTGCTCGGCAAGCACGCCGATATTCTGTTCGACACCGTGTCGGCCCTGATCGGTGAAGTCCGGCCAGTTCAAGGCGCTGGCGGTCACCGGCAAGGACCGCTTTCCCGCCGTGCCGGACGTGCCGCCCGCCGCCGACTCGGGCGTGTTGCCCGGCTATGACGTCACCACCTGGTATGGCGTGTTCGCGCCGCGTGGCAGGCCGGCGGCGGTCGTCGCCAAGCTGAACAAGACGCTTAACGAAAGCCTCGCCGACGAGGCGGTGAAGAAGCGCATGGCCACGGTCGGCGACTTCGGCAAGCCGCTGCGGCACATCATCAACGCCTATTCCTACGGCGACGTCTGGAGCCGCACCGCGCTGCCGGCGGCGACCAAGTCGCTGGTGATGTTCGGCATGATGGCGGCGGCGGGCCATCCGAACGAATTGCGCGTGCACCTCAACGGCGCGGTGAAGAACGGCTGCAGCGCGGAGCAGATTCAGGAGGTGCTGCTGCTGCTCACGCTTTACTGCGGCATCCGGCCTCGAACGAGGCGCACCGCATCGCCGCCGAGGTGTTGCGCGAGCACGGCAAATTGGCGAAATGAACGCCGCGCATAGCCACGGATTTATTGGCCCGGACTACACGTAACCCCTCTGGCACAGCGATGCGTTTCGGTACACGCATTGACGCACTTGAGCCTGTCAGAAGTCGACCTGTTTTGTTCATTGCAGCGGCGAAGACACGAACTGAGACTCGACACGCATGCTCGACATGTCTGCGTGGGCGACGGCGGAGATGGTCCGGTTCTGCCCGTCTGCGCAAAAGCGACGATCTGAATCGACGCTATACAAAATATTGCTAGCCCGACAGTGATTGCAGCGATCGAAGCATGCTTCATGACACCCCCGTCACTACGCGAGATCGATGCCTGAATCCATGTGCGACGATCAGTGCGAGTCTCGTCGTTCTGGACCCGCCGCAGGCGCGACCTTCCCACTCAAGGTGAATTGTTTGGCCAGCAATGTGACGCCGTTCGCGTCGACAATGGCAAGCGGCTTGAATTGTATGAGTTCTTTGTCCTCGACTAGTTTGTCCCAGCGATTATCGAGGATCAGCCAGAGCTTGTCGTACCGGACCGCGAGAACGGCATGATCGGTGCGGACGGCATTGTCATGGACGAGCACCATGCGCACGTCTTCGGAACGCACGCCCGCTTGCCGGAGGACCACGTATTTGGCGAGAGCGTAATCCTCGCAGTCGCCGTAACCGGTTTCGAAAGCCCCTTTTTTGTGGATGAAGGGCGCGGACCACTTATCGGCAACACCCCATTGGTTCCTGTCGGGTTCATAATCGATCAGGGCGTTGATGGTCGTGTTGATAAGTGCAATTTTCGCAAGACCTTCCTGACTGGCGGCTTCCCCGACGATGTCTGCAAATCGCTGTTCGGTCGATGTACATTTGTCGAGGTTCGCTTGGCATTTCGTCAATTTCGGCAGTTCGGCCAGAATATCGGCCTTGATTTGTCGCCATTGATTCTTGGTCACGCCCGCCGGGGCCACAAATCCGGTCGTACCGAATGGGTGATCCGTCGTGCCCTTGGCAGACCGCAATTCGACACCGGTCGCCGCGCAGGTGAAAAAACACACCGCAAGCAATGCTGAAACAAGAGCTTTGCCCATGACGGCACCCCATGGCTGCTGGATCAAAGGGCAGCTTGCTAAAGGTATCTCGTAATCTGACGGCGCAACAGGGACGGCCGCTCACTTTAAATGACGCCGCTTTGGGTATCCCGAAAAAGCGGACAATAGGGGTATTTGGCCTTTCGCTCGTGAGCCCATGGCCTTATCGCCGTTTAACGGCCCCTTAAACCGCCCGCCGTAGCGTGGCCCTCGGGGACCGGCCAAGGCCGGCTGATCGGGTCGGGTCACGCATGGCGTCGAAACGCGGACAATCGGGCACGCGCCGGGAGCCCGTCTTTGATAGTGGGCCCGAGCTGCAGATCGAACCCGGCGAGCGTTCAGCGGGCGAGGCAGTCTCAGCCCTCTCCCTCCAGCGCACGCCGCAACCGCCGGACAATGACGCCGCGGGCGCGGTCATCGGCCGCTGCTTCGATCGCGTCGTTGATGTCGAGGATGAGCTTCGACATATCGTTGTGCCAGTCGAGATTGACCACCGCCTCCGGCGTCAGACGCCGGCGATGTGAAACGTCGATCGGCGTCGGCGCCGCCGTCGTCAATTCGAATATGTCGTCGAGCAGCGGAGTGAACACCTTTGACGCCGGCACCGTGCGTTCGGCGATGCGTTCGTTCAGGCCCGCCAGCGCCGGCTCTTCGCCATGCACCAGAAAAATGCCGCGCTCGATCGGCCGGCGCGACGCGATCCAGCGCGCCAGTTCCGGCCCGTCGGCATGCCCGGAGTACTCGTCGAGCCGGCGGATGCGTGCCGCAACCTTGATTTCTTCGCCTTGTATGCGCACCGCCTTGGTGCCGTCGGCGAGGAACCGCCCCAACGTTCCCTGCGCCTGGAAACCGACCAGCAGCACGGTCGCCTTGGCGTGCCAGAGCCAGCGCTTGAGATGATGGCGAATGCGTCCGGCGTCGCACATGCCGCTGGCCGCGATGATGATATGAAAGCCGGTCAATCTGGCGATCGCTTTGCTCTCCTCGACCGTTTCGGTGCAGCGGAGGTACGGCGAGGAAAGGAGCCGCTGGACGTCAACGCCGGATTCGGGAGCATCGCTGTGTTTCCGGAACACTTCCGTGGCGCGGATAGCGAGCGGCGAATCGAGAAAGATCGGCGCCGTCGGAACATCGCTGCGCTCCATCAGATCGATGAGATCGACGATCAGTTCTTGTGTGCGCTCCACGGCAAAGGCGGGAATGAGCAACGCGCCGCCGCGCGCCTGCGCCGCCCGCACTTCGGCAGCGAGATGTTCGCGCCGGCTCTGGCGCGTCACTGGAGGCCGATCCTCGTCGCCGTAGGTTGATTCGCAGATCACATAGTCGAGCCCAGTCGGCGCCTCCGAATCGGATTCCAGCAACTTGGCGTCGGGACCGAGATCGCCGGAGGCGAGCACGCGCACCGTTTTGCCCGATGTGCCTTCGCCGGCGAACTCGATTTCAATCGAGGCCGAGCCGAGCAGGTGACCGGCGTTCCAGTAGCGCGCGCGCACGCCCGGCAGGACTTCGACCCAGGTCTTGTATTCGACCGGACGGAAGGCATCGAGCGAGGCGATGGCGTCGCGCTGGGTGTAGATCGGCGTCACCGGCGGCCGCCCGCGCGCGGCGCTGCGTCGATTGAGCGTCGCCACTTCTGATTCCTGAATACTGCCCGCATCGGGCAGCATGAAGGAGCACAGATCGATAGTTCCATGCGTTGCAAACACCGGCCCGCGAAAACCGCCGCGCGTAAGCTTGGGGATGAGACCGCTATGGTCGATATGCGCGTGCGTCAGCAGCACGGCGGCGATTTCGGCAGGGTCGAAAGGAAACCGGCCGTAGTTCAATTCCTTCAGCGTCTTCGAGCCCTGGAACAAGCCGCAATCCACCAGTACGCGTCCGGCTCGTGTCTCAAAGAGATGGCAAGAGCCGGTCACCGTGCGGGCCGCGCCGCAAAATCGTAGGGTCACGCTCATGCGCCGAGCTCCTTGCTTAAAGCGGCGGCAAGTACCGCGTCGAGCGCGATGGCATTGGTCGGATGCGGCACGCTGTCGGTCGAGCGCACCGAACGGATACCGGCGCGCAAGAATTCGCCCAGCAGTTCCGGCGCAAACAGCGCATGGGTGACGACCGCATCGACCGTGGTCGCGCCGGAGGCATGAAGAGCCTTAGCGCAGGCAATCAACGTGCCGCCCGAGGAGACAATGTCATCGACCAGCAACGCCGGACGGCCGACGAACGGCGCCGGATCGACAAACGATATTTCGACCGAACGGTCGCCGCGGCGCGTCTTGCGCGCGACCACGTGTTCGAGTCCCAAGCGGCCGGCAAGATCGGTGACCCAGCGCTGCGATTCCTCGTCTGGCCCGACTACCACTGTGCGGGAATCCACGCCGTTTGCGCGCAGGGCCTCGGTCATCGCCGGCACAGCCGAAAGATCGTCCGCCGCGATGCCCGGGAAAACGTCTTCGATGCGCGCCGTACGATGCAGATGGGCGTCGACCGTGATGACGCGGTCGAAGTTATCGGCGAGCAGCCGTCCGATCACATTCTGGCTGATTGCCTCGCCTTCATGAAAGGCCGCATCCTGCCGCATATAGCAAAGATAAGGTGCGACCAGCACCAGCCGCTTAGCGCCGCCGCGCCGCAAGGCTTCCGACGCGAACATCAGCGCCAACAGCTTCTCATTCGGCTGATCGAGCGAAGCGTAAACGATTGTCGTTGCGGCGACCGGTCCGACCGTAACGCGTAGTTCGCCGTCAGGAAAGCGATGCGGTGCAATCTCGTGCGGCGCCAAACCGAGCCGCGCCGCCAGCCGCCGCGCGGCATCGGCCGAGGACGGCAGGCACTGCAGAGCGATGCTCACGCGCCGTTTCCACGCGCTGTGCGATTGCCGACGACATAGCCAGCATCGGCCTTCGCGCTGGCGAGCGCCAGGTCAAATTCCGACTGGTCGGCGGCATGGATGCGGTAGAGCGGCTCGCCCTGCTCCACCCAATCGCCGACCTTCTTGAAGATCTGGATGCCAGCGCCTTTGTCGATCGGCGCACCGGCTGTGCGCGCGAGGCGATTGAGACGCAGGCAATCGATCGCTTCGACCACGCCGTCGCGCGAGGCCGGAATGTCAACGGTGAGCGCGCCGAGTTCGGCGCTGCAATCCGAAGGCCCCTGCGCCTCAATAATCTTGTGCATCTGCTTGAGTGCGGCGCCGCTGTCGAGCAGTTCCTTAGCGCGGCTATAGCCTGACCCGCCGCGCAGATCGGGGTCGTATTCGAGCAGATGCGCGGCGAGCCGCAGCGACTTCTCCCTCAGGTCGGCGGGCGCGCCGGCTTCGTTGCCGAGGACCGCCATCACGTCCTGCGCCTCCAGCACCGGGCCGATGCCATTGCCGACCGGCTGATGGCCATCGCTGGTCACCACCTCGACCGCAATGCCGAAGTGATCGCCGACGAATTCGAACAGCTTGCGCAGCCGCATCGCTTCCATCGCGGTCGCGACCTTGGCCGCCGGACCGACCGGAATATCAATCAGCAGGTGGCTCGAGCCGGCCGCCAGCTTCTTCGACATGATCGACGCCACCATCTGCTCGCGGGTGTCGATGCCAAGCGGCCGCTCGACCGAGATCAGGATATCGTCGGCCGGCGACAGATTGACGTGGCCGCCCCAGACCAGGCAGCCATGGCAGGCGGTCACCACTTCCTTCATCTCTTCGACGCCGAGGTCGACCCGCGCCAGCACTTCCATGGTATCGGCGGTGCCGGCCGGCGACGTGATGGCGCGCGAGGACGTCTTCGGGATCATCAGGCCGTGCGCGGCGACGATGGGCACGATGATCATGGAGGTGCGATTGCCGGGGATGCCGCCGATGCAATGCTTATCGACGACGGTGTGGCCCCCCCACTTGAGCTGCGTGCCGACCTCGGCCATGGCTTGCGACAGCGCCAGGAGTTCGCCGCTGGTCATGAAACTCGCCGAGCCAATGAGGAAAGCGGCAATCTCCATGTCGGAATAGCGGTAGTGCGCGATGTCCTCGACGATCGAGCGCAACTCGGCGGCGCTTAAAGCACGGCCCTGAATCTTGGCGCGCACCGCGTCGAGGCTGTCCGGAGGCGGTGCTGGCGTGACGGTGACCAGACTGCCGGCCGGCTCGGCGAAACGGCGGAAGGCGGGATCGGAGAGACCGAGTTCATCAGGCGCCACCAGCCCGTCGTCGGTCAGCAGCAGCGTCGCCAGCATCACGCGCGAATTGCGGAGCACCTCGACGCGGAAAATGCCGCGGAACACCTCCGGCCGCAGCGCCCTCGACCGCCGCGAGATGACGACCACGTTTTCGCGGCCGGTATCGAGCGCGACGCGCGTGATCTTGAGTTGCGGGCGTGAATTGGCTGATGCGGTCATAGTGCAAGATCTCGGCGGCAACACTGTGAAATTACATAGTAATTCGCCGCGGTCTCGGCATTGATCAAGATCATGCCGGTACGGTCGGCAGCAGCACTCCCTTAACGGCCCCTTAAATCGCGGCGCTTAGCGTGCCCCTCGGGGACCGGCCAAGGCCGGCTGATCGGGTCGGGTCACGCATGGCGTCGAAACGCGGACAATCGGGCACGCGCCGGGAGCCAGTCTTTGACAGCGGGCCCGAGCTGCGGATTGCACCGGGCGACCGTCCCGCGGGCGGCAGCGGCAAACCGCCGGCCAAGCGCAAGCGCGCCAAGCAATCCCGCAGACGTGGCTCTCGCCGTTCGCTGATCGGCCGCGCCGCCTATTGGAGTTTGGTGCTCGGGCTGTGGCTCGTCATCGGCGTCGTCGGCGTCGTCGCCTGGACCGGCGCGCACATGCCGCCGCTGCAATCGCTGGAGATTCCGAAACGGCCGCCGTCGATCCAGATCGTGGATTTGAACGGCCGCCCGCTCGCCACGCGTGGCGACGCCGGCGGCGCCGTGCTGCCGCTGAAGGAACTGCCGAAATACGTGCCGCAAGCTTTCGTCGCCATCGAGGATCGCCGCTTCTACGAGCATTACGGCGTCGATCCCTTCGGCATCGCGCGCGCTATGGTCGCTAACATCTTGCATCGCGGCGTGGCGCAAGGCGCCTCCACCATCACGCAACAATTGGCGAAAAATCTCTTTTTGACGCAAGAGCGTACGGTTCACCGCAAGCTGCAGGAGATGCTGCTGGCACTGTGGCTGGAGCACAAATTCACGAAGACGCAGATTCTCGAACTGTATCTTAACCGCGTTTACTTCGGCTCCGGCGCCTACGGCATCGAGCAGGCGGCGCAGCGTTATTTCGGCAAGTCCGCCAAGCAGATGAGCCTGCCGGAGGCGGCCCTGCTCGCCGGCCTCGTTAAGTCGCCGTCGCGTTTGGCGCCGACGCGCAACTTCGACGGCGCCGAGCAACGAGCGCACATCGTGCTCGCCGCCATGGCCGATGTCGGCTTCATTTCACCCGCCAGCGAGAAGGTTGCGCTCGCGCATCCGCCGCAGATCGCCGCGCAGGCCGGCAACGGCTCGATCAACTATGTCGCCGATTGGGTGATGGACGCAATCAACGATGTGCTCGGTCACGTCGACGAGGACCTCGTGGTCAAGACCACGATTGACAGCGGCCTGCAGGCAGGCGCCGAACAGGCGCTCACCGAGGAACTGGCGCAGAAAGGCGTGAAGAACGGCGTCAGCCAGGGCGCGCTGGTAGCGATGACGCCGGACGGCGCTGTGCGCGCCATGATCGGCGGCCGCAATTACGCCGAGAGCCAGTTCAATCGCGCGGTCGCCGCCAAGCGGCAACCCGGCTCCGCCTTCAAACCTTTCGTCTACCTCACCGCCCTTGAACATGGGCTCACGCCCGACAGCGTGCGCCTGGACGCGCCGATCAAGATCGAGCGGCTGGCAGCCGGAGAATTACGGTCACGAATATTATGGCTCGGTCACGCTGACCAAAGCGCTGGCGCTGTCGCTCAACACCGTGTCGGTGCGTCTGACCATGGAATTCTCGCCCGCTGCGGTGATCCGCACCGCCTACCGGCTCGGCATCGCCTCGAAGCTCGAGCCCAACGCCTCGATTGCGCTCGGCACCTCGGAGGTATCCCCGCTCGAACTGGTCAGCGCCTATGCGCCCTTCGCCAATGGCGGGCTCGCCGTGGTACCGCACGTGATCGAGCGCATCACCGCGAGCAACGGCAAAATTCTTTATATGCACAACGACCAACCGCTCGGCCGTATCATCGAGGCGCGCTATGTGGCGATGATGAACGAGATGATGGCGCAGACGCTAACCATCGGCACCGCGCATAAGGCGGCGTTGCCCGGCTGGCCGGCCGCCGGCAAGACCGGCACCAGCCAAGATTTCCGCGACGCCTGGTTCATAGGCTACACCGCCCATCTCGTTACCGGCGTCTGGCTCGGCAATGACGACGGCGCGCCAACCAAGAAGGTGACCGGCGGTTCGCTGCCGGTCGAAATCTGGAGCCGCTTCATGCGTGGCGCCCACCAGAGTGTTCCCGTCGCCGCCCTGCCCGGTCCGCCGCCCGGCGTGTTCTCCGGGCTGTTCGGCGGCAATGCTCCGTCGCGCCAGGCCGGCGGCATGGCGCCGGTGCAAGCCGCCAGCAACGCGCCCACCGCACATGACGGCGCCAGCCTCGACGGTTGGCTGCTCAATAATCTGTTCGGCCGTAGCCGGAACTAAGTCTTGACCGCGCGGCCGCGCACCACGCGGGTCGCGATCCACAAACCGAGCGTCGCGCAGCCCATCGCCGCGATCATGCCAGCAAGCGGCCAAGCGGTCGAGCCGAGCAGCGCGCCGACCAGCGCGCCGCACAGCGCCGCGATGCTCTGCTGCACGAAGCCGAGCAGCGCAGAGGCAGCACCGGCACGCTCCGGAAACGGCGTCATGGCGCCGGCGATTGCCTGCGGCAACACCATGCCGAGGCCGGCGAGATAAAGCGCCATTGGCAGCACCAGCGCGGCGGCGGACGTCAGCCCCAATGCGACCGCCAAGACCATCGCGATCCCGCCACCCGCCATCGCCGCGGCGCCGTAGCCGAGCGTGCGGTCGAGTTCGTGCCGCATCACCAGCCGCGCGGCGAGCGTCGTGCCGGCCATGTAGCCGGCCGAGCCGACGGCGAAGGCGACGCCGAATTGGAACGGCGTGAGGCCATAGAGATATTGCAGCACGAAAGACGAGCCGGAAATCCAGGCGAACAGTCCGGCGAAGCTGGTGGAGGCGATGCCGAGATAAGCGAGATAGGCCGGATTGCGCGCCACGACGCGATAGGATTTGAGCATGCTGGCCGGCGTTACCGGGTGAGCCGCCCGTTGGCTCAGCGTTTCCGGCATCAAGGGCCAGACGATTGCGGCGCCGGCCAATCCTGCGACAACCAAGGTAAAAAAGACCGAGCGCCAACCCAAGGTGGTCTGCAGCACGCCGCCGATGAGCGGCGCGAATACTGGCGCCAGCGCCATCACCGCGCCGATAAGCGACAGTTCACGCCCGGCGCGCGTGCCAGAATAGAGGTCGCGCACGATGGCGCGCGCCAGCACGATGCCGCCGGCGCCGCCCAGCGCCTGCAGCGCGCGCGCCGCGATCAGCATTTCGATCGACGTCGACAGCGCGCAGGCAAGGCTCGCCGCGCAATAAAGCGCCATCGCGCCGAGCAGCACCGGCTTGCGGCCATGCCGGTCGGCCAATGGACCGTAGAAAATCTGTCCAACGGCAAAGCCGACGAGGTAGGACGAGATGGTAAGTTGCGTCTGCGCGGTCGAGGCGCCGAGCAGGCGCGCGATATCGGGCAGCGACGGCAGATACATGTCGGTGGTGAGCGGCCCGATCGCGCTCAGCGCCGCCAGCAGAACCGTGAGCGCGAATGTGCCGGGACGCAGCAAGATCGGGATACCGAAAAAACAATGAGGGGCATCGCCACGCGCGGCGACAAGCCAAGCATGCCGTGTGTCCCTACATCATGCGCCTATGCGGCGCCAGCGTGGATCAGGCATGCCATAGCGATGCAGGTCGGCGCCGTGGGCGTCGAGCCATGATTTGGCGCGCGCGACATGCGGGCAAATACGCTCGACCACCCGCCAGAAAGCCTTGCTGTGGTTCATTTGCACGAGATGCGCGACCTCGTGCGCCGCCAGATAGTCGAGCACGAAGGGCGGCGCGAAGATCAACCGCCACGAATAGGACAGCACGCCGGTCGTCGAGCACGAGCCCCAGCGGCTCGACGGGTCGCGAATCGACACGCGGCGGAAGGTAACGCCAAGGCCGGATGCCGCGCGCCGGCTCGCCGCCTCGAGATCGGCTTTCACCTCGCGTTTGAGATAATCGGAAATCCGCCGCGCGACATGCGGCTCCGCGCCGGCGACGCAAAGCAGCCGCTCGCCCGCGTCGCCGCTCTCGACCCAGACCGTGCCGCGCCGCTCGCACCGGTGCTCGATGCGGTGATCGACGCCGCGCAACGGGATCGTCGCGCCGTGCGCGAACGGCGCCGGTTCGGGCAAGCGGCCAAGCCGAGCGGCGATCCAGCCGCCATGCTTCTGCGCAAACTCGTGCGCCTGCTTCAAGCTGCCGCGCGGCGGCATGGTGAGCACCACTTCGCGCGTGACCGAATGGATGCGCAGCGTATAGCGCCGCGCCTGCCGGTGGCGCCGCACGCGCACCAGATAGATTTGGCGCTCGAAGGTGATGCTGATCGCCGGCGGTTCGCTGGGCCGGCGGTAGAGCAGCGCGCGCAGAGGCATGCGAATCATCCGCCCGATCGCAGTACGTCGCGGAAATACTGCCATATTCGCCGCCGTTCGCCACGCGGTTTTGCGCGGCCGGAAATGCCGCAGCGACGCAAGGGCTTACATTGTAACGAACAGCCGGCGCGGTGGCGCGCCGGTAAAGCGCCGATCAGCTGGCGGACGCCGCCTTGGCCGGAGCAGGACGGGCGCCTTTGCCGCGCCCATTATGCGACAGCACGAAATCGGAGATGCGCGGGGCGATCTCGGAGCGGAAGCGCGAGCCGTTGAACACGCCGTAGTGGCCGACCCCCGGCTGCAGGTAATGCGCCTTGTCATCGGCCGGTATGTTCGAGCACAGGACGTGGGACGCCTCGGTCTGCCCGACCGCGGAAATGTCGTCATGCTCGCCTTCCACCGTCAGCAGCGCGACGCGCTTGATCTGCGAAGGATCGATGCGGCGGCCGCGATGGGTCATTTCGCCCTTCGGCAGCGCATGGCGGATAAACACGGTCTCGACGGTCTGCAGATAAAACTCAGAAGAGAGATCCATGACCGCGAGATATTCGTCATAGAATTCGCGGTGCTTCTGCGCCGAATCGCCGTCGCCCTTGACCAGATGCGTGAACAGATTGCGGTGCGCCTCGATGTGGCGGTCGAGGTTCATGCTCATGAAGCCGTGCAATTGCAGGAAGCCCGGATAGACGTCACGCATGAAGCCGGGGTGCGGGAACGGCACCTTGGTGATGACGTGGTTGCGGAACCAATCGATGCCGCGATTTTCGGCGAGCTTGTTGACCGCGTTGGAATTGATACGGGTGTCGATCGGGCCGCCCATCAGCACCATGGAATGCGGCACGTAAGGGTCCTGGTCGGCTTCCATCAGCGAGACCGCCGCCAGCACTGGAACCGAGGGCTGGCAAACCGCGATCACATGCACGTCGCCGCCGAGTGCGTGCAGCATCGAAATGACGTAGTCGATGTAGTCGTCGAGATCGAAGCGGCCCTCCGCCGCCGGCACCATGCGCGCGTCGGTCCATTCGGTGATGTAAACGTCGTGATTGGGCAGGAAGGTTTCCACCGTGCCGCGCAGCAGCGTCGCATAATGGCCCGACATCGGCGCCACGATCAGCAGCTTCGGCTGCGGACGGCGCGGCGCGCGCGCAAAGGCGCGCTCGAAATGCAGAAGCTTGCAGAACGGACGTTCCCACACGCTGGTGATGTGCACCGGTACACGTTCGGCGCCGACCGTCACACTATCGATGCCCCATTCCGGCCGGCGATAGCGGCGCGTCGAGCGCTCGAACAATTCCGCCGCTGCGGCAATTGACTTGCCATAGGTAGTGTGCGCGAACGGATTGGCCGGGTTCTTGAAGAACAGACGCGTGGCGTCGGCCATCGCGCGCGAAGGATTGAGCGCGGCATGGCCCATCTCGTAGAGCCAGTACATTGGCGTCGACAGCAAAATACCATTGTCGCCGGGCAGCGTGGCTGCCCCGTCGAATTCACCAATCGGCATGGACTCAGTCCCCGGCCCTTGCTGCGTTGCAGCACCGTGTCGCTTTTCTGTCATATCGTCAACATAGCGATAAGTCCTTCGCGTCCGGTTTACGCCCGGAAACTAACCTATAAAGCCCTGCGATCTCATGGCTTTTCGACTTATTCACCGCCTTGGAGCAGCGAGCCCTGCATCCGGGCGCTCTGCAAGAGCTTCAGGAAGGCGAACGACGCGGCGGCGAACAAAGCGACATTGAACGCCAGCGCTTCCAACATCAGGTCGGCGCGGAAGACGTGATCGATGAGCAACGCCCGCATGCCCTCGAATACGTATGTCGGCGGCAGCGCCCACGCAACATATTGCAGGTACCAAGGCAGCACCGTAACCGGGTAGTAGACGCAAGTGAGCGGCAGGAACAGGAACATGATGGTCCAGGCCATGCTCTCGGCGCCCATGCCGTTGCGCAGCAACAGGCCGGCGACAAAAATTCCGATCGCCCAACTGGTCAGGATCAGATTGCCGAAGAAGGCGGCGAGCGCGAAGCCGAGCGACCAGAGATTGAATCCGAAGAAGAGAACCGCGAGCAGCGTCACCGGGATCATGCCGATCAGCAAACGCACGATGCTCATGATCATCAAGGCGGCGATGAACTCCACCGGCCGCAGCGGCGACATCATCAGGTTGCCGAGATTGTGCGACCACATCTCTTCCAGGAACGAAATCGAGAATCCGAGCTGGCCTCGGAACAGGATGTCCCACAACAATACCGCGCCGATGAACACGCCGCTGGCACGCACGAACAGTCCGCCGTTTTGCGATACGTAGAGTTGCAGAAAACCCCACATCAGCATCTGCACGGTCGGCCAGTAGATCAGATCGAGCACGCGCGGCCAGGACGAGCGCAAGAGATACCAGTAGCGTCGCACCATGGCGGCGACGCGATTGAACGAAAAGTCGAGGCCGGAGTTGCTGCCGGTCATTGCGCGGCCTCGCGGTGTTCGCCGCGGCCGCGCGCCACGTCGAGGAACACCTCTTCCAAAGTCTCGCGTCCATAACGGTCGAGCAGGCGCTGCGGCGTGTCGTCGTCCTCGATACGGCCCGTTTTCATGATGATGACGCGCTCGCACAGCCGCTCGACCTCGGTCATGTTGTGCGAGGCGAGCAGAACGGTCACCCCTTGCGCGCGGCGAAACCGGACGAGCCGGTCGCGCACCCAGTCGGCGGTGTCGGGATCGAGCGACGCCGTCGGCTCGTCGAGCAGCAGGACTTCGGGACGGTTGAGCAGCGCCTTGGCGAGCGAGACGCGCGTCTTTTGGCCGGCCGACAGCTTGCCCGCCGGCCGGTCGAGAAATTCCGTGAGATCGAGATCGGCGGCCAGCGAAGCAATCCGCTCATCGATATCGGCGACGGCGTAAAGCTGCGCGAACACCGACAGATTTTGCCGGACGGTGAGCCGCATCGGCAGCGCCACATAGGGGCTCTCGAAATTCATCCGGTGCAGCACGCGATAGCGCTCGCGCGGCATCTGCGCGCCCAGCACCGTGACCGTGCCGGCGGTCGGCGTGACCAGCCCCATGATCATGGCGATGGTCGTGGTCTTGCCGGCGCCGTTGCCGCCGAGCAGCCCGGTCATCGAGCCCGGCGCCAGACGAAACGAAATACCGTCGACCGCCGCAACGCCCTTGTAGAGCTTGACCAGACGCTCGACGGCGACGGCTGGCGTGTTCTGCGCGTCCATTGTGATGCAAGATGTGACGCCCCGCCGCCGGAAGCGCAAGCCCGGCCCGCAGGCAGTCAATGATCGCGATGAGCGGGCTACGCTATTGCCAAATGTTCGTATGCCGATAACGGCGGCGGAACTGCCGCGCATCGAGGAAGAACGAATTTGGGTGGGGCCGGCGTTCCCAGCATCTTGATATCGCAGGACGAATTACCTATTTTTATGCTTTGTTTATGCGGGAGGCGGCGGTAGAGTTCGCGGCAATAAATGGGTGCATCGTGGATATTCATATCGACGGCATCGCCGAACCGGCGCTGCGAGAAGAGGTCTCCGCCGAACGATCGCTGCTGATCGTCGATAACGACCGCTCGTTTCTGCAACGACTGGCAAGGGCGCTCGAGCAGCGCGGCTTTAGTGTCGCGACCTCCGAATCGGTCGCGGACGGCTTGCAGCAGGTGGAACACGCTGCGCCGGCCTTCGCGGTCATCGAGATGCGGCTTAGCGACGGCAACGGGCTTGACGTAATTTGCGCGCTGAAGCGGCAGCGGCCCGATGCGCGCGGTATTATTTTGACTGGCTACGGCAATATTGCCACCGCGGTGACCGCCATGAAGCTCGGCGCCGTCGACTATCTTGCCAAACCGGTCGACGCCGACGACGTGGTAGCCGCACTGCTCGCACACGACAACTGCAAGTGCGAGCCGCCGGAAAATCCGATGTCGGCCGATCGGGTGCGTTGGGAGCACATCCAGCGCATCTACGAATTGTGCGGGCGCAATGTCTCGGAAACCGCGCGGCGACTCAATATGCACCGCCGTACGCTGCAACGGATTTTGGCCAAAAGAGCTCCGCGTTAAGTTCTATCACCGTCATCCTGAGGTGCGCGCCAAAGGCGCGCCTCGAAGGATGAGCGGCCCGGGCCGTTGCCCTTCGAGGCTCGCGCTCCGCGCTCGCACCTCAGGGTGACGGCGCAGAACCTATCCCACGTCTCCATAAGGCCC